>CAIJPN010000111.1 GCA_903822545.1 uncultured Anaerolineae bacterium | reverse complement strand
GACATTGGCTCCGGCAACTTGCGCGCCCTGAACGTTTGCTCCATAAGCATCAACGCCAGAAACGCTGGCGCCCTGGATGTTAGCTCCGGCAACTTGCGCGCCCTGGACATTGGCTCCGGCAACCTGCACACCCTGAACGTTAGCTCCGGCAACCTGTGCGCCCTGGACATTGGCCCCATAAGCACCAGCCCCGGCAACCTGCGCACCCTGGACATTAGCCCCTGCAACCTGCGCGCCCTGAACGTTTGCCCCATAAGCACCAACCCCGGCAACCTGCGCGCCCTGGATATTGGCTCCGGCAACCTGCGCACCCTGGATATTAGCCCCTGCAACCTGCGCACCAGAAACATTTGCGCCAGCCAGGCTAGCTCCCTGAAGGTTCGCACCATAAGCCTGACCGCCAGCAACACTGGCTCCGGCTACATTTGCCCCGGCAACCTGGGCGCCTGCGATGCTAGCCCCAGCTACATTCGCACCAGCCACCTGGGCGCCAGCAACCTGGGTCCCAGCGGCGAGAGCGCCTTGAATACTGGCACCCTGCAGGCTGGCTCCAGCCACATGCGCACCCTGAAGATTAGCGCCCTGAAGACTTGCGCCGGATGCCTGCACACCAAACATAATCAGGGACATGGAAATGCGGGTTTCAAGCTGGTTGGCAAAGTCATCGATTGTCTCAGCCGGAATGGAGCGCAATGCCTGCCGTTCCGACTCAGAGAGATCGTATTGGGATAAAACTGTATCGGGATCGGTGAAAAGCTCGCGGCGAAAACTTTCATCGGTGACTGCGCGGCTAACAATTTTGCGGGTATCTTCAGTACTCATGATGATTCTCCTGTTTGAATTCTTTATGAAATGAATGACTAAGAATTATTCTAACCAGGGTATAGATGGATAGATGTGAGTTCAAGGCTGGTTTGGTGTGAAACGCATCACACTATTTAAGCTCTTTTAACGACACTGGTTGTTCGCGCGGATTGCAAATCCCGCAGTAAACAGCATCTGCCACAACAAGGGCCTTATTTATGCCTTCTTCACCCTTGTAAATGCTCAAAATGAACGGGGATGTTTTGATGTGATCCTTGCAAACTGCGCGACCACAAAAACGGCAATTGGCATGGGCTGAACGGTCACAGTGGATACAGTTCATAATCTACTCCTCAAACGCTTAGATTAGTGTTTTTGATACGACGTGTGCTGGTTTTTTCGACAAGCTGGCGCATATTCTGGAAATTTTCCAGCAAGTCAACAAAAGCATCCCGATCCAGGCTGTAGAGCATAGAATCGGTCAGGGCCAGGATGGAGGCCCGGCGCGGCTGGTTGTAGATGAGCGCCGTTTCACCGAAATAATCCCCCGCAGTGAGACGTTCCAACTCAACGGAGGTTCCATTTGTTTCGAGAAAGGCTGAAAGCTCGCCGGTTTCGATGATGTAAAACTTGTCGCCTTCATCGCCCTGGCGGATGACAAGCTGGCCTGCCTGGAATTTTTCTGCTTTTAGCTGGCTGATGACCACATTCAAGTCGAACGCTGACATTTCATCGAAGATGGGCATATTGCGCAGGATCCAGCCGTGCCGCAGGTTGAGCTTGAGTTTTTGCGCAAATTCGATGTGATGGCGGATCAGTGTCTCAAAATCATCGCGCCCTAAAGAAAGTAAAACGGAGGGCGTATCGGCTACAACGGTAGCGTTGCGCGGCTGGTTGGTGATAAGGGCGGCTTCGCCAAAGAATTGACCAACCCCCAACGATTGCACCTGCTGTGGATCCGCGTCGCCTTCTTGCTGCCAAACCTGGCATTTGCCGCTTTCGATGATGAAAAACTCATTGCCAGGGTCGCCCTGGCGGATAATCACCTCATTGGCCGCGTACTGGCGAGGGGTGAGCATGGCCGCGATGGGTTTCAGATCATCGTAGGTGGCGTTGACAAACAGCGGAACCCGGTCGAGCAGTTTGATGCGGCGGGCGCGTTGGTCTTTCTTTTCCTGGCTGACTTCCATGCCCCACTGGCGGCGCACCAGCACCAGTTCGCTGATGACTTCGCGGTATTGCCAGGGGATGAGATCGACGCCCAGGCTGATGACCTGGCGCGAAAAACGGCTGCCGTAACGCGCTTTCATCTGCTCGAAAAGCCGGTCGAAGGCCAGGCCATAAACTTCGGTCAGGTCGAAGGTGGCGCGGTGAGCCAGCTCGCCATCGCTGAACTGGTTGCCGTTAATGGACAGGTTGATGCCCAGGGTTTTGGCGTGGGCTGTGAAGCGTTCACCAAAGGCGTTGATTCCGCCCCTGCCGCTCTCGAAATAAACCTGGGCAATGATGCGTTTCACCAGGATCATGACCGAGTAGCCGATGGCGTCTTGCCGGTTGGGCGATATGCCTGGTTCGTATTTGGAGAGTTTTGGCAGGCGCGCCAGGATGATGTGCCAGGTACCGGCACAGCTGATCAGGATTCCCAGGCTCCAATAGCGGGGGATGTAGCGGGTGAGGGCGAAAGCGATAGTGGCGGATGCCACCCCGAGATAGATCAAGGCTAAGGCCGGGAAACGTCCGCTGCCGCGCAGGTTGAACCAACTGAGGGTGGCTACCAGCCCAAGTAGCGGAACAAAGGCCAAAGTCCAGGTAAACAGGTGCAGGAAAAAGCCCGCAGCTATCAGAATCCCCCCAATCAACAGGCCGACGACAATTTGCAGTGGCTTAATCTGCCGGATGGCGGGCCAGATGAATAAAAATCCGGCCAGGGATGTGAAGGCGGTTGCGCCGAGCATCAGGTAGCGCGAATGGGCCGAACCGGTCGGTAGCAATTCTTCAGAAATCGGTACGAGACTGAGCGAAAGCAGGGCCAGGGCCAGGAAGATTTGCGCTGCCCAGCGGTTGGATGTGGCGTAGGCCTGGTTGAACACCAGGAAGGCGGCCAGGCTGACAAAGGAAAGCCCGGAAACGACCGCGATGACGGGCCAGCCACGATAGATTTGGACGGAATAGGCCGCGCCGAATGAGACGATGGCCGCAAAAGCTAACCCGATCAGCGCCAGGCGGCCATGTTTTTGCAGCCCGCCGGTGTGTACAAACCGGCTGACCAGACTCAGCACGAAGCGTAAAAGTTGGAGCAGTATCAGCGCAAGCAGCGAGACAAAAGCGGCGGCTGACAGGAATTCCAGTGATTTGTTGACAAGGTTGTAGTTGCTGCCTAAAAGCACTTGCAGGCTGGAGCTCAGGCGGGTTTGCCAGAATGCGACGGCCAGGTAAAGGGCATAAGCAGTCCAAACCATGGAAAAAATGCCAAAAATGGTGAAGATTTTCTCGTCGCGGGTCAGTTTTTCGCGGTGGGCCAACTTGCCGGGCAGGTTTTTTTGCAGGAAAGCCAGGGAGCGTTCGCGCAGGTAGGAAATGTTAAGGGTATCAGACAGGAGGTAGTAGCCATCGTATTTGAGCAATGGGTTGACGTTGATCAGGATGGTCAGGTAAGCCACGCTCGCCATTTTGAAAAGGAATGGGTTGAGGCTGTTGGCCGGGTAGAGCCACATTGAAATGGCGCACAGCCCGCCAACCAGGAAGCCGGTATAGGGGCCGTTCCAGGTGACATTTAAGCGCGCGCGGCGGCCTTCCATCCAGATGTCGGTGGTGTCGATGTAGGCGGCGGGCAGGCCAAAGTAGAGCATCAACCCGCCCGTGTTGATCTCTCGCCCGTAGTGTTTGACAGTCAGGGCGTGCCCCAGTTCATGGATCAAGATTGGCAGCAGGGCTGCCAGCCACAGCAGCGCCAGTTCAGAGGGCTGCATCTCTGAGAAAAAGACATAGCTCGGGTTGGTGACGATCAGGTTGAACAGGACGAATCCCACCAGGGCGATAACGGCCATAATGGTTTGTGCTGGGCGAGTGAAAAATATCCATCCGATGGTTTTATACAGGCCGGTGATCAATAGATCGATCCCGGCGATTTGTAGCTGCTGGGTTAAAAGCATCTGGGCTGGAACGGCCAGTTTGTGCCCCCAGGTGCGCTGGTTAACCTGTTTTTTAAGGCTGGCCCAGGTGTAAACCGGTTTTTCGAGCAGGAATTGGTTGATGATGAGTTGGTTTATAAGCTGCGTTACCATTTTGCGCGAAAACGCGCCCGAACGGACAAAGTGTTCCACCACCAGGTCTTTGACCGCTCGCTGTCCATCCATCAACAGCCAGAGATGATATTCATCGGGGCTGAGCCGCAGGTAAGTTTTCTCACGCGGGTTCTTTAGTACAAAATAGTGCTCAGCTTTTTCCAGGATTTCCCGCACGATAATGCCTGGTTGGGGCGCAGGCTGGTACTCATTGATGTCTAACCGAGTTCGGAGTTCAGCCCAAATGGATGGATCCTGCTCCAGGGCGGGTTGTTCCAGTGCGCGAGTCAGTTCGTCGAACCAGGTATCAGCCATAATCAGCGTCCCCGTTCCAGGTAGATTCTTTCCAAACCGGTGCGGTCAACAATGGTGACCGTTGTGCCGGAGATTTTGATCAGGTTTTGGGTGCGGAACATCGTCAGCACCTTGTTGACGCTTTCGCGCGTCGCGCCGACCAGGCTTGCCAGCTCGTGCTGGGTCAGCGGGACATCGATCTGGGTGCCGTCCTCGCCGGGTTTGCCCATGCGTGCCGCCAGGTTGAGCAGTTCATAGATTAGGCGGCCCTGCACATCCTGGAAAGCCATCACTTCTGATTTGCGCGTGGCGCTGCGCACCCGGTAGGCAATTAGCCCCAGCATCTGGCGCATCAACACCGAGTGTTTGTGCATCAACGCAAACAGATTATCCCGCGAGAGCAACCAGGTTTTGATGGGCGTCATGGTGATGCAGGTGGATGAATGATAGCCATTGTCCATCAGCGAAAGCTCGCCAAAAATATCAAAAGCCCCGTAAATGTCGTAGGTGAATTCCTGCCCGGTCTGGCCGATGGAATAAGTGCGGACAAAACCTTCAGCCATGAGATACAGCGTTGTGCCGGGCATATCCTGGTGGAAAATCGTCATCCCGCTGCCAAAAGCGCGATACTGCATCAGGCAGGCCGCTTCACCCCGGATCGACTGATCAAGCCCCGCGAACAGGGGCACGTTGGTCAGGAAATCCAGCGAAACCTGGGGATGATTACTTCCCAGTGAGAGAGAATTCATAGTCTATGCTCATGGTGGTGGTTGGGGCCATCGGCGAGATGACCAGCGCCGCAAAATCGAAAGTTTTGCCAAAACCATCGATATCGAAATTGGCCGATTGCAGGTCATCCAGTTTTATGCGGATGACTTCGTCCGTTTTATTGGGGTCAACGTTGACTTTGACAATCCACACCACCCAATCAACCGGCACAAAGCTGGAGCTGCGGATGAAACCCTGGGCTTGCCAGCTGCCCTGGTCATTTTCTGCCCCATCAAAATACCCAATCTCCGGGATTTCGATGTTATCGAGCATCAACCCATCCAGGTTGGTTGCCAGGTCGGTATTTACCACAAATCTGACGGTGACTTTTTGCCCGGCATACGCCGAAAGATCAAGCGATTCTTTCAGCCAGCCTTGAGATTCTCCGGTGTAGCCCATGCCATAGGCATCTTCATTCAGGTTTTCGACCACGCTGTATTTGGTGGGCAGCACATCCCAGTGCAGGCCGTCATCTACAGAAGCGAGCACATAGCCGTAATCGTAATCCTTCTCCAGCTTGTACCAGACCCGGTAGTTCAGCGTGGCCGAGTTGACTTTCGTCAGGTCGAAGCTGCGCTCCAGCGAAAAGGTGGTTTCATCCCCACGGTTGGAATACCAGGCAAACTGACCTTCATACGGTGCGGATGCTGTCAGCCGGGCCAACGCCGCGCCCTTAAAATCGACATTGATCTTCTCGTTGGCGTGCAATTCATAGTAAAACGTGGAATAAGGCGGCATGAAACCTGGTAGTTTTTCCCCGGTGAACAGGGTCAGCTTCACGATCATGGGGATGAGTGTTTGCACTTCCGAGTAGCCAAAATGCCCCTGCGGATGTTTGGACTGGTTGAGCAGGTTTGCCAGGATCCAATCAGCGTAAACCTGGTTGAAGGTCTGGGGCGAATCCAGCTTGCCCAATTCCTGGTTAAGCGCACGCACGCCCGGTTCCGGGTTGGCGATCAGGTCGCGGATAAAGCGCGGGCCGAAGCGATCCAACAGGTAGACCATTAACAACTTTTCGCCGCCATAATGGGCATAAACGATATTCTCATCAAAGCCGGGAACAGTTGTGTCCGGGCGCGCTGTGATCTGGATGAATGGATAGTTCGCGAAAACCTGCTGGTTCCCGGCATTCATCACCGAGCCGATGGCAGGCGCTTCGGCAAAAAAAGCCGCCATCTCAGAAAAGGCCTCGTTCATCCACAAATCTTCATTGGGATCCACAGACCAGTGGATCAGATGCCCGAATTCGTGCGCGAGCTGGCTGTTAAATTGCGGCGACCCAAGCGGCGCGCCGCCGGTATTGAGCACCAGCATTTCTTTTTGGTTGGAATATGGCTTAAGGGCCTGCGGGAACTGGTTGATGATACTAAAGTATCCGTAGTATGCCCCCCATTCGGGAATGTTCACAAAAAGGAAATTGATGTGGTCGTAACCATCCACGCCTGGTTGCGGCTCATCGCCATAGATCAGCCGGTTGATTTTAAGCGCGCTATTCTCAAAGGTATCTGCCGCGGCGCGGATCTCCTCGTCTGTGACAGTAGCGCCATCAGCTACCCACCAGGCCCCATTTTGGCTGATGTAACGCAGCGTGGCGGGAACGGCGCGGAAATCTTTTATGAAATCGAAATTGACATAAAACGACAGGTGGTCGCCAACCTTTGGGGTGGGAAATACCGGGATTTGCAGTTGCCCGGTGGCGATATCCTTGATCCTGGCTGCATCTCCAAAACGATCCTGGGGCACATGCGCGGCATTTTCCAGCCTATCTCGTGTCTCGAGCGCTGCTTCACTAACTGGTGTCCCAATCAGAACCGGGAGACTCCCCGGCTGCTGTTGCCCCGCACAGCCAGTAAGGATGAGCAGGATCAGAACCAGGAAAAATCTCTTCTTGCAAAGAAAACCGGATAAAGCAGAACTATTCATAGCACACATCCAGGTTTTACGTTGTGGAGAAAGTTGATTTACCCAACATTAATTAACGTACTCTATTAGTGTACAGGTTCCATTTACCTATGTCAAATAACGTACATTATTGGCATCCTTCCTCGACCGCTTTAGACAATAGTTTGACGATACACAAAATGTACCCCTTATAATCAAAAAACGCCCGTTTTCAAAACGGGCGTCCATCAAAAAGCGGAACAGGCAAACGCCCATCCCAAACTATGTGGGGCATAAAACAGTAATTTTTCGTTTTGCCTTACATGGTTAGTTTTTAAGCCTAACCATGTAAGGTTTTTGTGCGCTGGAGAGGACTTGAACCTCCACGGCTCTCGCCACATGGCCCTCAACCGTGTTAGCATTAACCCCCAAAATCATCAACATGGTTCGCGCCAAAAGAGTAGCCATGTGGTGAGTGCTTTTAGGAACCATGTGTTCATAAACAATGTTTCAACCATGTAGCTATTCTCCAATAGTTACAATTTTTACAGATACAGTGCTGATTCCTGCTCACTTTTGGCTCTAAACACATAAATCAGCACCATTTTCGCAGTAATAATGACCGAGTAAATTTTGGCCTGTACGCCACACCACCAAATCATAAAAACCATGTGGCTATTCTTTTCTACAGGTTCCAGTTTTTTGCAGGACTGGCATGCTCGTGGCACTGCTCCTGCCAAACAAAAACGGCTCCGCCCGGCAGGCGAAGCCGTTTTCTCGTTTCCATGCTCTCCGCGCCACACATTTGGCCTATGCGGCGCGGTCTTCTATTTTATATCAAGTTTTTACCAGGTGCGGAAGGGGCCATTTCGCGTACCGGTTGGCTTGGCGCTCACGGTTGCCAATGCGCTCCGTCGTCACGCCGTCTAGGTGGCTGGGGTGACGGGAGGCCTGGCCCAAGTCCAGCCGAGGCCGTCATAAGCCATCTCGGCTTGCGGCTGCCAGTCATCAGTGTAAGATGAAGTAACCCGCTCAGTCATTTCACTTTTTATTCGCCAATGCTATGGCATTGAAAATTGAAAACACATCGAGGTATTGGAGTCCGTATAGGTTTCATAAAAACTATCTGTATTAATGTCAGAATTTTTGTCAGACAACAAATGGTATAGCTCTTTATGTAAATGCTGAGCATTTATTTCAGCAAATGTTTTGTTTTCATTCGGTGACCAGAAGTGAAAATATGGTGGTCGGTACTCTACCATATCAATTTCTTTAATCATATTCTGTGGGCAAATCAAAACAGTTATGTTGCTATCTGTCTCAGATATCACGTGAGTAGTACCATTCCAGCCAACAAGAATTCCTTTCTTAGGGTAAAACAAGATTATCTTGTAATAGGGAGCACCAACCATATTAGGAACTATCATCATCCATATTTCATCTGGTTTTCCGAAATTCTTGAGAAGTAAATCTAATGCAGGAATAGCAAATGAACTATTGTTAACGGTTGTTGTAGTCAGACTTTCTATAACACCATTTTGAATTCTCATATTGAACGACCATTGACCCTGAGAATATAAATCAATATCTTTTGGAGGTGTTGTGGTGAAGGAAATAAGTTGAAGAGACTCACCATCAATCGTGTTATTCGTGAAAGTGCCGAACGATGAAAATCGTTCGTAAACGTTTTGCAAAGTTTCTCTTCCGGGCATTATTCCCCACCAACATGGTAATTCACACCCACCATTATTCAAATATAAATCTCTAATCAAATCTGCCTTCTGAGTTGAAGACAAGAGATGCGATGTTGTTGGAGATAAGACAATGGTAGGTGGCGTTGGAATGGGCGTACTAATTTCAAGCGTTTTTACAGTAGTGGGCTCCGAATATTTAATAGCAGGAAGTGAATTACAGCTTGTAATCAGGAAAACCAACATCACAATTAGGCAATTAGATTTTATGGCTTTCATATCATAAACCTCACTCTCTGTTATTTAAACAGGCCCAAGTAACTTTGCATTTCGGTATTCATATAATTCTTTCTGTCTGTAGCAAGAGTACCATATATCCAACCGAGGTACATGTCTGCCCAGATTTCTCCTACAAAACTAACCTGACCTTCTAAAGAAAATTGCCAATCATTCTTACCACCTGCAAATCCACTAAAGGGAGGAGATTCTCCTGCATCCCCATAAGAAGTTCTTTTCAAGTATGGAAATGTTTCTATATCTTTAGCAAGTTTTGTCCGCAATGGCCCCTTAGTGATATCATCACACGATCCGCCTAACACTGCACAAACCTTCTGATCAAAAGCGTGACCTAATTCGTGGATCACAAGATGAACGTTTGTATCTGGATGTTCAGCAGAATACCAATTGGCAAAGAAGCCACTCCAGTCTATATGATCTGAATATGTATAAGCAAGGCCATCACAATAACTACAGCCAAAGTGAAATTCAAATCCATCTCCATACACAGCAACAAATGCGCTCGTAGGGGGTAAATCCATTTCATTCGAAAGCCTCTGATCAACTGTTTTCACAGCCGACAATATATAAGATTTGTATTGTGGAGACCAATCCCCTGTCAATACCACACCATATGATTTCAGTTGTTCGTCAATTGTTCCAGGCGTTGGCGTCTCGGTTGGCATTGGAGTTAAAGTCGCTGCAATTTGACAAGGAACAGGTGACGCAGTTGGTTTATCAGCATCAGGAAGTTTCGGTGTAACAGTAGCCGAGACCGCCACTGTCCTATTCGGAGCGGGCGTGAAAGTAATAGTAGCCGTGGCTCCTGGGAATGATGCCGTTGTCGTAACCGTTCCATCGCCACACGCCGCCAGACTCATGCCCACCGCCATGCCCAACACTAACAATATCACCAGGTTATCCCACTTTCCGCGCTTCTTTTTGCCGCTGTATACCATTGCCAGCAGCGCCAGCGGAGCGATCATCGCTCCTGCCGGGTCACCCCAGGGGGTGTAGGGATTGGTCTGGTTGGGTTTGGCATCCCTTGTCAGGAATCTCCCGGTCTGCGGGTCATAATACTGCCCGTTGCCAACGTAAATTAGCCCGGTGGCAGCATCCATAACGCCACCGAAGTAACCAAAACTGAAATTCCCGCTGCCGCTGGTGGTCAGGGTATCGCCCCAGGGGGTGTAGGATGCTGAAAGTGTGATTGTTCCTGTAGAATTGGTCAGTTGGCGCTGGGTATTTGCGCCATCAGCAAGCCCATAAGCCCAACTGGTGGTTTTCTCTGCTATCGGGCCAAGACCATAGAGATAAGTTGTTGTTAATTCATCCGCAGTAGCAGTTAGGACTCTGCCATTGTCGAGCATGTACTGCGTGGTCACACTTTTTAGGAGCGTCAAAATAAATTCGTTACATCAATTTTTAGGAGTGATTTGAGTTTTGTATAGTTTTCCGTAAGCTATCATCCATAAATTATTCTGTTGATCTTCTACTATTTTAGATAGCGATGTACTCAGCCAACACCATTTTTGCTCATCGAGATCCAACCAAGCAAGGCCATTTCTTGAGCGAAACCAAAGTCGTCCATCAGAGCTTTCCATAAGAATGTCTGGCGCTACCCAACGATAGTCCATACCACTTTCAAAGTAGTAAACAAGGAAAATTGGGGAACGTTCTAGTTGATATAACCTGCCATCTGGTTCACGATAAGCCAGTCCATCAATCCATAAGCGCCCCTTATGGTCTGCCAATATAGTTGAAAAGGGCGGCCATGGGTCTAATCGCACGGGAATCATTTCAAGAGATTCGGCCTTAGGGCTAAATTTATAAATCTTTATATCACTTGATGAGGTCACTACATCTTTGCTTAATAAAATTTTCTGATCTAAAAAATAAATGCTTCCATCAGGAGATGGCACAGGATAACGAACCGCTAATTCATGGATTTCAATATGTTTTTTAACTTCTTTTTTCGCTGGGTCATAGCTGTATACTGCATCTTCAGGAACTAAAAACCACAATAACCCGCTCGTATCCACTACCATGGAAACCCAATAACTCGGGTTGTCTTTTTTGTTGATAGATGGAAAAGAAGGTATGACCTTGGCTTCACTAACAAATTCAAATTGTCTTGATGCTTCATTGAACTTGCTAAGAATAGGGTAGTTTTCTCCGCCAGGAATGGAATTAATTATCGCAATATCATTTTGCGCCCAGATAGAGCCATCAGGAGCCATAAATAAATATTGAGCAAAGACGCCACTTCTCTCTACATCTGCAGAGATAGTTTCTATTTTTTTTGTACGTAGATCATAGATATGAAAAATTTTTGTATAGCTTGTCCAGGGAGTTTTGGAATTGTAAACACTATATATAATTTGATCGAACCACAACTCTACATTATTGCCAGTTGCTCGTGACAATAACAGTTTATAGTTATTTGGCACATCCATTTCGACTTGCCAATTTGGCGGAATCTGCATCTCTGGGTTGCCAGGTATTTTTTCTAAATTTGGCGAAGCTGAATACACAAAAGTTTCAGATGGTGGGATACACTCGTCTGAATAGGCACTTTTTTGAGAACTTTCTTGACAAGAAACTAAAAACACAAACAAGGTGCAAATTACAAAAAATACTTGATGCTTTTTCATCTTTTCCTTCTCCTAATGACTATTAATCCAATCGTAAATCCGTTTTTTATACGTTTCCCTGTCAACGACAATTAGAAATGGACATGGCGACAATTAGAAATGCGCATTGGGATGGGTAGGATGCTGCCGGTGGTGCGTGCCGGGGGCTAGCCCCCGGCACG
>CAIJPN010000110.1 GCA_903822545.1 uncultured Anaerolineae bacterium | reverse complement strand
CGCCAGTTCAACCTGCGCCAGTGCATTGATCTCAGCTACCAGTTTCTATCTGCCAGGCACCCCGACGCTGCCGCCTATTTCCAGTTCACCGGCCTTTTCCAGACCCGCACCATTCTCACATCCCTGCTGGACGATACTGCCAGGGCGGAAAATGGCGATCAGCTGGCCGCCATCCTGCTGCGCTACAACCTGGTCGAACCCCTCACCATCCGGGATGAACGTTTCATCCAACTTCACCCACTGGTTCACGAATTCGCCAGGGAACTGGCTGTCGAGACACCCAGTTACGATGCGACCATGTTCGATTGGATCGTTACCGCACACTGGTCCCTAGAAAACGGCGAACACCTGGCATCCGTCCGCATCCATCGCCAGGATATTCGGCGATTTCTGTTCGCGTTGCTAAAGAAAGAAAAGTGGGATCGGCTTGCCAGTGTGTTAGGGGCGGCGATTGAGTTGTTGTTTGTTGAAAACCCCAACACGGAACAGGCCCTTGCGCTGCTGAACGAGTTGGAACAGGCCATTCCCCAGGGCGAAAGCCTGCTGCGGGTGCTCCTGCTCACGTGCCAGGCCGGTTTGGTGGATGGCTTTTTTGCCCCAGAGTGGGATGAAGCCTGGGCGCTGATGGAAACATTCCAGCCAGAACCCGGGCTGGAAGACATTTACTGGGAAACAAAGGTGTCCATCATCACCAACCAGGTGCAAGTGCTGCGCTCTCGCGGCCAATTGGATCAAGCCCTGGCGCTGCTGCAAGATCCCAAGACCCGCCAGGCGAGTGAGTGCTCCAACAGCAAACCGTATGCGCGCCACCTGGCTGAAATCCTGATCGACCAGGGTGATCACGCCGGTGCGCTGGCCATCTTGCAAGCAGCCCAGCCGCCAAGTGAACTGGAGCGGGGTTACTTCCAGGTGCTACAAGCTGATTGTCATACCTGGCTGGGGCAATGGGAACAGGCCACTGCTCTCTACCAGCAGGCTTATAGTGAAGAGCGTGCTCCCGTCATAATCAGGGTGGCCTACGGCCTCGAGCTGGCCGCCTGCCTGAAATCCCAGGGCCGTTTCGACGAGCTCTCCCCGCTGCTGGATGATCTCGAAACCCTGCTGGCAGATGAAGATGGCGAAGTGTTTAGCAAGGCACTGGCAGAAATCCAAAAAATACGAACTGAAATCAAAAATTGAAACAGCCAAACGCGCCTGTCCGACAACGCGCCTGCCCGGCGCGTTTTTGATTCCGGAAGGCACCCGAAAATGCGTAAAGATTCGGGGGGGGTGTGTAAAGACATAGCCTTCATTATGAGCAGCAATGTGCTCAAAGAACCAGGCCAGTTCAGGCTGACGGCCAAATCCCACCCGGTCGCCACGCCTTATGAAGCACAAAATCAAAGTTTCAAACCGGTTTGGAACTCCGTTACCAGGAGTTCTCAATGTCCCCCAAAACAACCACCAAGGAAATTCGCTTGCTGGAGATCATCATTGCCATCATCCGCAGGATTGGAGGCGTGAAGAAGAAATAAGCCATTCCCAAAACAAAATCCCGCGCCAGGGTGAAATTCCCTGGCGCGGGACAGATCGATTGCCGATAAAAACATCAGGCTGAGAATAACTTTTCTATCGCCGTGCGCGCATTCTGTAGAACTCTTTCTGAAACCCACAGGGATGAATTTGCCAGCGATCCCAGTAATTCCAGAGCCATTTTTTGATCGGCGATGTGCCCCGCCGCAACTGCCCAGAGCAAAAAACCAATAGAGCCATGTACTTCCAACTCCAGGATTTGTCCGGCAAACTGTCTGGCTTTGGTATCGTCTGTTAGTAACCAGTCTGCATGAACTTGAACACTTAATGCAAGAGCAGCCGCCTCACCCTGGTCGATATAGCGATTCCACTCAATTGCTTTTCTCTCATGCACTTCTTCCAACTCCAAAATCTGCACCCAATCCGGTAAGATTTGACCGGCGGCATTTTCCTGGAATTCCCTGGCTACCACCTCGGGGATCAGGATTTCACCGGCCAATTGGAGCAGGTGCAGTGCATTGGCTTCACCCAGGTGCAGCAGCGGCCCGGTATCGCAAACCACGATGCGGGTCACTCTTTTTTATCTTTCTGCTTCAAAGCCCATTCGATATCCTCCAACTGGTACTTTTCGGCCAGGGCGCGATCTACGGCCAGTTTGGGCAACAGGCGGATGGTGCCAT
>CAIJPN010000109.1 GCA_903822545.1 uncultured Anaerolineae bacterium | reverse complement strand
TGTCTCACAAGACATGCCCATTAATGATGCCATCAACCTGATGAAAAAGGAGCGTATTCGTCGCGCCCCGGTTGTCAAAGACGGTAAACTTGTCGGCATTGTTTCCGACAAAGACCTGCTCAATGCATCCCCCTCGCCAGTCACCACCCTGAGCATCTGGGAAATGAACTACATGCTCAGCAAAATCACCGTCAGCGAAGTCATGACCAAAAATGTCATGACCGTCGATGAAGACACCCCCATCGAACAGGCTGCGCGCATCATGGCCGACAACAAAATCGGCGGCCTGCCCGTTATGCGCGATGGCAACGTTATCGGCATCATCACTGAAACCGACCTGTTCAAACTCTTTATCGAAATGCTTGGCGCGCGCGAACTGGGTGTGCGTGTTACCGTGCTCATCGACGAAAAACCCGGCATGCTGGCCAAACTCACCAAAGTCATCGCCGAGGCCGGGGGTGACTTCATGGCCTTTGGCATGTTCAGCGGCGAAAATCCCACCAACCGTATCGTCACCTTCAAAGTCCGCAACATGGACAAAGATGGCGTCAAAAAAGCAATCGATCCGGTTGTCAAAGAAATCATCGACATGCGCGCCTAAAAAACGCTTGCGCACAAAAAAAACAGCCCTTTGCAAAAAGGGCTGTTTTTTTGATTCAAAGGGCCTTATCTGGATTTCTTGGCCCGGTGCTTTTCCTCGTTAACTGGCCGATTCTCGCGCCGGGGCTTTTCACCCGGTTTTGGGGGAGCAGTTGGCCCCCTCTTCACCGGCGCCACCGTTTTCGGGCGGAATTCGCGCCTGGGCTTTGCCAACGGCTTTTTCGCCTCATCCAATTTCAGGGCAGCGATCTCCTCCTGGGTGAGATAACGCCACTCGCCCACCTTCAGCGTTCCCAGGTGCAGCGACCCGATGCTGATGCGTAAAATCCGCACCACTGGCACGCCCAGCAATGACCCGGTCTCGCGGATCTGGCGTTTGCGGCCCTCGCGCATCTCAATGCGCAGCCAGGCACCTTTGCCAAACAAACGCTCCACACGCACCTCGGCGGGCTGGGTCTTATAGCCGTCTTCCAACACCACACCGCGCCGCCAGGTGGCGAGTTGATCCTGGTCGGGCTGGCGCGCCACCAGCACCCGGTAGATTTTTGTGTGCCCGTTGGATGGGTGAGTCAACTTTTGGGCCAGGTCGCCGTCATTCGTCATCAGGATCAGCCCCTCGCTGTCGAAATCCAGCCGTCCCACCGGGTACAACCGCTCAGAAACCGGAATCAAATCCCGCACCGTCTGGCGCGTATCGCCCTGTTCCGGTTCCACAGTCGATAAAACATAGCGTGGCTTGTGCAGCGCAATATAAATCTTCTGCTCTGGTGGCTTAATCAGCCTGCCATCCACCGTAAGCTTATCTTTCGCCGGGTCGGCTTTTTGCCCCAACTCCGCCACAGCCCCATTGACGCGTACGCGCCCTGAAACGATCAATTCTTCGCTTGCGCGACGCGAAGCGACGCCCGCCTGGGCCAGTATTTTTTGAATTCGTTCTTCCATAGCTATAATTATAGCGGTATTTTCACTATTGAAAGGCAGGCCTCCAGGCCGTATACTGGAATTGGTGATGCAATTTGGCAACTTGCTTTACCGCCAAGCCCATCCTCTTACTGGTACACCTTCAGAAAGGAAAAAATGTCTCACAATCCCATTTTTTGTATCCTCCCGCCACATATGCTGGGCGAAATCATCGCTAAAGGCTCTGACAACCAGCGCAGCCGCGCCATGCAGACTCTCTCCCTTTCCGAGCAAGCCCGCGGGCAGCGCCGCGCCCTGACAGATATTTCGCATATGCTGACCGCTATGAGCGCTTCTGCTGAAAAGACACGTACCATCTACGATGCGCGCGAGGGCACCACCCTCCCCGGTACATTGGTGCGCAAAGAAGGTGATCCGCCAGTGGCTGACCCGGCGGCAAACGAAGCTTACGATGGCTGCGGCTTTACCTACGATCTATATAAGAATTTTTTCGGGCGCAACTCACTGGATGGCAACGGGATGCACATCGATTCAACGGTTCATTATCAGAAAGGCTACGACAACGCTTTTTGGGATGGCAAACAGATGGTTTATGGCGATGGCGATGAAGATTTGCCCGAAGCCCAGCGTCTTTTCAACCGCTTCACCATCTCTGTTGATATTATCGGCCACGAGCTGACGCATGGAATCACCCAATATGAAGCCAACCTGGCTTATTTTGCCCAGAGCGGCGCATTAAATGAGTCGATGTCTGACGTTTTCGGGTCGCTGGTGAAGCAGTACCAGCGCGGGCAAAGCGCCGCCGAAGCCGACTGGATCATCGGCGAGGGGCTGTTCACATCCAATGTAAAAGGGGTTGGCATCCGCTCGATGAAAGCCCCAGGCACTGCCTATGACGACCCGGTTATCGGCAAAGACCCCCAGCCAGGCCACATGAAAGATTATGTCAGTACCACCCAGGATAACGGCGGCGTCCACATCAACTCGGGCATTCCCAACCATGCTTTTTATGTCGCGGCGCTCGAAATCGGCGGCAACGCCTGGGAGAAAGCCGGCCAGGTCTGGTACATTGCCCTGCGCGACAATCTTAAGGGGACTTCTGACTTCCAGGATGCTGCCAACCAGACTTTCCTGATCGCCGGGCAAAAGTTCGGCGTAGGCAGCCTGGAGCAGAAAGCAGTTGCCAAAGGCTGGGCTGAAGTAGGCATCACCGCC
The DNA here is from genome assembly GCA_903822545.1 of uncultured Anaerolineae bacterium. Taxonomy (GTDB): domain Bacteria; phylum Chloroflexota; class Anaerolineae; order Anaerolineales; family Villigracilaceae; genus CAIJPN01. Next base: position 1,230 of record CAIJPN010000109.1, on the reverse strand, counting down.
GTATCTGTACCGGTAACTCCGCCCGTAACAAATGGCGGCTCCGGCTGCCTGACGGCCGTTTTCCGCGGCCTGGGATTATTACGCAATGGATAAGGGTACCCCTATGAGAATTCACTTTGAACGTACTGGTGGTTTCGCCGGGATGAGCATGGCGACCACTTTTGACCTTGATGACCTGCCTGAAGATGAAGCCGACCACCTGAAATCGCTGCTTGACGACCTCGATTTCGATGATCTGCCCGAAAAAATCGTATCTTCGCCGAGTGGCGCCGATCGCTTTTCATACACCATCGCAATTGAAAACAAAAAAGGCCGCCGCGCCGTCGAAACCACAGACAGCGCGGCGCCCGAAAAATTGCGGGGCCTGATCAACCTGCTCAACCAGATGAGCCGCACCCGCCGCATGTAAAATCGTAGCGCGGGATACCATCCCGCGCTACAGTTTTAATCACAGACCCGGCGCGGGATTTTATCCCGCGCTACGATTTAATTTAACCCAAGTTGCTACCTTGATATGTCAAACTGCCTTTTTGCAAGGAGTTCCCTCACCCCGGCCCTCTCCCAAAGGGAGAGGGGGGTAATTCCCTTCCCCCGCCAGGGGAAGGGCCAGGGATGAGGGCGATTGCGCCAAAGATAGCAACTTGAGTTAATTTAATCTCCATACACTCGCGCCAAATCTTCATAATTTCTCCACATCCGGCTGTTATCTTTGCAAAAGAAAACTCAACTTATGGAGACTTTTTTATGAAAAACCTGTCCAAAACGATCTGGTTAATCTTAATCGTGCTTATAGTGGCTGCTGTTGGAACGGGGGGATACCTGTACATGAACCGCGGCGCATCCCAGACAGCTACCACCCAAAACTATCAGACAACCAAACTCCAGCCCGGCGATATGAACGTGACCATTGATGCAACCGGCACTGTCCGCGCCAGCCAGTCGGCCATGCTGACCTGGCAAACCAGTGGCAAAGTGGAGAAAGTGAACGTGACCATCGGCGACAAAGTCAAAGCTGACGATCCCCTGGCGACGCTCGTGCAGGCCTCCTTGTCCCAGAGCATCATCCTGGCCCAGGCAGACCTGGTCACCGCCAAACGTGACCTGGATGACCTGCTCAACTCCACCACCAGCCAGGCTGAAGCCGAACAAGCCATTGCAGATGCCAAACTGGCCGTCGAAGATGCCCAAAACGATGTCTATCGGATCAGCTACCCGCGCGCATCAGATACG
>CAIJPN010000108.1 GCA_903822545.1 uncultured Anaerolineae bacterium | reverse complement strand
GCATACCTCCTACAGTCAGGTCGCGGCTGTGACCGGGCGACTTTCCTCCAATAATCCCAACCTGCAAAATATCCCCACTCGCACCGAGATCGGACGCCGTGTCCGCAACGGGTTCATCGCTGAAGATGGCAACGCCCTGCTCTCGATCGATTACTCGCAGGTGGAGTTGCGCATTGTGGCACACGTAGCCAGGGATGAGACTATGCTGGATGCGTTCCGCCAGGGACAGGATATCCACGCCACCACTGCCGCCGCGATTTATGGCATACCACTGGCCGAAGTGACCAAGGATATGCGCCGCCACGCCAAAGCCATCAACTTCGGCCTGATCTATGGCATGTCGGCGCACGGGCTGATGCGCACCACCGAGTTGACCTTTGGAGAATCGGAGCGCTTTGTTAAGACATATTTCGAGCGTTTCCCTGGCGTCAAGCGTTATCTCGATAATACGCGCAAGCTGGCCGCTGAACAGGGTTACGTGGAGACGCTGCTGGGCCGCAAACGCTATTTCCCGGCGCTGCGTGGGCAGCTCAACCAGCAAATGCGCAACCGCGAGGAGCGCGAAGCCATCAATGCGCCCATCCAGGGCACAGCAGCAGACATCATGAAGCTGGCAATGTTACAAATTCCTGACGCAATGTTAAAAGCCGGGTTAAAGGGTCAGATGCTCCTGCAAGTTCATGATGAGATTGTGATAGAATGCCCGCAGTCCGAATTGCAGCAAACAGCGGAAATCGTCCAAAAAACGATGGAAAATGCTTACCCACTGAGCATTCCACTTTCCACCGAAGCGCGATCCGGGCAATGCTGGGGTGAGATGAAAGTACGATAGATTTCAAGTGATATATACGTCCCCGCCCTGAGCGGAGCGACGAATACCAGCAGGGAACCAGGCCGAAGGTTTTTGTAAGACAGCCTGCGGCTGCGTCACACAAAGAAAGTGCGGCTTTGCTCAGGGCAGAGCATCATATTTTCAGGCGAACGGGTCAAAACTATGGCAGGACGTGAAGATATCTACCAGAAAGCAATGAACGAAGGTCACTCAGCCGCCTGGGACCAGGCCTGGGATCGTGCCGCCCAATCGTACCAGAAAGCCCTGGCTGAATTCCCCGATAACTCCAAGGCGCTGGGCAGCCTGGGGCTGGCATTGTTCCAGCTCCAGAAATATGATGAAGCCCTCAGGACTTATATCCGCGCCGCCCAGAGTTCGCCCACGGACCCGGTTCCATTTGAAAAAGTAGCCCTGATCTACGAACGCCAGGGCAACCTGAACGGGGCCATCCAGGCCTCCATCCAGGCCGGGGAACTGTACCTGCGCGCCCGCGAAGTCGAAAAATCGGTGGAAAACTGGCTAAGGGTCGTTCAACTCAACCCCGAACACATCCAGGCCCGCTCGCGGCTGGCCATGATCCACGAAAAAATCGGTCAGATACACCAGGCGGTGCATGAATATGTAGCGCTGGCGAGCATCCTGCAAAATGGCGGCAACCCGCAAAAGGCGATGGAAATGCTCACCCACGCCGCGCAGATTATGCCCAATAACCCGGAACAGGTGCAGGCCATGACCATGCTCAAAGCCGGGAAGCTGCTACCCAAGCCGACCCGCCCCAAAGGCGGCACCGGCCCGCTGCGCATGGCCCAGGTGAAACAACTGGAAAACCCCGGCAGCAGCTTGCAGATCAAAGAAAGCCCAGACCCAATCGCTGAGGCCCGGCAAAAAGCCCTGAGCATCCTGGCAGATGTACTTTTCGACCTGACCGATGACAGCTCGGAAGCCCAAAACCGGCGCGGGCTGCAATCCATCATGCGCGGCACCACCAGCCTGCCCCAGCAAAGCGAACAAACCAAAATCCTGCTGCACCTGAGCACATCCATCGATGCTCAGACCAAAAATAACGAGACCCTGGCCGCTGACGAACTGGAACTGGCCGTCGAAAGCGGATTCAGCCACCCGGCAGCCTTCTTCAACCTGGGCATGCTGCGCTCTCAAAACGAAAACAAACAGGAAGTGGCCCTGCGCCACCTGCAACAATGCAACAAACACACCGATTACGCCCTCGGCGCGCGCCTGGCCTGCGGCCAAATCCTGCTCAAATTGGGGCGGATGCCCCAGGCCGGACGTGAATACATCGAAGCCCTGAAACTGGCCGACATCTCAGTTGTCAATGCTGAACAAGCCGACACTCTTAGCCAGCTATACGAACCCCTGGTCGAATCAGTAGAACGTGAAACCGACATCTCGGCACTGAGCAAATTGTGCATCAACATCAACGGCATGTTGATGCGCACCAACTGGCGGCAGCACCTGCTCAAAAGCCGCAGCGAAATGCCCAAAAGCGAGGGCGGCGAAGCCCTCCCACTGGCAGAGATACTCATCCAGGCCCAATCCAGCCAGGTACTCGAAGGCATGAACTACATCAACCAGCTTGCGCGCGCCAACCACCTGCGCTCCGCCATGGATGAAGCCTACTTTGCCCTGAGCTACGCCCCCACCTACCTGCCGCTGCACACCCTGATGGCCGAACTGCTCATTCGTGATGGCCGCACCCCCGATGCCATCACAAAATTCACCGTCATCGCCCAATCTTACAGTGTGCGCGGCGAAGGAGCCCAGGCCACCAAACTGCTCAAACGCATCATCCAACTTTCACCGATGGATCTGGCCTCGCGCACCCGCCTGATCGAACAACTCACCGCGCGCGGGCAATTGGATGAAGCCATCTCGGAATATATCGACCTGGCAGACATCTACTACCGGCTGGCCGAGCTGGATATGGCCCGCAAAACCTACACCACCGCCCTGCGGCTGGCTCAACAACCCAACGCTGCCGGCGGCTGGAGCGAACGCATCCTGCGCTCCATGGCCGACATCGACATGCAGCGCCTGGACTGGAAACAGGCCATGCGCGTCTACGAGCAGATCCGCACCCAAAAACCAGGCGATGCCACCATCCGGCAGAACCTGATCGAACTCAACCTGCGCCTGGGGCAATTACAACAGGCACAATCTGAAGTCGATACCTTCATCACCTACCTGGACTCCAACCGCCAGGGAGCCGAAGCCATCGCCTTCCTCGAAAAGATGGTGGAAGAACACGGCGAACAAATCATCCTGCGCCGCGCCCTGGCCGAACAATACTACAAAGCCGGGCGCATCCACGAGGCTGTCACCCAACTCGACAGCGCCGGGGATATCCTCATGCAGGCTGGCAACCGCGCAGGCGTAGCAGAAATCATCAGCCAGATCATTGCCATGAACCCGCCCAATGCCGATGAATATCGCCAATTGCTCAACCAAATCCAAAATGAATAATTCAACAGCCCTCGCAACCGCGGGGGCTGGTTCATCACCGCATAGATTAATTCTTGACGCACGCCCCCCAACAGAAGTATGATGAAAACAAATCCCACCAAGGAGCCAGCATGGATGAACTGAATCCACTTCCCATCCCAGCCGAACCCGTTGACCCGGAAGCATTGCGCAGTGCCATGCGCCAGTGGGCCACCGGGGTATCTGTTGTGACAGCCTCATACAAAGGCGTCACACATGGCATGACTGTCAGTTCCTTCACATCCGTTTCGTTAAACCCGCCACAGGTGCTCATCTCACTGGCCCAAAACGCACGCACCCATGACCTGGTCAAACACTCACGCCATTTTGGCGTCAGCCTGCTATCCGCCGGGCAGGAAGATATCTCCAACCTGTTCGCCGGGCGCGTACCCGACGAACAAGATCGCCTGGCCGGAGTGGAAACCTTCAAAATCATCAGCAACACGCCACTGATCAAAAATGGCATCGCCTTTTTCGACTGCCGGGTCATCGCCACCTTCTC
>CAIJPN010000107.1 GCA_903822545.1 uncultured Anaerolineae bacterium | reverse complement strand
GCCAACCTGAGCAGTTCCTACCGCCTTTCCTCGCCGGTTTTCAGCCCCAACAGCCAGTTTGTGGCCGCCATCCAGTCCGACCGCTCCATCCGCGTCTGGGATGCGCAAACCGGCCTTATCATCAACGGCCTCGGCGGTTCGAAAGGCGAGATCACCGAAATGTCTTTCAGTCCAGACGGCAACTACCTGCTCGGGGCTGCCGGGGGCAGCGCCTGGGTCTGGAGCATGGCCCCCAGCCTGTCGCCTTTCAAAATCGAGCTTTACCAGGGCGAAGAAAACTATAACTTGACCCTTTTCCGGCACACCGTCACCGCCATCGCGGCCAATGCGGATACATCCCTGCTGGCAGTTGGCTCCAGCGAAAGGAAAATCCTGCTCTACAATCGCAAAACCGGCCAACAAACCGGAACCCTGACCACCCTGACAGGTGTTCCCGTTAAACTGCAATTCAGCCCCGATGGCGCTTCCCTGCTGGTGCTCGATGCCGATGGCCGCATGAGCCTGTGGAACGTCGCAAGCCAAAAACTGCTTCTCGCCGATCATCATTTCAGCGGCCCGATCAATGGCCTGGTCTCCCGGCTCGACGGCAACTTCTCAGCCTGGATGCCAAACGCCATCTGGACCTTCAACCCCGCTGGGGAACTGGTGCAATCCACCTACCTGCCCGCCGACAAAGTGCTGGCTGCCAGCCCGGCAGGCGACCTGGCAATCGGGTACACGCCCTGGCAGGCATCCCTGTACGATGCCAAAACCGGCCAACTGCTCCAAACCCTGGCCGCAGAAGCCGAAGATGTGTTTGTCGAATACTATTGGGAAGGCGATATCCTCCGCCAGTTCTATGGGGCGCTTTTTAGCCCGGATGGCAAACGCTTCACCACCTTTGGCACCGGCGGCGCGTGGATGTATACCGCCGACGGAAAACTGGTCAGCCGCCTGGAAGGCAACAACACCCGCAAAGCTGCTTTCAGCGCAGATGGGGAGTGGCTGGTGATGACACATTTTGAAAATGCAGGCTCACCATCGCTCTATAACTTTGAAAAAGCTGAATTCACTTCTCGCATCTTTGATTTTAGCGTGCGAGGGGAAGATTACTCCCAATACGCCATCAGTCCCGATAAACGCTGGGTTGGGCTGGTTGGCCGGGGATGGGATCAACCCAACCGGCTGGAACTGGTCAGCACATCTACCGGCCAGATCGTCAAAACGCTGGAATTCAAGGATGTCATCCCCCTCAGCCTGGCCTTCGACCCGGCCAGCGCCCTCATTGCCATCGGCAAATCGGATGGCAGCCTGGCCCTGGTCAATCTCTCCACCCTGGAAGTGATCACCACCATCCAGGCGCAGGTTGGCCCCGTCACATCGCTGGCCTTCTCAGCAGACGGTCTGCACCTAATTTCTGCCGGGCCGGATGGAGTCATCCATATTTGGGCCGTGCCGTAGAACAGGAGCACATCACCAATTATACAAATCCAGATTATAATAATCTGGATTTGTATAATTAAAGGAGCGCTGCTATGTTCATCAACCGCAAATCCGAACTGGAAATCCTTGCCCGATTGTATGCTTCAGAGCGGGCAGAGCTATTTGTGTTGTATGGCCGCCGCCGGGTGGGAAAAACCGAGCTGCTGCGCGCTTTCTGCGAAGACAAACCCCATCTCTTTTTCATCGCTACCCTCAGCGCGGATGCGGAGCAGCTCGCCACATTTTCACAGCAGATTTGGGGATTCACCCACCCCGAAACCCCTGCCGGATTTTCATTCCCCTCCTGGGATGCAGCTTTCCGTGCGCTGGCAGATTTGCCCGGTCGCCCCATCATCGTGCTGGATGAATTTACCTACCTGATCAGTGGGAACAAGGCCATTCCATCCATCTTGCAAAAAGTGTGGGACGAACGCCTGAAGAATACCCAGGTCAAGCTGGTGCTGTGCGGTTCCTACATCGGCATGATGGAAACTGAAGTCCTGGGCTACCAGGCCCCGCTCTATGGGCGGCGTACCCACAGCACCCTGCTCGATCCGCTGGATTTACCATCCGCGGCGTTGTTTTTTCCCGCTTATTCAACCGATCAAAAATTCCTGGCCTGGGCAGTGCTGGGCGGGATGCCCTATTATTTACGCACTTTCAGCGACCAGCAGGATATTTTGACAAACATCCGGCAGCGTATTTTGGATGTGCAGTCTGGGGAGTTGTTCAACGAGCCGCGCCTGCTCCTGATGGAAGAACTGCGCGAACCACGCAATTATTTTTCCATCCTGCGCGCCATTGCCCAGGGGAATACCCGCCTGAACGAGATTGCCCAAACATCGGGGGTTGGTTCGGTGAACATGGTTTCGCGCTACCTGGACTTGCTCCAGCAAATGCGCCTGGTCACCCGGCAGGTTCCAGCCACAGAAACGCAGCCGGAAAAGAGCAAACGCGGCATCTACCAGATCGACGATCATTTCCTGCGCTTTTGGTTCCGGTATGTGCAGCCCAATCAAAGTTCCCTGGGCCTGGGGCTGGCAGATGCCATTCTCAACCAGCGGGTGAAACCCGACCTTGATCATTTTGCCGCGACTGCCTTTGAAGAAGCCTCCCGCCAGCATGTTGCCTGGTTGGCGCGCCAGGGGAAAATATCCTTCCTGCCCGAAAGAATCGGTGCGTGGTGGGAGCGGGATGCTGAGATTGATGTGCTGGCAATCAGCAACGTGGAAAAGCAGGCACTGGTGGGCGAGTGCAAGTGGTCTGTCAACCCGGTTGGGGTAAACATCCTGGATGATTTGAAGCAAAAAGGGCAGGCTCTCCTGGCCCAGGGAGAAATTGTGCAAGTCCACTATGCGCTTTTCTCCCGTTCAGGATTTACCCCGGCGCTGGAAATGCAGGCCCGCGAAGAAGGGGTCGCCCTGATCGGCGCGGATGAGATTATCAGGGCGGAGTAGCCTACTTCTTGCGGTTGATATACATCCTTAGAAGTGGTCTTGT
>CAIJPN010000106.1 GCA_903822545.1 uncultured Anaerolineae bacterium | reverse complement strand
TCGCGCACCTGGTTCCAGTGCGCCCCGGCCGGGATGACAAAGCGCTCGTTCGCCATGTCAGCGGCGTAGTCGGCGTCATCGGTCTCGGCCAGCGCCTCGGCATAATCCGCATCCCAGACATCCGAAAGCCGCTTGTAGAACAACAGCGGGAAAATGAACTGCTTGTAATCCCCGGCATCCACCAATCCGCGCAGGATGGTGGCCGCGCCCCACAGGTAGGTTTCGAGTTCGGGGAGGGAGATGCGGTCTGTCATCAAAATTCCTTTATTGGACGCAGACGAGAGCGGAAAACGCGGATTTTTTAAGGTTTTCTCCGCGTCATCCGCGTTTATCCGCGTCCCTTATCTTTCCAAGTTACCGTTTTTCGCTCATTTGCAAAAACCTTGCGCGAAAAATCCGGCTTGGGCCCAAAATTCAGCACCAGCCCGACTTCATAAGGGGTAGCGCGCAGATAATTCAGCAATTGCGCTTCGTGTTCGGCCAACAAACGCGAGGCTGCTTTCAGTTCCACCAAAACCTTATCTTCCACGAGCAGGTCGGCAATATATTCGCCAACCACCTGACCCTGGAAGTACACCACGATGCGTTCCTGGGTTTTCACGCTCAGCCCCATCGAACGCAGGGCAATCACCATCGCATTCTCGTAAACCTTCTCCAAAAATCCGTAACCCAGTTCGGCATAGACCACCTTGAAAAATGCGTGCAGGATTTTGTCGGTAATCTCTTTGTGTTTCAGCTCAAACTGGGTTTCCATCGCAATCTCCATCTTTTTTGGACGCGGACGAGAGCGGAAAACGCGGATTTTTTGTTTTTCTCCGCGTCCTCCGCGTTAATCCGCGTCCCAATCTTTAAGCAACTCACGCAGGCGTTCTTCGGCTTCCTGCGCCCGTATCCAGGCCGATTTGAAATCGTCAATTGCTACATTCAATGGTGGGATGTCGGCCCCGATGGGTGGGAGCACGTAACGGGAGATGTTCAACGTCCAGTCTTCTACCGCTATCTCATCCAGGCGGACGACCCGTGTCCGGTCTGCCACATCCCCGAACTTTTGCACCCACTGGAGAATCTCCGCGGCGTGCTCCGGTTCGAGGAAGTTCTGCGCCCGGCCCTGGCGGTACAGCGATGACGCATCCACCACCAGCACCTTGCCCGCCCGCTCCGGCGCTTTGCGTTTGCGCAGGACGAGAATACAGGCCGCCAGCCCCGTTCCGTAAAACAGGTTGGGCGCCAGCCCGATCACGGTTTCGATTAAATCCTGCTCCAATAGGTATTTTCGGATTTGTCCTTCCACCCCGCCGCGAAAAAGCGCGCCTTGCGGTAGGACAACCGCCATCCGCCCCCGGCCCTCCGCCATGCTCTTGACCATGTGCTGCACCCAGGCAAAATCGCCGTTCGAGTCGGTCGGTAGTCCGGCAATCGCGCGGCCCCAGGGGTCATTCTCCCAAATTTCACGGCCCCACTGCTCCAGCGAAAACGGCGGGTTGGCGATGACGCAGTCAAAGGTCGCCAGTCCGCCGCTTGGGTTGGTGAAGACCGGGTTGCGCAGCGTGTCGCCGCGTTCCACCTGGAAATCTTCCAGCCCGTGCAGCAGCAGGTTCATCCGCGCCACGGATGAGGTGGTCAGGTTTTTCTCCTGCCCGAACAGCTTGCCATAAAACGTGCGTGGGTCACCGCCGCGCTCGCGGACATGCGCCACCGCACCGAGCAGCATCCCGCCCGTGCCACAGGCCGGATCGTAAACGGTATCACCTTCTTGGGGGTCAAGGATATCCACCAACAGCCGCACCACACTGCGCGGCGTGTAAAACTCCCCGGCTTTCTTGTTGGTGGCATCCGCAAATTTTTTGATTAAGAACTCGTACCCATCCCCGAGAATATCATTGGTCACCTGGCGATTGCTCAAATTCAACGCCGAAAAATGCTCCAACAAATCCTTGAGCAGGGCATCCGGCAGGCGCTCTTTGTTCGTCCACTGGGCATCGCCAAACACCCCATAAAGGTGCTTCTGGTTGGCCGCTTCGATGCCGCGCATCGCATTTTGCAGGGCTGTGCCCACGTTGGCGGGCGTCTCGCGTACATCATTCCAGTGACAGCCTTCAGGGATTTGGAAACGGTGCTCATCGGCAAAATCTTCGCCGTAAGTTTCCACCGCTTCGGCATATTCTTCATCCCAGACATCACAGATGCGCTTGAAGAACATCAACGGCAGGATGTAGCTCTTCCAGTCCGTGCGGTCAACGGGAGAGCCGCGCAAAATATTGGCGGCTTCCCAGAGATAGGATTCGAGTTGGGAGAGTGTCAGCGTGTTGGGCATAAAGGCTCTGGGGGCCATTTCCCCCATAATTTAGTTTAGCATGGAATCAAAAGCTTATGC
>CAIJPN010000105.1 GCA_903822545.1 uncultured Anaerolineae bacterium | reverse complement strand
TACCATAAAGCTCCAGAAACAGTTGGAGAAGACAGCCTCCGTTGTGCCTGGGGCGATTTACGCCTTTAAAAAAGATGTGACTGGCCATATCAGCATGCCGTATGCCAGCCCGATGTTAAAAGATATTTACGGGTTGGAACCGGCAGAAGTAGTTACAGATGCTGCCAACATCTTCGCCCCAATCGATCCAATTGATGCTCCACGTTTGCAGGCCAGTATCGCTATCTCGGCTCAGAATCTTACACCCTGGCACGATGAATTCCGTTATCACCATGCGCAAAAGGGGCTGCGCTGGATGGAAGGATATTCCATGCCGGTATCTGAAGCAGATGGAAGTACCATCTGGTACGGGATCACCCAGGATGTCACTGAGCGCAAACAGGCTGAGCAAGCCGTGCGCGAAAGCGAGGAGAAGTATCGCAGCCTGCTGGCCAGCCTGGAGAGTGCGGTGATCGGTGTGGATGAAAGCGGGCGATTTTTGTACCTGAATGACATGGCTGCGCGGCAACTGGGTGCGAGCGCTGAAACCCTGGTTGGCAAGAATATGCAGGAACTTTTCCCAGAGCCAGTTGCAGCCCGCCAGCTAGAAGATATTCGCAAAGTTATCCACGAAGACCGGGCAATCGTCACCGAAGCCTCAACGATAATTCAAGATCAGCTGCGCTGGTACCGCACCGCCATCCAACCAGTGCATGATCACATGGGACAGGTGGCTTATGCGTTGATCAATTCCACCGACATTCACAACCTGAAAATGGCGGAAACTGCGCTTCGCCAGCAGTTAGATATCGAAAGAGTGGTGGCAGAAATTTCACAGGATTTCATCAGCATCAATCACGAAAACCAGGAGGGAATTATCCAAAACACGTTGTCCAGCCTGGGTAGGCAGGCTGGCGTTGACCGCTGTTACATCTTTACCTACTATCCAGTAGAAAATGAATTCTCCCACACCCACGAGTGGCGCGCTAATGGGATTGAGCCTTCTGGCAGTCATGGGAGGCGTTTTCGGCCGCAAGACCATCCGTGCATGCTCCAGCCCATCCTGCGCGGCGAAACGATTAATATTTCGCGCGTGGTTGACCTGCCGGATGATGATCCGGCGGTTGCGATCATGAAAGCGCAGGGCGTTCGTTCAATGTTCTGTCTGCCCCTGAGTGGGGAAAAAGGCGTCCTGGGATTGATCGGCTTCGATGCCATAGCGCAGGAACACTACTGGCAGGAAACTGAAATCCACCTTTTGAGCATAGTTGGGCGCATCATCGCCAACGGATTGGCGCACCTGCAATACGAACAGGAGATTCTTGCCCTCAACCAATCCCTGGAACAGCGTGTATACCAGTTGCAATTGGCAGATGAAAGTGCGCAATACCGGCAGCGCCTGCTCGAACAGGTTATTCAACTTGGCAAACAGGTCTCTGCCGTCACGGATCTCGAGCAGTGTTTGCGCGCCATCTACCAGGCCATTCGACATGGTTTGAATTTTGATCGGGTGGGGCTGTTCCTGTACGATCCAGACACCCAAACCGCTCAGGGAGCCTATGGCACCGACGGACAGGGCAACATGGTGGATACACATTGGTATGTCACCAATGTGGCGCACTGGTGGATATGGTCCGATGCCTTGCGAGATTCAAAAGGCTTGTCGCTGATTGAAAACTACCAGGCCAGCGTCAACCCATCATCCGAGAGCGATATGTATGGCGTCAAACAATACGCCACATTGGCCTGTTGGGTGGGAAACAGGCCGGTCGCTATGATTGCTGTGGACAACCTGGTTTCGCAACGGGTGATGAACGCCGCTGACCTGGAAGCCCTGCAATTCTTTGCGGGGTATGCCGGGCTGGCCATTGAAACCGCCCGACTGACCACCGGGTTGGAGCAGCGCGTGCGTGAGCGCACCGAAGCGCTTCGCCAGAGCCGGTCCAACCTGCAAGCGGTCCTGGACACAGCCAGCGATATTATCCAAAGCCTGGATGAAACCGGCCATTATGCCTATGTCAATAACGCCTGGTGTGAGACCCTGGGCTATTCAACGGAAGAGGCCCGCCAACTGACCATATGGCAGGTGCTGGATCCGGCCTATCACGGGCATTGTGAGCACGCTTTTCGAGAAATCCTTGCCACAGGCACACCCCAAACCCTGGAATTAGTCTTCTGCTCACGTCAGGGGCAGGCCATCACCGTTGAAGGCAGCGTCAGCGTTCTTGATGAGTTGGATGGACGGCGCACGACCAACGGCTTTTTCCGCAACATCACCTTACGTAAACAAGCCGAGCAGGCTATCCGCGATAGTGAAGCCCAATTGCGCATCAGCCGCGACCAGTTGAGCGCTGCCAATATCGCCCTCGAAAAGGCCGCCCGCATGAAAGATGAGTTCCTGGCCAGTATGAGCCACGAACTGCGTACCCCACTCACCGGCATCCTGGGCCTTTCTGAAGCTTTGCAACTCAATACGTATGGCTCGCTAACCGAAAAACAGATCAGGGCGCTGAAAAATATTGAGGAGAGCGGACGCCACCTGCTGGAGCTGATTAACGACATCCTCGACCTGTCCAAAATCGAAGCAGGCATGCTCGAATTGAACATCGATCCGGTGGTGCTGAACGATGTTTGCCAGGCCAGCCTGCAACTTACCAAGGGGATGGCGCATAAAAAGCGACTGTCGGTTAATTTCTCCATCGCGCCGAATTCCATCCATGTCCGTGGGGATGCCCGGCGGTTGAAACAAATGCTGGTCAACCTGCTGAGCAATGCCATCAAGTTCACCCCCGAGAACGGCTCGATCGGGTTGGAAGTGCAGACAGATGAAAAAGAGCAGGTGGTTCGGCTGACAATTTGGGATAAGGGTATTGGCATTGCCCCTGAAAACCTGCAAAAGCTCTTCCAGCCCTTTGTCCAGCTTGAAAGCAGCCTGGCGCGCCAGTACGAAGGCACCGGCCTGGGGCTTTCGCTGGTACGGCGCATGGCCGAATTGCACGGAGGCAGCGTTCAGGTCGAAAGCACTCTGGGCGAGGGTAGCCGTTTTACCATCCTGCTACCCTGGATGCCCAATATCGTCGAGCCAAACTGGTCTTCCCCAAAAAGCTCAAAATTAGTACATAAAGCCCTGGTCATTGAGGATCGTGAACTTGATGGCGGGCAATTGACGCGCTACCTGCGCATCCTG
>CAIJPN010000104.1 GCA_903822545.1 uncultured Anaerolineae bacterium | reverse complement strand
TTAGGAGAGCCGATGACCGCAACCGACGCCCAAGTGAGGCAAATCATGAAAGAACGCAGTAAAGGCAAGACCCAGGAACAGGCCGCAGTGAAAGCCAACCTGCGTAGCCGAAAGACGGTACGGAAGTACGAACAATTAGGAGAGTTGCCCAGTGAGTTGAAACAACCTCGCAGCTATCGAACCCGCCCCGACCCGTTTGAAGCGGACTGGGCGGAAGTGGAAAAGAAACTTGAAGAAGCCCCGGAACTGGAAGCCAAGACCCTGTTTGACTGGCTGTGCGAGCGGAACGGGGTGCAGTACCAGGAAGGACAGCTGCGCACCCTGCAACGCCGGGTCAGCAACTGGCGGGTGTTGAACAGCAACCCCACCCTGAGCCTGGATCAAATCCACCAGCCCGGCGAGGTGCTGCAAAGCGACGGCACCTGCATGAACGACCTGAACGTCACGATCCAGGGCCAGCCCTTTGGCCACCTGCTGTTTCACAGCGTCCTGCCCTACTCGAACTGGGAATGGGGCCGGGTGGTGCAGAGCGAATCGCTGCTCTCGATCCGGCTGGGGCTGCAAAGCGCTCTGCTCAAACTGGGATATATTCCCCAGGCGCACCAGACCGACCACACAACGGCTGCCACCCACAAACTGGGTATGGCCGAGCGCGAAAAAAGCCCGCAGGAGCGAGGGTACAACTCTGAATACCTGCAACTGCTGGCGCACTACGGGCTCGAAGCGCGCACCATCCACCTGGCCAGCCCGAACGAGAACGGGGATGTTGAATCCCTGAACGGCGGCATCAAACGCGCCGTAAACCAACACCTGTTGATGCGCGGCAGCCGCGACTTCGAGAGCGTCGCCGCCTACGAAACCTTCCTGTTTGGCATCATGGAGAAGCGCAACGCCCTGCGCCATGCCAAACTGGCCGAAGAAATCGCCGTAATGAAGCCGCTCACCGCCCAACCCTGGCCGCAAATGCGCGAACTCAGCGTGCGGGTCGGGCAAAACGGCATCCTGCGCGTGGGCAACAACGGCTACAGCGTCCCCAGCGGGCTAAAAGGCAAGCTCGCCACCGTCCGCATCTACGAATGGCACATCGAAGTCTGGTACGCCAACCGCATGATGGAAAGTATGCCGCGCGTGCCCGGCGCGCACCACTACCAGATCAACTACCGCCACGTCATCGACAGCCTCTTGCGCAAACCCGGCGGATTTCGCAACTACCGCTACCGCGACCACCTTTTCCCGCAGGATGTCTACCGCCAGGCCTGGGAGGCGCTCAACCAGCGTTTGCCCACCCGCCAGGCTGACCTGACCTACCTGCGCATCCTGAAACAAGCCGCCCTCGAGCTGGAATCCGATGTTGCCCAAGCCTTATCCCTGCTGCTGGAAAATCCAGATCAAAACCAAAACCCCTGGGATGAAAAAACCATTCAAGAATTGATCGGCGTTATGCGCGCCCCCCAACTCATCCCCGCGCTGGCGGCCCCGGCCCCCAACCTGTCCATCTACGATCAATTCCTCCAGGCGGCCAGCCATGTCCACGCTTGAAAAAATCCAACAACACCTGCGCGCGCTTCGAATGCCCACCGCCGTGCAAATCGTGGACGACCTGATCCAAACCGCCACCCGTGAAACCTGGCCCTTTGAAACCTTCCTGGCCGAACTGCTCGAACAGGAAATCGAAAGCCGCCGCCAAAACCGCGTCGAGCGCCTGCAAAAAGCCTCCCACCTGCCCGCAGGCAAAACCCTGGCCGCTTTTGACCAGTCTCGCCTGCCGCTGCGTCTCACCCGCCAACTTGCCCAACTCTGCACCGGAGAATTCGTCACCCGCACCGAAAACCTGCTTGTCTTTGGCTCCCCCGGTGTCGGGAAGACCCACTTCGCCGCCGCTGTGGGCCACCAGTTGGTTCAGTCCGGGCGCAGCGTCCTCTTCACACCAACCTACCGCCTCGTCGACGAACTCCTGCGCGCCAAACGCGATCTGCTGCTCGAACGCGAACTCCGCCGCCTCGACACTTACGAAGTGCTCATCCTCGACGACATCGGCTACGTTCAGCAATCCCGCGACGAAATGGAAGTGCTCTTCACCCTGCTGGCCGAGCGCTACGAACGCCGCAGCGTGATCATTACATCGAACCTGGTTTTTTCGCAATGGGAGCAAATCTTCAAAGACCCCATGACTACCGCCGCCGCGATTGACCGTGTCGTCCACCACAGCATCATCGTGGAATTCGGAAAGGAGATCACCAGCCACCGTGCCCAAGAAGCCGCCCAGCGCATCCAACAACAAACCCCAGCATAATTTTTTTGCCGGTGGTGCGTGAAATGTTCAATGTCGAATGGTTTAGGCACCATCGTTGATTAATGTTTTTGATAGAGTTTGTTTGGGGAACCAAGATGTTCAAATCTTTCCATAATCGGGCAAAGTTTGCTGTTGTAGTCGTGTTGTTGTTC
>CAIJPN010000103.1 GCA_903822545.1 uncultured Anaerolineae bacterium | reverse complement strand
TCCGGGGCCGCCCAGGATGTGCCGCTCTGCACCAAACGAACCATCCACGAGGATTTGTGACCATAGCGCACCGCTTCTTTTTGACTGGCTTTCAGCGCGCCGCGGTCTTCGAGGGTCTCTGCTGCCATCCGTTCGTTGGGCATGGCATCCACTGCATGAATCTCGTACCCGGCGATCGTTTCCCAATTCTCATCCTGGCTATCACTGAATACGGGTCTCAGGTCGTCACCCAAATCTCCAAACACCAGCGCATCATACACACTGCTGAATTTGCGCGGGAACATGGGCGACTCACTTAATGCAACCGGCGAACTGACGTGCCCGGCAATCGTCAGGGCATTGACCAAATCCATGATCGCGGCTGATCGGCAGGATATTTCATTGGATAACCTGTTCCGGCACGCTCTCGATATTTACAAAAGTTGAAGTTCGATAACCCCGATATACTAACCACAATGCCATGTCGTAAGGTGAATGAATAAACCGCTTCGTTGTTTTGGCAACAAGGACAAGTAGCGTCCCGTGTGAGACGGGAGATGTGGGTGCAAAATCCCACTGGCAGCAAGGTGGCTGGTTTGCCCAGTAGCACGCCGTTGCATGAGTTTTCACTCATGCAGCGGTTTCTTTTATTTCGGGGGCTTTTATGCTAATATTTATTATGATAAGATAATCTTGATTATCATAATCATGATTATCTTACGGAGATGAGCCATGTTCGTAAACCGTATCGCCGAACTCGCCCTGCTCGAAAAGCACTACCAATCCCAAAAAGCGGAACTGTTCGTGCTATATGGCCGCCGCCGGGTGGGAAAAACGGAATTACTGGCGCATTTTTGCCAGGGAAAGGCATCCGTGTTTTTTGTGGCTGACCAGGTCCCCGAGCAAACCATGCGCGCTGGTTTTTCAGCGGCCATCAATGACGCCATCTTTGGTCCCGGTCAGGTCAATGCAGTGTACAACACTTGGGACGACCTGTTCAACACCCTGGCGCGGCAGGCCCAAAACCAGCGACTGGTGGTGGTGATCGATGAATTTCCCTACCTGGTGGCGGCTTATCCGCCGCTTGGGTCGATTTTGCAGCGCTTGTGGGATCAGGTGCTGCGTCACAGCCAGGTCATGCTGATACTCAACGGCTCGTACATCGGCATGATGGAAGAAACCGTGCTGGGATACCAGGCTCCGCTCTACGGGCGGCGTACCGCCCAATACCTGCTGGAGCCGCTGGATTATCTCGATGCGCAGTTGTTTTTCCCGGAATACTCTCGCGAAGACCGGCTGCGGGCCTACGCTGTTTACGGCGGAACCCCGGCCTATTTGCAAGCCGTCCAGCCGACTCAAAGCCTGGAAACCAACATCCTGGAAACCATCCTGGAACGCGGCGCGCCGCTCTACGACGAAGTCCGTTTTGTTTTGCAGCAGGAATTACGCGAGCCGCGCAATTATTTTGCGGTATTACAGGCCATCGCTGCCGGGAACACCCGTCAAAACGAAATCAAGCAGGCCGCCGGGGTGGAAAATGTCACGCCGTATCTTGAAACGCTGCAACAACTTCACCTGATCGAACGCACCATCCCCGTAACGGAGAGTCAACCGCACAAAAGCCGCCGGGGCATCTACCGCTTGAAAGATCACTACCTGCGATTCTGGTTCCGTTTTGTGCTGCCCAACCGATCCCAGTTGGAGCGCGGCGCGAAGGAGATGGTTTATAAATCTGCGATTGCCCCTGAGCTGGATCATTTCTCCGCGCCGGTGTTTGAGCAAACCTGCCAGCAAATCCTGTGGAAACTGGGGCTGGATGGCAACCTCCCGTTCCTGCCCCAACAAATCGGCGGATGGTGGCAGGCTAACCAGGAAGTCGATCTGGTAGGAATCGGCGAAAACCAGGTTTTGTTGGTGGAGTGCAAATGGAGCAAAAATCCAGTTGGCAGTGACATCCTGCAAGATTTGGAATCGAAAGCGGCTGTGCTCAGGCGAGAATCTGGGAAAGAGTCGGTTATCTATGGGCTGTGTGCCAGGTCTGGCTTCACGGAGCAGCTGCGGGAGCAGATCAAAGAACGCCCGGATGTGCTGCTGTTTGATTGGGAGGAAATGATTGGTACCGGGGTTTCAGGAATGGATGATTAAAGGCTGTTGCAGATTTCGAATGACAAATACGATGTGTTCATCCACGATAAAACGCGCAAGCTCTATATGGCGACGACCAGGGCAGGCCAGCGGTTGGTATTGACGTATGTAGGAGAATTGCCGGGAGCACTGAAGACAGCGTTTGGGCAGACAGGGCGATAACTCAAAACAAGATTTTAATAATAGGGTTGTTCCTGAACAAAGCAATTTTTAACGCCAAGTCGCAAAGTCGCCAAGAATTCCTGCTGAAAATCAGCGCCCTGCGTCATCGCGTTAAAGGTTTTCGGATGGATTTTTATCGCGGAACAAGTCTACTATAAGAAGGCCCTGAAACCGCTCAAAACGGGGAAGATACAACTACCCGCCATTCAACCCCATCCAAATCATGGCGTGATACACTTCGCACATGCGGCCCGCGCCGCGCAAACATTTTCACAACATACCAGACATGCTCGAAACCCTGCGCAAACACCCGCTCATCATCCCGCTCGTGCTCATATTCATCGTTGTGCTCATCCAGACATCTTGGATCGGCGACGATGCTTTCATCACCATGCGCACCATCGATAACTTCATCCATGGCTACGGCCTGCGCTGGAACATCGCCGAGCGCGTGCAAACCTACACCCACCCGCTGTGGATGTTCCTGCTGACGGCTGCCTACCTGCCAACCGGCAACGCCGAAGTCACGCTGGTCGGTCTATCGATCCTTGTTTCGAGCATTACCATCTTCATCTTCTTGGCCAAAATCCCCAAAACGGATTACGGGCTGCTGCTGGGCTGGGGGATTTTGATCCTTTCCAAAGCTTTTGTGGATTACGCTTCCTCCGGGCTGGAAAACCCGCTGACACATCTCCTTTTACTCGGATTTGCGCTTTTGTACCTGCCCGAGCGGCCTTTTTCGCCCCGGAAAATTTTCATGCTCAGCCTGTTGTTTGGCCTGGCCCTGTTTAACCGCATCGATTCAGCGCTGATGCTGCTCCCGGCGCTGATAGACATATCCTTGCGAGCCGCAACAGTGACGAAGCAACCTGCCCTGAAACAAGATTCACCGGTCGATGAGGGGGGGCCGCGCTCGCAAAAAATGCTCGCTCGCAGTGACATGCTGGGCAATTTGGGCTTGATCCTGGCCGGGCTTTCCCCGTTCATCCTGTGGGAAATCTTTTCGCTGGTTTACTACGGCTTTTTCCTGCCGAACACTTACTATGCCAAACTCTCCAGCGGCGTGCCGCAGGCCGAACTGCTGGCGCAGGGGCTGCTGTATTTCGTCAACAGCCTGGGCTGGAATCCGCTCACTTTAACGGTAGCCAGCGCCTCGGTCGTCCTGGCCTTTGCCGGGAAAGACCGGGCCGGGAAAATGCTCGGGAGCGGCATCCTGCTCTACTTCGCCTACATCCTGTATATCGGCGGTGATTTTATGAGCGGACGATTCTTCACCGGGCCGCTGCTGCTCGGCGTCATCCTGCTCATCCGCCACATCGAGCAGCGCCCGCCGCTGGAAAAGTTCGCCTGGGCCGGGCTGGTGCTGCTGTTGGGCTATTTCCTCTCGCCCCTGACTGCTTTTGGCAACCGCGAAATGTCTTACATTACATCTAATGGCATTGCAGACGAGTCTGCCGGGTATTATGCCTATACCAGCCTGGTTTTTTTCTCGCGCGATGCCAGCCTGCCCACGCACCCCAACGCCGATCTGGGCCGCGAAATTCGCAAAAATGGCAGCAGGTTGGTGGTGCAGCGCGGGGTTGGGATGTTGGGCTATTTTGCCGGGCCGGGGACGCATATTGTTGACCTGCTGGGGCTGGGCGACCCGCTGCTGGCGCGCCTGCCAATCCCGGCGGGCCGCGATTGGCGGATTGCGCACTTTGAGCGTGACCTGCCCGAAGGCTACCTTGCGACCCTTGAAACCGGCGCAAACCAGATCCGCGACCCGGCGCTGGCCGAGGTTTTCGATAAGCTGCATCTCATCGTGTCTGGCGATCTGTGGACACGCGCGCGCTGGCAGGCGATTTGGGAGTTAAATACGGGGAAATATCTCGACATTTTCTCCAGATAATTTTATTTTTGCGGGTGTATACTGCAAGAAATTTTGAACGACGAAGGGATTCCTGTGTATGAAACGCGCAGTCAGCATCAGCATCGGGTCATCCAAACGCAATAAAGCGGTGGAAGTGACCCTTCTTGGCGAAACAGTCAGCATTGAACGCATTGGCACCGATGGCGACATGGAAGCCGCTGCGCTGAAATACAAGGAATTGGATGGTTTGGTGGACGCTTTTGGCGTTGGCGGGGCCGATTTGGGTGCCTTGGTAGATGGGAAGTGGTATCCGTTTTACTCCGTCCAGCCGATGGTGCGCTATGTGAAGAAAACCCCGTTGTTGGATGGCGGCGGCCTGAAAAATACGCTCGAAAATAAAGCCGCAGGGTTTGTTGACCAGGAAATCGGCGGGTATGTTGTTGAGCGCGGGCGCAAGGCGCTCATAACAGTGGGTGTGGATCGATGGGGGCTTTCTCGTTCTTTTGCAGAGGCCGGTTATGAAACGGTTTTTGGCGACCTGATGTTTGGCCTGGATTTCCCGCTGGCGCTGCACAATATTGCGCACGTCAAAACCCTGGCAGGGCTGCTTATGCCCATCGCCGGGCGGCTGCCCTTTGAGTGGATTTATCCGACCGGGGAAAAGCAGGAGAAGCGCACCCCCAAATGGGGCAAGTGGTACGAGTGGGCCACGGTGATTGCTGGCGATTGTCATTACATCAAGCGTTTTATGCCCAACACACTCACAGGTAAAATTATCGTCACCAACACCACCACTCCTGCGGATGTGGAAACTTTCCGCCAGGCCGGGGTTAAATATCTCGTGACAACCACTCCTGTGATAGATGGTCGTTCCTTTGGCACGAATATGATGGAAGCGGCGCTTGTGGCCATCTCGGGCAAACAACGCCCGCTGACTCATGCTGAATACAATCAACTGCTCGACCAGCTTGGTTTTGGGCCGCAGTTGCAAGAATTGAACTGAGCGAGGAATTATTATGGATGCAATTGTGACTGCTGGCGGCATCCCGCTGCCCGAAGACCCGCTTTATACGTATACAAAAGGTGATTCTAAGGCGCTGCTCGATGTGGCCGGGAAGCCGATGATTCAATGGGTGCTGGATGCCCTGGGCGAATCCAAAAAGGTGGATCACGTTATCTTGATCGGCCTGAGCGAAAAAAGCGGTGTGACCTGCAAAAAGCCGATCTATTATGTTCCCAACCAGGGGCGGATGCTGTCCAATATTGTCGCCGGGGTGGATAAATCGCTGGAACTTGACCCCAAAAACCGTTATGTGCTGATTGTCTCATCTGATATTCCGGCCCTGCGCGGCGAAATGGTGGATTGGCTGGTGGATCAAATGGCCGCCGACCCGTCTGATCTATACTATGGCGTTATCTCGCGCGAGTCGATGGAACGGCGCTATCCCAACTCGCGTCGCACCTGGACGCATCTCAAGGATATGGATGTGTGCGGGGCGGATATCAATGCCTGTCACGTCAGCATGGCAACCGAGCATCTCGAAACTTGGGAAAAGCTGATCGGGCATCGCAAAAGCCCGCTTGAGCAGGCTTCCATTATCGGTTTTGGCACATTATTCTTGCTGCTCTTTCGCCAGTTGACCCTGGCCGATGCTGTCCGCCGCGCCAGCCAGAGCGTGGGCATCAAGGGCAAAGCCATTGTCTGGCCGTGGCCTGAAGCGGGTATGGATGTGGACAAACCGCACCAACTCGAGATCATGCGCCAGGATCTTGCGCGCTGACCGGCCACTGTTTATGGGCGCCAAAATTACCATCTGACCAATAACGTGTGCGGGATGACATTCCGCATCGCAAAAACCTGGAGCCATGTTCAAATCCATCCTAAAACTCGATGCTGACTGGTCATACACCTTGCGCGTGGCCGAAAAACCTGGCCTGTTGCGCAAATTTGCCTCGTTCCTGGCCCATTCCGGTGATTCGTGGTTTTGGGCTGCCGGGACGATGATCCTGTGGGGTATCTCTGGCCCGTTTTGGGATAAATGGGCTGTCTACCAGCTTTTTTGGATCGCCGTGCTGGCGGTGGTGGTGATGTCGCTCAAATTCACCATCCGCCGCCGCCGCCCAGAAGGCGAATGGGGCGCGATTTACCGCAACACCGACCCGCATTCCTTCCCGTCCGGGCACGCCGCACGCGCATTCCTGATCGCAGTTATCGGCACGGCGCTTGGCCCAGCCTGGCTGGCGATAGTGCTGTGGATCTGGGCTCCGCTGGTAGCGCTGGCGCGCGTTGCAATGGGCGTCCACTACCTATCAGATGTCTTCGCGGGGATGGTGACCGGCATCGCTGTGGCGCTGCTCATCCTGCCGGTTTCTCCCATTGTTTTTGCTTTTATTAACCAGTTTAGTCCACTGCCGCTGTGGTAGTTTGGATGACCCGGCTTTATCTGCACAATCTGCAAGTGAGAATTGCACTTTCTGGTTTATAGAGAAAAGGCGCAATTCTTACCCGCGATGGGTATAGTAAAATTACGGGGATATCTATCCGATTTGGATCCAATCTCTTTCAACGGAGTTAATTATGGCTGAAAATTTTGATGTCATCGTCATTGGCGCAGGCCCTGGCGGGTACGTGGCCGCCATCCGCGCGGCGCAGTTGGGGCAAAAAGTTGCCATCGTAGATAAGCAATGGCTGGGTGGCGTGTGCCTGAATGTGGGCTGCATCCCATCCAAGTCATTGCTCAAAAATGCCGAAGTGGCGCATACGCTGCGCGAACGCGGCAAGGAGTTTGGCTTTTCGTTTGAAAACCTGAAACTTGATTTCACCGTCGCTGCAAAACGCTCGCGCCAGGTTTCTGACCGGTTGGTCAAGGGCGTCGGCTTTTTGATGAAGAAAAACAATATCAACGTTTTTATGGGCACGGCCCGGCTAACTTCTGCCACAACCGTTGAAGTCTTCGCCAAAGATCAATCTGTGACCGAGCTTGTCGCCAAGAATATCATCGTAGCGACCGGCGCTTCGTCGGCTGTGCCCGGCGTGTGGAAGGTGGATGGCGAAAAGGTAGTCACCTACTATGAAGCCATTTTGCAGGATAAACTGCCCAAATCGGTGGTGGTCATTGGTTCCGGCGCGATTGGCGTGGAATTTTCCACAGTCTGGAGTTCCTACGGCGTGGATGTGACCATCGTCGAGATGTTGCCGCGCATCGTGCCGCTTGAAGATGAAGAAGTCTCTGCCGAGTTGGAAAAGGCCTTCAAAAAGCGCGGAATCAAAACCCTGACCGGGCACAAAGTCGAAGCGGTGGAAGCCACCGAAAGCGGAGTCAGGGTAACGGTATCGGCTGGCGGGGCAACAAAAGTCCTCGAAGCAGAACAAGCTCTCGTGGCGATCGGTTTTCGCCCCAATTCCAAAGGATTGGGGCTGGAAGAAATTGGTGTCAAGATCAGCGAGCGCGGATTTATCGAAATCGATGAGAAAATGTCAACCAACGTGCCTGGAATTTGGGCAATTGGCGATGTGACCGGCAAACTGATGCTGGCGCATGTTGGCTCGGCGATGGGGATTGTATGCGCTGAACATATTGCCGGGCACGAGACAGTGACTCTTGACTACGAGATGATGCCGCGCGCCACTTACTGCCAGCCGCAGATCGCTTCCTTTGGGCTGACGGAAGCCCAGGCCAGGGAACGCGGTTACACGGTCAAAATTGGCCGTTTCCCCTTCCAGGCCAACGGCAAGGCGCTCGGGCTGGGCGATTATGCCGGCTGGGTCAAGCTGGTCATCGATGAAAAATACGGCGAAATCCTGGGCGCGCACATGATCGGCCCCGAAGTGACCGAACTGCTGCCCGAACTAACCCTGGCGCACATGCTGGAATTGACCCCGGCGGAAATCGCCCGCAACGTCCACGCCCACCCGACCATCTCGGAGGCGCTGATGGAAGCGGCACATGCCGCGGAAGGTTCGGCCATCCACATTTAATGAGCCTGATGGGTGACGAGCATTGCCTGTGCGTGTGCGTAGGGCGATAGCGTAGTCGAAGGCCATTTCCGGCTAAAAATTATCACGGAGGCGCGGCATGGGCTGTGACTCCGTGACTTTTTAACCCAGAAAGCGCATTTTGCGCCCGTGCTGGGTATAATCATCCAAATTTGTCAGACAGGAGCGCAGACAATGCTCAAAGTTGGTTACATAGGCCTGGGGCTAATGGGAAAATCCATCGCCCGTAACATACTCAAAGCCGGGTTCCCGGTCACTGTTCACAACCGCAGCCGCGCCGCGGTAGCCGAACTGGTTGCCGAAGGGGCCACCGAAGCTTTTTCGGCGGCAGAAGTGGCCGGGGCGGTGGATGTGGTTTTCACCAACCTGCCGGATTCTCCCGATGTGGAAAAAGTCGTCCTCGGCCCGGGCGGAATCCTCGAAACCATCCGCCCTGGCGCTGTGTTCGTGGATAACAGCACCATCAAGCCCGTCACCGCCCGCCGCCTGGCTGACGAACTTTCCAAAAAAGGAGCCTACGCTTTAGATGCTCCCGTTTCTGGCGGCGATATCGGCGCGAAAAACGGGACGCTGACCATCATGGTTGGCGGCGATGCTTCCGCGCTCGAAAAAGTGATGCCGGTCTTTATGGCGATGGGCAAAACCGTCACGCATGTGGGCGAAGCGGGGGCGGGGCAGGTTGCCAAAGCTGCCAACCAGATCATGGTCGCCGCGCAAATGGTAGCGATGGGAGAACTGCTGGTTTTTTCACAAAAAGCCGGGGTGGATCCCAAAAAGGTGGTGGACGCCATCAAAGGCGGCGCGGCCCAATGCTGGACGCTGGATGTGAAGCCGCCGCGCATCTTCGCTGGCAATCGCGGCCCTGGCTTTAAGGCCTATATGCAGGCCAAAGACCTGAACATTGTGCTCGAAACTGCCCGTGAATACGGCGTCCCGCTGCCCGCCACGGCTGAAAACACCCAGCTTTTCCAGGCCATGCTGCAAATGGGCATGGGCGAGTTGGATAATTCGGCGGTGCTGGGGGTGATCGAGGCGCTGGCGGGAACGAAACTTGAACTATAAAAAGAAAGACGATGGAGGCAAGATGATCTTTCCTCCATCCTGGCAAACATTATGAAATATTGGCCTACTGTTCGTGATTTTTTCCTCATTGCTCTTGGCGCGCTGGTGCAGGCGGCTGCCCTGCGGATTTTCCTTGTCCCGGCCAACCTGGCTTCGGGCGGAGTCAGTGGCATTTCGCAGTTGATCAACTACTATACCGGCTGGCCCATCGGCATGATGGTGTTTATCGGCAACCTGCCGCTTTTCGTGCTGGGATGGCGTTTCCTGGGCGGGCGGCGCTTTGCCATGCGGACAGCGTTTGCCATCGCTATCTATTCTTTCCTGGTCGATACCATCCTGTTCCTGCCGTTCTTTCCCAAAAACGGCCTGACGGATGATATTGTGCTCAATTCGCTTTACGGCGCAGTGGTCAGCGGCATTGGCTATGGCCTGGTCTATCGCGGACAGGGCACCAGCGGCGGTACCGACATCCTGGCGCGGATACTGACCCACTGGAAGGGCATCCCGGTTACGCAGTCTTACCTGATGACCGATACGGTCGTCATCCTGACCGCCGGGATGGTTTTTGGCTGGAAAGCGGCGCTCTATGCGCTGATCGTGCTCTACGTCAGCGGCATTGTGGTTGATACCACCATGGAAGGCTCCGGCACGGTGCGCACGGCGCTGATCATCACCGAGCACTCGCAGGCCGTGGCCGAAAAAATCATGGCCGATATGGAACGTGGCGTGACCATCATGAATGCCACCGGGGCCTATACCGGCTCCGAACGGCAGGTTTTGTATGTCGTCCTGACGCGTGCCGAGATACCGGTGCTAAAAACCATCGTCAGCGAAACCGATACGCGCGCTTTTATGGTGGTTGGCGCAGCCCATGAAGCCCTGGGTGAGGGATTTCAATCGTTCAAGAAATAGGGAAAATAGGGGATAACGAACAGGGCGACCCGCAAAGGTCGCCCTGTTCGTTTATTGCGATGAAATTATCGCTTTTTCTTTTTTTGCTCGAGTTTGTATCCGAACCTTCTTAGCGCGGATTCATCATCGCGCCAATCTTTTTCCACTTTGACGCGCAATTCGAGGAAAACCTTGCGCCCGCTCATTTTTTCGATCTCCTGGCGGGCGGTAGTGCCGATTTTCTTCAGCATGTTGCCGCCTTCACCAATGATGATGCCTTTGTGCGTTTCGCGCTCAACAAAAATGGTGGCATGGATCAGCGCGCCAACATCACCGCGCTCGGTGTACTCATCCATGCGGATGTTGACACCGTGCGGGATTTCATCGCGCAGGTGAACGAGGCAGGCCTCGCGAATCAAGTCCGCGGCGATGTCGCGTTCGAAAAAGTCGGTGACTTGTTCGGGGTCGAACTCGGGGTCGCCTTCGGGCATGGCTGCGAGCAGGTTTTTGAGTAGTTCGGCTTTGCCATCGCCCCGGGTGGCGCTGAGTGGGTAGATTTCAGCGTTTTTAACGAGGTCGGCCACAACCTGGAGTTTAACGGGAATGCTTTCAGCGGGGATCAGGTCAATTTTGTTGAGCAAGAGCCACAGGGCGGGCCGTTTTTTCATCTGCGCCAGCATAGCAGCGATACGCTGGTCATCTTCGTTGGGCGCATCCGCGGCATCCAGCATCCACAGGATGAGATCGACCCGCTCGATGGCATCTTCGGCTTCCTGGTTGAGATATTCACCCAGTTTGGTGCGTGGTGAGTGCAGGCCGGGGGTGTCGACAAAGACGATTTGGGTTTCGCCTTCGGTGAGGATGCCGAGCTGCCGGCGACGGGTGGTTTGCGCGCGCGGTGAAACGGCGGCAATTTTTTGCCCCAGCAGGGCATTGATCAGGGTGCTTTTGCCCGCATTCGGGCGGCCAATAACGGCGACGAGTCCGGTTTTTTGTGTCATAGTTTTGGAAGTGTACCACTTATTTTTTGCGTACGATTAGTTTGATGCCCGAAATTTTCTCTACCCAAACCTGTTCACCCTTATGGATGGGTTCGGCTCCGGCTGCCAGTTCGGCGCTCCACAACTCCCCTCCTGCTTGTACCTGGCCGTGCGGGTTGATCTCACTGCGGGCGATGCCAAGTTTGCCAGCCAGTGCTTCGCTGCCCATCTGCACCGGGGATTTTTGCGTGCGCAGCGCCAGCCCGAGCAGCAGCGCGAAGCCCAGGCCCATCACCAGGCCGGTGCCCACCACCAGCGGCACCGAAACGCGCTGGAACTGTGGCACGCCCGGCGAGTTGAACAGTACCAGCGCCCCAATGATAAATGTGCCCACGCCTGCCACGGTAAGTGCGCCGTGGGTAGGCGCATTGATGTCCAGCACGAAGAGCACGATGGCGATTGCCACGAAAATGATGCCAAACCAGTTGACCGTCAGCATGCCCATGCCGTAGGCAGCCAGCGCCAGGCAAACTGCGCCGATAAAGCCGGCCACCCATCCGCCAGGGCTGGAAAATTCAATGAGGAGTGCCAGGATGCCGATGGTGCCGAGCAGGAAGACGATGTTGGGGTCGATCAACAGGTCGAGCGCCTGCTCCACCTGTTCGATGAAGGAAACATCAAGGCGTTCGGTGCGCGCGTTGGCAGTGTGGAGTGTGCGTTCTCCATCGGGCATGACTACGCTGTAGCCGTCCAATTTTTGGAGCAGTTCGGCGGTATTGCTGGCGCTGAAATCAACCAGCCCGGCTTCCAGTGCTTCATCTGATGATGCAGCTTTGGCCTCGGTGATGGTTTTTTGGGCCAGTTCGATGGCCTGTGGGCTGCGCCGGGTGGTGATGGTGCGCGCCAGCGCTGTCAGGGCTTCCACTTCTTTGGCTTTGGCGGTTTCTTCCAGGTCTGCGCCGCTGGCATCTATGGGGCTGGCCGCGCCGATGATGGTTTCGGGAGCCATAACCGCCACATGCCCGGCCAGGGTGATGAGCGTTCCGGCGCTGCCGGCCATTGCGCCGCGCGGGCTAACGTACACCGCCACCGGCACCTGGCTGGCGCGGATACCTTCTACGATGTCGGTCATGATGCTGATGTAGCCGCCGGGGGTGTTAAGTTCGATCACCAGCAGTTCAGCCTTGCGCTGTTCTGCGGTTTGGATGCCGCGCAGGATGTATTCTCGCATCGAGGGGGCCACCACGCCGTCGGCTTTAAGTAGCAGCACCAGGGGCGCGTCTGACTGCGCCCCGGCGCGAGAAACTGCCGGGGTGGCAAAAAAGGCCAGGGCCAGCAACCCGGCTAAAATCCACAGCATCCGCAAAGGTTTCATGGGGTTCTCCAAGAAAAGCTCATTCCTTCTAAAACTATTATAAACCGCAATGAAAACGCGCGCGTAAAGGGTAAAATCAAGGTAACTTTTACCAGAGATTGGAGTGCCATGCGCATTTTAAGCCAGAGTTGGAGCAATCTTTCAAAGGGTTACCAGACCGCTCGCGAGTTGGAACAGCTGGCGCTGGGAAACTGGCAGGCGCGCTGGGAACAGTCGGTAACGTTCGCGCAGCAGCAGGGGCTGAAAAAGGCGGCCAACTTTATCCAGCAACAGATTGTTGATGAGAAGAAGAGCTTGCGGATGGTTTTACTCTTGCTGGGAGGTTTGCTCCTGCTGCTGACGGTGCTTTCGCAGCTGGCCGTTTTCTTCCCCAACTGGAAGTGGCTGATCGCTCCGGTGGGCTTTTTCAACCTGTTGCAGGCGCTTTTGCTGCTCTTACCGGTTGTGGATAAGCTGCGGCGGATTTCGCAACTGGCCCGCCAGCAGCCGCAAGCTGAATCTGCGGATGTGATGCTGGATGTGACCGAGCAATGGTGGCAGCGCGTTGCAGATGGCGATATACAGGCTGATGCGGGCGAGCAAGATTTTGCCGGGTATCTGGCCCGCAACCTGCCAGATGAATATATCGCCGTGCGCAGCCTGCTGGTGAAGAAAAGCCTGGATGTGGATGTGCTGTTGGTCGGCCCGACCGGTATCTGGATCTTTGAAGTAAAGGATTGGCGCGGGCGCGTTACCTGCCAGGGCGGAATCTGGCAGCGCGAAGATGCCGGGGATGGGGCATCTGGCCCAGAACGGCCTTTTGATGAGCAGTGGCTCGATGAGCGCGATAACATCGAAAAAACGCTCAACCTGCGGCTGGCGCGTAATGCCCGCCTGGGCACGCTGCTACGCGGCGGGTTGGTGTTCACTCACCCGGCCGTGGAACTCGACATCGACAAAAGCAGCAAAGCCGATTATGGCACGCCCGAAGAGTGGCTCCAACGCATCCGCGCGGCGGCAAAGATCCAGCAGTTTTCGGTGGAAGTGCAACTGCTGATCCTCGATACGCTGCTCGATTATGCCCTTTCGCTGGCAGTCACTCGTCCCATGCTCAACTCGGCGGTTGACCTGGCAAAACTGCTCTACGGTGACCTGTTGGAAAACCTGCGCCAGTACATTTTGCGCCAGGTGCGCGCGCAGGCTGGCAACCTGCCGTTTTAAATCCAGAAATAGGAAAAATAGACCAATCTTGTAAGAATTCTTTTTCTTGATTTTCGCTTTCGCAAACAGTATACTTAACCACATGAGCCCACAAAAAATCGGTCGATACGAAATTAAATCTGAACTTGGCCGTGGCGGCATGGCGACGGTGTACAAGGCCTACGATCCGCGCTTTGAGCGCGAAGTTGCCTTAAAAGTGCTTCCGCGCGAAATGCTCCACGACCCACAATTCCGCGTGCGCTTCGAACGCGAAGCCAAAACCATTGCGCTGCTTGAACACCAGGCCATTGTGCCTGTGTATGACGTCGGCGAAGAAGATGGACAGCCTTATTTTGTGATGCGTTACATGGTCGGCGGTTCGCTGGCTGACCGCATCAAAGATGGCCCATTGAGTATTTCTGCGGCGGCCAGCTTGTTCAACCGCATGGCCAGCGCGCTGGATGAAGCCCATTCCAAGGGCGTTATCCACCGCGATCTGAAACCGGGCAACATCATGTTCGACCGGCAGGGTGAGCCCTATATTTCCGATTTTGGTATTGCCAAAATCGCGCAATCGAGCGGCGCCACGGTGACGGGTGGAGCCATTATCGGCACACCCGCTTATATGAGCCCCGAACAGGCCCAGGGTGACCAGATCGATGGGCGCAGCGATATTTACGCTTTTGGTGTCATCCTGTTTGAAGTGCTGACGGGCCACCAGCCGTATCATGCCGATACCCCAATGGCGGTGGTGGTGAAGCACATCACTGACCCGATCCCGCACATCCTGGATATCAACCCCAATTTGCCGGTTGCCGTCGAAGTCATCATCGAAAAAGCGATGGCGAAGAACCGCGACGACCGCTTTTCTTCGGCGCAGGAGTTTGCTGCCGCACTGGATGCGGTTGCCAAAGGTCAGAGCAGCGAAGATGCCCTGAAAACGGCATCCATCGCGGCAACGAAGATCCAGGCCAGCGCAAAAACCCGTTTGGGCGGTAAACCTGCCGGGAAGACCCAGGCCGTAGCCCAGCCCAATAAAAACTCAGCCGAGTCTGTTACAGCCACAATGACCGCGGCGGGCGGCTTGCCCGTGCTGATGCTGGTGGGTGGCGCGCTGGTCATTATGGCGCTGCTGGCTGGCGGGATTTTCTACATGGTCTCGCAGATTGCCAATAACAATACACCCGTCGCCCCGATTGTGACTACCGTTGCCCCGGTGCTGCCCAGCCCCACGCCGGTGCCTCCCACCGCCACCCCCGTACCGCCAACCGCTACCGAAACAGTTGTTGCGCCTCCGCCGACAGATGTCCCGCCAACCGAAGTGCCCCCGACCCCCACGCAGGCTGCCGGGGTGGGCATTGGCGGGGTGGATAAACTCGCTTTTGTGGCGAACAATGAAATCTGGGTGATGAACATCGATGGGTCGAATCTCAAGCAGTTGACCAATGACAACGCGCCGAAAACCGATCCGCAGTGGATTCCCAATACCAACCAGATCGTTTATCTCAGTGGCAAAAATATTGGCATGGCCGATGCCGATACCGGCGCAGTGGATATCTTGACCACCTTCCCGAATGCCCAATATCTCGAAGAATTCCGCATTTCACCGGATGGTAAGCGGGTGGCGATTTCGCTTAACCGTGAAATGTACATTTTCCCGTTCGATCTCGAGGCCCTGCGAAAGATACGCAATCGCGGCGATATTCTTGAGTTGAAAGATATCTGCATCAAATACACCGGTGACACCCTGGCCGCCATCAAGATGAAGGATTTCCGCTGGGGCCTGAACAACGGTATTGTGGCCTGGATGTTCGGCGGCGTGGATGTTTCGGGAAAAGGCGCTGACCTGGTTCGCATACAGGATATCAGCCGTTGCGACGCTACTAAAATCACCACCAAAGATGAATTCCCCGGCACACGCTTCACCCCCGAAGATTATGGCGATGATATGACCCTGCCAGATTTCGATTGGAACGGTGAATTCTTCGTTTTCAACACCCTCAAGCGTAACAATGTTTGGGGCTTTTTATACAGCTACGATCCCGAAACACACAAAGCCTTCAAGCTGGATGTGTTTGGCAACAACCGCTGCTGTTATACCAGCCCGCGCCTCAACCCTGATGGCACTTACATCTTCTTTGCTTACCAGGATGCCAGCACCGCCCCGGCTTTTAACACGCAGTTCTACTATATCCCGATCGGGAATATTGGGCTGACCACCGATTTCAAGCCGATCGAAATGCCCGCAGATTTCTTCAAAAACCAGAAAGAAGCCCCCAAGCCTTCCCTGCACTTCACCACCCCATAGCCAACCGCTTGATAAGAAGATGGGCGCACCAGCTGGTGCGCCCATCTTCTATTATATTAACTTGCGGATATCGTCCATCACTTGCGCCGCGCTTTTGAAGTGGAGGCCTTTCATTCCAACATTCTCGCAGCCGGTGATATTTTCCAGCACATCATCGACAAACAGCGCTTCTTCAGGCCTGACTCCCAGTGTTTGCAGGGCCAGGTGGTAAATCACAGGCATGGGTTTGGCCGCGCGCGCTTCAGCAGAGATGATTATCGCGTCGAAAGCGTCATCGAATTTGGTTTTTTGGATCCAGGCCCGCAGGCCGTCCCAGGCGTTGCTGATCAGGCCTACTTTGTGGGTTTTGCGCAGCCCGCGCAGGAAATCCACCAGCTGCCAATCCACCCGATCCCCGGCGAAGAACTGCTCGTTGATGCGGCGCGAGGCGTCCGGTGAAACGTTCAGGCGGCGGGTAACGGCGTGCCAGTGGGCTTCTTCGGTCACCGCACCGAGCGATGCCCGGGCAGCGGAACTGTAGCGCCCGCCGCCAAAAACCACCTGGTCAATTTCTTCGTAGCTCAGGCCAAATTCTGCGCCCAGTTGGGTGCGCGGCTGGCGGTCATCGGTGCGCAGGATCACGCCGCCCATGTCGAAATAAATGGCGCGGATGGTCATGACTGTTCAGGCTCGCTTTCGAGCATTTTGCGGTAAATCGGGTTCATTTCCAGCGTTTTACGCACCACACGCACAGGGCGGCGGCATTTGGGGCAGTTCACGTTAAGATGGGCGGTCTTGTTTTCTTTGAACAGGGCGATGGCCTCGGCCAGGACTTCTTTGCTTAGCACGAAGGGGGTGGCGCAATTAGAGCATTTAAGCTGCATGGGATTCTCCTTTTTGGTGCAGATACTTGATTTTACCCCTCCGGGTCGCGTCCCGGGCGAAGTTCTTTCTCGTACATGACATATTCGCTGGAAATTTTCATCCCGGCGCGTTCATACAGGCGCGTGGCGCCGGTGGGGTTGCTGGCATCCACGCCCAGGCCGATGGTGATGTATCCGCGCCGGTAGAATTCGCCAAAGGAGTGTTGCAGCAGGGCCATGCCCAGCCCTTTTTTGCGCCAGGGACGCCGCACGCTGAGACTCCCGACCCAGCCAATGCCGTTGCGGTAGCGGCAGATGGAAACTCCGGCAATCTGGTCGCCGTCCCAGGCAATGTGCCATAAATCGGGGAGATAGCGCTCTTCGGCCAGGAATTTGTGCTTCCACTCGTTAAACGGGCTTTTAACGTAGCCCCAGTGGTCTGCAAAGGCTTCGCTGACGGCCTCGTAAACGGCGAACAGGTCACGGGCCGGGTCAAACGCCCGCAGTTCGATCCCTTCTGGGAAAACGGGAGCAGGCGGCGGGGCGGGAAACTGAATCTCCATCCGCCAGGAAAAACGAGATGGGTTGTAGCCTTCATTTTGATGAAGTTGGCGCGCGGTTGTGTCGCCAATCGACATGAAGTTGCGGATGAAAACGCGCAGGTCGGGTTCGGCCAGGGCCATTTCGGCGTGGGCGCGGGTTTCGAGCGTGCGCAGCAGGAGGGTGCCGATGCCCAGGTTGGTAAAGTTGTGGTGGACGTAGCCATCGCCCATCAGGCTGGCGTGGGCGTGGTGGTCGACAAATTCTTCGTAGCCGATGATTTTGCCCGCCGGGTTGGTAACAACCCATGTATCGGTTTCGAGTTTGAACCCGGGGGTTTGCCACCAGGTTTTGAGTTCAGCGGGTGGGGTGGCAACGCTGGCGTCGCCATCGGCGGTGCAGACTTCGAGGATGAGTTGGGCCACGGCTTCCAGGTCATCCCAACGTGTGTGGCGCAGGCTAAAACCGGTTGGGAGCAGGTTTTCGGTCATCAGGTTTCTTTCTTAAGTGGAGCCTTGCGAAGGTTAACAACCCTCGCAAGGCTTTGTGGGGTTTATTCAACGCGCAGCTCTCGGCCGGGGCGGAATTCTTTTTCGTATTGGTCAAACTGGCGGGCGATGTGCATGCCGGCTTTTTCATAGAGCCGCAGCGCGCCGGTCAGGTTTTGAGCATCTACGCCGAGGGTGACTTTTTTATAGCCGCGCCGGTAAAATTGGCCAAAGGCATGATTCAGGAAGGCCAGCCCCAGGCCATGTTTGCGCCAGGGGCGGCGCACGCCCAGGATGTTGATGTAGCCGGCCTGGGGGTCGTCAAAGGATTTGGCCCGGCACAGGCAGACTCCGGCGAATGTATCGCCGGATGTGGCGATGAACCACAGGTTGGGATCAAAGAGGGGGTCTTCCATGGTGTTGTGGCTGAAGCGCTCAAAGCCGGTTTCGAAGGGCTGGTCGACGTGGCCGAAGTGGTCGCTGAAGGATTCGTCAACGGTGCGGTAGACTTCATGGGCGTCTGCGGGCTGGAAGGTGCGGATGGTCAGTTCGGCCGGGAAAACGGGAGCAGGCGGCGGGGCGTCCATCTCGATTTCCATGGTGTAGCTGCTGCGGATGTGCTTCCAGCCGTTGTTGGTGAGCAGTTCTTTCGCGTTTTTCACAACGGAGGGGGTGCCGGCCATCGGCGCGATGCGCACATCGGGCGGGAGGAGTTCAAAGACGCGGCGGGCGTGGTTTTCGCCCCAGGCCAGCATGTGGCTGCCGATGCCCAGGTTTTGGAATTCAGGCGCGGTGATGGCCCAAACGAAAGGGTGAACCGGGGTGTCGGAGTTGCTCCAGACTTCCATGTACCCGGCGATTTTGCCTTGCGGGCTGAATACCAGGTAAACATCGCGCTCGGGGTCGAATCCGGGCGATTGCCATATGTTGCGCAGGCCATCGGCTTCGATGTCGGAATAACCGGTGGTGGCCATGGCGTAATCGATGCCCATTTGGGCGGCGATTTCAACATCGGCAAGGGTGGCGTTACGGGCAATAAAACCGTCTGGAAGGGCGGGCAGGTTGTGTTTCATGAGTTTTTCTCCATTTCTTGCGCTTGCATCCATGTTTCACGCAGGATGCCCATTTCGAGGATGTCCCAGCGGCGGCCTTCGCGCAGGATGTACTGCCGCCAGCGGCCCTCGTGCTGGAATCCGCATTTCAGGTAGGATTGGATGGCGCGTTCGTTGTATTCGAATACCGTCAGGCTAACGCGGTGCAGGTTGATCTCGGTGAAGGCAAAGCGTAGCATTAACTGCATGGCTTCTGTTCCATAGCCTTTGCCCCAGAATTCCTGTTCGCCAATGCCGATGCCGATGAAGGTATCGGCCTGGTTCCATCTGATGCCATCGAAACCGGTTTCGCCGATCAGGCGGTCGCCGTCGATGGTGCGGATGGCGAAAAAGAACAGGTTGGGGTCATCTTTTTGCAGTTCTTTCTCGATAAAGCCTTTGATCGCTTTTTGCGAAAAAGGCCGGGCCGGGCCGGAATCGAGCAAACGGGCGTATTCGCTGTTGCTGCTCCACTTGTGGAAGCCTTTGGACAGGGTCTCGGCATCAACTGCGCACAGGCGGACGAGCTTCCCGCGCAGGAGTGGGGTTTCTGGGCTATGAAGCATGGCGCGCCTCCCACTCGGGCAGCAGGATGCCCATGTCGATCAGGTCCCATCTGCGGCCCATGCGGTTGATAGCTTCACGGCGGCGGACTTCCACGATGAAGCCGGCTTTCTCAAAGAAAGCGATGGCCCTGGCATTGTATTCGGGCAGGCTGATGGTCAGCCGGTACAGGTTCAGCTCACGGAAGGCGAAACGCATCAACAGGCGCAGGGCCTCGCTGCCGTAGCCGTGGTGCCGGTCTTGGGGGTTGGGGATGCCCAGCTTGACCCAGGCATTGCCGTTGGTCCATTCGATCCATTGCAGGCGGGCTTCGCCAATCAGGCGCTGCTCGTCATGTGGGCGGATGGCAAAATGGAAAAGGTTGTTGTCCTCATCCATTTCTTTGTCAATCTGCTCGAATTTCTTCTTAACCTGTTCGACGGTGAGTGGGCGGACGGGTTGGGGTGAATACAGGCGCATGAATTCATCATTGTGTGTCCATGCGGCGACTGTTTCAGGGTCAGCTTCATGGTCAACCGGGGTGAGGCGGATGAGCTGGCCTTCAAATAATGGGGCGGAGATGGTTTGCATAATCTTTTTTCCTGTCTGGTTCCAGCGGCAGGCTGGAAAGGGGACAAAAAACGGCCACGGGACGCGCCCCTGGCCGCAAGATGCAAATAAAAAGGCCACGGGCTTGAGCGCACCGTGGCCTGCATGAACCGAAAAAGGCTCTTACCGGCGAATAGGCGCACTCCAAGAAGGGATGACAGAACCAGCACCAGATTCGGTGCAATTTGCTGTGCATGTGGTAAATACTTGATCCATGAAGTGCGTCTCCTTTCTGTAAGATTTAGTACGGGCGAGAGTCTATCACCAGCGTTTGCCGGCGTCAAGGTTTTAATCTGGCTTTAATGTTTCGGGATTCAGGAGCCTGTTCGGTGCCAGGAGGCAAATCCTGCCTGTGCTGGGGGGTAACATTTGTGAGATCGGGGCTATTTCATTTTTGGGAGAGCCATCGGCTTGCGAAGTCGATGGTGGGTGCTTTTGGGGTATAATTTTCCAGTTCTTTTCGACTTGTTGTCGAAGTGCAGGCTAATACCATAATAAAGGATTATGCTGATGCCCGATCTATTGCTGGATGTTCAGGGGCTTGAAACCCAATTCAAAACGCCGGAAGGCGTTATTTATGCAGTCAATGGTGTTTCCTTTGGTCTCAAAGAAGGTGAAACGCTGGGGGTGGTTGGCGAGAGTGGCTGCGGCAAGAGTGTGAGCATGTTGTCTGTGCTGCGCCTGATCCCTTCCCCACCGGGAAAAATAACGGCTGGAAAAGCTTATTATCGTGGACAGGATTTGTTGCAGATGTCGAACGAGGAAATTCGGCATGTGCGCGGCGCGCAGATCGCGATGATTTTCCAGGACCCGATGACATCGCTCAACCCGGTGCTGACAGTGGAATATCAGTTGACAGAACCGCTGCTCCTGCACCTGGGTATGAACAAGGAACAGGCTCGCGCCCGCGCGATTGAACTGCTCGAAATGGTGGGTATCCCCAATGCCAAAGAGCGCCTGGCCGATTATCCGCACCAGTTTTCGGGTGGGATGCGCCAGCGTGTGATGATTGCCATGGCCCTGGCCTGCAACCCGCAAATCCTGATTGCGGATGAGCCGACCACAGCGCTGGATGTGACCATCCAGGCCCAGATCATTGAACTGGTCAAGCGCCTGCGCGACGAATTGGGCATGACTATTATCTGGATTACGCACGATCTGGGTATCGTGGCGGGGCTGGCGCAGCGTGTCATTGTGATGTATGGCGGGTTTATTATTGAAGAAGCTTTTGTTAAAGAGCTATACGCCAATCCAAAACATCCCTATACCATCGGCTTACTGGGCAGCCTGCCGCGCATCGATGAGCAGGAACGCCAGCGTTTATTCTCGATTGATGGCCTGCCGCCTGTCTTGTATAACAAACCAACGGCCTGTCCATTTTCTCCGCGCTGTAAATGGGCCATGGATCGCTGCTGGAAGGAAAATCCTGTCTTGGAAACAGTTGGCCCGGATCATCGCGTGGCGTGCTGGGCAGATGTTAAAACGGGGAGGGCCCGTTAGTTATGGCTGAAAAAGTCGCTTTGCTCAAGGTTGAAAATCTCGTTAAATATTTTCCCATCTACCGTGGGGTGTTCCAGCGCCAGGTAGGTGCGGTTCATGCGGTGGATGGGATTTCTTTTGAAGTTTTTCCTGGTGAAACCCTGGGGCTGGTCGGTGAATCGGGGTGTGGTAAATCCACAGCCGGGCGCACTATTTTGCAGCTTTATAAGCCCACCTCGGGTAATGTGCATTTCGATGGCGCCAACCTCGTTACGATGAAGGGTGAAGACTTGCGCAAGATGCGCCGCAAGATGCAGATGATTTTCCAGGACCCGTATGCCAGCCTGAACCCTCGTATGACAGTGGGCGAAATCATCGGTGAGCCGTTGATGGTGCATAATGCTGCCACGCCGAGGGAAATTCAGGATCGGGTGGCGGAACTGCTTGAGTTGGTGCGTTTAAGCCCTGGTTTTGCATCCCGTTACCCGCATGAATTTTCGGGTGGACAACGCCAACGTATCGGTATCGCCCGCGCCCTGGCGCTCCAGCCATCCTTTATTGTTTGTGATGAGCCCATCTCTGCGCTGGATGTTTCTATCCAGGCGCAGGTGGTTAATCTGTTGGAAGACCTGCAAAAGCAATTTGGACTGACCTACCTGTTCATCGCCCATGATCTCTCGATGGTGCGCCATATTAGTGATCGTGTGGCGGTGATGTACCTGGGTATTATGGTGGAGCTGGCTGACCGCAATACGTTGTATGCCGACCCGCTGCACCCGTATTCGCAGGCCCTGCTTTCGGCTGTGCCGATTCCTGATCCGGTGGCCGAAGAACAGCGCCGCAGGGTTATCCTGGAAGGGGATGTGCCTTCACCGGTCAACCCGCCCTCTGGCTGCCGCTTCCGCACACGTTGCCCAATTGCCAAAAAGGGTGTTTGCGATGAAAAACAACCCGAATGGCGTGAAGCCAAACCGGGACATTTTGTGGCCTGTCACTTGGTAGCATAAATCCCTTGGAAGGAGGTGATTTCTCACAAAAATAACCCCTGTTTTGTATCAGTAGTTTTAACCTATCAATTCCAATCTTGTGAGGAGAAGAAAATGCGTAAGTTATTTGCTGTTTTGAGCCTGCTTATTGTTGCCAGCATGTTGCTGGCCGCCTGCGGTGCGCCTGCTGCCCCGCAAACTGTTGTCCAGACACAGATCGTAGAAGTGACCCCCACTGCTGCGCCCCCTGCCGAATTTAAATCCAAGGATCCGACAACACTTGTCAACGTTGTCTTTGGTGAACCCGAAACACTTGATCCGGCGCTGGATTATGAAACATCTGGCGGCGAAATCATCGCCAATGTTTATGACACCCTGATCACCTACGAACGTGAAAAACCCACCACCTTTGTGCCGATGCTGGCGCTGGAAGTTCCCTCTGTTGCCAATGGCGGCATCTCGGCTGATGGCAAGAGCGTGACCTTCAAGATCCGCACTGGTATCAAATTCCATGATGGCGCTGACCTGACCCCCTCTGACGTTGCTTACACTTTCCAGCGTGGCGTTCTTCAGGGCGGAACAGGCTCCCCGCAGTGGCTGATGACCGAGCCATTCTTTGGTATTGGTGTGGATGATATGGCCGCCATTGTTGGTGACAAACTCTCTGCCAAAGCTGAAGAAAAAGCTGCCGCTCTCGCTGGCGCTGCCGATCTGGCTGCCTTCGATGCGACTGCTTTTGGCACCTTGTTCACCGACCTGGTTACTTACTATAACGGCCTGTCTGGCTTTGCGGTTGACGCTGCTGCCACCCTGGCTGTTGAAGAGAATGTGACCGCTGTCAACGAGATGATCGCTGGCCTTGCGACTGCTGCTGACGATGCCGCCAAGAAAGACGCCATTAAGACAGCTGCTCTCGACATGCTTTTTGCTGCCGAAGGCGGCGATGCCTATGCCCTCTATGATGATGCGGCTGGCATGGCCAAAATCGACCCGGCTCTGGCGAAAGAAATCGGTGAAATGGCGATGGCCGCTGTTGTTGCCGACGATGCCGCTGGCACTGTGACTTTCAACCTCGCCCAGGCCTGGGGCCCCTTCTTGCCGACCCTTGCGAACTTCTGGGGCGGTATTATGGATAAGGATTGGACCATTGCCAACGGTGGTTGGGATGGCGATCCGGCTACCTGGCATAAGTATTATGGCATTACTTCTGAAAGCAACCCATTCAATGAAAAAATGAATGGCACTGGCCCCTTCATGTTCGATCATTGGACCAAGGGCCAGGAACTTGTGCTCGTCCGCAACCCCAACTATTGGGTTAAAGAACCGCTGTTCCCCGGTGGCAAGACTGGCCCCGCGGCGCTCGAGCGCATTGTGATCAAGAAAGTTGATGAGTGGGGCACGCGCTTCGCCATGCTCCAGGCTGGTGATGCCGATTTCGCATCGGTTAACCGCACAGATATCGCCCAGGTCGACCCGATGGTTGGCGAACTCTGCATGTACAACCTCGACAAAAACGACTACGATGCTTGCGTTTCTTCCAGCAACCAGCCCTTCCGCCTCTTCAAAGGTTCTCCCTCGGTCTCCCGCACCGATGCTTTCATGACCTTCAAGATTTCCACATCTGAAGAATCCCCCAACCCGCTGCTTGGTTCGGGCAAACTTGATGGCAATGGTATCCCGGCTGACTTCTTCTCGGATGTTCACATCCGCCGCGCTTTCAACTACTGCTTCGACTGGGATCTCTATATCCAGGATGCATTGGCTGGCGAAGCCTTCCAGTCCATTGGTGTTGGCCTGCCTGGCATGCCCGGGTATGAATCAGATGGCCCGCACTACAGCTTTGATGCTGACAAATGCGCCGCTGAATTCAAGGCCGCTGATCTCGACAAAGACGGCATCGCTGCTGGCGACGACCCCGAAGGCGATGTCTGGACGACCGGCTTCCGTATGCAGGTTGCCTATAACACCGGTAACACCGTCCGCCAGACTGTTGCTGAAATCCTGGCTGGCAATATCGCAACCGTCAACGACAAGTTCCAGATCGAAATCGTTGGCATGCCGTGGCCGACCTTCCTGCGCAACCAGCGCGCCAAGAACCTGCCTGTGTTCTTCTCCGGCTGGGTTGAAGATATTCATGACCCGCATAACTGGTACCAGCCCTACGTTCTCGGCACCTATGGTAGCCGCCAGAACCTGCCCGCTGACGCCAAGGCTGAGCTGAAGGAACTCATCAACGCTGGTGTTGCTGAACCCGATCCGGCCAAGCGCGATGTCATCTACAAAGAACTTAACCAGAAGATCTTCGATCTCGCCCCGCAGATCATCATGGCTGTCGCCACTGGCCGCCATTACGAACAGCGTTGGGTGGAAGGCTTCTATTCCAACCCGATTACTCCTGGCTTCAACTACTACCAGTTGTCCAAGAAGTAATTCCTGAACATTCCTGGGCAGGGGCCATGCCGGCCCCTGCCCCTTTCCTGTGGTTTTACCCACAGATTGGCGCTTGAGCCGCTCAAACGCCAATCTGTGCGCAAGACTTACCTTATAGAAACCAGGTGATTTGTATGACAGCTTATATTATTCGCCGACTTTTGCTATTGCCCATCCTCTTGTTTGGTGTCACAGCTATGATCTTTGGGATGCTGCAATTCCTCAGCCCGGTGGAGCGTTCGGCCCTATACGTTCGTGATATTCCCAAAAATGAGAATGTTGTCGAAGGAATTATCCGGCGCTATGGTTTCGACCAGCCCATGTATGTGCAATACTGGCGCTGGTTAGTTGGTTTCCAGGTAGCAGATGATGAGTTTCGCCCTGGCATCCTTCAGGGAAATTTTGGTTGGTCACGTGTCGGCACC
The DNA here is from genome assembly GCA_903822545.1 of uncultured Anaerolineae bacterium. Lineage (GTDB taxonomy): Bacteria > Chloroflexota > Anaerolineae > Anaerolineales > Villigracilaceae > CAIJPN01. Next base: position 57,804 of record CAIJPN010000103.1, on the reverse strand, counting down.
CAACCGGTGATTGACTTGATCAAAGTGCGCTTCCCAGCAACGCTGGAACTGGCGCTGTGGAGTGTTTTTCCCATCATAGGGATTGGCCTGTGGCTGGGGGTGCAGGCGGCTGTTCATCATAACGGCTGGTTTGACCAGGCCGCGCGTGTATTCAGCATCGTGGGTACATCTTTCCCCACCTTCGTGTTTGGGCTGCTGGTGCTGATGATTTTTTATGCTAACCTGCAATGGTTCCCCCCTGGGCGCGTATCCGACTGGGTCAACCAGGAGATTTTTAGCGGCTCTTTCCGGCAGATCACATCCCTGATTACCGTGGATGCCTTGCTCAATGGGCGTTTTGACATCTTTGTCGATGCCATCAAACACCTGGTCTTGCCAATCTTGACCCTTTCTTACATCAACTGGGCAACTTTCCTGCGCGTCACACGCTCCTCCATGCTCGAAACCCTTCGCCAGGAATACGTCACCACGGCCCGCGCCAAAGGCCTGCGTGAGAGCGATGTCGTCAACAAACACGCCCGCCCCAACGCTCTCATCCCAATTACCACGCTGGCTGGTTTCCAGGTAGTTGGCCTTTTGGGTGGAGTGGTGATTACTGAAACCGTGTTTACCTACCCTGGGATTGGTTCTGCCGCCGCCGCCGCCGCATCCCAGCTTGATGTGGTCACCACGCTTGGCTTTGCCCTGTTCAACGGCTTCGTATTGATTCTCGCCAACCTGATGGTGGATGTGATCTACGGCTTTATCGATCCGCGTGTGCGTATTTCTTAAGGATAAAAACATGGCCCAACCTGAAACCGCCTCCCCGGCACCAAATGTCCTGGCTGACAGCATCAACATGCGCAAAATTGGCCGTGTCGAACGTTTCCTCGGCCCAGAATATTATCGAATCCTGCGCGGGCTGCTCACTACACCGGCATCCATCGCCGGGCTGTTCTTGATCACCCTTTTCGCCTTTATCGCGATTGCCGCCCCGTTGATTGCCCCGCCCCTGCCCAACCAGAATCCCTACAAAATCCCGCGCGATGGCTTTAGCCCCGACCCCAAACCACCCATGACTGAATGGCGCCGCCTGCCCCCACCCCTGCCGTTCTGGTGGAAACCCATCATGGGAACTGATAAATGGGTACACCTGATGGGCACCGCCAGCGGCCAGTGGGATATTTTCTATGGTGTCATTTGGGGCACCCGCACTGCCTTCTGGACCGGTATCCTGATTACATCAGTAACCTTGCTGCTCGGCGTCCTCATCGGTACCGTTTCAGCCTATTATGGCGGCCTGCTAGATAACATCCTGATGCGCATCGTCGATGTTTTCCTGACCCTGCCATTCATCATGGCAGCGCTCATCCTGGCTGCCGTGCTCATTCCAAAACTTGGGCGCAGCGTAATACCAACGGTAATTGCGCTTATCGCATTTGGGTGGATGGGCTATTCACGCCTGGTGCGCGGCGACATCCTCTCGGTGCGCGAACGTGATTACGTGCTGGCCGCGCGCGTGATCGGCGTCAAAGACAGCCGTATCATGTTCACCCACATCCTGCCGAACGCCATCTTCCCTACCCTGGTGATTGCATCATTAGATGTCGGCACCTACGTGCTGAGTTTTGCCGCGCTCAGCTTCCTCGGCATCGGCACCGACATCGGTTATGCAGACTGGGGCCAGCTGCTCAGCTTTGCCCGCTCCTGGATCACCAGCCTCGGCACCTACTGGTACATCGTGGTATGGCCGGGCGTTGCCCTGGTACTCTATGTTCTCGGCTGGAACTTGCTCGGCGATGCCCTGCGCGATGTGCTTGATCCCCGTATGCGCGGGCGCTCATAATCCTCGCATCGACCTTGTAAAAATCATCCCCCGGCGCTTCCCTTACCGGAGGGATGATTTTTTTTGCGCCCCGTACAGTTTTTGGTGTATTATCTAAGGGTAAAACAACATCAACTGGTTTGCCGGAGATTCCAAAATGAAATTGACCAAAACAATCATCCCTCTTCTTGTTATTTTTTCCATCATCCTCGCAGCTTGCGCATTACCCTCAGGTGCAGCCACCCCTACCAGTACAGCAGAGACGAACCAACAGCCTGAAAACACCCCCGAAGCCACGCTTTCACCAACACCAGTTGTGTATGAACCTCGCTCACTCACCATTTGCCTGGGCCAAGAACCCAACAGCTTCTACCCGCTGGATAATCTCAACCCGGCGGCCAAAGCCATCCTCGCTGCAATTTACGATGGCCCGGTGGATAATTTTATCGATGGCGACCGGCCAGTCATCCTGGCCAGTCTCCCCAGCATCGAAAATGGCGATGCGCAGATCGTCCCGGTCAAGGTCAAGCGCGGGCAACCGGTTGTGGACATTTCTGGCAACCCTGTGCTGTTAGATTTAGGTACAATCATCCTGCCGAGCGGGTGTGTGGATGAGAACTGCGCCGTCACGTACGATGGCCGCAGCGAAGTTTCGATGGATCAACTTATCATCACATATCGACTGCTGCCCAACCTGAAATGGTCAGATGGTTCTCCCTTGACCGCCGACGATTCACTCTACGCCTATGAATTGGCATCTGACCCGCAGACACCTGGCTCGAAGTACCTGGTCAACCGCACCCAAAGCTATGAGATGCTGGATGATGCCACCACCCAGTGGTGGAGCAAACCCGGATTCATCGACCCATCCTATACCGATAATTTTTGGTCGCCCCTGCCACGTCATGCCTGGGGGCAGGTGATTGCCGCAGACCTGGCAAAATCCGACATTTCCACCCGCCCCGCCCTGGGGTGGGGGCCATTTGCTTTGCAGGAATATGTTCCGGGGCAGTATGTTAAATTATTCCGCAACCCCAACTACTTCCGCGCCGAATTCGGCCTGCCGCGCATGGATTATCTCGTTTTTACCTTTCTCAAAGATGCCGAAAGCGGCATCAGTGCCATAACCAGCAAACAATGCGATATTCTCGACCCCAGCCTGCGCATCGACGGGCAGCTTGCACTGCTGACTGAAATGGAGCGCAACGAACAGATCCAACTCCTGGTGGCTCCTACCTCGCTGCTGGAACGTCTCGATTTTGGCCTGCAGCCCGCTTCTTATGATGATGGCTACAACATCCTGTTCGGCGACCGACCAGACTTTTTTGCTGATGTGCGTGTTCGCCAGGCTTTTGCATATTGCCTGGACCGAGAAAAAGTTATCTCTGAAGTGCTCCAGGGTTACTCGAGCGTGCCTACATCATACCTGCCTCCCGATACGCTTTATTCCTACGCCCAGGCAGCTATTTATCCCTTTGATCCGCTCAAAGGCGCAGAGTTGCTAAAAGAAGCCGGATGGCTGGATGATGATAAAAACCCCGCCACCCCGCTCAAAGCCCAAAATGTGGTAGGTGTTCCAGTGGGGACGCAGTTTATGATCACGTATTCGAGCACATCCGCCATCCAGCGCCGCCAGGTCAGCGAGATTTTGAGTCAGTCACTGGGCCAATGCGGAATCCAGGTTACCACGCAGTATTTTTCCCCCGAAGAGTTTTATGCTTCCGGCCCGGTTGGGCTTCTGTTTGGCCGGAAGTTTGATCTGGCTGCTTATGCTATTGGCAGCTCGGACGGTCAGCCACCTTGTGCCTGGTTTGCCGCTGATCAAATTCCTGCTGTAGCGAATAAGTGGATCGGGGTAAATGTTTCTGGCTACAAAAATGCTGATTTCGATATGCTGTGCCAGCGTGCCGGGCGCTTGCTACCAGATTCGCCAGAATATGCCCAAACCCAGAACCAACTCCAAGAATTGTTTACAAACGACCTGCCATCCATCCCACTCTATTATCGATTGAAAGTCTCAGCCGCCCGCCCAGACCTGTGTAACTTCGCGCTAGACTCGGCGGCTTTCAATGATTATTGGAATGTGGAAGACGTTGACTACGGAACAGCCTGCAAATAATGCATAAAGGCTGATTCTTCCTTAAAAAATCTAATTTTTGTCGGTATGGATATTGACTTGCGTTTTGACTCATGACATAATGTAACCGGTTACAGTAAACGGTTACATATCATGACACGTAGATCAACTTCCGTTACTATTCGAGATGTCGCCCGGAATGCCGGTGTATCAGTGGCAACTGTCAGCCGCTACATTAACCGGAATGCTCCTGTCTCGGATGCTGTTGCGGCCCGTTTGGATGCTGTTATGGGTGACCTGAAATACGCTCCGCACGCTGCTGCGCGCAGCCTGGCGATGCGACGTACCCAAACGATCGGCCTTTTACTGTTGAATATGCACCGCGATTTTTTTGCGCCCCTCATCAGCGGTGTCGAGGCAATCGTCAGCCAGAAAGGGTACAACCTGCTGGTTGCAACCTCCCGGCCGTCCATGCGCAAAAATGTGCAGCCTCCCATCGGGGCCCATAATACCGATGGCTTGCTGGTGTTTGCAGACAGTCTTGATGACGAGCAAATTTACCGCTTGTACCAGAAAAAATTCCCGGTGGTGCTGATCCATCGGACTGCCCCCAAAAATGCGCCTGTTCCGTCGGTTACGGTTGAGAATAAAGCGGCTACTCGAAAAAGTATCGACCACCTCATCGAAGTCCATGGAAGAAGGCGTATTTTGTTTATGCGGGGCCCAGCGCACCAGGAAGATTCTTATTGGCGCGAAGTAGGTTACCTGGCATCCCTGGAAGATCATGGTATCCCGTTTGAAGATACCCTGATGTTGTCTGGTGAGTTTGAAAGCGAAATCGCCTACGCCAACCTGAAAAAATTCATTGAGACTGGCGCGACCCCCTTCGACGCAGTTTTTACCGGGGATGATGATGCCGCCATCGGCGTACTTGAAGCGCTTAAAGATACCGGCAAGCGCGTTCCAGAAGATGTAGCCGTGATCGGTTTTGATGACCTGCGCCTGACATCTTTCCTTAACCCACCCCTCACCACCGTTCGCGCGCCAACCGATGAAGTTGGTCGCACGGCTGCGGCACAGCTTTTTCGCATCATTGATAAACAAGTGCCCGAGTCAACCATCTTGTTACCCACTGAAATTATCCTTCGTCGCTCATGTGGTTGTCAAAGTTGAGCGAAAAAATCACCCGCTGTTTTCAAGGAGGCCACGGTTCCAGAAATAAACCAATCGCAGTATCCAAAATTCGTTTTCCGACCCCACTTTTCCAAATTTCCTGAGGAGAAAATTCACCATGAAAAACAAGTTGTTTGCCCTGCTTGCCCTGATGATCATCGCTTCGATGATGCTTTCAGCCTGCGGCCCTGGCACACCCCCGGTCGTTGAAGTCCGCTGGTTCGTTGGCCTTGGCACTGGTACTGATCCCGCACAGGTTACCATCCAGGAAGAAGTTGTCAAAGAATTCAACGCTTCCCACCCGAACATCAAGCTCGTGCTCGAAGTTGTCCCCTACGACAGCGCTCGTGACACCCTCTCTACCCAGATCGCTTCCGGCAATGGCCCCGACATCGTTGGTCCAGTCGGTTGGGGTGGCTCCAATGACTTCTATGGCCAATGGCTCAACATTGCTCCGTACATGGAAAAGGCCAAGTTCGATTCCTCGGTCTTTGACCCGGCCCTGATCAAGTTCTACCAGGTTGAAGGCGAACAGGTTGGCCTGCCCTTCGCTGTGTTCCCCGGCGCTATCTACTTTGTGCCCGCCTTATTTGACGAAGCCGGCCTGGCTTACCCGCCCCAGAAGTACGGCGAGAAGTATGTGCTCGATGGCAAAGAAGTTGACTGGACCTGGGATACCGTTACCGAAGTTGCCAAGCGCTTAACCGTTGACAAGAACGGCAACAACGCCAAATCCCCCGACTTCGATCGTACCGCGATCGTCCAGGTTGGTTACTCTGCCCAGTGGCAGTCGATCCTGTCTGTCGCCACTTTCTACGATGGCGCCACCAAGATCTACGATGGCACAAAGAAGGGCGAATACAAGTCGACCATGCCCGATGGCTGGAAAAAAGCCTTCCAGTGGTACTACGATGGCATGTATGGCAAAGAACCCTTCATGGCATCTGGTCCACTCGCTGGCTCACCTGAATTTGGCGCTGGCAATGTCTTCAACAGTGGCAAGGCCGCTATGGGCCTGACCCAGACCTGGTACACCTGCTGCTTGGGTGATTTCGCCAAGGCTGGCAATGAATTCCAGCTCGGCATCCAGCCGATGGGTGCTGATGGACAGGTTAATGGTCGTATCGACGCCGATACCTTCCGCATCTGGAAAGGCACCAAGAATCCTGAGCAGGCCTTTGAAGTCCTGGCCTACCTGATCACCACCGGTGGCGACAAACTGCTGCCCGCCTACGGCGCTATGCCCGCCATTCCTTCCAAGACCCAGGCCTTCTTCGACAAGAAAGCTGCGGACTATCCCTTCGTGACCAAGGAAAGCTGGGATGTTTTCATCCAGGGTCTCGCTTATCCAGACACCCCCTCTTCGGAACAGTACCAGCCCAACTCCATCGAAGCTACCGCTCGCTTCGCGACCTTCAACGATCTGATGGTCAACACCGAAGGTCTTGATTTCGATGCCGAGTACAAGAAACTCGTAGACGACCTCAACGTGATCTACAACAAGTAGTACAGCCTGTAATATGCTGGGCGGGCGGGTCTCCCAAGGACTGCCCGCCCAGTTTTTACCAAAGTCACCCCATTAACCAAAAAGGGAGCGCCATATGCTTGAGCAGCTTTCAAATTTCCGTGATTCAATCCCATCCTTGCGGGCATTTCGCAATCTCCCGCCCAATGCGCGTCGCGAAATGCGAAACGGGTTGTTATTCCTCTCGCCTTGGATTTTTGGGTTCATGGTTTTCACCTTCATTCCCATCATAGCCTCGCTATTCTTTAGCTTTATAGATCTTTCAATCACGGATGGGATATTAAGCACTCCCAAATTCGTTGGGTTTGATAACTACATCAAGATGATCAACGATCCGATGGTAGGTGTTAATCCGCGTACTTGGATCACTTTCTTTGCACCAAGCAGTACGCCCTCTGCAATGGGCGTAACCATCACATTTGGCCTGATGGCCTTGCCAGTAGGCATTTTCTTGCCACTTAGCCTGGCTCTGCTGATGAACAGCCCCTACCTGAAGGGTCAAATGGTTTTTCGAAGCCTGTTTTATATGCCCTATATCGTCCCGTTTGTCGCAGCAATCTACCTGTGGGGCGGTATGCTTAACACCGAATCTGGCTGGATTAACCGCGCACTGATCTTTTTGGGCATGGCAAAAGAAAATGTACCCCAATGGGCCAATGATGTGAACTGGGTTTATCCCACGTACATCATCATGGGTATTTGGGGGGCAGGCAATGCTATGCTAATTATGATTGCCGGTTTGCAAGGCGTCCCAACTGAACTATATGATGCCGCCAAGGTAGATGGCGCGAACCCATGGCAAACCTTCTGGAACATCACTTTCCCAATGATTTCCCCGGTAATTTTCTACAACCTGGTGTTGAGTATCGTGGGATTGTTCCAGTACTTTACTACTCCTCTCGTTGTCAATAGTGGAACAGGCCGCCCAGGGGGTGCGACTATGTTCTATAACCTGTATTTGTATAAAAACTTTTACGCCTATCAGGATATGTCTTATGGGGCGACCCTGGCTTGGTTTCTCTTTGTGATTATTATGGTCATCACCTTCCTTGTATTTTCAACCGCGAAATACTGGGTTTATTACGCTGGCGATAGCCGGTCATAGGAGGCGTAGCATGAAAACACCCATCGCTAAAAGACTCAGCACAATTTTTGTCACCGCATTAACCCTGGCGATCTTGTTCCTCTACCTGTCGCCATTTGCCTTCATGGTGTTGACCTCCATGAAAACGCAAGATCAGATTTCTGAAATTGGTGCCCCTATTTGGCCCGCCGAAGCGCCCACTTTTGAATATAACGGCCAAAAGCTGGATGTTTTTACCGTCCCCATGCCCGATGGCACAACCAAAGACCTGGCCATGCTAAAGAAAGGCCAGAAGATGAGCACATTCATCGACCCCGAGAATTTGACTGCTGGCGAAATCGTATGGGAAGGCTCCTGGCGCAACCTTCAACGTCCATGGATATTTTCCCTTGCCAGCGCTAAAAGCAATTACACAGAAGTAATTACCGCGATCGATTTTCCGCGCAAGATGTGGAACACATTCTTCTATGCCATCATGACCGAAATTGGTGTGCTAATCTCGTGCACACTGGTGGCTTTTGGCTTTTCCCGCTTCCGCTTCCCGGGTCGTGACTTCATGTTTATCTTACTTATCTCGACCATCTTCCTGCCCGGGTTTGTGACCCTCATCCCCACCTTTACCTTCTTCCAGACAATTGGTTGGATCGGTACCTGGCTGCCGCTGATCGTGCCATCCTTCTTTGCCAATGCCTATGATGTCTTCCTCCTGCGCCAGTATTTCATGACCCTGCCGCGCGAACTGGATGAAGCCGCCATGATTGATGGCGCCGGCCCATTGCGTGTTCTCTGGTCGGTCATCATCCCGCAATCCTACCCCGCGCTGATGGCCATCACCGTCTTCCACATCGTTTTCGCCTGGAACGATTACTTTGGCCCGCTGGTTTACCTCTCATCCAACCGTGCAAACTGGCCGATTTCCGTTGCACTTTCTACCTTCAACGGCATTTATGGCCAGAAACCGCAAGTTATCCAGGCTGGCGCGCTCATGACCCTCATCGCTCCTCTACTCCTGTTTATTGTTGCCCAGCGCTTCTTCGTCCAGGGTATTGTTGTTACCGGTGTTGAAAAATAACTCACACAGGCAGTGCATCGCGCCAGGTAAAAAATTGGCGCGGTGCGCTCCTTTTGATAAATAGGAGAATTCCCAGATGAAAGTAGCAGTCATTGGCGGCGGCTCCACCTACACCCCCGAACTGGTGAATGGGTTCCTGGCGCGCCTCCAGCAATTCCCGCTTACCGAACTGTGGCTGATGGACATCGACAAAGAACGGCTCGATATTGTCGGTGGTTTTGCCCAACGAATGGTTATGGCCAAAGGTTCGCCTTTTCGGGTTGTGCTCACCACTAACCAGCGTGAAGCCGTCCGAGATGCAGATTATGTCACTACCCAACTGAGGGTGGGTCATATGGAAGCTCGCCGCCGCGATGAATATCTCGGCCTGCGGCATGGTTTGATTGGGCAAGAAACCACCGGCGTGGGTGGCATGGGCAAAGCCCTGCGGACAATCCCGGTCATCCTGGGGATTGCGCGCGATATGAAAGAAGTTTCCAAACCTGGGGCGATGCTCGTTAACTTCACCAACCCCGCCGGTTTGGTCACCCAGGCCCTGAGCAAATACGCGGCTGATACACCTTCTGTGGGTGTCTGTAACGTGCCGATCACCGCCAAAATGGGCATTCTCGAAGGCTGGAAAGAACTCACGGGTGTTTCAATAGACCCATCCAGGGCGGAATTGAAAACCCTCGGGCTGAATCACCTCTCATGGCATCGCGGCTTCACCATCGATGGGGAAGATGTCTGGCCGCGCATCATCGAAAACTTTATCCAGCGCCAAAAAGCGGACGAGCATCCCGATTGGGACCCTCGCACGGTGGAAACCCTGCGCATGATGCCCAACTACTACCTGCAATATTTTTACTACACTGATAAAAAGCTCAAATCGCAGGAAAAATGGCCGCCCAGCCGCGCCGATGAAGTTATTGAAGTTGAAAAGGTGCTCTTGGAGCAGTATGCTGACCCGAACTTGACCGAGCCCCCGGCTGATTTGATGAAACGTGGCGGCGCGTATTATTCTACCGTTGCTACACAGCTGCTTACCGCTCATTACAACGACCTGGGTGAGACGCACATCGTCAACATCAAAAATAATGGCGCGGTCAAAGAATGGCCCGCCGATTGGGTGCTCGAAATGCCCGCAACTGTGCGCAAGAGCGGCATCACGCCCCAGCCCGCCGAACCATTGCCCATGGCTTGTTTTGGGCTGGTAGCAGCCGTCAAAGCCTACGAAATGCTGACTGTAGAAGCCGCCGTTCATGGCGACCGGGATGCTGCTTACCAGGCCCTGCTGGTTCACCCGCTTGGCCCTCGTGCCGATAAAGTCCAGGCAGTGCTTGATGACTTGCTCGAAACCCATCGGGAACACCTGCCGCAGTTTTGGAAACAGGCATAAATCAAGCAGGGGCGGCCAGCAGGTCGCCCCTTTCTTTCAAAGGATACTGCATGCGTTATTTCCTCGGCGCGGATATTGGCGGAACAAAAACGCATCAAATCATCGCGGATGAAACTGGGCGCGTAACTGGCTTTGGCGAATCTGGTCCGGGTAACCACCAATCGGTGGGGTATGCTGGCATGTTGAAGACCCTCCAGGATGGTTTGGGGCGCGCTTCAGCCATGACTGGTATCAGCGTAGAGCAGTTTTCGGGGGCGGGGTTTGGTATTGCCGGGTACGATTGGCCTTCTGAGAAGCCTGAAATGGAAGCCACCATCCGCCAGCTGGGGCTGGACTGTCCCTTTTACCTCGTCAATGACTCGATCCCTGGCTTGGTGGCAGGCGCGGAAGGCGGTTGGGGCGTAGGGCTTGTTTCAGGTACAGGATGCAACTGTCGGGGCTGGGATAAAGACCACCGGCGCGAGGGCCGCGTCACCGGTTATGGTACGCTGATGGCAGAAGCCGCCGGATCATCCGAATTAGTCGCCCGTGCTATCCAGCTTGTTGGCTACGCCTGGTCGAAGCGCATTGCTCCCACCGCGCTAACCGGGGCCTTCGTAGCTTATGCCGGCGCAAAAAATGTACAGGATCTGCTGGAAAATTACACCGAAGGCCGCCACACCATCGGCGCAGATGCTGCCCGACTGGTTTTCCAGGTGGCGGAGAATGGGGATGCTGCCGCCCGCGAGCTAATCCGTTGGGCAGGTGTGGAACTGGGCCAACTGGCCTGCGCCGTTATTCGCCAACTGGAGTTCGAATTACTGGAATTTGATGTGGTGCTGGCTGGGAGTATGTTTGAAGGTGGCGCCATGCTGATCGAGCCACTGCGCGAAACCATACTGGCGGTGGCCCCCAAGGCCCGCCTTGTGCGCCTGACCGTGCCGCCGGTTATCGGTGCGGTGTTGATCGGGATGCAGGAGGGTGGCTTGCGGCCCGATCCTGTCATCCGCCAGGCGCTTATCGAAAGTTACGCCACTTTGCACAATGCTGCGCAGCTGCCTGGCGATTAACCCCGGTATTTACGGATAAACAATCTGACACATGAACCGCTTGATTTCCTTGCCCCTGCTCTTGCTGGCCGTTATTGCGACATCTTGCGCCCCGCAGCCTGCTCCTGAACCCAAATTTCGCATCATTGCTTACGCCACCGAAGCTGTCATCTCGAGCGTGATCCCCTACGAGCAGTTGACCCACATCAACTACAGCTTTCTCATCCCCAACAATGATGGGACGTTTGCGCCGCTCCTGAACCCCCGCAAGCTGGATGAAATCGTCGAAACGGCGCACCAGCGCGGCGTGAAGGTGGTCATTTCGGTAGGCGGCTGGGGCTGGGATCAGCAATTCGAAACGGTATCCACCGACCCGGCGACTCGTGCCCTTTTTATCCAAAATTTGGTGCAGTTTGTGGCCGACCACCAACTCGACGGCGTGGATATGGACTGGGAGTTCCCCAAACCCGGATCAGCTTTCCTGCCGCTGATGAGCGAACTGCGCGCCGCCCTGCCCAAAGACAAACTGCTGACAGCCGCGGTGGTGGCCTATGGCGATTCGAACGGCGCGGGTTTCCCCGCCGAGGCTTTTGCGGTGGTCGATTTCATCAACGTGATGACCTATGATGGCCCCGATCATGGCTCGATGGAGCAGTTCCGGCAGGGCCTCGATTATTGGACGGCGCGCGGCGCGAAGCCCGAGCAACTGGTGATGGGCGTGCCGTTTTACGCGCATCTCGAAGGCCAGGCCAAAGTGGCCGGGCAGAGTTACGCCAAAATCGTCCGCGCTGACCCGGCCGCCGCGCAGCTCGACCGATTCGATTATTACGGGATGATGCAGGTCTATAACGGCATCCCGACCGTGCAGGCCAAAACCAGGCTGGCGCTCGAAAAAGCCAGCGGCATCATGTTCTGGACGCTGGAGCAGGATGCCCCGGGCGAGCTGTCGCTGGTAAAGGCGATTTATTCAGTGGCAAGTGGCAAGTGATAAGGGGTAAGAAAAACCCTTCCTGCTTACCACTTACCCCTTTCCACTTACCACTTAAGGAGTTCCCATGTCCACCCCTTTCACCCTCGGTATCAACTACTGGCCGCGCCGCAAAGCAATGTATTGGTGGCGCGATTTTGACGCTGGCGAAGTCCGCGAGGAGTTTGCCGTCATCAAGAGCATCGGCATGAACGTGGTGCGCTTTTTCTTGCTGTGGGATGATTTCCAGCCCACGCCGGATGCGGTTGACCCCGCCGCGCTGAAAAATCTCGTCACGGTGGCCGATATCGCCGCTGAAATTGGGCTGGGCATCGACCTGACCTTTTTCACCGGCCACATGAGCGGCCCCAACTGGTCTCCACGCTGGCTGTTGGGCGGCAAACTGCCCTTCGAAGGCGGCAACGAGTGGATCCGAGATATTGTCAGCGATGGCAAACCCGTCAACCAGGGCTACCGCAACATGTTCCACAATGAAATGGCGCTCAACGCTGAACGGCTCCTGCTGCGGACGGTGGTTTCGGCGCTGAAAGACCATCCCGCCATCTGGATGTGGAACCTGGGCAATGAACCCGATCTGTTTGCCTGGCCTGAAACATCCGACCAGGGCGCGGCCTGGGTGCGTGAAATGGTTGGGTTGATCAAATCCATCGACCCGAAGCGTCCGGTGACAATTGGCCTGCACGGCGACGGCCTGCACCGCGACAACGGCCTGCGCATCGACAAGGTTTACCGCGAAACCGACGTGGCGGTGATGCACTCCTACCCGATGTACACGCCCTGGGCGCGGCACAATCTCGACCCCGATTTTGTCCCGTTCACCTGCGCCCTCACCGCCACCCTGAGCGGAAAACCCGTCCTGATGGAAGAATTTGGCGGCTGCACAGCGCTGCCCGGCGAAAAAACCTACACCATGGCATGGACTGAAACGAATGGCCGCGAGCGCACCCAGTTCATGGCCTCGGAAGAAGATTTCGCCGAATTCCTGCGCCTGACCATCCCCAAACTGCACGACAGCGGCGCGACCGGTGCAATGCTTTGGTGCTATGCCGACTATGTCCCCGAACTGTGGAACAAGCCGCCCTGCGAAAATGCCGTCCACGAGCGTTTCTTCGGCCTTGTCCGGCCAGATGGTACACTCAAGCCGCATGCCCAGGTCATCAAAGACTTCGCTGCCACCAACCCGATGGTCAAACCCATCCCCGACTACGCCAAAGTGGAAGTGGACCCTGAGAAGTTCTATGAAGGGCCGATCTGGTATTTGGCGGATCTTTATGAAACCTATTTGAAGAAATTGGAAAATCGATAACTCGATATTTGATCATCGAATACTCGAATTATCGAATATCAACCCCCGAAGGAGAACCCATGACCAAAAAACTGATCATCAACTCCGACGACTACGGCCGCACCCCCGATGTTTCACGCGGCATCCGCTATTGCCATCTCAACGGGATTGTGACCTCCACAACCTGTATGATGAACATCCCCACCACCGCGGCCGATATTGCTGTTGCGCTGAAAGAAACCCCGAAGCTTGGGCTGGGCGTGCATCTCGTGTTGACAGCGGATGCGCCCATCCTGCCGCCGGAAAAGGTCAAAACCCTGGTGGATGCGCAGGGAAATTTCTTGAAGCAGGGAAAGCTCATCGAGCGGATTAACGCCGTCGACCCGGCGGAAGCCAAGGCCGAATGGCATGCCCAGATAACGGCTTTTGTCAAAGCGGCCGGGAAAAAGCCCACCCACCTGGATTCACACCATCATTCTTCGTATTTCAGCCCGGCCCTGTTCCGCGCCATGCTCGAGCTGGCGCAAGAGTTCGATTGCGGAATCCGCCTGCCGGTGGCGGTAGGTGAAAGCGATGTGCGCGGATATCCCGCCGGGTTGACCCAGTCTATGCTGGCGGAGTTCAAACCGCGCAGTACAACCGCTTTTTTCGATGATTTCTACGATGAGGGCGCAACCCGGGATGGCTTGATCGCCTTGCTCAACCGTATGGGCGAGGGCAGTTACGAAATCATGTGCCACCCCGGTTACACCGACGGCCTTGCGGCCATCACCAGCTATGCCGCCCAGCGTGAAACCGAACTGGCAGTGCTAACGGATCCGGAAGTCCGCGCAGCGATTGAATCGCGCGGAATTAATCTGATTTCTTTTGCAGAACTTTAATTAACCCTGGAGACACGGAGTTCACGGGGATTTAAATTAAGGCTTTCTCCGTGTTCTCAGTGTCTCCATGGTGAAAATCTATAGGAAAGGCTTTTCCATGTCTCGTATCGATGAACTTCTTTCCCAAATGACCCTTGATGAAAAAATTTCCATGCTCGCGGGGGCGGATTTATGGCACAGCGTTGCAGTGCCGCGCCTGGGCATTCCCCAGTTCAAAGTGACCGACGGGCCGAATGGCGCGCGCGGCGCGTGGGGCGGCATGGGCCCGCGCTCGGTCTGCACGCCGGTGGGAATTGCCCTGGGCGCCACCTGGAACACTGAACTGGTTCATAAGGTCGGCGAAGTGCTGGCAGACGAGTTAAAAGCCAAAGGCGCGCACATCCTGCTCGCGCCGACCGTCAACATTCACCGCACGCCGATTGCCGGGCGCAACTTTGAATGTTACAGCGAAGACCCCTTCCTGAGCGGCATGCTGGCGGTGGCCTACATCAACGGTATCCAGGGCAAAGGCCTGGGCGCGTGTATCAAGCATTTTGTGGCCAATGACCAGGAGTTCGAGCGCAATTCCATCTCGTCTGAGGTCGATGAGCGCAGCTTGCGCGAAATTTATCTCGAACCGTTCCGGCTGGCTATCCGCGCTGCCAACCCGTGGGCGGTTATGTCGGCTTATAACCGTGTCAACGGCGTTTATGCGTGCGAGAACGACCACACCCTCAAGGATATTCTCAAGGGCGAGTGGGGCTATGAAGGTATCGTCATGTCAGACTGGTTCGGAACGTATGATGACGCTGTCCCGGCGGGCGGGCTCGATTTGGAAATGCCCGGCCCGGCGCGTTGGATGGCGTTTGAGCTGGTGAAAAAGGCTCTCGATAACGGCAGCCTGACCCAGGGCGGACTCGACGACAAGGTGCGGCGTCTGCTGGGGGTGTTGGAAAAGGCCGGGGCGTTTGAGAATCCCACCATTCCACCAGAAAAAGGCGAAGACCGCCCCGAACATCGCGCTGTGATGCTCGATGCGGCGCGTGAGGCGATTGTTTTACTGAAAAATGATGGCATCCTGCCTTTCAAGGGCGTCAAAACTGTGGCAATGGTTGGCCCGTATGCCCGCCAGGCGCAAATTTTGGGTGGCGGCAGCAGCAGTGTCAGCCCGCATTATGCGGTTTCACCGCTGGCCGGTTTCAACGATAAAGATGTTCTTGTGGAGGCTGCGCCCGGATGCTTTATTCACAAATCCATGCCGGCGCCTGCCCCCGAAACGTTATCTACCCCCGAGGGTGGACGCGGACTGCGCCTGAGCCTGTTCGCCGGTATTGAATTTGCCGGTGACCCGAAATATTCCGAGGTCACCACCGCCGTCCAGCAGGGCTGGTGGGAGACGACCGTGCCCGGCGTGCCGCAGGACAGCTTCTCGGCGCGCATGGAAGGTTTGTTCACCCCCCAGCAAAGTGGAAAGCACACCCTGGGGCTGAATTCGGTCGGCTGGTGCAAGATGTACCTGGACGGCCAGTTGATTGTCGATCACTCGTCTGATGCCGATATGGGCAAGCAGAAAAACGCCGAGTTGGAACTGGAGGGCGGCAAACCTTATGAACTCAAGATTGAATATACCTGGCAGGGCAACCCGCGCTGGCGCTCGCTGATGCTCGGACACCTGCCACCCCATGCCGATGATTTGATCGCGGAAGCGGTTGAACTGGCCAAACGCTCGGATGTGGCGGTAGTGGTGGTCGGGTTGAACGGTGAATGGGAGTCGGAAGGCTTTGACCGGGTCGATATGAAACTGCCCGGCCAGCAGGACGAGCTTATTCGCGCTGTGCGCGCCGCCAACCCGAACACGGTGGTGGTGCTGAACGCCGGTTCGCCCGTTGAAATGCCCTGGGCTGATGAAGTTCCGGCGATTTTGCAGCTCTGGTACAACGGCCAGGAGCAGGGCAATGCGCTGGCGGATGTGCTGTTTGGTGATGTCAATCCCAGCGGCAAACTTCCCACCACCTTCCCGGTACGTTTGCAGGATAACCCGGCTTATATCAACTACCCCGGCGAGAACGGCAAAGTCCGCTATGGCGAGGGGATTTTTGTGGGCTACCGCTACTATGATAAGAAAGAACTTGTCCCGCTGTTCCCGTTTGGGCACGGGCTTTCGTACACCAGTTTTGCCTACAGCAACCTGAACCTTAGCGCCGACAAAATCACCGAATCCGACAAGCTTACTGTCACCTTTGATGTGACCAACACGGGCGCTGTGGCTGGCAAGGAAGTTGCCCAGCTTTACGTGCGCGATGTCAAATCGCTGGCCGCCCGCCCCGAAAAGGAACTCAAGGCCTTTCTAAAAGTTTCTCTGGCTCCCGGCGAAACCAAAACCGTGACCTTCACCCTTGACCGCGAAGCCTTCTGGTTCTTTGATACGGCCCAAAATACCTGGGCGGTCGAACCGGGCGATTTTGAAATCCTGGTGGGCGCTTCCAGCCGCGATATTCGCCTGTCTGCCGCGCTGACCATGCTTCCGCCCATGCGGGCAGGCGTTCGTTTGCACACCGGCATGTCATTCAAATACCTGCTTGATGATCAGGCTGGTCGTTCTGTGATCATCAAATACCTTGGTGGCTTCATGGACACGCCCGACATGAGCATGGTGCTCGAAATGTCCGTTGAACAGGTTGCATCCCATGCTCCCACTGTCATCCCAGCCGAGATGCTTAAGGCGATTGGCGAAGATTTGGCGAAAGTCTAGTTGTAAGTTGATGAGCTAAAGAGAGATGAGACAATCCGAGAATCTCATCATCTCTTTAGCTCCTTCTCTCTTTAGCTGTCCCTCCATGAAAAAAAACACCCTCCTCACTATCGTTCTCACCACCATCCTTTGGTCGATCGTTGTTATTGGATTCCAATGGGTCGCCACGACCCGCATAACCCTTTACCCGCCTGATACCGCTGTATTTTGGTCTGCTACTGAAACCCAGCCCTATAGCAATGCCGGGAAAATCTACCTGCTCGAACCGTTCATGAACCGCCAGGTGGCCTGGGATTCGGAATACTACGTCGGCATTGCTGTTGGCGGGTACGATGATCCCGAAGCCGGCGCGGTGCGCAGTCCCAATACCGGGCGGCTGGTCATCAAAAATTACTCGTTTTTCCCGTTTTATCCCTACGTCATGCGCGTTTTTGCCTGGCCGCTGGGGCTGTTTGGCCTGAACCCAATCGCCGCGGCCAGCCTGGCAGGTGTGATTGTGGCTGTTTTGGGCACGGCTGCCGGGTTGGTGGCGCTCTACGACTTGACCCGCCCCTACTTTGACGATGAATCATCCCTGCGTGCCGTGTTCTACGCCCTGGCTTTCCCGACCTCCTTTTTCTTTGCGATGGTTTACACCGAAGGCCTGTTCATCGGCTTGGCCTTCTGGTCGATTGCGCTGGCAAAGCGCAAACAATGGATTTTGGCAGGCATCCTCGGCCTTTTCGCCGCCTGGACGCGCGCTCATGGTGCGGCGCTGGCCCTGCCGCTGCTGGTCATCTGGCTGATGCATGGTAAGGGCGAGCCATCGGCTCGCCCCTACACGCGCCAATTCTGGAAATGGCTGGCTTACGGCGCGTTTGCCCTGCTCCCGTTGGTGGGATACGCCATCTGGCGCTATTCCGCGCTGGGCGAGGGCTGGGCCGAACTCCAGCGCTTCTACTTCGGGCGCGGGCTGATGACGATCGAAAGCTCCATCGAAGCCTGGAAAAATGCCTTTTTCTATGGCATGTACCAGGGCCAGGGCGCCGGCTTGGTCTACCTGTGGATTGATGTTTGCTCCATCGCCCTGGCCTTGATCGCCTCGCTCTGGCTGCTGCGCCGCGACCTGCCGCTGGCGCTTTTCAGCCTGGCAGTGGTGACTCTCTCCGTTTTCAGCGGCGCAACCAACAGCATGGCGCGTTATATGATCATCGCCCCGGCCCTGTATATCTTCCTGGCCCAACTAGGCAAAAACAAAGTCTTCGACCGCACCTGGACGGTCGCCAGCCTGCTCCTGATGGGCATGGAAGCGATGTTATTTGCGTTTGAGTTTTGGGTAGGATAATTTGGTAGGGGCGGGGTTTCCCCGCCCTGCGTTGTGGACGGGGAAACCCCGCCCCTACAGAAGGATTTGATTATGAAATTCGGCCACTTTAACGACGAAACCCGCGAATACATCATCACCCGCCCCGACACACCCCTGCCGTGGATTAACTACCTTGGATGTGAAGCCTATTTTGGGCTGATTTCCAACACCGCAGGCGGATACTCCTTCTACAAGGATGCCCGCCTGCGCCGCCTGACCCGCTACCGCTACAACAACGCCCCGCTCGACATGGGCGGCCGTTACATCTACCTCCGCGATAATGGTACGGGCGGGGTCACCCCACCCCTACAAAATTACTGGTCACCCTCGTGGATGCCCGTCCGCGCCAAGCTTGATGAGTACGAATGCCGTCACGGGCAGGGCTATACCATCATCACATCCAAGTTTCGGGGAATAAAATCATCCACCCGTTACTTTGTCCCGCTCGGGGAGAGTCTCGAAATCTGGGAAATGACCCTGACCAACGAGCGGCCCGCCCCGGCAGCGCTTTCCGTTTTCTCAGCGGTGGAATTCGCCCTGTGGGATGCCAACGACGACGCCACCAACTTCCAGCGCAATTACTCCATCGGCCAGATGGAAATTGAAACCCTCACCCCTAACCCCTCCCCCACGGCGGGATGGGAACTTCCCCCTTCTCCCGGCGGGAGAAGGGCCGGGGACGAGGGCGTTACCGTCATCTATCACAAAACCGAATACCGCGAACGCCGCGACCACTTCGCCTACTTCGCCTGTTCCGAGAAATTGGCCGGGTTCGACACCCAGCGCGAGACCTTCCTCGGCACCTATCGCGGCTGGAACGAGCCGCAGATCGTCGAAAACGGTGAATCTGGCAACAGCGTGGCGCACGGCTGGCAGCCGATTGGTTCGCACCACGTCAAGGTTGAGCTTCAGCCCGGTGAGAGCCGCAAAATCATCTTTCTCCTTGGCTATCACGAAAACCCCAAAGATGACAAATTCGACCCGCCCGGCTCGCAGGTGATCAACAAACGCACCGTCAAGCCGATCATCGCCAAATACCTGCAGCCCGCAGCCGTGGACGCCGCCTTCAACGCCTTGCGTGACTACTGGACTTCTCTCCTCGGCAAAATGCAGGTCACCACCCCCGATGGCGACACGAACCGCATGGTTAACATCTGGAACGCCTACCAGTGCATGGTAACCTTCAACATGAGCCGCTCGGCTTCGTATTTTGAGAGCGGTATCGGGCGCGGCATGGGCTTCCGCGACTCAAACCAGGATTTGCTCGGCTTCGTCCACATGATCCCGGAACGCGCCAAAGAGCGGATTCTCGACCTGGCCGCCACCCAACTCCCGACCGGCGGCGCGTATCACCAGTACCAGCCGCTGACCAAGCGCGGCAATAACGATGTCGGTTCGGGCTTCAACGATGACCCGGCCTGGCTCGTGCTGGGCGTTTCGGCTTACATCAAAGAAACCGGAGACTGGAGCATCCTCGATGCGCCGGTGGCTTACGACAACCAACCCGGCAGCGAAATGCCGCTTTATGAGCATCTCCAGCGCTCCATCCAGTACACCCTCGAGCGGCTTGGCCCGCACGGCCTGCCCCTGATTGGCCGCGCTGACTGGAACGACTGCCTGAACCTGAATTGCTTCTCCGACACCCCCGGCCAGAGCTTCCAGACCACTACCAATAAAGACGGCAAGGTGGCGGAGAGTGTGTTTATTGCGGGGTTGTTTGTGCTGGCGTGCAAAGAAATGATGGGGCTGGCGGAGCATGTCGAAAGTCGAAAGTTAAAAGTCGATTTGACCTTCGACCTTCAACCTTCGACGGATTACTCTAAATTCGCCGCCGATATGGAAAAAACCATCTGGGCGCACGGTTGGGATGGGGCCTGGTTCAAACGCGCGTATGATGATTTTGGCAAAGTCATCGGGTCGAAGGAGAATGCGGAAGGCAGCATTTTCATCGAGCCGCAGGGCATCTGCATCATGGCCGGACTCGGCCTCGATAACGGGAACGCGCTCAAGACGCTGGATTCCGTCAGTGAGCATCTCGCCACCCCGCATGGGATCGTGCTCCAGCAGCCCGCTTACAGCCAGTATTACCTGCACCTGGGCGAAATCTCATCGTACCCGCCCGGGTACAAAGAAAATGCCGGGATTTTCTGCCACACCAACCCGTGGATCATGGCCGCCGAAGCACTGGCCGGGCGCGGGGACAAGGCTTTTGACTATTACAAGCGCATCAACCCCTCGGCACGCGAGGACATCAGCGAACTGCACAAATGCGAGCCGTATGTCTACGCCCAGATGATCGCCGGGAAGGATGCCCCAACCCACGGCGAAGCCAAAAACTCGTGGCTGAGCGGCACCGCGGCCTGGAATTATGCCGCCATTACCCAGTACATCCTCGGCATCTGCCCGGAACTGGATGGGCTGCGGGTTGCGCCGGTTGTTCCAGCGGCGTGGAAAGGTTTCGAAGCGGTGCGCCAGTTCCGGGGCGGAAGGTACGAAATCTCGGTTAAACGGGAAGGGCCCGGGAATGCCGTCTCCCTGACCGTTAACGGAAAATCCATTGAAGGAAATATCATCCCCGTCATTGCGGCGGGAGAAACTGTGAAAGTTGAGTGTGTTCTGAAATGAAGCGTCTTTCGTATTGCGTATTGGTTGTGCTTGTTTTGTTGTCGGCCTGCGCCCCGGCGGTAACGGCCCCTGTTGAGCCGACGGTTACCCCCCGGCCGGATTACCCCTACCTTGACCCCTCGCAGCCTGTGGAAGCGCGGGTGGAGGATTTGCTGGCGCGCATGTCGCAGGATGACAAGCTGGGCCAGATGACCCAGGTGGAGAAAAATGCCATCCAGATTTTGGACATCCAGGAATACCGGATTGGCTCGATTTTGAGCGGTGGCGGGGGCAGCCCGGCCAAAAACACCCCCGAAGCCTGGGTTGAGATGGTGGGTAGTTTCCAGCAGGTGGCGTTGAGCACCCCGCTTGGCATCCCGCTGATTTACGGGGTGGACGCGGTACACGGCCACAATAACCTGATGAACGCGACCATTTTCCCGCACAACATCGGCCTGGGCGCGGCCAACGACCCGGACCTGGTGCGCCGCATCGCGCAGGCCACCGCCGAGGAGATGATGGCGACCGGCGTGCCGTGGAGTTTCTCGCCGGTGGTAGCGGTGCCGCAGGACGCGCGCTGGGGCCGCACCTACGAGGGCTTTGGCGAGAACACCGAAATGGTCACGCGCCTGGGCGCAGCTTATGTCGAGGGGATGCAGTCTTTCCCCGAGGGGCAAAAACCAAGCCAGGGCCAGATAATTTTCGCCGCAGCGACCGCCAAGCACTTTATCGGCGATGGCGGCACGGCCTTTGGCACATCTACGACCAATAACATGAACAAGCAGTACCTGATCGATCAGGGCGATATGCAAATGGACGAGCAGATGGTGCGCTCGCTCTTCCTGCCGCCCTACAAAGCCGCCGTCGATGCCGGGGCGCGCACCGTGATGGTCTCGTACAGCTCGTGGAACGGCACCAAAATGCACGCCCAGAAGTACCTGCTTACCGATGTACTCAAGGGCGAGTTGGGTTTCACTGGCTTTGTTGTTTCGGACTGGCAGGCGGTTGACCAGATTTACCCTGGCGACCTGTATAAATCGGTCGTGGCATCCATCAACGCCGGGGTGGATATGGTGATGGTTCCCACCGACTACAAAACCTTTATCTATAACCTGCGGACGGGCGTCCAGAAGGGCGATATTCCCCAGGAACGGATTGACGATGCGGTTCGGCGCATCTTGCGGGTGAAATTTGAACTGGGGCTTTTCGAACACCCCATCCCGCTCCGCTCCGCTTCGGGGACTTTGCCGGATACTTCCGCCCTGCAAACGACCATCCGCTCCGAGGAACATTTGGCCCTGGCCCGCGAAGCGGTGCAAAAATCCCTGGTGCTGCTCAAAAACGAGAACCAGACCCTGCCCCTCGACAAAAACACGCCCCTGATCTTCGTCGCCGGGAAAGCGGCTGGCTCGATGCTCAAGCAGCTCGGCGGCTGGACGATCAGCTGGCAGGGCGAAAAAGGCTTCAATACGGCAGGAACATCTATCATCGACGGGCTTAAGGCAGTGGTTGGCAAAGACACCAAAGTGGTGCTGAACGCCAATGCCATGTTCAAAAACGAAGTCGATGCGGATGGCAAACCCCAAATCGCCGATATTGGCATTGTGGTGGTGGGTGAGTATGCTTACGCCGAAGGCGTGGGCGACAGCGCCGACCTGGGACTGCCCGCCGAGGACATCAAAGCCATCGAGCGGATGCGCGAACGCGCCAAAAAGGTGGTCGTAATCATCCTTTCTGGCCGCCCGGTTATCATCACCAACCAGCTCCCGCTGGCAGATGCCTGGGTGGCCGCCTGGCTGCCCGGCTCCGAAGGCGCGGGCGTGACCGATGTGATCTTTGGCGATGTCCAGTTCTCGGGCAAGTTGCCCTACACCTGGCCGCGCAGTGTGGAACAGATGCCCATCAACATCAACAACCTCGGCAACCGAACCGGCTGTGAAGGCCCGCTCTTCCCGTTTGGCTACGGGTTGACTACGGCAGATGCTTCGCCGGAAATCCTGGATTGCCAGCCTCGATAGTCACGGAGACAAAATGACCGAAAAATTCCACCCATTCCCCAAGGATTTCACCTGGGGCGCAGCAACAGCCTCGTACCAGATCGAAGGTGGCTGGGATGCTGATGGTAAAGGCCTTTCCACCTGGGATGTTTTCTCGCGCAAACCTGGCGCGACATTTAACGGCGAGACAGGCGATATTGCCTGTGACCATTACCATCGCTGGCGCGATGACATCAAAATTATGCAGCAGCTTGGGTTAAAGGCCTACCGTTTTTCGGTAGGTTGGCCGCGTATCCTGCCTGCCGGGCGCGGCAAGGTGAATGAAGTCGGCTTGCAATTTTATGATGAACTGGTTGATGCGCTGCTGGAAGCCGGGATCGAGCCTTTCCTTACGCTGGATCATTGGGATTTGCCTCAAACGTTGGAGGCGGCTGGTGGCTGGCCCCAACGTTCCACAGCCGAGGCTTTTGTCGAATATGCCGACGTGTTGTCCCGCTCCCTGGGCGACCGTGTCAAATACTGGATCACACACAATGAACCGGCGGTTGTGGCCCTAATGGGGTATTCCATGGGCATCCATGCGCCAGGTGCGAGAGACCATGGCCTTTTTGCGCCCGCTGCCCATCACCTGCTGCTCTCTCACGGGTGGGCTGTGCCTGTCATCCGGCGCAACAGCCCCGGGGCCGAAGTGGGCATCGTCTTGAACATCAACTGGGTGGTGCCGGCCTCCAATTCTGCCGCCGACCTGGCAGCCACCCGCATTGGAGATGGCGAGTGGTTCCGCTTTTTTGCTGATCCCGTTTATGGGCGTGGTTATCCAACTGATGCAGTTGAGCACCTGACGAAAAGCGGGTTCCTGCCCAACGGGCTGGATTTCATCCACCCTGGAGATATGGAGTCCATCGCCGTCCCAACCGATTTTATTGGGCTGAATTACTACCAGCGGGTGATCGTCCGTACCGATGAGCAGGGCAATGATCCGCCGCTGATAGAGCGGCAGCCCCAAACCCCCGAATTTTGGACTGAGATGGGTTGGGAGAACTACCCTCCCGGGCTAACTGCCTGCCTGGGGCGGGTGGCTTTCGATTACCAGCCGCGCAAAATCTATATCACAGAAAACGGCGCGAGCTATTCCACCCCGCCCGATGAATCTGGTCGCGTGGCAGATGTTCATCGCTTGAATTATCTGCGCAGTCACTTTATCGCCGCGCAAAAGGCCATCGAAGCGGGCGTGCCGTTGGCGGGCTATTTTGTTTGGTCGCTGATGGATAATTTTGAGTGGAGCCGGGGCTACAGCCAGCGTTTTGGGATTGTTTATGTCGATTACCAGACGCAAAAACGCTATTTGAAGGATTCTGCGCTGTGGTACAAGGATGTGATTGAGAAAAACGGGCTGGATGGCGCCTGGTAATTTGTGTTGAAATTAAAATCGGGAATCGTTTTTCAGGCGATTCCCGATTTTGATTCCCATTACTGCTTGCCATTTGCTTAATGAGTTTCTGTCACCTTTGTGATGCTGCGCGGTTTTTCGGTGTCGAATCCTTTGACGCTGGTCAGGTGGCAGGCAAAAAGCTGGGCCGGGACGATGCTGACAAGTGGGGTGACCCACTCTGGCATGGATGCGGGCAACAGGATCGGTGATTGGGCCAGGTTGAGTGCCTGGGCATCGTCGGAGATGACCACCAGTTCGGCGTTGTGTTGCTGACGCAGGCGGGTGAGCATTTCGAGCATCGAGTCGAAGACTTTGCCTTTGGCGGCGATCGCCATGACGGGGAAGCCACCCTCCACCATGGCGATTGGGCCATGCTGGAAATCTGCGGAAGAGTAAGGTTCGGCCACAACGTAAGTTAATTCTTTCATTTTTAGCGCCCACTCGAAGGCGGTGGCGTAGTTATAGCCGCGTCCCAGCACTACGCACTGATTCATATAGCGGTAGCGCTGTGCCATGCGCTGGATGTCTGTATCGCGTTCGAGCACTTTATCGACCCAGCCGGGCACTTGGGCGAGTTGTTTCCAGATGGTTTCATCGTTTTTGAGCGCGGCCGAGATCATGGCGAGGGCCATCAACTCGGCGGTGTAGGTTTTGGTGGCGGCGACAGCTTTTTCGGCCCCGGCGTTGATATCAAAAACAAAATCTGCGGTTTTTGCGAGGGGAGAATCGGGAGCGTTGGTTACGGCCAGGGTCAGACAGCCCTGTTTGCGGCCTTCTTCCAAAACGCTGACAATATCTGGTGATTTTCCTGATTGTGAAACGCCAACTACCAGCGCATTTTTTAGCAGCGGCGGGGCCTGGTAGTAAGTGAATAGGGATGGGGTTGCCAGCGCCAGCGGCAGCCCGTTTTGCGCGCCCCACAGGTAGTTGGCGTAGCGCCCGGCGTTATCCGATGTGCCGCGCGCAGCCAGGAAAACATAGTTCACGCCGCGTTCCAGGATGGCCTGGGCGATTTTTGCGGCAGTGGCGCGTTGCAGGAGCAGGTCACGCAGGCGCTGGGGTTGTTCAAAAATCTCAGAATGTAAGCTCATGATTTCCTCTTTATAAAGTTTAGCCCATGCGGCCTGTGATGTATGCTTCAGTCAGTTCTTTCTTGGGACGGGTAAAAATTTCGGTGGTGGCGGCAAATTCTACCAGTTCGCCAAGCCAGAACAGGCCAGTAAAATCGGAGACACGCGCAGCCTGCTGCATGTTGTGGGTGACGATCACGATGGTGTAATTCTGCTTGAGTTCTGAGATGAGTTCTTCAATGCGCAGGGTGGCAATTGGGTCAAGCGCCGAGGTGGATTCGTCCATCAAGATGACTTCGGGCTGGACAGCCAGGACGCGTGCGATGCACAGGCGCTGCTGTTGACCGAGCGCCAGGCTGAGGGCGTCATCTTTCATGCGATCTTTAACATCATCCCACAGGGCGGCGGCGCGCAGTGATTTTTCGATGGTTTCATCCAGCCAGCTTTTGTTGTGCGCCAGCCCCAGCACGCGCGGGCCAAAGGCTACATTGTCGTAGATGGATTGAGGGAAGGGATTGGGTTTCTGGAAAACCATGCCAACCCGTTTGCGCAGTTCAACCACATCCACATCAGGAGCGTAGATGTTTTTGCCGGTCAATAATACTTTGCCATCCACGCGCGTATCGGGGATGGTATCGTTCATGCGGTTGAGACAGCGCAGGAAGGTGGATTTTCCGCAACCGGAAGGGCCGATCAGCGCGGTGACTTTTTGGGGCTGGATTTCCAGGTTCAGGCCGGTGAGTGTGCGCTTGGGGCCGTAGTAAAAATCCATATTTTCGATGGTAAAAGCGGGTTGGATAACTGTCATGGTGGCTATTTTATCCTATATTGTCCGCTTACGAGCGCATCACGCTGACGCCCAGGTTGTCGGCATGGTCGCTGATACGTTCCAGGATACGCAGCACTTCGGTGAAGATTACGTTGGCTTCAGGTTTGCAGATGCCTGCTTCGAGCCGGCGGATGTGCTCCTGGCGGGCTTTCCAATAAGCCAGGTCAAACTCGCTTTCCATAAAGCAGGCCTGTTTTGCCATAACCTTATCGGTCTCTGCGAAGGATTTTAACGCGCAGGTATAGGTGGCGATGGCCTGTTTGGAGAGAAGTTCCATATCGATGACAGCGTTTTCGGTGAAGGTCACATCGTTTTCAACACGCTCCAGCGCATATTGGGCGATATCCTGGGCCATGTCGCCGATGCGTTCAATATCCATCAGCAGGTTTTTGATCTGGAAACAGCGTTTTTTCTGCGCGGTGGTCAGGTCTTCTTGTACGATCAGGTTGTTGACAAAATCGATGGTGGCTTTATAAACCGGGTCGACGAATCCATCTTCTTTGTCGATCACTTCGTGGGCCAGTTCGATATTTTTATCGATCAGTGCGCGATGGGCTTTTTCCAGCATTTGTACAGTTTCCTCACCCAGCCGGACGAGTTCACGCGAAGCTTCGTTGAGTGCCACTGCCGGGACGCTGGACTGCATGGCATCAATGTAGGCTGTCAGGCGCTTTTCTTGTACTATGGGGCGTTCTGGCATCAGCCACTTTGCGAGTGCTGCAATTTGTTTAACAAATGGGAACAAAAGCAGGCTGACAATTACATTGAAAATGGTGTGGGCGTTGGCGATCTGGCGTGCCAGGTCGGCGGATGTGCCTCGAACGAAAGCCGAATAAGGTGTAATGAAGGGCAGGAAGAGCAAAACGCCGATGGCGTTGATGAGAATCTGGGCGGTGGATGCCTGCCGCGCCGCGGCTGAAAGTTGCAGCGAAGCGATCAACCCGGTGATGCACGAGCCGATATTTGCTCCCAGGATAATCCCAATCGCACCTTCCAGTGTGATGACGTTGCTCATGCCCATTGCCACTGCGATGCTGGTCACGGCTGTGCTGCTTTGCACCGTGGCTGTGACAATGATGCCCGCCAGCGCGCCCGCCAGTGGATATTTGCCCATGGTGGCCAGCATACCCCCCACCCAGGGAACCTGCACAAGCTGGCTGAGCGAGCTTGACATGAGCGTCATGCCCAGGAAAACGATGCCGATGCCAAAACTGATTTCGCCATACTTTTTCCACTCGCGATTTTCAACAAATTCAAACAATATCACCCCCAGGATGACGAACAACATGTTGAAATTCCCGATTTTAAAGGCCACAATCTGCGCTGTCAGTGTGGTGCCGATTTCCTGTCCGAGCATGACACCGATGGCCTGCTCCACTGTCATCAGGTTGGCGTTGATCAGGCCGATCATGGTAACCATTAACAGGCCGCTGCTGTGGATCAACGCGGTGGCAACCGTGCCAAAGAGCGCGCTCGACCAAAGGTGGCTGGTCATTTTATCCAACCACTTTTGGATTTGCTCCCCGGTCAGTTTTTCCATGCCCCCGCTCAGGGTGCGAATGCCATACAGAAACAATGCCAATCCGCCTAAAATTTGCAAGAAATCGATCATAAGACCTCCTGTACAGGGATGCGCAGTAAAAACAATATTATGACAAAATTCACAAAAATGTCAGGTGTCATTTGTCAGGGTTTACCAAAACTCAAACGATGGATGATTTGCACAGGCTGGCTCAGAAGCATCCAGCCCGAAAACACTATTTGACCGGCAAAGACAAACTGCAATTTGTGACTGTGACGGGTATAATTTGCCCCGATGAATGCCAACCGTTATCTCCTTGTATTCCTGGTTTTTATCCTGGCTGCTTGTTCCAGGACTTCCTCCGGTGCTGCCCAGCCTGGCGCCGCCGTCTACATCGAAAATAAAGGGTCTGATACCATCGTGAATCTTGCGTTGGCCTGGGCCGAAGAATATCAATCTAACCATGCGGATGTGCGTATTTCTGTGACGGGTGGCGGCTCTGGCACGGGCCTGGCGGCCCTGATCAATAAAACGGTGGGGATTGCCAACGCCTCGCGCAAAATCAAAACCGAGGAGATTGACCAGGCCAAAGCCAATGGCATCGACCCGCTCGAGCACATCATCGCGCAAGATGCCATCGCGGTGATCGTCAACCCCCAGAACCCGGTCAGCCAGCTCACACTCCAGCAGATTTCAGATATTTACAGTGGAAAAATTACCAACTGGACTGAAGTTGGGGGCGAGAATCGGCCTATCGTCCGCCTTTCTCGAGAGACTAACTCTGGCACGCATGTTTATTTTCTCGAAAACGTGCTGCGGTTGGGCCAAAAAGACAACAAGACGCTCTTTTCCACCGATACGCTGCTGCTGCCGTCTTCAGAAGGCATCATCAATGAAGTGCGCCAAAACCCCAACGCCATTGGCTACGATGGGTTGGGGTACGTTCCAAAAGATTTGAAGATGATCGCCATTGCCAAACAAGATGGCGATTCGTATGTGTTGCCATCCATTGCTACTGTGAATGACAAAACCTATCCTATCGCCCGCGACCTTTATATGTATACCGCTGGCGAGCCGACCGGAGCCATCAAAGATTACCTTGACTGGATCATGTCTCCCGATGCCCAGGCGATTGTTGCCAAACTGGGTTTTGTGCCGGTCACTCCGTAAAGCAAATTGACAATTCGCTACACACTGGTGAAGAATGGAATCTAACCTTTCCTGGCGTGAATATGTGATTACCCGCGCCATCCGCGCTTCGGGCTATTCAGCCGTTGTTTTTGTTGCCCTGATTTTTTACTTCCTGCTGCGCGAGGGCCTGCCTGCGCTCACCGAGGTACCTCTGGGCGACCTCTTCAGCCTGCGCTGGTACCCGATTGAAAAATATTTTGGCATCCTGCCGCTCATCACCGGTTCGCTGATCGTCACCATTGGCGCCGGGTTGGTGGCCGTTCCATTTGGCGTGGGGACAGCCATCTTCATCTCAGAAATCGCCCCGCGTTGGGCGCGCGAAATCCTGAAACCGCTGGTGGAACTGCTCGGCGGCCTGCCCTCGGTCGTGCTCGGATTTTTGGGCATCCTGGTGCTCTCACCAGCCCTGCGAGAAATGCTCAACCTGCCCACCGGCCTGACCGCCCTAACAGGTTCGTTGCTCCTGGGCGGGATCGCCGTCCCGACGATCGTCTCCATCGCCGAAGACGCTCTCGACTCAGTTCCGCGCGCTTATCGTGACGCAGCCCTGGCGCTTGGCGCGACCCGCTGGCAAACCATCTGGCGCGTAACGCTCCCTGCGGCCAAATCGGGTGTTTTAACAGCCATCATGCTCGGTGTTGGGCGTTCCATTGGCGAGACCATGACCGTGATGATGGTCACCGGTAATGCCCCGGTGCTGGCCGCGACCCCACTGGCGCTATTCTCCCCGGTGCGTACCATGACCGCCACCATCGCCGCTGAAATGGGCGAAGTTGCCAGTGGCAGCGTCCACTATCACACCCTCTTTTTTATTGGCATCATCCTGTTCCTGATTTCACTGATCGTAAACATCACTGCATCCAGCGTCGTTTTCCAGTCCAAAAAACGCGCCGAAAGGGTTTTATCCTGATGAAACGCGCCTTTTCGCTCGACCGGAATCTCTCTCAGCGACTTGGCTTTGGTTTAGCTTCGCTGATCGCCGTTATGACGGTTACCCCCATCGTTATTGTTATTATTTACATCATTTACCAGGGGGGCGGGGCTATTTCCTGGGAATTTTTAAGCGGCTTCCCCCACGATGGGATGCGCCAGGGCGGGATTTTCCCCGCTATTATTGGCACGTTCTACCTGACAATGGGTACCGCCGCCTTTTCTGTGCCGCTTGGCATTGCTGCCGCGATCTACCTGTCTGAGTACGCCGCCGAAAACTGGCTCACGCGCCTGATCCGACTCGCCATCATCAACCTGTCCGGCATCCCCTCGGTTGTTTACGGCCTGTTTGGCCTGGGATTGTTCGTTTTCTTCCTTCAATTTGGCACCAGCATCCTTTCGGCCTCGCTAACCCTTTCCATCATGACCCTGCCGGTCATCATCTCCACATCAGAAGAAGCCTTACGTTCTGTGCCACAATCTTTTCGCACAGTGTCGATCTCGCTGGGGGCCACGCGCTGGCAAACCATCCAGCGGATTGTGCTGCCCGAAGCGCTGCCTGGCATTATCACCGGGGTCATCCTCGGGCTTGAGCGCGCTGCCGGAGAAACCGCCCCGATCCTGTTTACCGGTGCCGCATTTTTCCTGCCCCAACTACCTGGCTCGCCCTTTGACGCGACCATGGCGCTGCCCTACCACCTCTTTGTCATCTCTACCCAGGTTCCTGAGATGCCCTTCCAGGTACAGTATGGCACGGCCCTGGTGCTGCTTTCATTTGTCCTTGTCATGAACTTGATCGCAACTGTTATTCGTTCGAGAGCGCGCGCGCGCCGACAGTGGTAAAGGAGTAATTTATGGTTGATTTTGGTAGTTACTTTGCCTATATGGGCAACAACATTCGTTATGCGATTCTCGGCCTTTATATTTTCATCGTACGTTTCAGCCCGTTGCCTGACGTGGTAGATGCCATCATCATTCTTGTGCTAATTGGCTTTGCCGTGTATAAGATTTTTAAGCTGCTACTGGCTCGCTGATGAACAAAATCGTTATAGAACGGTTTAGCCTGCAATACGCCGATGGCACAGAATCCCTGCGCAACATCAATCTCACGATTCGAGAAAAAGCCATCACGGTTCTGTTTGGCCCGGCGGGCGGCGGAAAATCATCGCTGCTGCGCTGTTTTAATCGCCTGAACGATCTGGCCGATTTGAAAACTGTCGATGGGCGCATCCTGCTCGATGGGCAGGACATCCTCGATCCCAAAATGGATGTTATCAGCCTGCGCCGCAAAGTTGGGATGGTGTTCGCCCGCCCGGTGGTGCTGCCCATGTCCATTCGGCAGAACATCTGTTACGGGTTGGAAGTAATGGGGGAGAAACGTCGCGCAAAGCTTGATGAAGCTGTCGAACGTTCCCTTAAACAATCAGCTTTATGGGACGAAGTCAAAGACCGGCTCGATGACCCGGCCATTGCCCTTTCTGGCGGGCAACAGCAGCGCCTGTGCCTGGCGCGCTCCCTGGCGCTTGAGCCGGAAGTCCTCCTGCTCGATGAACCAACCTCCGGCCTTGACCCCATCTCCACCAGCAAAGTGGAAGAGTCGCTCCAGGCTTTGAAACAGAACTATACTGTGGTGCTCGTTCCGCACTCGGTGCAACAGGCAGCCCGCACAGCTGATTATGCAGCCTTCTTCCTGCAAGGTGAATTGATCGAGTGTGGTGAGGGCAAAAACCTTTTTACCACCCCTGCTGACAAGCGCACTGAAGATTACGTTACTGGCCGTTTTGGCTAAACGTCTTACTGGCAAACCAATCCCGTTTTTTTTATTGAGGTAAATATGCTCCGTAAAACTTTTGAACATGAACTCCAGCAGGCCAAAGATGATATCCTGGTATTGGGCAGTATGGTGGAACAAGCTGTTTTGGGATCTGTTGATGCGCTAAAAAAGCGTGATATTGCCGCTTCACGACAAATCATTGAAACCGACCGCCTGATTAACGAGCGGCGTTTTGACATTGAAAACCAGGTGATGATTATCATCGCCACCCAACAACCCATGGCGCACGATCTGCGCCTGCTGGCCTCCCTGCTGGATGTAGCCAGTGAAATTGAACGCATGGGAGATTATGCCAAAGGTATCGCCAAGATCAACATCCGCATGGGCGACCAGCCCCTGCTCAAACCATTGGTGGATATCCCTCTCATGGCCCAAAAAGGCGTGGATATGCTCCATCGCGCTCTGACGGCCTTTGTCACCGAAGATGCTGACGCGGCTCGCGCCATTCCTCCTGAAGACGATGAAGTTGACCAGCTTTACACCCAAATTTACCGTGAACTGATGACCTATGTGATGCAAGACCCCAAAAATATCGAACGCGCCAACTGGTTGCTGTGGGCTGCCCACAACCTGGAGCGTCTGGCGGACCGTGTCACCAACATCTGCGAGCGGACAGTTTTCATCGTCACCGGCGAAATCCGCGAATTGAGCGATTCGCTTGATGAAGAAAAGGAAGATGCCCAAGAATAATCGCAAGTTCATAACATTATGCTTGCTGCGGTGTTTGGGGCTTGTCCCCGATATATTCCTGGCTATACTTTACCTATAAAGGAGACCATTTCCATGAGACCCAAATATCTTCTCGCTATACTTGTACTGCTTGCAGCATCCCTGGCGTGTTCCCTCGGCGCGCCCGCTGAGCCAACCGATCCTAACCTGCTCTTTAAAGATGATTTCTCCAGCACATCCAGCGGCTGGGATCAGAGCACTACGGACACCGGTACCACCGACTACCAGGACGGGCAATATCGTATCCTGGTCAGCCAGCCCCAGTATGATATGTGGGCCAACCCAAAACTCACCAGCCTGCCCGCCGATGTGCGCGTGGAAGTGGACGCCACGAAAGCATCTGGCCCTGAAGCCAACGATTTTGGCGTTATTTGCCGCTACACCGAAACCGGCAGCGGTTCAGATACAGCCTACAATTTCTATTACTTTATGATCAGCAGTGATGGCTATGCCGCCATCGGCAAAGTTCAGAATACCGAGCAGAGTTTTCTCACCGATTTGCTCAGCGAGCCCAGCCCGGCCATCAAATCGAATGAAGTCAATCATATTCGTGGCGATTGCATCGGTGATACGCTTACCATGTATGTTAATGGCGAGCAGCTTTTCAGCATCAAAGATTCTGACCTGACTGGCGGCGATGTGGGCCTGCTGGCAGGTACTTTTGAAGAAGCTGGTACGGAAATCCTGTTCGATAATTTCCTCGTCACCAAGCCGTAATCCACCCAAACAGACAGGCTCCGGGAACGCCCCGGAGCCTGTTTTTCGTTAAATTTGTTTTTTGTGGCGTGAGATGTTATCTCGCGTGAATTGTGGCACGTTAAACAGCGCGAAATATCATTTCGCGCCACGCCTGCGCCGCAGGATGAACGCCGCCACCGCCGCGACAACCAGCCCCAGGGCTGCGCCCCAGGCCCAGGCCGGGACACTCGGCGGGCCGGAGAGAACGAACACAGCTGTTGTCTGCGCCGGGATGCTGAAGGTGTCACCGGCAAAGCTGGATTGCTTGACCGCTTCATCTACCGAGTTTTGCTGGACGGGGTGCAGGCTGTAGGCTTTCCCGCTGAAGGATGGGTCGTTGAAGCTGACGGTTGCGGGGCTGGCGTTGATGAAGACCAGGATTTCGTTGTAGGTTGGGTCGAAGTTGTTGGTATCTGCCAGGCGCAGGACGATCAGGCCGGGGGTTTGATTTGGCCCGGTATTGAGAAAACTGACAGCGTTTTGCACATCTTCGGCAGTGCGCAGCCTGAATAACGGCGAACTTTTGCGGATTTGCAGGAATTCGCGGAAAACTGCCGAGGCGAAGCTGATTTCTGTTTTGGTGGCGGCCAGCGCCGGGTCGGCCAGCAGCGGGCGGAAAATGTCCCAGCGGTCGCTGCCTTCGATGGGCAGTCCCACGCCCCAGTTGTTGGATTCGTAGGTCCAATCCAGTTTGTTGAACCAATCGCCCGAGTTGTAGGAATTGCGGTCGAGCGATTTGGAGCGCAGGATGTCATCGCCAGCGTGGAAGAAGGGCACGCCCTGGCTGAACATGACTGCGCTGGTGGCCAGGTTGTTCATGCGCACGCGTTCGGCCAGCGTGGCGCTGGCAGGGGCCTTGATCTGGATGGCATCCCACAGGGTTTCGTTGTCGTGCGCCGAGGCGTAGACGATATTTTCTTGCGGGTCGAGCGTGTACCCGGCAGCGGAACCGTTATACAGCACTTTATCGCCGGTAATGATGTCTCCGTTGCCGCGCATGATCTTGTAATTGCGCAGGTTCCCGGCCATTGTCAGGCGGATCCAGTCGGTGTAGTCGAGCAATTTGGAGAGTTGCTGCTCGGGCGGGCGTTTTTCGGCGGCGTTGGGCGCAAAATACAGGCCGGTGACAAAACCCTGGATGCGCGGGTCGTCGAACGGGCCGCCGCCGCGCACACCATCGCGCAGGCGGTCGTTGAACGCGCCGATGCCCGTGCCGCCCAGGTTGGCCTGGATGGCGTTGACGCCGCGCGCGCCGTTGGCGACTTCGCCGAAGTTCCAGCCTTCGCCGTAGATGTAGATGGATTTGCCATCCACGCCGTCTTTGGACACGGTCAGCGCGTCGAGCGCGGCGCGCACGGCTTTCATGTCTTCGAGCATGTGATGGCCCATCAGGTCGAAGCGGAAGCCATCCACCTTATACTCTTTCGCCCAGGTGACGACCGAATCGACCATCAGTTTTTGCATCATGGCGTGTTCGCTGGCGGTGTTTTCGCAGCAGGTCGATTTTTCGACCTTGCCCTCGGCGTTCAGGCGGTGGTAGTAGCCGGGTACGACCTTATCCAGTACCGAATTGTCGCTCAAGCCGCTGGCGTTGGTATGATTGTAGACCACGTCCATGACCACGCGCAGGCCGCTCTGGTTGAGCGATTGCACCATCTCGCGGAATTCGATGATGCGGGTTGGGCCTTCGGGGTTGGTGGCGTAAGCGCCCTCGGGGGTGGTGTAGTGCAGCGGGTCGTAGCCCCAGTTGAAGCCATCGGCGCCGTTGTTGGCGCTCACGGCGGCGGCCTGTTTCTCAGAATCGGGCGGCAGGGCGGCCAGCGCGGATGTATCGAGCGGCTTCCAGGTGGATTTGTCTTCGTTGACGCTGGCAATATCAAAAGCGGGCAGCAGGTGGATGTGCGTCAGCCCGGCAGCGGCCAGGGCTTTGAGATGCTTCATGCCGTTGGAGTCGCTCACGGTGAAGGCTTTGTACGTGCCGCGCAGTTCCGCCGGGACGGTTTCATCGGTCATGCTGAAATCGCGGATGTGCAGCTCGTAGATGACAATATCTTCGGGGGCGGCGAGCGCCGGTTTGGCCAGTTTGTCCCAGCTGGCGGGTTTCAGCGCCGGGTCGGTCAGGTCTACAATCTGCGAGCGTTTGCTGTTGGTGGAAAGGCTGACGGAATAGGGGTCGGTGACCAGGTTTTTCTCAATTTTGCCGGTGGATGGAACATACACGTTGACTTCGTACAGGTAGAATTTGCCCGCCCAGGCCGGGTCGCCGCTGATGGCCCATACACCCGTCTGTGCGTCCCATTTCATGGGCAGGCTCTGCGCTGAATCTGTCGTGGCATCGTCGAACAGATGCAGCGTGACGGATGTTGCGGTGGGCGCCCACAGATGCAGGGCGGGGGTTTTTCCGCTGAAGGTCACGCCCAGGGGGCCGCTGTAGGTGTAGAGCGCGTCGATCACACCCGGCAGCTGGACTCCGGTCACATCCACCACTTTGCCAGCGTCATTTTTGACCACCACCGCCACCTGGCTTTTGAGCGCTTCGGGGACTTTGTCCTGGCTGGCGGGGTCGAGTTTGAAGGCGGTGTACGCGCCCAGGTGTGGGAATTTGCGTGTCAGTTCGCTGCCTGCTCCGCTGGGGGTGTAAGTCAGTGCGATTTCAATGCCGTTTTTAACGCCGTCAGCGCTCAGTTCGAGTTTGGCATCGGGTGAGTAGT
Source organism: uncultured Anaerolineae bacterium (assembly GCA_903822545.1). Classification (GTDB taxonomy): domain Bacteria; phylum Chloroflexota; class Anaerolineae; order Anaerolineales; family Villigracilaceae; genus CAIJPN01. The sequence goes on along the minus strand of CAIJPN010000103.1, from coordinate 21,846 downwards.
AGAGGGCGTAACTGTATTTGGGCGAACCGGCCACGTTCCACAGGATGGTGTCGCGGCTGACCCAGTGGGCACCCAGTTTGCCCAGGCTGCCGCGCGGCGCGCCTTCGGTGCTGATAAGGGTTTCTTTTTTCACGTCGTCATATCCAAAATAGATTTCGTCACCATCTTTTTTGACGGTGAATTGTTGAGTTTCGCCGATTGTTTGGGCCGGGTCTTCGTTTTGGGTGAAGGTGGCGCTGTAGGTTCCGGCTTTCAGGGTGCGGGTGGCGAAGCCATAGATGCCATCGCCTTCGGGGTCTTGCAGCCATGAGCGCAGGCAGCCCGCATCGTCGTTGCTGGCGCAGCCTAACTGCTGCTGGAAGTCACCCATGACTACAAGGATGGGTTTGTTGAAGTTGTCGGCGATCCAGTGGGTTTTATGGTCGTAGTAAAACTTAACCAGGGTGGGCGCACTAACCACCAGCGGAATATCGGCTCCGCCGCCGCTGGCATTGACACCATAGTTCTCGCCCCAACTGCCGTTGAGCGCGGCTTTGTAGCGTGGGCCTTTTTTGTCGCCATCGTTGGCCGGCTGGATCTCGTAGGCGCCCTGCCAGACATCATCTTCGGTGTCGTAGGTCAGGGCGGTGTTTTCGCAGCCCGGCTGCCATTCGCCAGGGCAGCCCAGCTCGTCCTGGTGGGTGCCGGGGATGTTGACCATCTCTGGTTGGGCGCCCTGGGCCTGGGCGGCGGGGATGGGGGCCAGGAAAGATGCAAGAAGCGCGAAAAGTATGAAAAGGTGTGTTAAGAATTCTTTGCGGGACATTTTTTTCTCCGTTCAGGGATTTTGACCATGAAGAATGCAAATGCTTTCGAATTTTACCCTGCTATACACTTTGCGGCCTCATCGTACTGCCAATTCTGCGCCAAATGGTGTAAAGCAAAATTGCTCCGGTTTGCCAGGTTTTTGAAATTTGTGGCGCTGCCGTTTTGGTGTGAAAACCCGTAGGGGCGCCCCTGCCCATAACCATATCAAAAACGGGAGGGCAGTTTTGCAATACAGGATCATCGCATCTTCTCAAAATTTCGGGGTAAGGCTTAACGCAAAGTTGCTGAGCCGCAAAGATTTACTGGTCACAAAAGCGGCCTGGAAAACCCGGCAAACCACCGAGATACGGAACCACGGAGTTATTAATGTTTTTCTCCGTGGTGAACTGCAAAAAGCATAAAACCACGGAGTCACCGAGTTCACAGAGCGAAAAACGCCAGTTTTCGCCAGGAAAAACTCAAAAACCCCGTGTTCTTCGTGGCTCTGTGGTGAAAATGACCTTTTTGCAGTCAATTCACTTACTGTAGGGCAAAAGTTCACTCGTTTTTGCGAGAAGACACGGATCATCCGTGTTTAATCCTATGATTAACTCTTGCCGAGAAAAGACCATCCTTCGGGATAGCCTTATTTAATCCCTGGTGAATGAAGGTGGGTGATGGTGGAAGGGGGCTGGTTTTGTTATCCTTGCATCAATAGAAAATTCTTACCACAAACCGAGGAAATAAGAATGATGGCGATGAACAAAAAAGTGATCCTGTGGAGACGCAAAGACTTGCTCGGAGACGCAGTTGCATCCTACCTGTCAACCCGGACCGATTGGGATGTGATCAATGTCACCGAAGACGAATCAGCCCAGGTGTTCATTGCCGCGGTGGAGAAGAACAAGCCAGATGTGGTCATCATTTACGAAGGGGCGTATGTATCAATTACGCCGCTCCCGGCCCTGTTGATGCAAACCTGTCCAGAGTTGAAGGTGATCACTGTCAGCTTTGAGAATAACACTTTAGAAGTATTCGACAAACACCGGGTCGGGCTGAATACCGCCTCAGACCTGTTCCATGCCATGGGCGCTTGATCGCTCCATGAATACAACCCAAGCACGTATTATCCTTTATTCGTCTAGAGAGGAAACCATGAAAAAACTGGCATCAAAATTATTCAGCATCCTGGTTGTGACTGCCCTGATCTTCGGTGGCTTTATCCAGGCTGGCGCGTATGCGCCTGATACCCAGCCGGCAAAGCAAGGCCGCACCAGCAGCGCCGCGCCGATCAGCCCAACCGATGAAACGAAAGTCCCACACTACTTTGGGCCCTACCCGAACTGGGCAAACAGCCCCTTCCGACTGCCAAACGTATTTGTAGAACTGGTGGGTGGAGGCGGGACGGGCGCAACTGCCGCTGCAACGGTTGATCCGCAAACCGGAGCGCTACTTGATCTGCAAATTATCAACCCAGGCAGCGGCTATACTTATGCGCCGACTGTTTCGATCACCGGTTCGGGCACAAATGCCGAAGCTACCACCACTGTGGATTACTCTGGCGTTGTGAATGCCATCAATGTGGCCACAGCTGGGGGCGGATACACTGCCCCGTCTGTCTCGATTTCGGGTGGTGGAGCCACTGCTGATGCAACCGCGAGTGTTTTTGGTGGCGTGGATGCTGTTATTGTGAGCGATCCCGGTCAGGGTTACACCTTCCCCACCGTGGAATTTGGCCTGCCGAATGATCCCGCTGGAACCCCCGCACAGGGGCACGCCGAGATGGATGCCAATGGTTCCATTACCGCCATAGTGGTGGATAACGCCGGTTCCGGCTATTCTGCTGCGCCCAGCGTCACTATCCATGATGGTACAACCGCTGACCCGGTCGTTGGTGCCACCCTTGCGACTGCATCCAGCACCCTGTTGGTTCAGAGCGTTGTGCTCGAAAGCTTTGGTGCTGGTTACATATCTGAACCGGCTGTGGTCATCTCTGACAGCATCGGCGCCGGCGCTGGCGCGACCGCCAGCGCGACACTGAGCAAATCGGGTGGCGCAGTCACAGGCATCACGCTTACTAACCCCGGCAGCGGTTATATGACGCCCGGCATCAAGAAATTCACCGACAGTCTGCCCGGCCTGTGCATGCCCCCGGCCTGCCCATCCACTGGCAAATATATTCCGTTGGCTGTGCCGACCACCAAAGTGTACAACAATATCGAAGCTGATGAGTATGTGATCGGCCTGGTGCAGTACTACACCAACTTCTCTTCCAGCCTGCCCAATACGCTTGTGCGCGGTTATGTCCAGTTGGAAACCGCCGACACTGCGGGCGTCAGCCAGCACTTCCCGCTGGTCAATGAAATGATGGATGGCACCAGCCAGCCTGTGATGATTAACGGTCAACAAGCTTATGCTGTGACCGCTCCGCAGTATCTTGGCCCCACCATCTCTGCAACCAAAGACCGCCCGGTGCGGATCGTGTTCTACAACCTGCTCCCCACTGGCGCTGCCGGGGATCTGTTCCTGCCGACCGACTCATCCCTGATGGGTTCGGGCATGGGCCCGATGGGCATGGGCGCCCCTGTGGATAATGGCACTGTGACGGACGAAGTCCGCAACCCGTTGTGCAGTGAAAGCCCCAAACCCGAAATGTGTTTCAAAGATAACCGCGCCACGCTGCACCTGCATGGCGGCACCTCCCCGTGGATCTCGGATGGTACTCCTCACCAGTGGATCACCCCCGCGGGCGAAAACACCATGTGGCCTGAAGGCGTGAGCGTAAAGAACGTTCCCGATATGGATGTGTGCAATACCGCCACCGATGGCTGCCAGACGTTCTATTACACCAACCAGCAGTCAGCTCGCCTGATGTTCTACCATGATCACTCGTGGGGCATCACCCGCCTGAACGTATACGCCGGTGAAGCCGCTGGCTACCTGATTACCGATGCCGCAGAGCAGAAACTGATCACCGATGGAACCATCCCTGCCGACCAGATTCCGCTGATTATCCAGGACAAAACCTTCGTCCCCGATGCAGCCCAACTGGCCCTGCAAGATCCTGCCTGGGATACCGCACGCTGGGGCACCAAAGGCGCTTTCTGGTACCATCACGTTTACATGCCTGCCCAGAACCCTGGCGATCCATCTGGCATGAGCGCTTATGGCCGCTGGATGTACGGCCCCTGGTTCTGGCCCCCGGCTGCCAACACTGTTTACGGCCCCATTGCCAACCCTTATTACGATCCCAACTGCAACCTTGATGATCCTGCCACCTGGCAGTACCAGACCGATCCATTTTGCGAACCCCAGCAGATCCCGGGTACCCCGAACATTTCGGTCGGCATGGAACAGTTCAATGACACACCCATTGTCAATGGTGTTGCTTACCCGACCCTGGAAGTGGAACCGAAATCTTACCGCCTGCGCATCTTGAGCGCTGCCAACGACCGCTTCTTCAACCTGCAATGGTACGTGGCTGACCCGACCACCGGTACAGACAGTGAAGTTGCCTTCAATGCCGCTGAACTGGCCGCGGCCCAACTCGACCCGAATGTCTTCCCGACGCCCGATACCACCATCAGCAAGCCTGGCCCAGATTGGATCCAGATCGGTACCGAAGGCGGCTTCCTGCCCGCCCCGGTCGTGATCGATGGACAACAGGTCACCACCTGGATCACCGACCCGACCCGCTTCGATGTCGGCAACGTGGATAAGCACTCCCTGCTGGTCGCGCCCGCCGAACGCGCTGACGTGATCGTGGACTTCTCGCAATTCGCTGGCCAGACCCTGATCCTGTACAATGATGCCCCGGCTGCTTTCCCTGCTCGCGTCCCAAGCTACGACTACTACACCGGCGCTCCTGACCTGAGCCCGAACGGCGCCCCCACCATTGTGCCCGGTTACGGCCCCAACACCCGCACCGTGATGCAGGTGAAAGTTGCGGCCAGCACCCCGGCCCCGGCCTTCAACCTGACTGGCCTGCAGGCAGCCTTCCGGCACAATGCCGATGGCACAGGCGTGTTCGAATCAAGCCAGCACCCGATCATCGTAGGGCAATCGGCCTACAACTCGGCCTATGGCACCTCCTTCGCAGGCAGCGGCAACTGCAACGTCACCGGCACCACCCTGCAGCGCTGCGATGGCCTCGTTCGCATCAACGATACAAGCGTATTTGGCTTCAATACTTTGCTGGCGCCCACCACCAAAATGACCCTGCCGGTGCAGCCCAAAGCTATCCACGACGAAATGAACTCGACCAACTTCGATGAATTTGGTCGTATGCAGGCCACTCTCGGTCTGGAAGCCCAGCCCCCGGTTCCCGGCGCGCAGAACGTCACCCTGTACCCCTACGTCAACCCTGTGACAGAGTTGATCGACGGCACCAACCTGCCCAAAGATAATCTCTCCGTCACCCCGATTTCAACAGCCAGTGATGGAACCCAGATATGGCGGATCACTCACAACGGTGTTGATACCCATCCAATCCACTTCCACCTGTTCGATGTGCAAGTTATCAACCGCGTCACCTGGGATAACATCATCCTGGCTCCAGATGCGAACGAACTCGGCTGGAAAGACACCGTGCGCATCTCGCCGCTGGAAGACACCATTGTGGCCCTGCGCCCGATCATCCCCCAGGTGCCCTTCGAAATCCCGAACTCGATCCGGCTGCTGAACCCGATGATGCCGGTTGGCTCCACCGCAATGTTCAACAATGTGGATCCTCAGGGCAACCCAACCGCCCCGATCACCAATCAGTTCACGAACTTCGGCTGGGAATATGTTTACCACTGCCACATCCTGTCACACGAAGAAATGGACATGATGCGCCCCGTGAGCCTGGCCTTGCCGCCCCTGAGCCCCGATGGATTGAGCTACACTGTGATCGGCAGCGGCAACAAAACCCAACTGCAACTGACCTGGAACGACAACTCGATCACAGAAACTGCCTTCGCAGTGCAGAGCATGAACTGGCAGGGCGTCTGGACCACAATTGGCACCGTCCAATCACCGCTGAACCAGCCGAACATCCACCAGACTCGCAGCTTCACTGTGCCAGGCACCTACAACCCCGCCCTTGGATACCGCTACCGTGTGGTAGCCCAGAACACCGTTGGTTACGGCGCGGGCTTCCCGACCATGACAGCGCAGTCGATGACCGCCGAACTGGCCGTTGGCACAGCTCCGCTGGCCCCCACCAACCTGCTGGCGAACATCCAGAGTGGGCCGCAGATCAAACTGACCTGGACTGACAATGCCACCAATGAAAACGGGTTCGTGATCGAACGTTCTACCGATGGGATCAACTTCACCCAGGTAGCCACAGCTCCTGCCCGCAACAACACCGGCAGTGTAACCTTCACCGACACGACCCTCACCGCCACAGCCTCGAACACAACCTACAGCTATCGTGTTGCGGCAGTCAACCCCGCAGGTTCATCGGCTTATGCCGTGGCCGCCCCGGTGCTGGTGCCTGCCCTCCCGGCAACCCCTGGCAGCTTCACAGTGACAAATGGCGCGAACAGCGGCAACTCACGTTCTGTGGTGCTCAAATGGCTGGATAACTCGAACAACGAGACCGGCTTCACCATCCAGCGGGCTACCAATGCCACCTTTACAAACGGGTTGACCACCGTGAACGTAGGCGCCAACCTGACGACCTACACCATGACGGGCCTTGCGCGCAACACCAAGTACTGGTTCCGCATTCGCTCTAACAATGGTCTGTATGTCTTCTCGGTCTGGGTAAACGCCACACCGTTCCCGATCACCACCAATCCATAACCATCTGAATTACGCCTGGCGGCAGTCACTTGAAGGGGCTGCCGCCAGGTCTTTTATTTGTAGACTGGTCACCACCCCAAATCTTGTTCGATCATCAAGGTAGGGAAAACATTTTTAGGAGAAACGAAATCATGTCACCCAAACTATTTCGCCCCAGCTTGATCCTGGTACTTTTCATGGGACTGCTTTCCCTGGGATATTTTTATGTTGACGCCCAGGCAAAAGCACCCGTTTCCCAGAATGAACAGCGTATCTATGCCCAGGGTCTTTTCATTGGCCCTATTTACGCCCAGCCGATAAACCCGGTGGGTAAACTCCTCCAATCATCATGGCGAGACCCTGATGGCAGCGATTACGATCAATATATTTGGGATGATTTCACCCTCCAAACTACCGAAACCATTACCCAGATCGACTGGATTGGCGGCTATGACCCTGCCAGGGTGGGGCTCGGCGGTCCGGTGCTTGATTTTCGCATCAGGATTTACCCGTCCATCCCGGCTGGTTCCGAACCGGCAATTGCAAATCCGCCCCTGGTGGATTATTTGGTAGGAGGCAATGCCGGCGAAACCCCAATTGGACTGGTAGGGTCAATCAATATGTACTCTTATACGTTTACCCTGCCTACAGCCTTTACGGCATCTGCTGGTGTCAAATATTGGGTGCAAATCGAAGCATCCCAGCAGGGTGGTCTGCCCGATTGGGGTTTCTCGTTTGGCACTGGCGGGGACGGGAATCATTATCGTAAAACATCAGGCGCGGGAGGCGATGTGATGTATCGGATTGCAGTTGGGGATGCTGCTTTTACCTTATTAGGCCCTGTTCCTGATACTGCCACTCCAATTGATACCGATACCCCCATGCCGTTTACCGATACCCCTATACCGTCAACCAACACACCCGTACCATCCACCAACACACCTGTACCATCCACAAACACACCCGTACCATCCACAAACACACCCGTACCATCCACAAACACGCCTGTACCATCCACCAATACGCCCGTACCGTCCACCAACACACCCGTACCGTCCACCAACACGCCTGTACCGTTCACCAACACACCCGTACCAGTTACCACACAAACAAAAACCTTCACATCCGTTGGTTCGCAAGATGGCTGGATTCTCGAAGCGGGTGAAAACAGCAATTTTGGCGCGAAAATCGATAGTTTCTCCACCACTTTCAACGTGGGTGACGATGCTACCAAAAAACAATATCGCGCAATTTTGTCCTTCAATACTGGATCCAGTCTCCCCGATACAGCTGTCATTACCCGGGTCACGCTCCGGATTAAGCGACAGGCTGTCAGCGGTACTGGCAATCCATTTGCCTTGCTCCAGGGGCTGATGGTGGATGCCAAAAAAGGCTTTTTCGGAGCAAGCGCGCCCCTGGTTGGAAGCGACTTCCAGGCATTGGCCACGAAAACCGGTGGGCCGTTCAGCCCCCTGCCTGTAGGCGCCTGGTATAGCTTCAACCTCACCAACTTGTCTGCCAGTATCAACAAACACTCCGGCAGTTTTGGGCTAACGCAACTTCGCCTCCGCTTTAAACTGGATGACAACAACAATGCTATGGCAAACTATGTACGGTTTTTCAGCGGTAACGCATCCAGTGCCGGAGACAGGCCTGCCCTGGTCATCGAATACTACCTGCCTTAATCGATCCAATCTTGCCTGCAAGCTGTTGCGCAGCGAGTGAATCGGCGCACTACAACTTGAAGAAAGCCCTGCGCTGTGTTTGTTGACTCTTGACAGGGAATAAAAAAAGCCTATACTCTAGTTAATCGTTTACGTAAACGATTAACTAGAGTATTTTTTATGGCAACCATCAAAGAAGTCGCAGCACACGCAAATGTATCTTCGGCAACCGTGTCCCATGTCATTAACGGGACGCGCTATGTATCTGATGCCGTTCGAGCGCAGGTTGAACTGGCGATGAAGGAATTAGGCTACCGCCCAAACGCCCTGGCGCGCTCGCTGCGTCGCGGCGAAACCCATACCCTCGGCCTGATCCTGCCCGACAGCGCCAACCCGTTCTTCGCCGAGATTGGCCGCGCCATCGAAACGGCGGCTTTTGAACGCGGGTACAGCGTCATTTTGTGTAATACCGAAAACGATACCGAAAAAGAGCGCATGTACACCGAAGTACTCGAAAACAAACAGGTCGATGGCATGATCTTCGTCGCTTCAGGCGACCACCGCGAGACACTTTCGCAGATTGCCCAAAAAGGCCTGCCACTGGTAGTGGTTGATCGTGACATGGGCAGCCTGGAGCTGGACACCGTCACCACTGACAATCATCACGGCGGGTTGATCGCCACCCAACACTTGCTCTCGCTGGGGCATCGCATCATCGCCTGCATCACCGGCCCATCCAACATCACCCCCAGCGCCGAACGTGTCACCGGCTACCGCGCCGCGCTCCAGCAGGCTGGCATTCTTGTGGATGAATCCCTGGTGGTGCGCGGCGATTTTCATGCCCCCTCCGGCTACGAAGGCGCCATGCAGCTTTTCCAGCGCAGCCCGCGCCCCACAGCCATCTTCGTTTGCAATGACATGATGTCCATCGGCGTCATCCGCGCCGCTTCGCAGCTGGGCCTGCGCATCCCCGAAGATGTTTCCATCGCCAGCTTCGACAACATTGAACTGGCATCGTATACCACCCCGCCCCTGACCAGCGTGGCCCAGCCCAAGCAGGAAATCGGCCAGATGGCCATCACCCTGCTGCTGGAACGCATGCAAAATGCCAGCCTGCCGCCGCGCCGGAACATCCTTCCCACCCGTCTTGTCATCCGTGAAAGCACCCGGAGGCCTTCGTGAATGGAAATATTATCGTAGTTGGCAGTCTTAACATGGATCTGGTCGTCAACGCCCCACGCCATCCGCAAATTGGCGAGACGATTTTGGGCGGCAGGTTTGCCACCTTCCCCGGCGGCAAGGGCGCCAACCAGGCTGTCGCCGCCGCGCGCATGGGCGCGCATGTCCGCATGATCGGCTGTGTGGGTGAGGACGGGTTTGGCGCGGAACTGTGCAAAGTGGCTGCGCAGGATGGCATCGACACCAGCCACATTTCGGTGGAAAAAGCCGAAGCGACGGGCATTGCCCTGATCACGGTGGATGCGGAAGGCCGCAACACGATTGTGGTGGCCTCGGGCGCGAATCTCTCGCTCTCGCCCTGGCACCTGCATACCGCCAAAGCGGCTTTTTCTGACGCTGATGTGCTCGTCACCCAGCTGGAAAGCCCGCTGGAAACCGTCAGCGAGGCGATTGCCCTGGCAGCGCAACAAGGCATACGGGTCGTCTTGAATCCGGCCCCGGCCCAGCCCCTCGGCGCGGAAATCCTGTCAAAGGTCGATTATTTCATCCCCAACGAGCGCGAAGCGATGCAGATTGCCGGAACCGATACGCTGGAGGCCGCCATCGAAAAACTGCTGGCGCTGGGTGTGCGCAACCTGATCATCACACTGGGTGAACAGGGCGCGCTGCTGGTTGCGGGCGGCCAGCGCACGCACATCCCGGCCTACCCGGTCAAAGCGGTGGATACGGTCGCTGCCGGGGATGCTTTTGTGGGCGCATTTGCCACCGGCCTGGCCGAGGGCCTGGGGCTGGAAGCTGCCGCCCGCCTGGGAAATGCTGCCGCGGCCCTTTCGGTCACACGTCCTGGGGCGCAGCCCTCGCTGCCGCTGCGCCGCGAAGTGGATGAATTCCTTGGAGACAAAAAATGAAAAAAACAACACTATTGAACGCTGAACTTTCATACACCATCGCCACCCTGGGCCACACCGATATGCTGGTGGTGGCTGACGCGGGCCTGCCCATCCCAGCCGAAACTGAGCGCATTGACCTGGCGCTGACGAAGGGCGTACCCGGCGCGGTGGAGACCCTGGGCGTGATTTTGGAAGAGATGAAGGTCGAAAAAGCCATCCTGGCAGAGGAAGTGCAGGCGCGCAACCCGCAGTTTTTGGAGGCGGTGAAGGCGCTCCTGCCGGGCGTGCCGCTGGAATTTGTGCCGCACAGCCAGTTCAAGGAGATCACCCACGATGCGCGCGCCGTGGTGCGCACCGGCGAGTTTGCCCCGTATGCCAACGTGATTTTGTGCTCTGGGGTGGTGTTCTAAATGACCACGCGGGCCGCGCAACCCCGTCCCGAAGGCGTCAACTGGAGCGTGCTGTTGCAGCGCTTTGGGCTGGCGCTGGTATACGCTGCGCTGGCAGTGGGGCTTTCGCTGCTCTCTGACCGATTTCTGACCGTTTCTAACCAGGTCAACATTTTCCGGCAGGCCACTATCAATGGGATTGTGGCGGTGGGCATGACGCTGGTCATCCTGACCGCCGGGATTGACCTTTCAGTCGGCTCCATCCTGGCGCTTTCAGCTGTCATCACCGCCGATTTGCTCAAACAGGGGCTGCCGGTTCCGCTGGGTATCCTGCTGGCGCTTGGCATCGGCGCGCTGATGGGCATGGTCAACGGGCTGATGATCACGCGCGGGAATATCCCGCCTTTCATCGCCACGCTGGGGATGCTGACGGTGGGACGCGGCCTGACGCTGATGTATACCCAGGGAAAGCCTTTCACCGGGCTGCCAGATGCCTTCCGTTTTATTGGCACGGCCTCGCTCGGGCCGGTTCCCATGCCGATTGTTGTGGCGGTGATTGTGTTCGTGCTGGCCGCGATTGTTTTGAATCGCACCCGCTTTGGCGAGTACGTGTACCTGATCGGTGACAATCCGGTCGCGGCGCGGCTGGCCGGCGTCAATACGCGCCAGATGATCGTGCTGGTTTACATGATTTCCGGCGTCTGCGCCGCCCTGGCCGGGCTGATCCTGATCGCGCGGCTCGATTCTGCCCAGCCGGTAATCGGCGCGGGTTACGAATTCAACGCCATCGCGGCGGTTGTGGTTGGCGGAACCAGCTTTTCGGGTGGAGAAGGCGGCTTGCTCGGTACGCTGCTCGGCACCATCCTGATCGAAACCTTGAATAACGGACTTAACCTGCTGAACGTTTCCCCGCTGTGGGAGCAGGTTGTCAAAGGCGTGGTGATTGCCCTGGCTTTGCTGTTTTATAAGGCCATCAATCCCACCAGGAAATAATGGCTTTCCCGTTTGGGTGTGAAACCCCGCAGGGGCGACCCATAAAAACGGGAGCGCCGAAATAAATTTTGTATCAGAGCAGGATAAAGCCAAATTTATCCCGCTTATCAAACAATCCTAAAGGAGTAGAAAATGAAACGCATTACCCCTCTGTTCAGCCTGCTCATGCTTGCTGCCATTGTGCTTTCCGCTTGCGGAAGCCCGGCCCCGGTTACTGAGCAGCCTGCCGCCCAGCCGACTGAGAAAACCCTCGGGCTGGTGCTTTCCACCCTGAACAACCCGTTCTTTGTCACCCTCAAAGATGGCGCCCAAAAAGCCGCCGACGCCGCTGGCGTGAAGCTCATCGTTGTGGATGCCCAGGACGACTCGGCCAAGATGACCGCTGGCATTGAAGACCTGATCACCAAGAAGGTCGATGCCATCCTGATCAACCCGACCGACTCTGACGCGGTTGTGCCTGCCATCCAGAAGGCCAACGAAGCCAAGATCCCGGTTTTCACTGTGGATCGCGGCGCGAATGGCGGCGAAGTGGTTGCGCATGTCGCTTCTGACAACGTCGCCGGTGGCCAGATGGCTGCCGAATTCCTGTGCAAGACCATTGGCGGCAAAGGCAATGTGGTTGAACTGCAAGGCATTGCCGGCACTTCCGCTGCCCGTGACCGTGGCCAGGGCTTCAACGATTACATGGCTGCCAGCTGCAAAGATGCCCCCATCGTGGCCCAGCAGACCGCCAACTTCAACCGCGATGAAGGCTTGAGTGTCTTTGAGAACATTCTCCAGGCCCAGCCCGAAATCGCCGGTGTTTTCGCCCACAATGATGAAATGATCCTCGGCGCTGTCCAGGCTGCTGAAGCCGCTGGCCGCACCGGCATCGTTTTCGTCGGTTTTGACGCTGTCGATGACGCCGTCCAGGCTGTCAAAGATGGCAAACTGGCCGCCACCGTGGCCCAGCAGCCCGCCGAAATTGGCCGCCTGGGTGTGGAAGCCGCCGTCAAAGTGCTGAATGGCGAAACTGTCGAAAAGAACATCCCCGTTCCGCTGTCGCTCGTCACCGCCGAATCGCTCGGTGTGACCCCGCCTGCCGAGCCCGCCGCGAAAGAAGTCACCCTCGGGCTGGTGCTTTCCACCCTGAACAACCCGTTCTTTGTCACCCTCAAGGATGGCGCCCAGGCCGCTGCTGATGCCGCTGGCGCGAAGCTCATCGTTGTGGATGCCCAGGACGACTCGGCCAAGATGGTTGCCGGGATCGAAGACCTGATCACCAAGAAGGTCGATGCCATCCTGATCAACCCGACCGACTCTGACGCAGTTGTGCCCGCCATCCAGAAAGCCAACGCCGCCGGCATCCCGGTCTTCACCGTGGATCGTGGCGCGAATGGCGGCGAAGTGGTTGCCCATGTCGCTTCTGACAACGTCGCTGGTGGCCAGATGGCCGCTGAATTCCTGTGCAAAGCCATCGCTGGCAAGGGCAATGTCGTGGAACTGCAAGGCATCGCCGGCACTTCTGCTGCCCGTGACCGTGGACAGGGCTTCAACGATTACATGGCTGCCAGCTGCAAAGATGCCCCCATCGTTGCCCAGCAGACTGCCAACTTCAACCGCGATGAAGGCCTGAGCGTCTTCGAGAACATTCTCCAGGCCCAGCCCGAAATCGCCGCTGTCTTTGCTCATAATGACGAAATGATCCTGGGCGCGATCCAGGCTGCTGAGGCCGCTGGCCGCACCGGCATCATCTTCGTCGGCTTCGACGCTGTGGATGACGCTGTCGCCGCCGTCCAGGCTGGCACACTGGCCGCCACCGTGGCCCAGCAGCCCGCCGAAATTGGCCGCCTGGGCGTGGAATCTGCCCTCAAGTTCTTGAACGGCGAAACTGTCGAAAAGAACATCCCCGTTCCGCTGTCGCTCGTCACCAAGTAATTCCCTGATTTTTATGCCCCCGGCGTTATGCGCCGGGGGCATCCTTCAAAAATATGACCCCTTCTCGTCTGCAACTGGAACATATCGTCAAATCCTTCCCGGGCGTGCTGGCCGTGCAGGATGTCAGCCTGGAAGCATATCCGGGCGAGATCCTGGCGCTGGCCGGTGAAAATGGCGCAGGGAAAAGCACGCTCATGAACATCCTGAGCGGCTCGTTCCCGGCGGATTCGGGCAAAATCTGGCTGGATGGCGTGGAAGTGAACATCACCTCGCCGCGCCGCGCACAGGAACTGGGCATTGCCATGATCCACCAGGAACTGGCGCTCATCCCGCAGATGACGGTGGCGCAGAATATTTTCCTGGGACGCGAACCGCGCCTGGCCGCGGGGCTGCTGGTGGATACCAAAAAGATGGTGATACAAGCCCAGGCTTTGATCGACCAACTGGGGCTGGATTTCCCTGTAACTGCACTTATCTCTGATCTTTCGATTGCCCAGCGCCAGATGGTGGAAATTGCCAAGGCGATTTCATTCCAATCCCGGGTCATCATTCTTGATGAGCCAACCAGCGCCTTGAGTGAACGCGAATCGGATATTTTGTTCGCGCTGATGCGTTCTCTGCGCGAACAAGGCGTGACTCTCATCTACATCTCGCACCGCATGGAGGAGATTTTCAATCTCTCAGACCGGGTGGCGGTGATGCGCGATGGGCAGCTGGTGGGCGTAACCCCCACCAAAGATTTAACCATCCAGACCGTGGTGCAGATGATGGTGGGACGTGAACTGAAAGATTTCTTCCCCAAGAAACAGGCCGAAATTGGCGATGTAATTCTCGATGCGCGTGAACTGCGCAGCGGGAAACGAGTCAGGGATGTCAGTTTCAGCCTGCGGCGCGGGGAAATTGTCGGGTTGGCGGGGCTGGTCGGTTCGGGGCGCACCGAGGTGGCGCGTATCCTGTTCGGGGCCGACCCGCTCGATCATGGCGAGATCAAGCTGGCAGGGCGGATCGTTCATCTGCACTCGCCCGAGGAAGCGATCCGGCTGGGAATCGGCCTGGTAACGGAGGATCGCAAGGCGCAGGGCCTTTTCCTGGGCCAAAGTGTGCGTTCGAACGCCTCGGTGCTGTTGTTCGAGAAGCTGGCGCAGTTGGGCTTCATCCTGTATTCAAAAGTGGATGCCTGGATGCGCGGCGCGGTGACACAGCTGACCATTCGCACGCCCAACCTGGAGCAAAAGGTGCGCAACCTTTCGGGCGGCAACCAGCAAAAAGTGATCATTGCGCGCTGGCTGGCCGTGAACCCGCAGGTTTTGATCCTGGATGAGCCCACACGCGGCATTGATGTGGCCTCGAAGGCCGAAATCCACACGCTGATGAGCGAGCTGGCGGCCAAAGGCATGGCGATTTTGATGATTTCTTCGGAGCTGCCCGAGATTTTGGGCGTCAGCGACCGGATTTTGGTGATGCGCGAGGGCCGCCTGATGGCCGAATTCAGCCGCGCCGAAGCCAGCCAGGATCGCATTATGCAGGCGGCGACCGGCCAACTGGCGGCAGGATAACCCATGAAACAGACGATTCTCAATTTTACGCGCGCGAATAGTGGGCTGGTCATCCTGTTCCTGCTGGCGATCCCGCTGACGCTGCTCTCCCCCGATTTTTTGACCGGCAACAACCTGCTGACGGTGGCCCTGCAAGTCTCGATGATCGCCATCACGGCCATCGGGATGACGTTTGCGCTGATCACCGGCGGGGTCGACCTGTCGGTAGGCTCGGTCGCGGCGCTGGCTGGGGCGCTGGCCGCCGGGCTGGCCACGCGCAGCGGGCTGGGGACTTACCCGGCCATGCTGCTGGCGCTGGCGGCGGCTGCGGCGGTCGGGCTGGTCAATGCGGCTATGATCGTCTGGGGGCGCATCCCGCCTTTTGTGGCGACTCTCGCCACGATGGCGGCGGCGCGCGGCCTGACGCTGGTCTACACCCAGGGCAAGCCGATCTCTGGTCTCGATGAGCAGTTCACTTTCTGGGCCAGTGAGCTGGGGAAAATTCCCGTGCCGATCTTTGTGCTGGTTTTTGTGGCGCTTGTCACCTATGTGATTTTGCACCGCTCCCTGTTTGGGAACTACATCTTTGCAGTTGGCGGCGGCGAGGAGACTTCGCGCCTGGCCGGGATTTCCCCCGCGAAAGTGAAGTTTGGCGTCTACGTCATCAGCGCCCTGTGCGCTGGTCTGACCGGCCTGCTGCTGACTGCCCGGCTGTGGTCGGCGCAGCCCAACAGCGGCACCGGCCTGGAGCTGGATGCCATTGCGGCCTCCGTGCTGGGCGGCGCGAGTCTCTCTGGCGGGGCCGGGTCAGTCGTCGGCGCGGTGACCGGAACATTCATCGTCGGCATCCTGTCCAACGGCTTGAACCTGCTGGAAGTGCCGTCGTACAATCAACAGGTCATCAAAGGGCTGGTTTTTATTGTGGCGGTGGTTTTGGATTATGTGATGAAGCAGCGCTTGAAATGAGCCTGTGATTCTTCATTCCTGGATACCTGTCCTGTGACGAGGCGGGTATCTTTTTTTATGGTTGGGCCGGGGTCAGCCGCCTGGCAATCGCCGCGCGCAGCCCGGCATGGACAACTTCCCAAGGCTGGCTGGCATCCACCACCGCCCAGCGCGCCGGGGCTTGTTTGATCATCTCCAGGTAGCCCGCCCGCACCCGTTTGTGGAAATCGATAGTATACGCATCCAGCCGGTTCCACTCTTCCTGGTTGGTTTTGCGTTTCAGCCCGATTTCCACATCCAGGTCGAGTAAAACTGTCAGTTCCGGGAGCAGGCCCCCGGTGGCGTAGCTGATCAGCCCCAGGATTTGCTCCAGCGGTTGGCGGTGCCCATATCCCTGGTAGGCGATGGTTGAATCGGCATAGCGGTCGCACAAGACAATTTCACCGGCCTTCAGGCGCGGCTGGATGACCTGCTCAACGATCTGGGCGCGGGCGGCCTGGTAGAGCAGTGTTTCGGTGCGGGGGTGCATCTCGGTATTCTCCAGGTCATGGATTACAGCGCGGATTTGCTCGCCAATCGATGTTCCGCCCGGTTCGCGGGTGGTGAAAACGCTGTATCCTTGTGCGCCGAGCCACTCGGCCAGCGGTTTGATGTGTGATGTCTTGCCCGAGCCTTCGGGGCCTTCGATGGTGATGAACATAATTACTCCGTGAAGGATGATGGATTTCGAAAGTCTTGATTCTGCGAGGGCTATGAAAACTTTGCCCGCATCGCTTTGAGCGCATCACGCAGGCTGATGGTCACATCCACGCCGCGCCAGAGTGAAAAACCGTGCAGGATAATGCTGACTTGCGACAGGCTGAACCACAGCAGGAAAATCGTCAGGATGACCGCCCCGGCATCGACCCAGGCTGGCAACGACTGGATCAACCCTGCCAGTTGCGCCCGCCAGCTGGAAAGTTTCCCATTATAGTCATTGACCACCGCCAGGAAGTTTTCCAGGCTTTTGCGCGTCTCGCCCAGGTCGCCGCCCATCAGGTACGAGGCATCCCCGGCGAATATGGAGGCGCTTTGGGCCAGTTGCTGCACCCGCGCAATTTCGCCATCGAGCGAATTCGTCACCGAGATCAGGCTGGAGAGCATCTCGTCACCCGGCAGCTTAAAATTGAGAAAGGGCAGGGCATTCAACTGCGCCACGCTGGCGCGCAGGTCGGTTAACATCTTTTTGATGTTTGTGATACTGTCGCGCGAGGCTTCCAGGCCGGGAATCAACTGCTTATCGAGCGTATCATTCATCGAACCGGCCAGCATTTTGGCCTGCGCCAGCTGGTCTTTCATCGCCGCCATCGTTTTTTCGGTCGATTCAACCAGCCGCAGTGTGCGTTCCAACTCAATTTTGGCATCTGCCAGGGTGGTTTGGGCCACTTCCAACTCAGAATCGGTTGCTTGCAGGCGCATCAGCGCGGCTTGTGTCAGTGGGGCGCGGTAAATCCACGTCAGCGCAATCCCGCTCAAACCCAGCACCAAAAGCGCCAGCCCCAGCCCAATCAACAATCCCGCAAAAAATTTTTGCGCCATATCGCATCCTTTTGCGCCGGAAAAACACTCCCAGCGCGATGATGAAATTATATTATACAGAGCGTTTTATCCTCCCCAAAATTGAGGCCAGTTTGGCTTTTTTACAGAATACTTTGCAGTAAGGTTTTACACAATTAGAATAGCATTTATGGAAGAAAAAGACATCCTCATCCTGGGCGGCGGGCCTGCGGGACTTTCAACCGCCTTATATTTGCACCGGCTCCGGCCAGATTTAACGCCCCGCATCCTGCTGCTCGAAAAAGAGCACTATCCTCGTCCCAAGTTGTGCGCGGGCGGGCTGGTGGCAGATGCTGAGATTCTCTTGCAGTCTCTCGGACTGGATGTGAGCGAAATCCCGCACATGGATGTAAAAACCGCTCATTTTGACTACGCTGGCAGCGGGCTTGCCATCTCGCTGCCGGGCACGCATGCCCTGCGCATTATCCGCCGGGATGAGTTGGATGCCTGGCTGGCGGCAAAAGCCCAGGAACGCGGCCTCGAGATTCGGACAGGCATCACGGTGCGGGATGTGAAACCAGATCCAGCCGGGGTGACTGTCGAAACCAGTGCTGGAACCTTTCGCGCGCGGCTGGTCATCGGCGCAGATGGCTCAAACGGTATAACGCGCCGCTGTGTGCTGCCCAATGCGCCCATTTTCACCGCGCGCCTGCTGGAAGTCTTAACTCCCTTAAATGGGAATGGCGAAAGGCCGGAGCGGAAACACGATGCCTACTTCGACTTTTTCCCCGTGCCGGATGGCATTGCTGGTTATGTCTGGGATTTCCCAACCCAGGTGCAGGGCCAGCCGATGCGCTGCTGGGGCGTCTACGACTCGAACCTGCTCAGTTACGTCAAACGCCCGCCGCTCCAAGCGCCGCTGCGCGCTGAAATGGCGCGCCTGGGCTATAACCTGGATGATTTTGAGCTAAAAGGACACCCTATCCGCTGGTTTGACCCGTTTAATCCGTTTTCGGTGCCGGGTGTGCTGCTGGTTGGCGATGCGGCAGGGGCCGATCCGCTCTTTGGGGAGGGCATCAGCCTGGCGTTGGGGTATGGGTTTGTGGCGGCGGGGGAAGTGCTGGAAGCCTTCAGGCAGGATGATTTCCGTTTAACGGGATACAGGCGGCGGCTGTTGATGAGTCCGCTCGGTGGAACGCTCATCGCCCGCTGGCTGATCGGGTATCTGGTCTACACGTTTCGCTGGGAGTGGTTCCAATTCCTGCTGTGGAGAGTGCTCCAGCCGGTTGTGATGCTGGTGGCCTGGCTTTTTGTGCTGAACTGGGGCAAACGCCTGGTTCAGCGCAGGCCGTTATCGTAGGTGATGTTGACGGTGGTGAATTCGCCGCTGGCAACGCTGAAAGGCACATCCTGGGCGCGGGTCATGGCATCGGGCGCTTCGGGGTGCAGGATGTAGTCGCCGGGGGCCAGCGCAATGCGGAAATTGCCGTTTTCATCGGTGCTGAATTGCGTCACCTGGCTGCCGGATGCGGTCTGCACCGTCAGCGTGGCCTGGAAGGGATTATCGGGACAGGGCTGGTCGATGCGCACGACCGGGCAGGCCGGGCCGATGGTCACCTGGCCGGTGATTCCGCTCTCAGGGGCTGTTGTGGCGGTTGGGGCGGCAGTGGCCGGGAGATCTGTGGGCATGGGGGTGGCGGTCGGCGCACAGGCAGGTAGCAGCGCCAAAACCAGCAAAAAAATGAAAAGATTACGCATATTGACTTCCTATGGTTTGAGAGGGCCAGCCCAGGGCAGGTATGAACCAAATTCCCTGGCGTCCCAGCCTGGCTTGACCGGACGCCGCCAAAGATAATAGAGGTTTCTCTGCCCTTGCACCAAAGAAACGCCCAGTCCCATGCCTGCGCGGTAATAATTGCTGGCGAGCAGGCGGATGTCTTCGTTTGAAATGCCATAGGGGTAGGCCATCGTGGTCACTGGCACCCCCAGCATGGCTTCCAGGTCAACGCGTGATTGTTCAAGCTGCCAGTCGGCATTTTTGGCTGTCGTGAGATCGCGGTGCGACATGGTGTGGCTGCCAGTTTCCCAGCCCGCGGCGCTCAAAATCTTCAACTGGTCAACCGTCATATACCCTTCAGCGTTGACGTAATTTGCCACCAGGTAATTTACCCCAACAAAACCGAATTCCTGCATGATCGGGTAGGCATCGCTGAAAACAGTAATATCCCCATCGTCGAACGAAATCACCACCGGGCGTTGAGGCAGCGGTGCGCCGTTGCGAATGGCATCCACCAGTTGTGATGGGGTGATGGATGTGTAGCCCCACTCTTTGAGTTTTTGCATTTGCCCGCGAAACTCGGTGGGCGAAACCGCATAAGCACTTGGCTTGTCCAGGATGGCGATGCGGTGATAGAGCAAAATGGGGCAGGTCACCTCGCCAGGGCCTTTCCGCACCCAGGCCGGTGTTGGAACCAGTGTGGGCGTCTGTACCTGGGTGGGTGTGGGCAGGGCTGGAGCGGGTTTTTCTGTGGGCGGGATGTGGGTCGGTGATGGGAGCGGGGTCGGCGATGGCAGCGTTTCGATGTCAGATTCGATGTATTTTTCGGCGGAAGATGCCTGTACAGGCGATGCTGCGCAACCAGTGGCCAGCCAGAGAACCAGTAAAAGCAGGAAAATCTTTTTCATATCACCTTTTTGGAACGCATTCATAAACAAAAATCTGCCCAATGCGCCCAAGTTCATGCGCATTTTGCAGGTCAAACACCTCGGGAGACAGTCGATTTTGGCGAATGACTTTTTCGATGGACTGGGAAGCTGCGCGCACCACAAAGGCCCGGGAAAAATCGTTGCGAGGCCGCCAGTAAGTTTCGGGCACGCCAGCCCGTTCAAGATAATACCATAAGGGTGCATCTACCGGGGCGGTGACCAAAATCCGATCGCCGGGGCGCAAAACATCGTGCAAAGCAATCGCCATCGCCTGGTGGTTACTCTGTTTCTTCCAACGGGTGGGGATGGAAGGAATCGCAGCCCCGGTGGATACCAGGATGAAGATTAAACTCGCCAACACCAGGATTTGTTCCGCGCGGATCTTCCCGCTCTGGGGCTGCCGGGCCGTTAAACCAGCTTTTGGGGCCCCGAGCGTGCCTGCCCAGGCTGTAAGTTGACTCGCGCCGAAGCACAACCCGGCGGCTGCCCAAACCAGGAATGGAGCCAGCATCCAGCTCCAGAAACGGTCAAACGCGCTGGGGCGGCGCAGGATCACATACAGTGTCACCCAGGCCAGCATGGTCAGCGACAAAGATACGCGGCCTGGCTGGATCTGCCGGTGAAAAGCCAGGGACAGGATCACGCCGATGGTCAATATCCACGGCATAAAGGCTGGCGCAGCCTTCATCCAGGTTTGCCAGGTGTCTGAAATCCGAATCCAGATCAGGCTGGTGAAATAACCATCCAGCGGCATGGGCTGGACAAAATTGTTGGCGAAAATGGTGTGCCAGCCCGAAACGCGCAGCGCCGGGACATAGAGTGCCAGGGTCAGCGCTCCTGCGCCCAGGCCAGAAAATAGCCAGGCTTTCATCATTTTCCATTTCCCTGTGGGAGATGGGCTGGAGATGATGGAGATTGCCAGCCATAAATAGGCCGCGCCGGACGGGTAGAGCATGATCGGGATTGTCCACAGCCCCAGCGCTGTGGCAATGGCGAGAAAGGCCCAATCTCGCGCGGCTGGCTGCTGACCTGCCAGCCTGGCGCTCAGCCAAAAAACGATCAAAGTGAACAGCCCCACCAGACTGTAGCCGCGCGCATCGGTGGTGTAGGTGATAACGGCTGGCATATAGGCTACCAGTGTTGCGCCCACCAGGCCGGTTTCTTCGTTGTAGGCGGTTTTGCCAAAAGCATACGCTGCCAAAATCATGCCCACTCCAGCCAGGAAAGCGGGCAGGCGCAACGCCCACAGTGCATTTCCGAACAGGCTTGTGCTGAAAAAGACCAGCACGCTATGGAAAATGTGATTGTTTGGCAGGGAATAGTCACTCACTGCTGCCCATACGCTATGCGATGCGAAGGCAATGTAAGTGTAGGCTTCATCGTAAGTGATCGGGTCGTTCAGTGCAACGATCCGCAGGATCAATCCAGACGCGATGATGATAATGGTGGTGGCGGTGATGTTTTTGGATTGTAGCATGATGGCACCTTCATTGTGTGTTCGATAGCTTTTCCGGGGCTATCACCCTGTATTAACTTA
>CAIJPN010000102.1 GCA_903822545.1 uncultured Anaerolineae bacterium | reverse complement strand
TCGTAGAAGAAAATCTTGGGGGTTTTGGTCAATTCTGTTCGCAGGTTTTGGCTGAAAGGCCTGACCAGCCGGATGATGTAGGTTTGTTCCAGGATGAACAAATAGCGTTCAACCGTTTGCCGCGCCAGGTTGCAGGTGTTGGCAAGTTCTACCACGTTGAGCAGGTTGCCGCTTTGGGATGCGAGCATTTCGACAAGCTGGTTGAATTTGGTGACATCTTTGATGTCGGCCAAATCCCGAATGTCTTTTCGGATATAGGTATCGATAATCTGCTGCAAATATTTTTCTTTGAGCAAAACATCGCTGGTGAGCACAATTTTGGGATAGCCGCCGTAAAGGGTAAATTCCAGGTAGGCAGCCTGTAGTTCAGCGACTTTCTTTTCGGTGAAATGGGATGCGGGCGTGAAAGCAATGCCTTTGAACTCAAGGAATTCTGTGAAAGAAAGCGGGAAGACTTCGAAATTCACTGTTCGGCCCACCAGGGAATCTTTGAATTTGCTTTTCATTTCAAAGCTGGATGAGCCAGAAACGATCAATTTAATGTAGCGGTGATGATCGGCCAGCAGTTTCAGGAAAGACGACGGGTTTTCCAGGTATTGGATTTCATCGATCATGATGAAGAGTTTTTGGATGCCCTGGCGAAAAAACTCAAGATCATAACCATCTTCGGTGAGCAAGGTCAGGAATTCATCCACACCCCGGTTGATGATGCGGGTAAACCGGCTATCTTCCAGATCGAAATAGACAACCTGCTGACCCTGGGATTGCAACTGGGCTTGCAGGTACATCAGTATGGATGTTTTCCCGACCTGCCTGGCCCCGTGGATGACGATAACATCATCGGTAAACAGGAAGGGGGTAATCCCCGCGATGGCGATACGTTTGAAAAGGGTGGGCATATACGATCTCCTGCAAGTGTTAACTTCTATTTATATTATATTCAATAAATTGTAAAGTGAAATATTATTTTGCCAGAAATTTCGAAATCTAAAAAAGGGAAGGGAATGTGGTAAGGTATAGCCTTGTCTATGAGAGCGAAACTATCACTACAAAACATTATGGAGCATTTTCGTAAGCGCTGGATCGAGCTGCCAGACTCACGAAAGCCAAACAACAACACAAAGTACAGTGTTGCCGATGGCGCGTTATCTGCCTTTGCAGTGTTTTTCATGCAATCAGGTTCATTTTTGGCACATCAGCGACTTTTGGAGAAAAAAAAGGAGTACAGCCACAACCTGCGTGAAAATCCCTTCTGGCACGCCTGGCAGGTCAAGTCCCCAATCTTTTCCTTCTTCCCGTGGGTGCCATTGGATACCAACGCGTGAGTGCTCTGAGCGGTAACCCCAAAATAGTAACAACCTGGCTCCAGACAGGCATGCCCTTCCGTTTTGACCTTCTTCGGGCGTCCACCTTTCCCCTTTTTCATCTCACTCCAGGGAATTATGGCATGAGAACAGACTTCCGCACCGCTTTCATGTGTACTCCCTGACCGTTCTGCCTGGCAATACGGACAATCCTTTTCGCTTTTGGGCTTCATCTGCCGGATTTTTGGGCTTTCAAGCGCCTTCGGCTTCGGCAGGATGGAACCCAACCATTGCACAAACCACTTTTTCCGAGGCAACTGCAACAACTCTCGCACCAAAATTGCGACCACCAACACGCTCAGGATGATTTCTCGGGTACGCGAGCGCTTTTTCCTTTTTCCAGAGTTCTCAAAGCACCTACCCTACCACCAACCCCCTTTCCCTGCCTATTATTCCTAGCCGATTGTGGCTGTACCCACACCCTGGTCAATGTGCAGGTTGATAGAGATAGTGTCGCAGAAAAACGGGCCGCTGCGCCAGAACATTTATATTTTCTGGCTGTTTCCCATTACTTTTAGCGTATATCTAAAAAATTTCCGGCATCTCAATCGGCTCGGGTTGTGGTTTGCACACGCCACAGTAGATGGCGTTGGATACAACCACTGCCTTGGGGGTATTTTCCTCGCCAAC
>CAIJPN010000101.1 GCA_903822545.1 uncultured Anaerolineae bacterium | reverse complement strand
CGGCGAACTGGTCAAGACCCTGCAAGCGCGTGGACAGTGGCAGAACACGCTCGTCATCTTCACCAGCGACAACGGCGCCTGGTACAACGGCAGCACCGGCAACTTGCGCGGGCGCAAAGGACAAAGCTACGAAGGCGGCTACCGCATTCCGATGATCGCCCACTACCCCGAGCAGATTCCACAAGGCACCGTCTGCGACATCCCCGCCATGAACATTGACTGGTTCCCAACCTGCCTCGCGCTGGCTGGCATTGACCTCCCCACCGACCGCGTGATTGACGGCAAAGACATTCTCAACCTGCTGACCGGGCGCGAGAAACAATCCCCGCACGATATTTTCTACTTCTATCACAACTACCAACTCGAAGCCATCCGCGCCGGGCGCTGGAAATTCATCCCGCGCATCCATACGTACACATGGCCCATGCCGCTTGACAAGTTCTGGGGCTCGGCAGGCAGCGCCCAAGCGCCCTGGCTCTACGACCTCGAATCCGACCCGCAGGAAGCCTACAACCTGAAAGACCACTACCCCGACGTGATCGAAGACCTGCAGCGCAAATTCCACAAATGGGAAGCGCAAATGCAAGCAAATCGCGAAGGCTGGAATAACAGCAAAAACCATTAACCGCAGAGAGCGCAAAGTGCGCGGAGAAATTAAAAACTCTGCGTTCTCTGCGAGCTCAGCGGTAAAAAATAAAAGCATTTTTGGAGAAACCCCATGACCAACAAAAAATTCACCCCCAACTGGACCAACACCCCGCCCGTTCCTGGCTCGTACCGTTCGATCGTCAAGGAAGGGCGGCAGGATCAAGTCAAAGTGCCGAGCTGGCAATACTACGAACAACTCAAGCGCGACCTGAAAGTGGATGACAACTACTTCACCAACAAACAGGACGGCAACCAGCCCCTGCGCGACATTCCGAAATCCAATCTCAACCCCGCCATCATCGAAGAGATCATTGGCATCGTCGGCGCGGAAAATGTTCAATGCGACGATTACAACCGCGTCAAATATAGTTACGGCAAACTCGCCGAAGAGATGGTCGCCCTGAAACGCGGAATCCTGCACGAGATCACAGCAGCGGCGGTGCATCCACGCGATAAGCACGACGTGCAGAAAATAGTCACACTGTGCGACGAGAAAAAAGTCCCCATCTACGTCTATGGCGGCGGTTCGAGCTGTAACATGGGTTTCCGCCCCGAAAAAGAAGGCATCACGCTCGTGCTCAACACGCACATGAACAAGGTGCTGGAAGTCAACGAACTCAACCACACCTGCCGCGTACAGGCAGGCTGCATGGGCCCGCAACTCGAAGATGCGCTCAACAACGCTCCCGAGAAATTCCACACCGTGCATCGCTTCACTAACGGACACTTCCCGCAATCGTTCGAACTCTCCAGCGTCGGCGGCTGGGTGCTGACCCTTGGCAGTGGACAAGCCTCCACGTATTACGGCGAGCCGTACAACCTCGTGCTCTCAATGGAAATGGTCACGCCCGCGGGCATTATCAGCACGCACGACTACACCAGCACTGCCACAGGTCCGCGCGTGCTCGACATGCTCAAAGGCAGCGAAGGAGTCTTCGGTGTGCTGACCGAACTGACCATCAAGGTCTTCCGCTATATGCCTGAGAACCGCCAATACTTTGGCTACATGTTCAAGGACTGGGAAAGCGCAGTCAGCGCCGTGCGCGAAGTTTGCCAGGGGCAGTTCGGTTTGCCCGCCGTGTTCCGCCTTTCGGATGCCTATGAGACCGACCACGGTTTCCAGATGTACCCCCAGCCCGCGATTGTCGAAAAAGCGATCGACCTGCTCGGCTACAAACCCAAAAAACGTTGTGTGCTGATGGGCACCGTTGAAGGTGAAAAAGACTTCACAAAAATGGTGAAGGGCAAAATCGCCAAAATCGTCGGGCAGCACGGCGCGCTCAGCATCGGCGGCGGGTTCGCCAAAAGCTGGGAAAAAGACCGCTACGAGTCCTTCCTGATCGGCGAAGCCATCAGCGATTACGACATCATCATGGACACCGTCGAAACCCCCGTCAAGTGGGACAACGTTCACCACATCCACGACGCGGTGCTCGCCTACGCCCACTCCGTACCCGGCACGCTCTGCATCAGCCACATGAGTCACTTCTACCCCTACGGCAGCAACCTGTATTTCATTTTCGGCATCAAAGGTTCGGTGGATGACTATGTCAAATACCGCACCGCCCTCGTGGACGCGATGGTCAAGGCGGGCGGCTCGCCCAGTCACCATCACGGCGTGGGGCGGCTCATGCACCAGTGGATCGAAGGCTTCCTCGGCAAGAACGAAATGGATGTGCTGCGCGCCCTCAAACGCCACTTCGACCCGAACAACATCATGAACCCCGGCGCGCAACTCGGTTTGGATGTGCCCGACGAACTCAAGCGGTAACTGGATATGAAACCCGCTTCGCCTCCGCCCCCCGACCTGATTCTCGTTTTCGATGCGGGCACCCAGTCCATACGTTGTGCCCTCTTCGACCTCACCGGCGCGCTGGTGGACATGGTCAAGGTTCCCATCGAACCATACTTTGTCCCTGCGCCGGGCTTCCATGAACAGCACCCCAAATATTTCTGGCAGAAATTTTGCGAAGCCAGCCAGCAATTACTTGCTCGCAACCCAACCCTGCGCGAGCGGATCAAAGCAGTGACCCTGACCACCCAGCGCGGCGTCTATGTCTACCTGGACAAGGATGGCAAGCCCCTGCGCCCCGCCATCCACTGGCTCGACCAGCGCATGGCAGACCCGACCAAATTCGCGCCCTTCTGGCTGGAATACGGCTTGAAAGCCATCGGCTTGTACGGCGTGGTGGATACGCTCAACCGTAAATGCTTCTCGAACTGGGTGCGCCAGCAACAGCCCGAAATCTGGGCAAAGACCCACAAGGTTCTCCTGCTCTCGGGCTTTTTCCACTACCAACTGACAGGCGGTTTCGCCGAGTCACGCGGCGCGAACTTTGGCTACCTGCCCGTCAACCGCAAAGACTTCGGCTGGGCGGAAAAAAACGACATCATCTGGTACGCCTTCCCGATCGAAAAAGAAAAACTGAGCGATATCGTCGTGCAGGGCGAGACCATCGGCAAAATCACAAAAAAGGCTTCGGAAGAGAGCGGCATCCCCGAAGGAATTCCGCTTTCGGCTGGTTCGTGCGACAAATCTTGCGAAGTGCTGGGAAGCGGCACTCTCACACCCGACATCGGCTACCTGAGCTTCGGTACCTGTGCCACGGTCAATGCGGTCACCACCAAATCGGTTGACCTGCTCCCCTACCTGCCACCCTACCCCGGCGCTGTCCCCGGCACCTACTGCACCGAAATCCCCATCGACCGCGGCTTTTGGATGGTCAGTTGGTTCAAAGAGCAGTTCGGGCACAAGGAAGTGGTACTCGCCGCCGAGCGCGGCGTCTCGCCTGAATCGCTTTTCGAAGAGATGATTCAAAACATCCCGCCCGGCTCGAATGGTCTCATGCTGCAACCCTACTGGAGCCCCGACCGAGTCTACTGTGACGAGTACGGCAAAGGAGCGGTCATCGGCTTCTCGGACAGGCACACCCGCGCCCATCTCTACCGTGCCATTCTCGAAGGCATCATCTACGCCCTGAAAGATGGCGCCAGGATCACCACCGATAAACTGGGCAAGCCCTTCACCAAATTGCGCGTCTCGGGCGGCGGCTCACACAGCCGAACCGCCCTGCAAATCACCGCCGATGTGTTCAACCTGCCCGTGGAAGTTCCCAGCGTCAACGAGACGGGCATGCTCGGCGCAGCCATGAACGCCGCCGTCGGCTTGGGCTACTACCCCGATTACGAATCCGCCGTGGCAGGCATGACCCACATCCGCGAAGTCATCCACCCCATTCCCCGCAACCGCGACCTGTACGAGCAACTCTACGAGCGTGTCTATCGCAAGCTATATAAGCAGTTGAAGCCACTCTACAAGGATTTGGCAGACATCACCACCCGCTACCCGGAACTGATTCCGCCCGCGAAGTGAGAAAATCAGTACACGGATTTGACGGATTTACGCGGAAATTAAAAAAAGAAAAATCCGTGTTCATCCGTGTAATCCGTCAAATCCGTGTACAAAAAAACATGCGCCCCATCACCAACGTCCTCATCAAACCCTCCGGCCCAGACTGCAACCTGGCCTGCAACTACTGCTTTTACCTCGAAAAATTGCAGTCCTACCCCCGCGCGCCGCGCATGAGCGAGACGGTGCTCGACGCCCTCCTGCGCCAACTGCTGGCGCAACCTGCACCACAGATTTCCATCGGCTGGCAGGGCGGCGAACCGACCCTGATGGGCCTGCCGTTCTATCGCAAAGCCGTCGAACTGATGCAGCGCTATGGGCGCGGGCAGGCCATCGCCAACGGATTCCAGACCAACGGCTTATTGATTGACCATGCCTGGGCCAAATTTTTCCGCGACTATCAATTTTTGGTCGGCCTGTCGCTCGACGGCCCGGAGCACATCCACAACCACTACCGCCGCAACCATGCCGGGAGCGGCTCGTGGCGCAAAGTCCGCGACGCCGCCCATCTCCTGCTCGACAGCGGCGCGGAAGTCAACGTTCTGAGCGTGGTCAACGCCTACTCCGTCCAATTCCCCGATGAAATCTACACCTTCCACAAAGAAAATGGCCTGCGTTTTATGCAATTCATCCCCTGCGTGGAAACCGAAGGCGTAGGCGTAGCAAATTTCTCGGTTAGCGCGGCCAGCTACGGGGCGTTTCTGTGCCGCATCTTCGACCTGTGGCTGGTGGATTTCGTCAATGGCGCGCCGACCACTTCCATCCGCTGGTTCGAGGCGCTTTTGTTCCAATATGCCGGTTTCCCGCCCACCGAATGCAGTTTGCTCGAAACTTGCGGAAGTTACCTGCTCATCGAACACAATGGGGATGTTTACCCCTGTGACTTTTTCGCCGAACCGGGCTGGAAACTGGGCAACCTGCTGGAGACTCCGCTCCCGGTGCTTTTTAACGCCCCGCAGCAGGCTACCTTTGGTGGGCTTAAATCCACCCTGCCAGCGGATTGCCGCGCCTGCGAGTGGCGCGTCCACTGTCGCGGCGGCTGCACCAAAGACCGCCTGCGCAACCCTGCCCTGGATGGGCGCAATCACTTCTGCAAGGCCTACAAAACCTTCTTCCCCCACGCCGATGTGCGCATGCAAGGTCTGGCAAACGAATGGAAGAAACAAAACACTACAACGTAGGGCGAGATAATATCTCGTCCTACAGGGTATAAGGATTTCCCATGAACCGATTCATCGAACACCCCACCAACAAAACGTACGACATCATCATCATTGGCGGCGGCATCAGCGGCGCGGCGGTGGCGTATGAAGCCGCCTCGCAAGGCTATTCTGTCGCGTTGGTCGAAAAAGGCGATTTCGGCGCGGGGACATCGGCCGCCACATCCAAGCTGATTCATGGCGGCTTACGTTACCTCGCCAACTTTGAGTTTGGGCTGGTGCGCGAATCGCTCAAAGAGCGCAAAACGCTCGAAAACATTGCCCCCAACTTTGTCTATCCCATGCCATTTCTCGTCCCGCTCCACAAAACCGGCATCCGCAACAAGTGGGTACTGGAGCCGGGCATGATTCTGTATGACCTGCTTTCTTACGACAAAGGCCTGACCTGGGACAAAAGCAAACGCCTGCCGCTGCACCGCCTGCTCTCACGCGAAAAAGCCCTCGAAATGGAACCCATCATCCAGGCCGATGACCTGACCGGGGCGATTCTCTACTACGATTGCGCCAATCTCAACCCCGAGCGGCTGACGCTGGCTTTCATCAAGTCTGCGGTCAGGCACGGGGCGGACGTGGCGAACTATGCCAGGGTGGAGGACTTTATCCGTGAAACGGGAGCCATCTCCGGGGTGGTGGTGCGTGACCTGTTAAACGGGACCACGCTCACGCTGCGCGGAAAACTCGTCATCAACTGCGGCGGCCCGTGGGCCGACATCCTGCTGGGCATTGCGCGCGGCAAACCCGGCTCAAACCACATCCGCCGCTCGGAGGGGATTCACATCATCACCAGGAAAATTACCAACGCCAGCGCGGCAGTTGGCGGGTTGACGCCTACGGGCAGGCCATGCAACCTGATTCCGTGGCGTGGGCATACGCTGATTGGCACCACCGACCGCGAATACATCGGCGACCCGGACAAGTACAGCGTGACCCGTGAAAAAATCGAAGAGTATATAGCCGAGGTCAATGCCTCGTTTGGCAACCCGAACCTGCTCAAGTACGCGGATGTGCTTGCGGCGTATGGCGGCCTGCGCCCGCTGGTGGATGACCAGACCAAGAGCGTGTATAAAACATCTCGAAAATATGAGATTTTCGACCACGCCACGGAGGGGCTGCCGGGGCTGGTGACGGTGGAGGGCGGAAAGTACACCACCAGCCGCAACCTGGCGGAGAACGTGCTCAAGGTGGTGGCGAAGCAGTTTGGGCAGGCGGCGAAGTCGGCCACGGCGCAAAAGCACCTGGTCGGGAGCGAAATTGCCGATATGGAGGCCTTTGTCGCCGCGGCAAAAGCCAAATCCCCCGAATTTGCTGGTGTGGACTATCTGGCGCGCATGTATGGAACGGAACTCGACCCCCTGTTGGCGTTGGCGCGCAGCGATAAAATGCTGGCCGCGCCGCTCAACGCCGATGGCGAAATGGCCGCGCAGGCCCTTTACGCCATCCGTCACGAAATGGCACGCACGCTGACCGATATTTTCATCCGGCGCACGGGGTTGGGCACGCTCGGGTATCCGGGCGACGATGTGGCGGAAAAAATTGCCAGCGTGGCCTCCCGCGCATTGGGCTGGATTCCGGCGCGGGTGGAGCGGGAGTTGGAATCTGCAAAAATGGCGATGAGCGTGCCAGGGTAGGGTTCATATTGATAGCACAAGCCCTTTCTGCTGGCATATACGCACAATGCCAGGATTTGGCGCGTTTACAGCCCTATATTCGATCCCAAACAATAACGTTGGGCGAGATTGGCAATCTGCCCTACGTTATGTCGATTCATCTCAGAGATTCCCTGAGAACCAAAATGTATCTTCCTTGCAGGATGGTGCGGCGCATTATGCATCAGGTTGAGAGATGCACCCATTTGGCATTGTCAAGTTCGTTTTTCGGCTGGATTGTTTCCCGGCTCACCCGGCAGGATTCTGCCCCTTGCCGAGCGTGAAATAAAATGTTGCACCCTTGTCTGGTGCTGATTCAGCCCAAATGTGCCCGCCATGCCGGGTGATGATCTTGTGAACAAGCGCCAATCCCACCCCTGTGCCTTCAAACTCGCTCTCGCTGTGCAAACGCTGGAAAACACCAAACAACTTGCTGGCATAGCGCATATCAAAGCCAACACCATTGTCCTTGATGTAATAAATCGTTGTTTCCACATCATCAGGCTTACAGCCAATTTCAATGCGGGCATCTGCACATTTGCGGGAATATTTGACAGCAGGCGCGAGAATTTCAACAAATCATCGATCAAAGCCCCCATCCGGTTGGCGCTCGCACGAACCTGGTTTAACAAACTGCGCCCATCTTCGGGGATTTGCCCGGAGT
The DNA here is from genome assembly GCA_903822545.1 of uncultured Anaerolineae bacterium. Classification (GTDB taxonomy): domain Bacteria; phylum Chloroflexota; class Anaerolineae; order Anaerolineales; family Villigracilaceae; genus CAIJPN01. The sequence goes on along the minus strand of CAIJPN010000101.1, from coordinate 20,512 downwards.
ATTCATCCACAAAGATGCGAGAGAAACCATCAATGGCCCGCAGGGGCGCGCGCAAATCGTGCAAAACAGAGTAACTGAATGCTTCCAACTCACGGTTGGCTTCTTCCAACTGGACGGTGCGCTCTTTAACGCGCAGGGGCTGTAAGATGTTAACACCGGGGGTGAGCACTACGCCAAAGATGGCATCGAAATCACGGGCAAATACTTCGTTGGCGTAAAGGATTTCATAATTTGTATTGATTGCCCAGATGCTATCCAGCGTATTTTCGATGATGGCCTGCATGTTGGCCACGGTCTGGTTCAGGGTTCCCTCGGCTTGCTGGCGACGGTGGATGTTGGCCAGGAAACCAGCAAAAACGCTGAGCAGGCGCTGTTCATCTTCAGAAAAACACATGGGTTGTCGAACCGGGTCGAAGCCAACAAACCCGATGCAAGTTGCACCATCCATCATGGGTACTGTCAGCAAGCTTTTAATATCCTGCGCGGCAAGGGTATCTTTCAGGTTGCCCGGGGGCGGCGCCAGCACATCGGGGATGTAAATCGGTTGCCTCTGGTTATTAGCCGTCAGCCAATCGGAAACATCATCCAATGAAATTGCCTGCAACCGGTCAATTTATGAAATGATGCCTGCTTCGCACCACGTGTGGGTGTTGTTGACAACCTGGGCCGGGAAATCATAGGTAAAAATATAAGCCCGATCGGCACCGACAAAAGCGCCCAGTTCGGCCAATGATTTCCCCATCGCTGCCGATGCTTCATCCAGGGGCAGGTTGATATAGGTTAGCGAAATATCCATCAGCAAACGTTGAAAACACGTTTGCCATTGAAGGGCATCTTGGGCCTGTTTGCGTTCGGTAATATCCTGCAAAATGCCTGATGAGCCATAATCACGCCGCGGGGATCACGTTCATGGATACATTTTGGGTGCACGTAACACACTTCCCCGCTGCCCGCCCGGATAATTCGATGGTCGAATTCAAATCCCCTGGCTGAAACGAGAGCGGCCCGTGTCTGCTAAACTGCAATGGGCGGCAGGATGTTGTTGCAGGGTATTGCAATCGTTGGCTCAGCCCTGGATGCGCTCATTCGCAAGATTGGATTGCTCCAGGATGCGCCTGAAAATCCGCTGACCAGACGCAAGACTGCTTTGCTGAACCTATATACGCGTTTGCCAAAGAAGATTGGGGCCGAAAGCCATCCAAAAGCACACGATCAACGTTTTTAGGAAGAGATTTTGTGCTGTGGTGTTGGTCGATTTGACAGATGCCGTTGCAGAAGCTCTCAACCAGCCGTTCGCAGCCATTTCAATTGAGGTGGTTTATCGTGGTCTCTACTACTGATGGGTTTTCGGGTGCAGGTTGCGATTGTTCTTTGGTTGCCCATCTCTCAGATTCTTTACCTCGCTCCAGGTGTTCGAAATAAGCGGAGGCTCCCAGCTTTTCCAGGATTTCGCGGGCCGATTGGCGATGGGCGAACTGCTCGGGGTCGGGGAGTTGGGCCAGCGCCCAGTGTGCCAGGGCTTCTTCATGCGGCATGGACAGTTTTTGCGCTGCTGCAAGGCTGGATTGCCAGTTGCGGCGGGCTTTTTCGGGTTTCCCGCTCAGCCACTCGTAGTAGCCTTTGTAACGATGCGCGGCTGGTTTTCCGATGGGATAGAAACGGCTAAACCACCACAGGGCACGGATCGCGCGTTTGGCCGATGCCTGCCAACGCTGGATTTCTTGTGGGTTTGTGCTGACACCAGCGTGCTGCCACTGCGCGAGTGGCACTTCGGCGCACAAGGCGCGGCTATCCAGGGCAGAATAAAACTCAATGAGCGAAGCCGCGGATCTTTCTTCCAACTGCGCCACGCAGGCTTCGGCCAGTTTCCAATCTTGCCGGGCTACAGCCAGTCGCCCCCGGTAAGTGGGAAGAAACATCTGCGTCATGCCTGAACCAGGAATATCGGGTAAGAGATGTTCCATTTTGGCGAGGTCATCTTCGAGAGCTTTGAAATTGCCCATCAGGCTATGATCCATGGCCCAGCCGGTCATGTGCCAGGCATAGAATTCCACATCGTTGCTCATGCGGCCCATTTGCCCTACGATTTCAGCGCCTTCCAGGTGCTTTTCGTACCACCCCTGGTAGTAATAGACAAAGCAAAGCATGGTGGTCAGGAGGCCGCGCTCGCGATAAGCGTTGGGGCTCTGCTGTTCCAGCATGGTTAGCGAGCGTTCGCAACAAGCCTGGGCCTGTTCCCATTTTCCCTGCCCCACGAACCGGGCACTGAGTATCGTATCGAACCCGCTTTGGGCGGTTGGTTTACCGCTGGTGATAGGAAATTGCTGTGCCAAACGATCGTAAAGCTGATCCAATCCCAAAATGCTGGTCATAAGACCCAAACCGGAGTAGCTGGTCTTTAGGATTTCAGGCGGGTTGTGCAAATTTTCAGCAATATTGACGGCACGAATCATCGCCAGACCAGCATTCATCGGCTGGTTATCGAAATAATAAATGGCATACAGCCAGGCCTGAGTATCGGATACCAGGAATTCCAGCGCCTCGCGTTCTTTCGATCGGTATGGGATCAGGAAATGCGGGCGCAGGCGATGCCAGGTCTGGATGATGGCTTCGCGCAAGATATCCACGTAGAATTCACGATTGGTTTCAGGCATGGGACGCCCGCCCAATTGAATAACAGTTTCCATGGCATGACGCGCCTCTCCGATGCGTCCCTGGTTATATTGGGCATGACCCAGTGTATCCAGCCAGCGCATCCGACGCAGTTTGGGAACCAGGTACATCAATTCGGCGGGGAGTTTATCGGCCATGTTCAAGGCGCGGGTGAAAAATTCGGCAGTTTCCTGGTAGTTTAGACGAGCCTCGGCCTGTTCTCCGGCCTTTTCGATGTAATCCAGCACTTTGGCGACCAAGTCTGGGTCATCCTTGGGATTGCCGATGGTATGCCGCCAGTGATGGGCCAGCAGGGCGTAATGCGGTTCCAGGTCATCGGCGTAGGTTTCCTCGACCCACTTCGCTACGGCGCGGTGAAGCTGCCGGCGCTGGGCAAAGAGCATCTGGTTGTAGATGGCTTCGCGGGTGATGGCATGCTTGAACTCATAACTACCCGCTTTGGGCGGGGCAGGCAGTTCATGTTCTGGCACAAGGGCAAAACCAGGGAGCCTGATAAAGTCGATCGCGCCGACCGAGGCAATAAAGCCATTTTCTTGTAAGACGCGCAAACTGCGATCAATCTCGGCTCGACCTGCCTCCATTGGATAAACAGCGCGCATCATTTCGGCATTGAATACCCGTCCAAGTACGCTGGCAACTTTGAGCGCCATTTGTTCGGCTGGTTTGAGCCGGTCGATGCGGTTGGATATCAATCCCTGGACGGTGTTGGGCAGGGCAATGCTTTGCCAGGCCCCGCCCGGTTTGAGGTCACAGCTATCGGGTGTTTCGATAAGCGCGCCAGATTGGCGCAGGGCCAGGATGATTTCCTCCACGAAGAACGGGTTGCCTTCGGCGCGCTGCTGGATGAACTCGCGCAGGTGGACGCCGATGTGGATAATTTGCAGCTGCTGGCTGATCAATGCGGCGGTTTCTGTTGGTTCAAGCGGGGCCAGGCGCAAAGGGCGGCAGCCAGGCTCTTCGAGCAGGCGAACGTATTCGGGTGGGTAAGGTTCGGGCAAGGGGCGGGTGGTGAGAATCACCAGCAGGGGCAGCTGGCGCCCAAGCCGGGTGGCAGTTGTCAGGGCGTTCCAGGATGCAGTATCAAACCAGTGGGCGTCTTCCATCACCAGCACGGCAGGAGCGCGGGAGCAGAGAATCCACAGCAGGGCTTCGAACATTTCGCGGGTTTTATCCAGCCTGGCCTGGGGGCGGAGCACCGAAGTGGCGCCAGTCTCGCGGAAATTGAGCGGCAGGATGGCGTCGAGCAGGGGGGCATAGCGCTTCCACTGTTCGGGCAGGGCCGATTCCACCCTGGTGCGCTGCTCTTCGAGGCTTTCTGTGGAGGAAAGTCCAAATCCCTGCCGGACAACGCTGCGCCAGGCGTGATAGGCAGTGGTGCGCTCGATGGCGTCGCCCGTGCCACTGTAAAACGCCAGCCCGGTGGCTTCGGCCTGGCGTTTTACTTCCTCGACCAGGCGCGATTTTCCCATCCCGGCTTCGCCCTCAATGACCAGCGGCCCCTGGATTTCGCCGCGCAGTAGCGATTGCAGGGCATCGCTGATGAAGTCTTTTTCAGTTTCGCGCCCGATCAGTTCAGTTTGGCTGCGCAAGATGGTGGATTTTTCATGTAGCGGGCGGTAGATGGCAACCCGTTCTGTTCTGCCTTTGACCATGATCGGTGTCAGGATTTCAAACGCGAAATGGCTCTGGGCGGCCTGCCAGGTGGTTTCATCACAATAAATATCATCTCCGCCGGCTTTCAAGACGGCCACCATCAGCCGCGCGGCAGTGATAACCACCTCGCCGATCAGGGCGTATTCACGGCGCTGGTCGTTGCCTCGTTCGCCGCAGTAAACATGGCCAGTGGTCACGCCAATGGCGTGGCGCAGGCCACGCGCTTTAAGCCCGGCCTGAATTTCGCGCGCTGCCAGCAATCCACGCACGGGGTCATTTTCGTGTGAGAAAGGCGGGATTCCGAGTGCGGCGACCAGTGTGGTGCCACCCTTGTCATCCATCAAAAGCTGGTTGACGCTGCCTTCGTAGTGGTAAAGGGCGCGTTGCAGGGTTTCTGTCAGGGTTTGGGCGGCGGGAAGGTTGTCGAGATGTTCAAAGTCGGGCAGGTTGACGAAGATCACGGTCAGGCGGCGCAATTCTGCCAGGAAGGATGTCTGCCCGGAGGCCAGGCGCTGTAAGATGGCGCCGGGAACAAAGGCGCGGGCGGCGTTTTCAGCGATGGGAGGCAGCGGCAGGATTTGGGTGGGGTGTGGCTCAGGCGGCTGGAGAACTTCCAGCAGGCGAAGAGCCTGTTTCCCATCCTTTTCAACCAGTTCGACCCGCAACCCATCGGGAGAAGCTGCCCAAAAAACCGGGGAAAGGATGATTTGGCCGGGCTGGCAGCGTTCCTGGGCGATGCTTGCCTGGCGGATGGGCTGGCCGGTGACGAAGGCCTCCCATCGCCCAAAAACGCCGCCCAACTGCGAAAGGGACATCTCGCCGCAGCCCAGGCCAATGCGCATCGTCAGGCGCGCGCCTTCGAATGTTTCGTAATTGTGTAGCTCGGCCTGGATGACCAGGGCACATTGCGCAGCGCGCCGAACGGCCATTTCCATGCCATCGCGCACAGGCCAGACGACCAACGCAGCATCACCTGCGAACTTGATGATGTCGCCGCCGTGCGTGGTGATGATGTTGATCAGGCGATCGAAATAGCCGTTGAGCAGGCGGCTCAGTTCCTCAACACCCTCCTCGCCTTTTTGGGTCAATCGGGCTGTCAGTGGGGTGAAACCAGAGATGTCCCCAAACAAAAAGGCCGCCTGGAAGCTCTCGGTACGCGGCGCGTTAAGTGGAACCGGATTCTCGGCAAGCTGCTTTCGCAACAAGGCCGGCAGGTAGCTGGCAAGGGTGTCGATGTAGATGGGTGATGGGTAAATCATGGGTGGAATTCTTCACACTCATCATAGGGCCGGGGAAATATGAATTTTTACCCGCAGACAAAATTATTATACATTTTATCTACTCACAAGAGCCGAAAGTACTGGATAAATTTTGGCAAGATTGATGCATGAGCCAGCAAGAGCTTGATCACCTGTGTCGAGAAGAATTGTGTGCAATCATCCTGGCGCAAGGGTAATTGATACCGCTGCCCTACATGGATTGAATGCGTTTGACGCTATCCAATCTTTGCGTGGCAAACCTTCCTTGCCGATCCTGACTATCCCGTGAGTAGATACCCCACTGCTTCCAAAATTTCCGCGGCGGTCTCCTCTTGACGGTACGCCATCATATGGATACCCGCCACACCTTTCATTTCCATAATTTGCTGGATAATTTCGATGCAGATTTTCCTGCCTTCGGCCTTTTTTTGTGGATTGGGGGTTTCCCTCAGCCTTTCGATAATTTCCCCAGGAATCGACACACCCGGAACCTTTTTTGCAAAAACTCGGCAGTTTTTTCCGACCTGAGCGGGCCCATGCCAACCAGGATATAGCATTTCTCATGCAGACCCAACGCCCAGACCTTTTCCATGTGCTGGCGCAGCCTGTCGATATCAAAACAGAACTGCGTCTGGATAAACTCCGCCCCCGCCGCGATTTTCTTGGCCAGCCGCAGTGGGCGGAAGTGGAACGGCTCCACAAACGGGTTGTCCGCCGCGCCCAGAAACAGCCTGGGCGGCGCAAAAATCCGCCGTCCGCTCAAGAAAATGCCCTCGTCGCGCATGATTTTCGCCATTTGCAACATCTGGATGGAATCCAAGTCGAACACACGCTTGGCCTGCGGCTGGTCGCCGATGGTCATCTGAAAGACCACTTCGTAGCCGGCCTGGTGCAGCAGCGTACAGGCACCCCAACTGGACATGTGGCAGTTCGCCCCGGCGGCATCGGTGACGTTAGCTATCGGCGCGGGAGTAGCCCACTTTCCGCAAGAGCGGGTCAAGGCGCGTGAAGATCGCGTCAGCAAAACGGTAAGCAGTTTCCAGCCAGCGCGGGCGATCTCGAAGTTTTCCCAAAATGTCCATAGCGGCAAATCCAGAAAATACGAACCGCCAAATCCGCAAAGAACGCAAAGGTAAGAAACTCGGCCCACTTCGCGCTCTTGGCGGTTCGCCAGAGAACGCTACGTTCCAATCACAATGCCGCCGTCAACGCGAATGACTTCGCCGGAGATGTAGCTGGCATCGTCGGAGGCCAGGAAGGCATACAGGTTTGCCACATCCTCGGGCGCGCCTAATCGTTTGAGGGCAGGCTTCTTACTGAACATCTCCAATTGTTCTTTAGGCATTGAGAGCAGCATGTCGGTCAGGATCATACCGGGCGCAACCGCATTCACCCGGATGTTGTTCCTGCCCAACTCACGCGCCCACACTTTGGTCATACCGATGACACCCGCTTTGGTTGCCACGTAATTGCTCTGGCCATAATTCCCGTCCAGGCCCACCACCGACGAGGCATTCAGGATAACGCCGCCGCCCTGGCTGATCATCTGTGGGGCAACCGCCTGGGCGCAGTTGAAGACGCCCTTCAGGTTGACCGAAATCACCAGGTCGAAGGCTTCCTCCGACATCTGTTTGACCAGTTCCCCATCTTTGACCTTGACGAACAGCCCATCGCGCAGGATTCCAGCGTTGTTGATGAGGACATCCGCCCGCCCGTATTTCTGGACCACGCTATCGACCCACTCCTGGGTCTTCTTCCGGTCGGTCACATCCACTTTTTGGAAATCATGTTCCGAGCCGATTTCCTGCAACAGGGCCAGCCCCTGCCGCGCGCCGCGCCGCGAAAGCCATTCAACAGCGGCGCGCATTTCAAGCCATGCAACGCCCGCAAAATTTCTGCTTTCGTGGTCGGCAATAACAGCGAGGCGCTATCCTTCATCATCTCAACAAGAATCCCACCGCCGCCGATCACGATGTACGGGCCAAACTGCTCGTTCCGCGCCACGCCGGCGATCAGTTCCGCCACAACGCCGCGCACCATTTTTTCGATTAAGAAGGATTTCGCCAGCCCCAACATTTCCCTGACTGCCCCGGAAACTTCATCGGCGCTGCGCAGGTTGAGTTTCACCCCGCCGACATCCGTTTTGTGCGCCACGCCCAGGGCTTTGGCGACCACCGGGTAGCCCAGCACTTCCGCCACGGCGACGGCTTCTTCGGCGCTGGAAACGATGCGTGAGGTGGGCAGGGGAATGCCGTATTGGGCGAGAAAAGCCTTCGATGCGGCTTCGTTGAGGACGCGGGGGAGCCTTCCAGCGGTTGACCAGGCTCTTTAATCAGCGGCAAGGCGACGGGGCGTCCGCTCCAGCCTGGCCGATGTCCACAGCCGCTTTAACGGCGGCCAGCCCGGCGTCGATCCCGGCCAACAGGACGATGCCATCCTGCATTAAACGCCCTGCAACGGTTTGATCCACCGTGTCGGAGAAAGTCGCCATCACCGCGCCCCTGGTCTTGGTCTCCTTGACGGCGCGGACAAAGCCGCGCTCTGCCCCCAGCCAGGTGGATTGATCGCATTTGTCGGCGCGGGGGTAGTCGAGCAGGCACAATGCCATATCAAAATCATCCGCCAGGAACGCGGAGAAAAGTTTCGCGTTGCCTTCTTCATCGCCCCAGGTGAACATCTGGTAATCGAGCGGGTTGGCCGCGTTCACCCGTTCATGCGCCGCGCGGAGTTTTTTTTACGGCACCCGCCGAGAGCGCGGGCATGGACAGGTTGGCAGGCATGGCGTCTGCCAGCAGGGTCAGGTCGCCGCCCGATGTGCTCATGGCGGCGATTTTGCCACCATGGAGCGGGCCGAGCACATGCAGGATTTTCAACGCTTCAATCAACGCTTCGAGCGAATCAACCCGCGCCACGCCCAGCCGTTCGAACAGGGCGCTGGCCAGCGCGTCGGAACCGGCCAGCGAGGCGGTGTGCGAGACGACCATCTTCTTGGCGACATCCGAGCGCCCGGTCTTGATGGCGACGATGGGTTTGCCCAGGCTGCGGGCGAAGTTGACGGCCTCCTGGAAGGCGACGGGCTCGGGCAGGGTTTCGAGATACAGCCCAAGTTCCGTGACCTGCTCCTGGCGGGCGAGGGCGTAAATGGCGTCGTGCAGGTTGAACTTGAGCCGGTTGCCCAGCGACATCATGTACGCGATGGGCAGCCCGTGCCGCTGCATGGAGAGATTGAAACCGACGTTCGACGACAGGGTGACGATGCCGACGCCTTTTTCAACCCTTTGGCCGCCCTGCTGGTCGGGCCAGAGTGCCGCGCCGCTGACGAAGTTGACCAGCCCGTAGCAGTTCGGGCCAACCAGCGGCAGTTCCCCGGAGGCTTCGAGCAGTTGGCGCTGGAGTTCGGCGCCTTCCGCGCCCGATTCGGTGAAGCCGGTGGCGTAGCAAATCGCGCCGCCAAAAACGGCGATGGTGCGGGGGTTGAGGAGGCGGTTGAGGGAGTTGGTCATGGTTTACCATAGACACCCTCATCCCCAGCCCTTCCCCCGAGGGGGGAAGGGAGCCTACCCCCTCTCCCGGCGGGAGAGGGGTAGGGGTGAGGGAGATTTTTATCTTACAAAAGGGAGCGCCATCAAGACAACGCCCCAGAGAATCATCGCCACGCCGCCGATGCGCCCGAAAAGGTCGCCCCGGGGCATCACTTTTTCGCAGGACGAAAGCGGTGAGGATGGACATCCAGAGCAGGTTCATCACGCCTGCGACGAAGAGCAGCGCCATCAGAACCCGGCAGCAGCCGACGCAGTGCAGGCCGTGTTTCAGCCCCATCAACAGCGCGCCGGTCTTGCCCTCGCGCCATTCGAGCATCACATAGGTTACAGGAGAGCGGCAGCCGTTCAGGCAGACTTCCTTGAGTTTGGAAAACTGGAAAAGGCCAGCGGCAACGAGGATGCCGCCCGCCAGCCAGGGGTTGGCGCTTGCCATTTGCGGGGTGAGCAGGGATACGGACTGCATCCACATCTGCAGGGCAGCGAAGGCCGCGCTGAAGGCCGTCCAGACCAGGATGTATCCCAGGAAGAAAATCGTGGTGCAGGGGATGAATGACTGGCCGGGGTAGCGGCTGACCTGCACTTTGACGTGCATCAAAATCATCGGCACGGCGGTCGGGCTCATCATGGCGATTTGCATCACCGTCCACATGACGAACAGGCTCAGGAAGCTGTCGCTGTGGGTAGCGTGCTGGTGCTGCATCAGCATGGCAGGCACTTCGTTGACCGACTGCGCCATGCTGATGACATAGGCCGCCGCAAAAACGACAAGCACATACAACCCCGACAGGACGATCGACCGGTCGCGTTTGATGGCTGCTTCGGCGATGGGGTTGAGACTGGTCATTTATTTGCGCCCCAGGCTTTTTTCCGGGGTTCCAACCAGGATGACACGGTTGCCGAGCGTATCCATGCCCGATTCCATATCGTAGTGTGCCTGGCCGACCTGGTCGAAGGTGTAGACCTGCCCCATACAGGGGTCAATTTTCCCTGCGCGGACAAGGTTGTTGTAGGCAATCGCCTGCTCGTCGTTGGAGCCGTGCGAACCCTGGAGGCGCTTCTGGCGCACCCAGTGATAGCGCAGGTCAACGGTAGCGGAATACCCGGTCGTGCCGGCGCAAATCACCACCATGCCGCCCGTCTCGCAGACAAAGATGCTGGTCGGGATGGTGGCTTCGCCGGGATGTTCGACCACGATATTCGGGCTGCGTTTTTCGCCCAAAACATCCCAGATAGCCTTGCCGAAGACTCGCGCGCCCGCCATCCATTCCTTCTGCCTGGAATCATCTTTCCAGTGCGGAGGGATGCCCCAGTGGTTGAACTTCTTGCGGTTGATATAGCCCACCGCGCCGAGTTTTTTGCAGTACTCGCCGCGCTCATCATCCGCGACGACGGCCACCACTTTGGCGCCAGCCACCCTGGCAATCTGGATCGCCTGCGAACCAACCCCGCCCGAACCGCCCCACACCAGCACAACATCGCCAGCCTGGACTTCGTTTTCCTTCCAGCCGTGCAACATGCGGTAGGCGGTCGTGCCGCACAGGGTCGGCGCGGCGGCTTCTTCCCAGGTCAGGTGCGCGGCCTTGGGCAGGGTGGCGTGCGCCTGGGCCACGCAGAACTGGCCGAAAGAGCCGAAGTTGGTGTTGTAGCCCCAAATCCCGGCAGAGGGCGCGAGCATGGGGTCTTTACCGGATTTCACCCACGGGTCGTTCGGATCCCAATTGCCATGCTGGACGATGACTTCATCGCCAACCTTGACGTTGCTCACCTCCGCCCCGACTTTATAGACGATCCCCGAAACATCACTGCCCCCGATGTGGAAATCATACGGTTCACCCGCTTTCATGCGGATGCCAATCACATCAATCGGGATGCCGCGCGCCGCCCAGACGTTGTTGAAGTTGACGCCCGCCGCCATGGTGCCAATCAGCACTTCGTGGGGTTTGAGCGGGGGAACATCCACTTCTTCGATCTGGAAGGCGATGCGCGGATCGCCAAAGCGGTTCTGGCGGATAACCTGTGCGTACATTTTCTTGGGAACTTCGCCAACCGGCGGAAGCGTTCCGATGGGATAGATATCAGCCATGAGAAATTCTCCTTTTGAGGGTTAATAACAAAATGATAACTCCGACCTACCCCCCCGCCCCCTGCCTTCCTACTTCGGCCCTTTCCAATCGACTTTGGCATACTCGGCGCTTTGGCCAGAGAAATCCCAGTTGCGCCCCCAGTCGCGGATGCGGCTTTTATTGGCATTTGAGACGGTCACGTTAGCGCCAGCCCAATAGCCGGTATTCATCGCCATGACGGGGGTCGCGTTATCGGCACCCAGCACCGGGGAGACGGAGCCGTCGATGATTTTGGGAATGCCCAGGTACCAGCCGTCGGGGCGGGTTTCAAAGGTGATGGGAGCGACTTTGCTGCCCAGGTACTCGGCAATCATGATGGAGAACCGCCAATCGGCCCGCCCGCCTGGCCGCGGAAGATTTTGGTCAGGGCTTCCTGGGCTTCGGGGCTGCCATTCTCATCCAGGTAGATGCCCAGCGTCCAGCCGCCTTCGGCCAGGGGGCCGGGGGTCTCCAGTAGCAAGGTGGTGGTCAGGCCGTTGAGGATGGTGTCGCCGTAGTAGCCCTTCTCGCAGTGGATTCCCCACCACGACAGGCAGTGTGTGTAGGTAGGCATGGCCTTGCCGAGCGACAACACGCACGGGCACCAGACGTCGCAGTTGCAGCTCATCAAAAAATCACCCTGGATACGCCATTCTTTTATGTCCATTTTTCCTTCTCCTTTGGTTTGGTATATCGATGTCATTGCCTGCGCCGTGCGCAGGCACGCGTGCGAGCCGCATGGTTTTCGCGGCGAAGCAATCTCCTGTCGCATGGAAAACCCCTGGTTCTAACGGAATTTGTGGTTTGCCATCTTCGCCCGGGCGTAAACGTCCGGGCTATCATACAGCGTCCGATAAATCGGACTTTTTAGCCCAGTTCACAGGGCGTTGCCATCTGGCCCGGTGAGCCTGCCCTGACGATTCGACTTTCGCTCACCGTATCGAAGGGTTATCACCGGATGAAGCGGTGAAACCACAAAAAACATCAAAATCAGGAAGATCCCATTAAACGGCGGCTCCGCTCAGTGCGACTCGCAATGACATTCAATAACTTACTTCAACAACCCCGCCATATATTTCTTGCGGTTGTCGATAAACGGCAGGGCTGTGACTGTTGCCTTGACTTTCATCTCGCCCAGGTCAACCACCAGCTCGGTGCCGACGGCCGAATATTCGATGGGGATCATGCCGTAAGCGAGATTTTTCTGCAAATCGGGCGAATACACCGCGCTGGAGATGGTTCCAACCGGCTGTCCGCCCGCTTCAACCGTCCAGAATTCAGCGGTCTGGCTGAGCGGCTCACCGTGCAGAATCAGGCCGACGAGTTTGCGCTGGATGCCTTCGGCCTTGATTTTCTTGAGCACACCCTTGCCGATGAAATCGAGCTCCTGCTCCAGCTCAACAAACTTTTCCAGGCCGACAAGAGTTCGTAGCCGCCCTGTTTGCTCCAGCCGGTGCGCGCCAGCACAGACGGGATGCCGTTCAGGCTGGTTTCCTTGAACCAGAAATATTTCAGCGTGCGCACCCAATCGCCGAGCAAATCGGCCATCAGGTCGAAGGATTTGGGGCCTTGCACCGCCAGTGGCGAGACATCCGGCTCGCGGACGGTAACGTTCATACCCAGCCCGGCGGCGTATCCGCGCACCCAGATCAGCACTTCGCGGTTGGCCACCGAGCGCCAGAAATGGTTTTCCGCCAGCCGCAGGGCTACCGGGTCGTTGAGGATGCCGCCGGTTTCGGTGGTCAGCGGCACGTAATAGCACTGCCCCACCTGGAATTTGTCCAGGTGGCGGCAGGTCAGGCGGCGCATTAACTGGAAGGCGTCCGGCCCGGTGATTTCCACCTGGCGCTCGCAGCCTACATCCCACAGGGTCACATCGTTTTTCAGCGCCCAGTAGTCGCTGAGCAGGTCTTCGTAGACCAGCGGCAGGTACATGTTGTTATATGAGGTGTAGGATTTACACCCGTACCGCTGCGTCGCTTCGTAGTACGGAGATTTGCGGATGCGGTAACTGTACAGGTTGGGTTTCTTGTTGGAGACTGTTTTTTTCTCGGTTTGTTCCATGATAGATACCTTTTTTGACGGTGGACGACAGACCGTTGACCATCCACCGTCTACGGTCTATTCAAGCGCCTGGTACACCGCTGTCCTGAATTCTTTGCGGATGGGGTAGGTCTGGGAGGGGAGATACTGCGTCATCAGGATGGCAATGAGTTCTTCCTGCGGGTCGATCCAAAAATAGGTCTCGGCATAGCCGCCCCAGCCGTGGTGGCCCACGGAACCCATAACCCCGTTTTGGGCGATAGCAATGTTGACGCTGAATCCCAGCCCAAAGCCGGTTCCAAACATCGGGACGGCGCCTTCAAAGGCGATGGGCAGGAGATTGGGAAGCAGGTGGTTGCTGGTCATCAGTTCGACGGTTTTGCGGCCCAGCAGCCGAACGCCATCGAGTTCGCCTTTGTTCTGGATGAAGCGGCAGAAGCGCAGGTAATCGTCGGTGGTGGAAACCAGCCCGGCGCCGCCGGAGTGCATCGGGACGGGGGGCAGGTATTCGCTGGAATCCGGCCCGTCGAGCACGGCAAAATTGCTCTCGGGGGTTTTACCGTATAAGGTGCAGAATCGCCCCAGTTTGGCGGGAGCAATCTCAAAGGCCGTATCTACCATCCCCAGCGCGGAAAAAAAATCCTTCCCTGCATGAAATCTGCCAGTGTCTGGCCGGAGAATACTTCCACAAGATACCCGGCGACATCGGTGGCAACGCTGTAATGCCATTTTTCGCCGGGGTGGAACCTGAGCGGCAGGCTGGCAAGGCGCGCAATGGCTTCGGCGCTGGTGATTTTGTTGCTAAAAATGCCGGACTCGTCGTAGAGTTTGTCCACCGGTGAACCCGATTCGGCGTAGCCGCCGTAACTCAGCCCGGCGGTGTGGCGCAGCACATCCTGGATGGTGATGGGGGGGCGGCGCGGGGCTTCGAGGCGGCCCTCCGCGCCCCAGACTTGGACATCCGCGAAGGCCGGGAGGTACTGGCTGAGCGGGTCGGTCAGGCTGAGGAGCGAGTCTTCGTAATGATCCCACCAAAGCCAGCGTCTCGCCGCGCTGCACCGACAGCGTGATCCCGCTGACGGTGGCGGGCGGCGGCTGGAGGTTTCTCATCCGCTCGATAAAACCGGGCTGGTGATAGGAAATTTCCACGTTCTCGAGTTCGATGGCGGGATTGTCGATGGTTTTGTGCTCTACTGCGTGGAAAACGGCTTTCAACTCCTGGCTGAAATCGGTGGCGATGGCTTTTTGCCAGTGGTGACAGCGCACCAGGCGGGCTTGCCCGGCATGGTTGCCAGTTCCGGCGGCTGGCTGGCGCAGGTTTCTTCGGCAAACGGGCAGCGCGGCGCAAAGGAACAGCCGGGCAGCGAGCCGGGAATCGAGCTGGGGATGCCCGCCAGCGACAGGCGCGGGATGGAAGCCAGCAGCCCGCGCGCGTAGGGGTGGGCAGGCGATTTGAACATCTCGGCGGCGGTGGCGTCTTCCACAATTTCGCCGGCGTACAGCAGCGCCACGCGGTCGCTGACGCGCGCAATCACGCCCATATCGTGGCTGATGTACATCATGGCGGTGCCGAGCTTCGAGACGATCTCGCGCAGCAGCTTCAGGATGTGCGCCTGGGTGGTTACACCCAGGCCGGTGGTAGGCTCGTCCAGCACCAGCATGGCCGGTTCGCCCTTGAGCCGCGCCATCTGCACGTAATCGCTGGACATCACATCGATCATGTTGGTGCGCACCAGCCGCAGGATGTGGGCAACCATGATGAGGGTCAGGGTGATGATCGGCAGGACGATGTTCGGGAGTAGTTTGCTGATTGGCGCATCGGTGGGGATCAGAGTCACCGCCGGGAACCAGGCCAGTTTGATGGCGAAAACATAAATCAGCACGGTGGCTGTCACGAATCCTGGCAGCGTCATCCCGATGATGGCCGCCAGCGAAATGACAATATCCGGCCATTTGTCGCGGGTCAGGCCGGCAATTACCCCCAATACAATCGCCAGCGGGATGGCAAAAGCGAAGCCGCAATCGACAGGACAACCGTATTGCGGAAGCGGTTGCCAATCAACCCGGTGACCGGCTTTTTCTTCGACATGGAATCCCCAAAATCCCCGCGCAGCGCGCCGCCCAACCAGACGGCATACCGCTCGACAGGCGATTGATCCAGCCCAAACTCTGCGCGCAGGGCTTTCAGGCTCTCAGGAGTGGCGAGCTGGCCGAGGTAGGCCGTCGCTGCAGCGCCGGGCAGGGCCTCCACGCCGAAAAAGATGATCAACAAGATGATGAAAATGGTTGCCAATGTAGGATCAAGACGGCGGAAAATCAGGGTCAGCACTCGATTTCTCCTGTTCTTTTGCCGCGACGGCAAACAGTTCTGCACCTTGGTCCCTCACCCCTGCCCCTCTCCCGGTGGGAGAGGGGTTTTTTGTCCCCCTTCCCCCGAAGGGGGAGGTTTGGGGCGAGGGCGATTAGCGAACCAACTATTTACAATCGGCATCCTTGGTGATGCCAGTCCATACCATATACATTAACCCCATATCCGGGATGTTGTTTACGCAAGCTTTCCGGACACGGATAACGTTGACAAAGAACGGGATGATGGCGCCGCCCTCTTCGTGGAGCATCTGCTGGGCATCCATATAAGCCTGTTTGCGGGCATCTGCATTCGGGTCGGATGCACCCTTGTCGAGCAGCGCGTCGAAATCTGGTACATTCCAGTAGGTTTCGTTCCACGAGCCGCCGCGATAGATTTCATTGAGCGCCTGCACCGCCGAGCGTTCGTTCCAATTGGTCATCACAAAAGGCTTGACCATCCAGGTGTCAGTGTAGAACCCAGCCGCCGGGGCAGTGACCAGGTTGACTTTAATCCCGGCCAGCGAAGCCTGCTGCTGGTAGATTTCGGCCATCTGGTTCCATTCGGCAACCATGTCGGATGTGTACAGGTCGATTTCAAACCCGTTGGGGTATCCGGCTTCGGCCAGTTTCGCCTTCGCCCCTTCAATGTCCTGTCCACCATCCGGGCAATCTGCCAGCTGGTAGGGGTCGCCGGGCATGACAGCGGTATCGCAGGAGATGGTTCCCGCACCACCCAAAACCAAATCCATCATGGCCTGGCGGTCAACCACCATACGCATGGCCTGGCGCAACGCTGCTTTGTTGAACGGTTCGATATCAGTGCGCATGACAAAGCCCGACCAATTACCGGAGGGGATTTGCGTAACCACATAGTCGGCGTTGCCATCGAACAGCTTCGACTCAGCCAGCGTCACCTGTCCAAAGTCAATCTGCCCGGACTGGAGTGCCTGCAGGCTGGCCTGGACATCTGCAATGGTATAGATTTCAATGCCAGCCAGGCCGGGTTTCCCGCCCCAGTAATCATCGTTGGCGACCACGTTGGTCACCCCCTGCACATCCAGCTTTTCCAGCTTGAACGGGCCGGAGCCGATGCCACTGGTTAAAACACCGGGGAAGGCATCTTTTTGCACGATGCGGGCGCGATAATCCATGGTCAGTTGGGGGAACTCAAAGTTCGGGGCGGTCAGTTTGAAAACGACCGTGTAATCATCCGGGGTTTCCACTGTATCTACTGCGCCGAAGGTGCTGGCCAAAACAGACTTTTCACCGCTTTTCCAGTGGTTAACCGAATACGCCACATCCGCAGAGGTAAGCGGCTTGCCATCGTGGAACTTGACATCCTTGCGCAGGTGGAAAGTCCACACATCGCCTTTGTCGTTGGCTTCCCATGATTCTGCCAGGGAGGGGGCGGGCGCCATTGTATTGCCTGTCGGCTCAGTCAGACGGTCGAACAGCAGGGCAATCAGCGGATAGAAGCGGGCCGGGTCTGTAAAATCAAGGTTTTCTTTCCCACCATAATCCAGACCGGCATTGTATTTCAGCACGCCGCGCGTCTCTGCTGCCGGGGCTTCGGTTGCAGGTGCGGGCGCATCAGTTGCCGCCGGGGCTTCAGTGGCGGCGACGGGAGCCTGGGTGGCTGCCGGGCCGCAGGCGGACAATATAACGGCCAATGCGAGCAAAAGAGTCACTATCCATGCAAATTTTTTTGTGAAACATCGGTACTCATCCTTGGGGTTCTAATTGACGGGAACAAATACTTGCCGCAACAACCACAAATCGTTCCGAATATCACCTCCTCCACACAAAAATTTGGTCAGAAGATGCTTTTTGGGGACAATGACACCCTGGCTCAAGATGTAGTATAATCTTACCGCAATACAGACCGGTCGGTCTGTATTATCAGCATTATACCCTAATTTATCTGATTCGTAGGCGAAAAAGTAGTTATAATTTGCCAACTTACGAAACACAGCTTACAGGAGTCCGCCCATGTCGCTCAAAGAAGAAATCATCCTGGAATCGATGAAATTGTTCTCCCTTAAGGGGTTTGTGAATACAGGCGTCAACGAGATTATCGATTCGGTTGGATCGTCAAAAGGCGGGTTTTACAATCATTTTGCCAGCAAGGAACACCTGTTTTTCGCTGCCCTGACCCAGGCCCAGAAGATGTGGCGCGCGCGCGTGCTGTATGGTCTGAATGAACTTCAAAGTCCGCTGGAAAAAGTCAACCGGATTTTGGAAAACTACCGCGATCGTTACCTGAAAGACGCTGAAAATTTCCCCGGCGGCTGCATTTTCATCACCTTTTCGGTTGAACTGGATGACCAGTATCCCCAACTGATGCAGGAAGTCAA
The DNA here is from genome assembly GCA_903822545.1 of uncultured Anaerolineae bacterium. GTDB lineage: Bacteria > Chloroflexota > Anaerolineae > Anaerolineales > Villigracilaceae > CAIJPN01. Next base: position 2,537 of record CAIJPN010000101.1, on the reverse strand, counting down.
TAAAGGTTTTGTCGGGCTGAAAAGGATGATCCAGGGTTTCCTGGAGGAAGCCAAAGCCGCAGGGGAACTCAAGCAAAACGTGGATACCCAGATGGCTACCGAGATGATTTTCTCGGGCATGATCGGCTCATCCGTATTATTTGGAGTGGAAAAATCAACCGACACGCTCGACCGCTCAATTAATGCACTGATTGCTTACCTGAACGAGGTCAGCAACCGGGAAGCACAGGTCAGTTAGCCTTGGCTTCTCCCAATCGTTTCAGCAAGTTGATGAACAGCCCCGGCCACTGATTGGTACCATCTTCGGCGCGGCCCAGGCCGAAGATGTGTCCGCCCCTGGGGAACAGGTGCATTTCAACTGACGCATGGTTTTCGAACAGTTTTTGGGCGTAAAGGGTGCTTTCTTCGATGTAGCAAACAGCGTCATCGGAAGCATGCGCCAGGAAGGCCGGGGGCATTTGGCAGAAATACAGGCTTTCTTCGAGCCATTGGATGTTTTCAACCGAAAGATTGGTTGTGCCGTACATCAACCCGGGAAAATTAGGGCGCTCATCGGCGGAGGCGGGCTTCCACAGACTGGCGACGGTTGCCAGGTGAATTCCCGCCGAGAACTCGAGCAGGCCAACCTTGTTTTTGTCCACGCCATACTGCCCAGCCAGTTCGCGGAGCAGCCCCAGCGCCCGCCAGGCATCGGTCACGGGGATAAGCTGCGGCGAGTCGAACGATGTGGGGTTGGGCAGGCGGTATTTCATACGTTTCCACGACATCCTCTCAAAAACCACCACAAAGACATCGAGTCCTCGTGGTTTCCTACCTGCCCGCCAGCTTCTTCTCCAACCTTCGATACAGCGGCGCAAAAAAGTTGCGGTTGATGAAGTTATACAGCCAGGGCATATCCCCCAGCCCCATATCAAGATAATTCAGGCAGAGCAGGTTTGTTCCGCCGGGCGCTGCGTCACAGCGAATCGCCATCGTATTCAGCGCCCGGTTGATTTTCGCCACACCCGACCCGGGATGTTCACCATCCACCCGGTAAAACTTACTCGCGCCGGGGCGGCCGGGGTGCAAAATCGACTTCGATGCAAAAATCCGCTCGCCGGGGTGAATGGCGTTCAGCACCACGAACTCGCGCAAAGGTGAAAAGGGCATTTTTACTGTGGCAATCGCTGCTTCCAAACGACAGCCAGGCTGCCAGTCATACACTTCCAGCGGAGGGAGCTTGTGGTCTTCGGGGTTGCTGACCGGGTCGAGCACCGCATAACCCTGTGGCGAGACCAGGAAATCGAACGCCACCTGCGGCTCGGCGCGCACCAGCCCCGCGCTGCGCATCACCAAAATACCCGCGCCCGCAAACGGCCCAGCCACCGACTTCGACTCCACCGTCACGCCACCGCGCCGTGTTTCTGGCTTCCAGCCACCGCTCGACCACATCCGATTAGATTCGGCCAACATCAGCGCCGCAAAAGCCGGGGCATCAGGCGCAAACTGCTCTCCCAAAACGAACTCTTTTTCCATTACAGCTCCACAAACCGCCACTGAGCGGATCAATGACCGGGTTCACCTGCCCGAAACGGTACCAGCCACATCCACCGTCACCGTTTCGGGCAGGTGATTGAGAATGCACAGGTATATTTTATCTTTGCTTTCTTTGGAAATGACCATCCACCTCGGATGGAACCGCCAAAGCGGGCTGGCTACCGGCCTCGGCCGTCACCCGCTTCACCAGCGTGAACATGGCATCCGCTGAGAACCGCATTCCGATATAAAAGGCATTTCCCTGCTCGTAGCGGGGATGGGTGACCGGGTGTGTTTCAATTTTTTGAAATGGGCTGTGGTGAATAGAGCGCCCGTCCAACCGGCGAATGCCGCCAGGGATGGTTTGAAGCAGGCCGCTGAGTTTTGGGTTTGGTAGTCACTTCTGGCTGAGCAGGTGGCTCAGTTATTTCAGGATCAGGCTTGCACGTTTGTTTTTTGGTAAAGATACTGGCACTATCGGCGTAGCAGGTAGTTTTTCCTGGCGATGCTTGTCGCGTAATTGCTTTTGTTGCAGTGTTTTCTGAGAGCGTAATCGTTTTACTATTTGTGGCCAGTCTTCACTCCATCGGTCACTGCAAATACTGTTGCGTAAAGCCAGCATCGGGTCAACATTAGCCCGTTCCCAATGCATTCCTGAGCCTTTTAATCGAGCTTCAACTACCATTTTATTGGCACTTTCCACGATGCTACTGGCAATCGGCCAACCAGCTTGCAGAAAATCCGGGTATTGCATTTGGATTTCTCGCTTTCTCAAATAAGCCAAGTTCTTTTCATTGCCCCAAATTGCTTGACCAATCTCACCCACAGTTTTTACTTCCGCCCACTCGCCATGTAAGAGCGGTAGGTACCATTGCCCCATCTCCACTCATCACCATTTTTTCCACTCCACATAGCGTTTGCCTTATTAAATGCAGAGAGTTCGCCTGGCGGGGCGAACTCTCAAGTAGGGGCAAACTCCACGTGCGCAGTGTAAAAGGTTACCCATTGGCGGGGAGGGCGGG
>CAIJPN010000100.1 GCA_903822545.1 uncultured Anaerolineae bacterium | reverse complement strand
TGGCGTTTCGGTCGGAGGCACGCAGTCATTGGCGCTGCCCGTCGGAACGTTCGGGTACTCTGCCGGCACCGGGCCGATCACAAAGTCGCCCTGGCCCCACTGACCAACGTGCTGGGGATTGCCCTGGGCATTGAAATGTGCCCCGCGCGAGTTGCCAAAAGCTGCATTCACATCCACCGTGATTATCTCCACCGGGTTGGTCGCACTGTCGGTGTGATGACAAATGGTGACCTTCCGCGGTGTCGGCGTTAATGTAGCCGTCGCGGTGTTGGTGGGAGTATTGGTGGGGGTGGAGGTCGCTGTATTGGTGGCGGTGTTGGTGGGAGTATTGGTAGCTGTATTGGTCGGCGTATTCGTCGGGGTGACTGTGGTGGTGACTGTTTTGGTTGGCGTGTTGGTAGCCGTATTGGTCGGGGTGTTGGTTGGCGTATTGGTTGCCGTATTGGTCGGGGTGTTGGTTGCAGACGCTGTTGATGTTACAGTTTTTGTAGGAGACGCAGAAGCTGCGGGAGTAGAGGTGGAGGCTGAACAAGTAGCATCCGCCTTAGCTTCGCCAGTGCCTGGGTGCCCAGGACGCTGATTCACCACAATGGAGATTTTTACACCAGGATACGGCCCAAACGAAACCGTGGTTGAGCCCTTTTCTGCAAGAGAGAATGATCCACTGGAAGGGTTAAGAGTAATACCAGGCGCAGATGCGGTCCAGGTGGTGGAGCCAGTCATTTTTGAGCCGCCATTGGTGATCGTGAAAACAACCTTGCCAGTATCCCTATCGCAGGTTCCGTTCACAGATATGGATGATTTATCCCACCCACTATCATCAGGAGTCGCGCTCGGAGAACCGCTACCGCCCGAGGTTGTGGTATCTGTGGGTTTCGGGGTTGCGGATGCAGGTTCTTCAGTAGGGGTTTCTCCTGTTGATGGCACTTCAGTCGGTGGCACTTCAGTTGGTGGCACTTCAGTTGGTGGCACTTCAGTCGGTGGTGGCGCTTCGGTCGGTGGCACTTCGGTCGGTGGTGGCGCTTCGGTCGGTGGCACTTCGGTCGGAGATTCCTCCGTTGATTTTTGATCCTTGCCAGGCTTTCCTTCAGCAGTTGCCTCAGGCGTTTGATCATTTCCACCACCGGCACCGGAAGAACCAGCGAGTCCTGCACCGGAAACATCACAGGCAGATAGCAACATCGATAGAATGACGAGGATGGAAAGGATATTCGATAATTTACTCAAACTTGTTTTTGCTTTCATAGTGCCTCCATTTATCGTTAATGACGACGATTAATCCAGAACACAATCGTTATAACAATGACCACAATACTAATAATACCTAAAAACGGCCACCCAGTTATTGAACCTTGGGCCGCCCCTGCCAGGGAGTTTGAGTCGCCTGAAGCAGGAATTGATAAAAAGATGCCGACAAGTAATACCACCACAACACTGGCAAAAAGAACCAGCCTGGATGAACTCCAAAAAACGCTGATACGCTTGAACGCGGATGGTTCTGGCTGGTGATTTTTCTGCCATTCAACCATCAATCTCTGGCGAATGCGGGCACTGGCAGCGGAATCTGGCTGGGCGGCTTGTGCAGCTAAGCTCACCTGAACAACCGTTTTTTGCAGCTTCGCCATATCATCCTGATCAATCGAAATCTGTTCAGCCCTCAAGGGATGACCTGATATAGCCTTGTCTGCGAAATCGGCAAGCTGATTATCCAGTTCCCGAGTTTCACGCTCCGTTGAGTTATCCATCTGACTTCTCCACGACTTTTTGCGTTAGTGGCCACCGAATGCCGGAAGAGGGATTGGGCGATTCAAGTGAGAGCCTATTGGCCGAATAGCTCCAATGGCTTGGAAAACTATCTAAAAAAAATCTTTCTAAACTATTAGTCGTGAATTCTACGCAAAAAGGGTTGAATTGCCGCACCTAACATTTATGTAAGGTCGGGCAACCAGGGAATACATTACATCGATTCATGGAATATGCAAAGGGGTACTTTTTATCTATTTTTCTGGGTTTGGTAGCAGAACCCGTTTTGCCGAGGTCAGATAAAAAAGCTCTCCGGCAGGGTTGCCTGCCGGAGAGCTAAACTTTGAAGGTGGATATTTAGTAGCCAGTGCTGGACACGTCGTTGGATGGCCGCCACTGTGACCATTTATCGGTGGATGGATCAATGGTCATGTTGCTGGCTGTGCCGCCTTGCCAGGAAACCTGTAGGATGTTCGGGTCGCCATCGCGGGTGGAGGTAAAGGCCAGCATTGAGCCAGAGCAGTCCCAGGTCGGGCCAGAGTCAGGGCCAGCGAAGTCGGTGACACGGTATTCTTTGCTGGTGAGAAGATCGTAACTGTAGATATCCAGGTTACCATTGCGTTCTGACTGATAGGCGATGCGATTACCTTCGGGCGACCAGACTGCATTGATGGTTTTGCCATCAGTCGTGATGCGCTTCAGGTTGGTGCCACTCACATCGATGATATACAGGTCAGAGCCGCCGTTTGTGTCAGAGATGAAGGCTACCTGTTTGCCATTGGGCGACCAGGCCGGGAACATTTCGTTGGCCGAAGAGTTTGTCAGCTGGTATTCGTTACCGGTCGCGGTGTTCAGGATAAAGATATCCCAGTTGTTATTGCGGTTGCTCTGGAAGACAAGCCACTTCAGGTCGGGGGAGTAGAACGGGTTGACATCATCTGCCGGGCTGTTGGTGATCTGGCGTTCGGCGCCTGTAACATCACTGATCGTGAACAGATCAATGTTACCGTTGCGATCGCTTTGGAAGACGATGGTTTGCGCGTCAGGGCCATACATCGGGGTTGTATTGTTTGACCGGGAAGTGGTCAGGCGCACAGGGCTTTTGTTGCCAAACATATCGGTAGTGTAGAGTTCCACGTTGCCGTTGCGGTTGCTCTGGAAAACGATGCGAGTGTCATTCGGGGCGCGGCTGGGGCGGCTGTCTACAGCATCACTCTTGGACAGGTTGTACAGTTTGGCATTGGACTGACCTTCGACACCGTCCAGGCGGTAGATTTCCAGGTTGTTATCACGGAAAGTGTGGAAGATAAGGCATTGGATGCAGGGCAGGTCTGCGGGGGCGGGGGCTACTGGCTCGACAGGTTGGGTGGGCTTAGGCGTATTCGTTGGGGTGGCAGAGGGAGCCGGGGTGCCGGTTGGAGTATTGGTGGGTTCTGGAGTGGAGCTCGGTTCGATCGGGGTGGCAGTGGGATCCACCGGGGTAACGCTCGGGTCAATCGGAGTGGCAGTGGGATCCACCGGGGTGGCAGTGGGAGGCTCGGGGGTGTTGGTTGCACCTTTGGGGCAGCCACCAGCCGGGGCGGGGATGATGTCGTCTTTGTGGTTGCCATGGCCATCTTTGGTGGCGTTGTCATCCACGGTGATTTCCACGTAGGGGTTGGTGGCGCTGCCAGTGGCATGGCACAGTTTAATTTTGTTTGCGCCGACACCACCTGAACCAGCAAACTGGTCACCGGATGGAGCCGCACAGGCTGCCATGACCATAGACAGGATCATAACCAGCGAAATAAGATTGAATAAACGAGAGAAGGGGCTTTTGGTTTTCATATGTATCTCCATTGGTCGCTAACGGCGACGAATAAACCAGGTGAAAAGCGAGATTGCAATAATGCCAAAAACGATCAAAATAAGGAACATCGATCCGTTACCTGTTACGGCAGCAGCAGGGGTGGCCCCGCCTGCCGAACCTGATAATTCATCTGCACCAGGCAAATCCAGCTTGTTCGAAACAAACAGTGCCAGCACAGCCACAACACTTCCAACCAGCGCCAAGCGGGGTAAATTCCAAAAAGCGATAAAACGTTTCAGGGCAGATGGTTTGGGCGGCATGTTTTTCTGCCACTCTTCCATCAGGTTCTGACGAATGCGCGCGCTGGTGACGGGATTGGGCTGGGCAGCCTTTACAGCTGACTGTAACTGCAAAACAGTTTTTTGCAGCTTCTCCAGTTCATCATATTTAGCCAAAGGTTTGGTTGCCATCATATCGCTGCCTGTCAGTGCCTTGTCTGAGAACCCGGCCAGCAGGTCATCCAGTTCCCGGGCTTCATGGTTGAATGAGTTATCCATGATCCTCCTCCATTTTTTCGGCGAGGGCAGTCACCGAGCGTCGGAAGAGGGATTTTGTCGCTTCCAGTGATAGCCCGCTTTGCCGCGCGATTTCGTTGAAGGGCAGGCCATCCACAAAACGCATCATCAGGATATCTTGATAATTTTGTGGCAGTTTACTGAGCGCATGACGAACGCTTACCAGCTCATCCTGATTAATCGCTGATTCTCTGTGGTCAGCAGGATTGTGCGTAGTGACGGTATCGAGATCATCCTGTTCGAGCGATGCGGCGCTGCTGGAGCGGTAATAATCAACGATTTTTCGATTAGTAATAGTTCTGATCCAGGTGCCAAATTTTGAGTTGCCCTTAAAATTGTTGAGCGATCTCAAAACAGCGATGAAAACTTCCTGGGTTACATCTTCCACATCGTTTTCTGGAATTTTGAATCGCACCCTGGCATACACAACCGGCAAAAACCGTTCATACAAAACAGCAAAAGCATCTTGCCTTCCGGTCTGGGCTGAATACACCAGATCTTCATCACTCATGGTAGAGAAGTTCGATTCTCGAAGTTTCATAATATTAGTCGTGAGTTAGCAGAAAAAAGGGTCGAAACGATGGCCCCACCACTTATCAAAACTATTGGGTGGGAATGAAGGCCAGGCAACTCAGCCAAGAAACTTGATCAGCTAAAAAATTAAACTCTGAACTACTTCAAACTAATTTTGAGTAGTCCAGAGAACAGATAACAAAACTTTCTCATCTTGAGAAATGTAGCACACTAATAGTATTATATAATTAAACCAAACGATAAGTTACGCCCGATCGATACTTGTAACTTATTCTTCCGGCTGCAAAGGATGAAAAAAAATATCATCCTCAAGGCTCGAAGGTCTGCAAGCTCCCCATTATGTAGCGGTTGGAGGCCGCCCTATGAAACAGTACCGAATTACTTCCCGCTTTATCATCCTTATGATGATTTTTGTATTCCTTGCCACAGGCTGCCAACCACAGGCTCCGCAAGCAACTGATGTACCCGTCGCCCCACCACCGACAGAAATCCCGGCCACCCAGGCCCCCCTGGCGACCCCCACCATGGCCCCGCCCCCCCCAACAGCAGAGGTGCTGCCCGAAATCAGCGCCAACCTGATGCTTGACCCGGCCCTGGCAACCGACGCCGACTCACTCAAAGTCAGCGGTTATCTTTACCAGGGATTGGTCAGCCTGGATGCCAGCGGCCAGCCCCAGCCCGCCCTGGCGGCTTCCTGGGTGGTTTCTGATGACACGCTTGACTATATCTTCACCATCCGTACAGATGCCGCCTTCAACGATGGCGCGGCCATCACACCCGATGTTATCGTGGATAATTTCAATCGCTGGTTCGACCCGCAAAGCCCCTTGCGCGGCACTGGCGATTACGCCAACTGGAAAAAAGCTTTCCTGGGCTTCCTGGGCGACAAAGATGCAGAAGGGCGTCCGCTCTCCCCGGTGGATGGCATACAAAAAGTGGATGTTTCCACCATCATCATCCACCTCAACCGCCCTGAACCAAACTTGCTGACCCTTTTGGCCGATCCGGCCTTTGGCATTCTCAAAACCGAGCAGATCGCGGCAGGTGGATACAGCAGCGTGTCCAGCGACCTCGTTACCAGCGGCCCTTACCAGGTTGCGGAATTGACAGCCACCAACCTGACCCTGAGCCCCAACCCCCAATACAAAGGCAGCGCTGCCGCAGCTGGTAATATAAAATTCACCTTGAAGTAAATCCTTCTGCAATAAAAAAGCGCGCACTGAACGGTGCGCGCTTTTTTATTGCAGAAGAACTTGTGTTTACTATCTCCAGACCGGCTCAGAAGCATCCTGCCCTGCCAGTGAGATTTTGCCAACAAGCTGGCCGTTAACACTCACCACATACACCTCGTTCATCTTGCTGCGGTTGCTCTGGAAGGAGAGGAAGAGACTATCGCGTGACCAGGTTGGGCCGCCATCGAAACCTGATTCGGCAACCAGCGTGATAGGCATACTGCCATCGGCATTCATTACGATAATGTCTTCGGTAATTCTTTCGCCTGAGACGTAGACAATCTTGCTGCCATCAGGTGAAAAGGCCGGGAAGTCATCACGAACACCGTTATTGGTCAGGCGTTGGGGGTTGCTGCCATCAGCCATCATGCGGTAGATTTCAGCGGTGCCATCGCGCCAGGATGTGAAGGCAATCCACTGTCCATCCGGTGAGTAGGCCGGGCTGGCATCTGCGGTGATCTGGCTGGTCAGGGGCGTCACGTTGCCGCCCATGCTATCCATACGATAAATGGCGGCATTGCCATCACGATTGGATGTAAAGACGATCCACTGTCCATCGGGTGACCAGACCGGGTAGGTATCTCCGTTGGGGTTGTCTGTCAGGCGAGCCAGGTTGCTGCCATCGACATCGATGCGATAGAGTTCAAAATTGCCATCACGGTAGGTTTCAAACGCCAGGGCGCGGCTGTCAGGAGACCAGCTGGGCCAGCCATCTTTGGCAGGGTCATCTGTCAGGCGAGAAACAGCGGCGGTAGTGGTATCGTACACATACAGGTCCCAGTTATCTTTGAAGTTGGCAGCAAAAGCCAGGTAGCGGCCATCTGGTGACCAGGCCAGGTTGGTTTTCATGGCGCCATCTGCGGTAATCTGGGTGGTGACGCCTGTGCCAGCATCTACCACCAGCAAATCCGATTGTCCATTTTGTTTCAGGATGTAGGCAACCAGTCCGGTGGGTGCAATCACTTCGGTGGGAACAGGGGTTGGCGGATCAGTGGGCATGGGGGCCACTGTGGCAGTAGGGGCAGGGTTCTCATTCACACTGGTGGGGGTGGCGGTTGCATCTTGGGGAAGAATGGATTCCTGTCCACCAACACCGCTTGCACCTCCCAAGCCACCATCGATCGTATTTGCGCAAGCAGAAAGGAAAGCTATTGAAAACACTGCCAGCATCAGGATCACGATGCTCTGTTTTTGAACCTTATTTGTTTGCACGGTTAAGTTTTTCATGGTTCCTCTTATCTTGGATTGATTCTGTCGTAATATTAGTCGAAGCACTCCAAATAAAAGGGTTTATTTAGCGCCGCAGTATGCAAAAGTGTTAAGTTGCTGTCAGGTGGCGATTAGTCATCATCGTCTTCATTGCTGCGCATGGCGCGAAGTTTGTCTTTCAGGCTGGAGAAGAACTCGCTCTGGGTGATCTGGCTGGCTTCCTCGTTGCGTTTCTTCTCGTCGATCACAATACGCAGTTGGGCAATTTCTTGCTTCAAGGTTTCTTCGCGTTTGCGAACGTTGGAGGCCATCATGACAAAATCGGCGGCCAGCGCGGCCAGGGAATCGTCTTTGACATTGACGGGCATTTCGATGTTCTGGTACTGGCCTTCAGCCACGCGATGCACCCATTTACTGATCTCTTCGATGAAGCTGGTGGTGTAACGGATGCGCTCGTTCAAACCGCTCATTACGCCCGTGGCAACTTCGGTATGGTTGGAAATCAGTTGCCTGAAGGTGGCCGCATCGAGTGTGGCAATGGTGACGTCGGTTTCAGCGCGAGCGCTGGTGGAGCGCAGACCACCATCAATGAGCGCCATTTCGCCCAGGATACTGCCCGGTTGGAAGATGCGGATGGCTTGCCCAGATTCTGGATGTTCTGGTTCAGGCATGTAGATGGCGATTTTGCCATCTTCCACCAGAATCATCTCGTTGCCAGGGGCCTGGTAATGAAAAAGTACTTCTCCGGCGCGCAAACTGCGTGTTTGGAGGCCGGCAGCCACTGTTTCGAGCATTTCATCGGGTAGAGGGGAAAAAATGCGATTGTTTTTGAGCAGTGAGACGTAGTTTGTCATTGGAACTCCTTTAGAAAATCGGCAGTAAAAGATGAATGCGGGCAAGATCTTCAAGCGGCTGCCACTGCCAGTCACCCCAGGGGATATCTTTGCGGCTTTTGATGCGCATCAGGGCTTTTTGCACCACTGCGCGAGGTTCGGGTTGCAGCGCGAGCGGGGATTTTTCCAGTTCGGAAAGTGACTCTTCCAGTATGGAGATGGTCTGGCGGGTATCGTGTTGTTCGCGCCAGAGTAATTCAGCGCGGCGGTAGTGCGTCAGGGCTATGCCGCAGTTCGATTCGAGTTTTTGCCAAATTTCAGCAGCCATTTCGTAGTGCTGACGAGCAGCGGGTGAATCTTCCAGCCGCAGGAATGCATCGCCACGGCGAACCAGTGCCAGGGCGGCGCTGGAAAGTTCTTCCAGCCGCTGGAAAAGTCCGGCAGCCGTTTCCCAATTCCCGGCAAGATCTTCCAGGAGTGCTTTCATCCGCCGGATCTCTTTTGAGCCAGAATCGGGTAGTTCTGCCTGGCAGGCTGCCACCAACTGCGCGCTTTTGTGCCCGGCCCGCCAGGCATGCCAGGCCTGCAAGGCGTGCAGTTTCCAAAGTTCGCAATCGGGGTGCTGTTCGATGTAAGTGGCGAGCTGTTTTTCGGCCAGCGCCTGGCGGCCCTGCGATGGCAGCGCCAGGGCGCGCCGCGCTGCCAGGCCAAAGGATAGGTCGGACGGCAGGGTTTCGCAGGGGATTGCGGCGGCAGATTCAAAGGCGGCAGAGGCGCTTGGCAATTCACTGCGCAGCAGGGCGATATCGCCCAGGCCCATGTAGGCGCGGATTTTTTCCAGCGCGATGGATGAGTCGATTTTTTCGGGCGGGTAATGCTCCAGCAAGGCGAGGGCGCGGCTGTAAAAGCTCTCGACGGTGGTTTGTTCGGCGGATTTGACTGTTCGGGCGCTGTCGAGCAGTTCACGGGCGGCTGCCAGCCACTGTTCAGACATTTCGTAATGGTAAGCCAGCCGCTCCAGGTCGCCAAGTGGGTTGGATGCCACGCCTTCATCGAGGAAGAATGAGATTTTGTCGCGCACCTGGCGTTTCTGGCTGGGCGGGGATTTGATGTGTTCAGCCATTTTGATGTGCAATTCACGGCGACGCTCGAACGGCAGGCTGGTATACAAAATATCACGGAAGATGGATTGAACGAAGGTGTACTGTGGGTCTGCGCCCGCGCCGCTGAGGGACACGAGGCGCGCATCGACCAGGCTGGAAAGATATTTGTTCAGCGTCACCGGGTCGGGAGGATCGTCCAGCAGGGCTTCCACGTCGCTGGGGTGAAAATCCATGCCAACCACTGCGGCCAGGCGGGCCACCTCGCGCTGGCTTTCGGGCAAAGTTTCCAGGCTGCTCAAGACGAGTTTTTGCAAAACGTCTGAAGATTGCAACACGTTTTTCAGCCCAGATTCATCGATGCTGTAGGTGCGACGCAACCAACGGCTGATTTCCTCCACAAACAAGGGGCTGCCATTGCTCTGTTCGTGGATGATGTCGGCCAGCCCGGCTGTCAGGATGGCGGCGACCATGTTGCGGGTTTCGCTGCGCGTGAAAGGATCAAGCTCGATGATTTTGCCCGTATTGCTGATCTTTTCCTGCGAACGCCCGGCCAGCAGGAACAAGATCGGCTGCGCAGCAAGTTCTTTCTGCAATTCTGCCAGGAATTCTTTGGAAGGTTTGTCCATCCACTGGAAATCTTCAAAGAAAATCACCAGCGGCCCCCTGGCAGCCAGCGCCACCAACAGCGCCGACAAAGCCTGCCGTTGCCGCGAAATTTTCCGCCCCGGGACATTTTCATCCACACGCGAGGTATTCATCCCGCCCAACTGGCCGAACAGGTCGAGCGAACTGCCCCGGCGAGTGGCTTTTTTCTGCTTAAATAAATTGAGCGGATCGTTACTGTCGCCGGTTTCTTCATCTGGGACAATTTCTTGCGACTGTTGGGCTTGTCGCAGCCCCAAAAAGTCGGTCATGGTTTCTGTGTGGGTTGTTTCCAGCCCCAGTTCTGCCATCAGGCGCGATAATTTTTCTTCCTGGATAAGCGGGTGGTCAATGGGCGTAATGGCCGCCAGCGAGCGCAACAGGCCCGTCCAGCAGGCATAGGCTTCTTCGCGCAAGTAAGCGCGGCACTGGAAAGCCTGCACCTGCCAATCCTGGTCGAGCGCCTGCTTGAGCAGGGTATCACAGATATGGCTTTTACCAATCCCCGCCGGGCCGGTGAAAGTTAACAAGCTGACTTCACCCGCCCTGGCGCGATCAAAGACCCGATGCGCGCGTTCCATTTCCTGGTTGCGACCAACCAGGGCCGGGCGGCTGCGAATACGGTTGAGCAGGGTATCCTGACGCGGGCCGTCCACCTGCCAGATTGGGATGGGCTTTTTCTTGCCCTTGACACGTATCGGCGGGAATTTGCGCGTGACAAAATAACTATCCACCCGCTCCAGTACCGGTTCGCTCACCAAGATCTGCCCCGGCGAGGCTGCGCTCATCAAGCGCGCTGAAAGGTTGACCTCGTCACCCATCACGGTGTACTCGCGCCGGGTGGATGATCCTGCCTGCCCGGCGAAGGTTTCGCCCAGCGTGATGCCAATGCGATGATCGATCAGGTTTTCAGGGCTGCCTGGGGGCAGGTGACGCGCCAGTTTTTGAGCCCAGCGCCGATTGAGAGCTTGCAGGGCACTGTTCATCGCCAGGGCAGCGTTAACGGCGCGCTGTGGGTCATCCTCATGTGCCACTGGCGCACCAAACAACGCCAACAGCTTGGTTCCCTGGCTGTATGGGTCGATGCGGCTGACAATCCCGCCAAAACGGGTAATGGCATCATTCATATCATTGAAATAAGCGCTCAACAACCCGGTAACACGCGATACGCCCGATTCTCCCCACAACGCCAACAGGTTTTCTGGCCCAACAAAGTTGCAGAACATGACGGTGGTTGGGCGGTATTCACTTTGTACCTGGCGCTGGTACGCGTGGGTGATGATGCGATCCACTAATTCACTGGCCAGGTAGGGTGTCAGGGCCTTGATCTGACCCAGCACATCATTCAACTCTGTATTCAGGTCTTCGACGGTGGCATCCCAGGGACGGCTGCGCCGGGCGCGGCGCTTCTCCGGGCGGATCTCGAAGCTATCGAGAGAATTGTCATTGCCTGGTTTGAGCAGGTAAAAACCCGGCTTTACTTCAACCATTTCATAGTACGCTTGCAGTAAATCTGCGGCGGCCTGGTTGGTGACAAGTTGCCCGGCCACAGCATTTCCCTCCGATTGAAGCGTCTGTGAGACGGTTGCACCCAACAGCCCGTATTCCATCCGTTTGGCTGAGCCGACACTGGCCGAAAGGAATGGCCCGGCGGCCAAACCCAGCTTCATCGCCAACGAAACGGGGCCGAGCGGCGTAGACAGGTTGGTGAAGTTGGACATGGCGCGCAACATCCGCAAACCGGCGCGCGCCGCCCACTGGGCATGGATACCGTTTTCCTGTTCGGGGAAGTAGATCAGGGTAGCATCCCCGGCAAATTTGAGCAATGTGCCATTCGACCAGGCGATGATGTCAATCATCTCGGTGAAATAGCGGTTGATGACACTGGTCAGGTGTTCCGCGCCCTGCGGGCCTAGCACCGCCAGTCGCTCAGAGAGCGCCGTAAAACCACTCACATCTGAAAAAAGCAGGCATCCACGCTGCATTTTACCGGTCACCTGGCCGATAACCGGATGGGCGAGCTTCTCTTGCACCAGGTCGCCAGGCAGGTAGGTTGAAATGGTATACAGCAGGGAATTCAAACGGTCGAGCGCATTGAGGTAGATACCGGCGCGCGGGGTATCGCCGGTCAACTTGCGCCACAGATCCGGGGGCAGATACGTTTTTAGTTCTGGAGAAACCTGAGTCGGGGCAGGTTCTGCCCGGGCAGCCACTTTCACCACCCTGGATTCAGCCTCAGGGGCAGCCTCCCGTACTGGCAGGTCAGGCGTCGATTTGACTTTGGTCTCCCCGATAGAATCATACAGCTTGGATAAATCTGGCAGCCCGCGCCGGGCGCGAACTGGTGGCTCGTCAGCCATAGGATACTCCTAAAATAGCTGGTCAGGATTGGGGCGGTTGCGAAACCAGTTCCGAGCTGTAAATAATGACACGGTTACGGCCAGTTCGTTTGGCATGATAAAGCGCGTGATCAGCATGTTCCAACACTTCGTTGCCACTCGCGCCATGCTGTGGATACATGGCAGCCCCAATTGAAATGGTAGCACGGATGATTTTATCTTCAAACTGGAACTGGGCCATTTCAAAACTAGTACGAATATATTCAGCTGAACGCTCCAAGGCTGTCATCGGCACACCGGGCAGGATGACGACAAACTCTTCCCCGCCATAGCGGCAAACATAGTCGGCAGACCGGACATTGCTTTTAAGCAACTTTCCCAATTCCTGGAGCACCATATCACCAGCTTTATGCCCATAAGTGTCATTGACGCGCTTGAAGAAGTCCACATCCGCGATCAGGATGCCAACTGTAGAGAGATCATCTTGGGCAAGTCTAAGTTCTTTGCGCAAGGCTTCATCCATAAAACGGCGGTTAAACAACCCGGTCAATGGATCGCGGGTGGCCTGCTGGTTCAAATCTTCAATTGCCTGGCCCAACTGTTTTTCACGAACAAACCCTCGCGCGCGCTCTTCTGATGATTGGCGGATGCGCCCGCTGAGCATATTCATAATATTCAAACTGAAGGCCGGGTTCTCTCCCAGGAATTGGTAGAACAATTGACGGTCAATGCACCACAGGCTCATCTCCGTCAGGGAAACTACCGTGGCTGAACGCGGCTTATTATCAATCAAAGCCATTTCACCAATGGCATCGCCTTTCCAGCGAAAGCCCAAGATTGCCTGGGTAAGGTCACCACCCTTTACAACCACCGCATGCCCTGAGCGAATAACATAAAAAACATCACCCTGCTCATCCTCGCGAACAATAATTTCACCTGGCTGGCAATTGCGCTCGAAAAGAACCTGGTTGCCCTGCCGGCTATCCATCCACGACAGGATTTGCATGAATGGTGGTTCGTCATCTGGCCGCTCTTTTCCATAGGTAGCGTAAACAGCCAGGAATTTTTCCAATTCAGATGAAGTTATAAAATGGGTTGACATGGTGTTTGCCCTCGCCCTGCCTGCCGGGGAAATTAACGGTGTGTCAGAACATCAGCGATCCGTACCGGCGGACACGATTGATAAAATAATTATACGTGTAAATGGACTCACAAGGGCTTTTGGCTCTCTGAGAATTTCGGTGATGATTCAATACCACGGCATAAAGCTGGCCTTTTTCTCAGGGAACGGGATCAAGACACAACTTACCCCCGCACAAATTAACTTCAAGAAAGCCCATTTCGACTCATTCCCAGGCCTACAAAGGCCGGCCAGTATGCATTACAATTTAAACATGCCAACTTATGACTTCACCTGCCTTAACTGCCGCAAACGTTTCGACGTTTTCATATCTTACAAGGATTACGGAAGCAAACCCGTCACCTGTTCACACTGCGGGAGCGATAATGTCCGCCGCAAGATCAACCGTGTGCGCGTGCTGAAAGGGAACGAAGCCCACGCCGAGGCATTGGCCGACCCGTCCAAACTGGCCGGGGTGGAAGATGACCCGCGCGCCATGGCAAAAATGTTCCGCGAGTTGGGTAAAGCCTCCGGCGAGGAAATGCCGCCCCAGTTCGATGAACTGGTCGACCGGCTGGACTCAGGTCAAAGCCCCGAAGAGATCGAAAGTAGCATGGAGGATTGGGGCGGAGGCATGGGAACCGAGAGTTTCGGCGGACACGATCACGACCACGCCGGGCACGTCCACAGTGACGATGAATAAAAGGACAGGACGGGAAAAACCCGTCCTGTCCTTTTATTGCAAAAACAAATCGCGCTACTTGAACCCGCCGAACTGAATCCCGTACAGCTCATCCAGTGTGAGCGTGCCCGAAGCGGCGCTGAGGCTGAACATCCAGGTTTTGCCAGCATTTCCCCTTTTGAGTCAACCGCCAACAGCACCAAAATCGCCAGAATCCAGCATCAGCTCGAATCTGGCATCTGCCGTGTATTTGAGCCTGACCAGCAGACCCTGCCCACCCCCAAATTTGTGCGAGATGAGATTGACCCACTGCCAGTTTTCCCCGTTGATGCTCAAAACCCCAGCCTGGATTCTGCCAATGCCAAAATTCCAGCTGAGGTTGGCGTCGAATGGGTTTACCCATTCGATGGTGACATTGCGCAGGGAATCGCCCAAAACCTGGGGTGGGGCGATTGTGGGGGTTGGTGGTAATGACGTGGGAGTGGGGCTTTCTTCGGGTGTGCCGGTGGCGGTTGGTGGGAGGGCGGTGCGGGTGGATGTGGGAGAAGCTGTCGGGGAGGGAAAAGTCCCGGTTGGTGGCGGGGCAGCCTCAGGGCGGCAAGCCGCGAGGACAAAAACTGCCAGCCCCAAGAAAAACCATTTTGATGGGCACATCGTTCCAGCCAGGTTTAATTCCCCTTGCGCGTCAACTCGACAATGAATGCGTCCAGCGATACATCCAGCGTCATCACACCGGTTTTGGCGGCTTCATCCATTGCCAGCAGGCGGTGATAGATGCTCGTTAGCGCCTCCGCCGAGAACTTGCGGCACTGATTCCAGGCTTTTTCGGCCACAAACGGATGCCCGCCGATGGCGTGGGCGGCCTCCTGGAGCGTGCCGCCGTCATCCAGCACATCGCGGGCCAGGATCAGCAGCCGGAACTGGCGCACCACCAGCCCAAAGATCTCAAAGGCATCCTTATCTTCCAGCAGCCGGTGGAACAGCCGCTGGGCCTGTTTGCCGTTTTGCAGCGAAATCGCATCCACCAGCTCGAAAATATCCACGCTGGCTGTGACGATGCTGACCGCTTCGACATCCTCGATGCCCACCGGATGCGCAAAATTGACATAAGTGAGCAATTTGGTGATTTCCTGGGCCGCCTGGCGGGTATCATCACCGGTCATCTCGGCCAGCCGCGAGGCCGCCCCTGGCTCAATCGCTCCGCCCTGCCGCCTGGCCTCGCCGACGATCCAGCCGGGCATTTCACGCGCGGTGGGCAGCAGGAAAGGTTGCGCTTTGGCCTTTTCGGGGTGCTTTTCAGCCCATTTTGCCAGCCAGTATGTGGATGCATCCTTTGGCTTGAAATCATCCGCCGGATCAGCAACTACCAGTTTGGTGGAATTCGGCAACGCATCGAGGAACGCTATAAATTTCTTGTGCCCATCCAGGCCGGGGTAGCCTTTGGAGACATTTTCCAGGATCACCAGGCGCTGTGGCGCGAGAAACGGCATCGAGTTGACCGCATTCATCAGCTCGTTCTGGTTGGCGGTGCGCGCATCCAGGCGCGAGGTATTCATATCCGCAGTCGTCGGGTCGCTGAACATCGCCCCGAACTTATCCACCTGTTTGCGGATGGCAAAATCATCGTTGCCGAAAAGAAAGTAGATGTGCGCGTCGCTCATTAGCGGGTGACGATGCGGTGAACCTTATCTGATACGCGATAGACATCCACAAGCGCCATATCGCCAGGGTCGGGTTCGGTGGTCACTCGTTCTTGCAGGGCCGGCCCAAGCGGTTGGCTCAAGATCAGGGCCAGGGAGGAGAGCAGGATCACCAGCGGGAGTTTTTCCAGCCGCTCGCGGTTGCTCTTCGTCCCAGACATGCCCACAAATGCCGCCGCCCCGACCATAGCTCCCGAAACGATATAGTTGGTGCCACACCCGGGGTGAATGGCGAGCTGCTTTTCACCGTTTTGCAGGCGCGCCAGCGCCTCAGTCACCGCCTCGCGGACGTTCTCCGTTGGCAGGTCACCGATCAGGAAAAACCCGGTTGGGTTAGAATGTCCGCCCATGCGCCTGCCCGGGAATTTCTCTGAAAGCAGGTGAATGGTGGCATGTTCCAGCGCATGGTTGCGGCGCGTCTCAGCGATCCATGGGGATTGAAGGATATTGTTCATATAAAATGTTCCCATATTTTCACGATATCACGATTTATGCTCTTCAATTTGGCTGACACGTGAGGCCGGGACAACCCCGGCTGGCTGCGCAGCGCGCACTGTTTGCTCGTCTTTGATCATGCGCGCCAGGTGTTTGACCATCACCGCCTGACGGTCGCCCGGTTTGGCGCCCAAATCTTCAAGCACCGGCTCCAGCCAGGTCTGGTAAGAGCGCACGCACAGGTAAACGGGGCGTCCGCGGCGGTTGGGCAGGCTGGCAATCAGCGCGGAGAGTTTCGCGGCAACATCCGTCGCTTCAGGGTGAATGAGCGGGTTCAGCACAATGCCATAGACACCGTAAAACAGGTTGACGTAGCAGCGCGCGCCTTCAGCGCAGATCAGGCCGGCGATCCGTTTGGGTGTTGGCTCGACCGGATGAAGCAGCGGTGGCACGATCTGGTGATAGAGCGACTGCACCGCTGGCAGGTGGTTCGACTTCATGCGATCCCAGCCGGTGGTGGATGCTGCCCCGGCAATATTGCTCACATCCCAGATGCGCTGCCAGGCGTAAACAGAAAACCCGGAACGGCGCAGTGCCACAAAAGCATCGCTGTCTTCATCGGTATCGGCCAGCACATGGAATGCTCCCCACTTCCCGGCTTCGGCGCTGAGATGCTCAATCAATGGTGTCAGGCTCGGTCGCGATAGCTCGGCTGCCGGGGCCAGGTACAACAAGCGGGCGTAAGAATCCACTCCGGTGTGGGTAACCCCTCCAATCAAAGCAGTGCCATTCTCTGAATGGATGGCTGAATAAATGTGCCTGATGGGGTTGAAATAGGCCATAAACCCCGCTGCGCCCAGCGGATTGCCGCGCGTCAACAGGCGGGCGGAATCCAGGCTAACGACTTCGCCGCGATAGCGGTAAAGCATTGGCAGGTCGAGCAGGTCGAGGGGACGAGGGGGCATTTCAGTTATCCAGTTGCCCAGTTAGCCGGTTTTCCTGTTTGCAATAACGGGAGAACCGAACCACTGGACAACGCATTAACGACACAGCGACACAAAATACTGGTGAAAGCGCTCATCCCGCGTCAATTCAGGATGGAACGAAGTGGCAAGCAATTTCCCCTGGCGGGCGGCCACAATGCGGCCATCGGGAAGCTGCGAAATGATTTTCGCATCGCCATTAACGGTTTCGATCAACGGAGCGCGGATGAAAACCGTGTGATAGGGCGCATCGCTGCCAGTGGCAGCCTTCAACTCCGGGATGTCGAGATCGACTTCAAACGAATTCACCTGGCGGCCAAAAGCATTGCGCTGGACGGTGATATCCATAATGCCGAGCAGCGGCTGGTCGCGGCGGACATCCTTCGAGAGGAAAATCGCCCCGGCACAGGTGCCCCAGATGGCTTTTTGGCGGCCAAACTCGCGTAGCGGATCCATCAGCCTGTACGCCACAGCCAGTTTGCCGATAGTGGTTGATTCACCGCCAGGCATAATCAACCCATCAAGATCATTCAAGTGGGCGGGCAGGCGCACCTCGGCAGCTTCAACGCCGATGCGTTTGAGCATAACAATATGCTCGGCAAAATCGCCCTGCAGGGCAAGAACTCCTATTTTCATGGTTATTCCTGTAGATGGGCATAGCAATGCTATGCCCATCTACCCAACAGTCTTACCAGCCACGACTGGCGATCTTCTCGCCTTCGGGCATCTGTGAAACATTGCGGCCCACCATGGCCTCGCCAAGGTTTTTGCTTACTTCAGCCAGGATGCTGGCATCCTGGTAGTGAGTCACAGCCTTGACGATGGCCGCAGCACGTTTGGCCGGATCACCGCTCTTAAAAATACCCGAGCCGACAAACACACCATCAACACCGAGCTGCATCATCAGGGCGGCATCGGCAGGGGTCGCCACGCCACCGGCAGCAAAATTCACCACTGGCAGCCGGCCCAATTCCTTGGTTTCCTTCACCAACTCATACGGCGCGCCGTTATTTTTTGCAAACGCCATCAACTCCTCATCGCCCATCGTCTGAAGCTGGCGAATCGCACCAATCACCGTGCGGGCGTGGCGCACAGCTTCCACCACATCGCCCGTCCCGGCCTCGCCCTTGGTACGGATCATCGCTGCGCCTTCGCCAATGCGCCGCAGCGCCTCACCAATATTGCGGCAGCCGCACACAAACGGCACATTAAAATTGTGCTTCAAAATATGGTGTTCCTCATCCGCCGGAGTCAGCACCTCAGACTCATCAATGTAATCCACCCCAATCGCTTCCAAGATTTGCGCCTCCACAAAATGCCCAATTCGGCACTTCGCCATCACCGGGATTGTCACGCTATCCATAATTCTCAAAATCAATTCCGGGTCGCTCATACGTGCCACACCACCGTTTGCGCGGATATCCGCCGGGACACGTTCGAGCGCCATCACCGCGCACGCACCCGCCTCTTCAGCGATTTTCGCATGTTCAGGGGTGACCACATCCATAATCACACCGCCTTTGAGCATCTGCGCCAGGCCTTTTTTGACGGCAAACGAACCAGTTGTTGCTTCCATTTCTTTCTCCTTTAATTTAATAATGCGGATGGATTTTACCACGCCGGAACTTTTGCCCATGTTAGAGCAACATTAACCCCCCCGGTAGGGGATTTTCCCGCCCTGCCACCTGCCTCGGTTACCCAAACATCCGCCTCCCTGACGCAGAATAACCCCTCTTGACTTTCATACAAATCGTTGTACAATTATACATAGATACAATGATACAATTATACAAAGATACAATTATGACCATAAACATCCAAATAGACTTTCGCTCAGACAACCCGGTCACCAACCAAATCGTCGAACAGATCCAGCACCTGCTCGTCAATGGCGAACTTAAACCCGGCGACCAGCTGCCCACCGTTCGTGCGTTGGCAACCGAACTGCGCATCAACTTCAACACCGTTGCGCGGGCCTACCGTATCCTTGACGAAACAGGCGTCATCTCCACCCAGCAAGGACGCGGCACCTACATCCTTGAACAACCCCCACCCGAGAAGAGTCACCAGCTAAAGAAAGAATCACTCAACGTCATCGCCCGCCGCTATCTTGACGAAGCATCCCGCCTTGGATTCAGCAACACAGAAGCAGCAGAGCAAATCCAATTACTAATCGCCAATCATTAATTCATAGAGAGGACACAATGATTAAAAACCTGATCAAAGCCCAACAACCCGACCAGCACATCTCCCCAATCGCCGGTACCATATTTGCCGTGTTCATGGTAGCCGCCATCCTGGGCGCAGTTCTAATGGATGGAAAAGTGAACGACAACATCATCGGCGTATATGTGCTCGGCCTGACACTCATCGGCACCTACATCATGTTCGCGCTCAAAGTCGCCAGCCAATGGGAAAAAGCCGTCGTCCTGCGCCTGGGCAAATTCCAGGGATTGCGCGGCCCCGGCCTGTTCTGGATCATCCCGCTCATAGACACCGTTCCCACCTGGATCGATCACCGCGTCATGGTCACCCCCTTCGCTGCCCAAAAAACCCTGACCAAAGACACCGTCCCCGTAGATGTGGATGCCGTCCTGTTCTGGGTAGTCTGGGATGCCGAAAAAGCCGCGCTCGAAGTCAAGAACTACGAAGCCGCCGTCGATTGGGCCGCCCAAACCGCCCTGCGCGACATCACCGGCCGCATGATGTTGGCCGATCTGCTCGTCGGGCGCAGCACCATCGATAACGAGTTACAAAAAATTATCGATGAGCGCACCACCCCCTGGGGAGTGACCGTCCAATCAGTTGAAATCCGCGATATTGTCATCCCACAAGATCTGG
This sequence comes from uncultured Anaerolineae bacterium, assembly GCA_903822545.1. Taxonomy (GTDB): domain Bacteria; phylum Chloroflexota; class Anaerolineae; order Anaerolineales; family Villigracilaceae; genus CAIJPN01. Next base: position 70,744 of record CAIJPN010000100.1, on the reverse strand, counting down.
AAGATGCCATGTCCCGCCAGGCACAGGCAGAGCGTGAGCGCCAGGCGCGCGTCATCCTGGGAGAATCGGAAAAACAAATTGCAGAATCGTTCTCCGAAGCATCCCAGGCCTATATCGACAATCCCACCGCCCTTCACCTGCGAGCCATGAACATGCTCTTCGAAGGCCTGAAAGAAAAAGGCGCTCTGGTTATCGTTCCCAGTTCAGCAGTGGACACCATGAACCTGGGAGGGCTCAGCGGCATGGTATCGCTGGCGCAGCAACAAAGCCACTTGAAAGAAAAATAACCAATCCCGCCGGAGCGATCCGTCAGATCACTCCGAAAGCGTTTCACGTGAAACATAAACTGGAAAACAACTGGAGTCACAATGTCTACCAAAAATTCACTCATCATTATCGCCATACTTATCATTGCCAGCATCATCGTCAGCGCAGGGGTGTACCCGCAACTACCCGAACAAGTTGCTTCTCACTGGGATGCCAACGACAATGTCAACGGAACCATGCCGCGCTTCTGGGGAGTGGCATTTGCGCCACTCCTGACAATCCTCATGGCCCTGCTTTTTATGGTCATTCCAGGCATTGACCCCCTCAAAGCCAACATAGCCCAATTCCGCGAAACTTTCAACGCTTTCATTATTCTGATCGTAGCCTTCATGGTTTACATCCACATCCTGACCCTGGTTTACAACCTCGGCTACATCTTCCGTATTTCGCTGGCCATGATCCCCGCCCTGGGGTTGATCTTTGCCTTCACGGGCGTGCTGATGGGCAAAGCCAAACGCAACTTCTTTATCGGCATCCGCACCCCCTGGACGCTGTCCAACGACGAAGTCTGGGACAAAACCCACGCCCTGGGAAGCAAACTGTTCATCACCGCCGGGCTGGGCAGCCTGCTCACCATCTTCCTGGGCGAAAACGGCTTCTGGCTGATGATGGCGCTGATTATGAGCGCAGCCTTTGTGCCGGTGGTTTACTCATATGTGTTGTATCGGCAGATTGTGAAATAACCCCCGCTGGCCTGCCGGCCACATCCCCCAAATACGGACTAAATCTCGTCCATATTTGGGGGAGCCCGGGATGGGGCGTCTTGTTTCACGTGAAACAAAACTGCCTCTGTAGCGGCCCAGGTTAAAAATAGCTTCACAAATTCACGCAACTATTGGACCTATTATGACTGCAAAACCTTTCAACTGGAAAATCTTTTTCATCGTGCTCGTTGCCGCAACGTGGGGAATTATCGCCATTACACCCTATTCGCTGGCTCTACAAAACCCTGATTTGCTCAAAGCCATCCCGATCCCGCTCTATATCCTGGTTCCCATCCAGTGGCTCCAAAATGCAGTGATGTTTGCCATTGCCATCGGCATTGGTTTGTTCCTGGCAAATCGCAGCGGGTTGGGACTGCCCATCCTGGAAGCGAAACTGGCAGGCGAGTCTGTTGGGGAGAAGGTCAAGGCCATCCTGCCCATCAGCATCATACTGGGGGTGGCTGGCTCAGTGCTGATCATTGTTCTCGATGTGTGGGGATTCTCGCCACTGATGAAAGCGGAATTGGGCGACAATATTTCAACCCTGGCCCAGGCCCAGCCTGCCGCCTGGAAAGGGTTGCTGGCATCTTTTTATGGCGGTATCACAGAGGAAGTATTGCTGCGCCTGTTTGTGATGACACTGTTTGTTTGGCTCGGGAAATTTATCAGCCACACAGAGGATGGCCGCCCAACCCAGGCAGTTTTATGGACTGCCAACATCCTCGCCGCAGTGCTGTTCGGTCTGGGGCATCTCCCTGCTACTGCAATGCTGATGACGATTACCCCGCTGGTTATCGTTCGCGCGATCTTGTTAAATGGCATCGTCGGCGTGGGCTGCGGTTATCTGTACGCCACACGCGGGCTGGAATCAGCCATGCTTTCCCACTTTTCAGCCGACATTGTGCTGCATGTTTTGATGGCGCTGTAAATCGAGCGAGCAAAAGAGTATGAACAAAATCATTGAAGTCAAAAATTTGGAACGAACTTTCGGCGAGAATCGCGCCATCGATGGGATGACATTCTCAGTCGAGCCGGGAGAAGTTTTCGGGCTGCTCGGGCCAAATGGCGCGGGGAAAACTACCAGCGTGCGCGTGCTCAACGGTATCCTGCCGCCATCGAAGGGCGAAGTAAAAGTCTTTGGACTGAACCCGGCCACAGATGGCGAAAAGGTGCGCCAACAAACCGGCGTGCTGACCGAAACCCCTGCGCTTTACGAGCGGCTCTCGGCGCGCGACAACCTGATCTTTTTTGGCACACTGGCCGGTATTACGGATGCTGAACTGCCCAAACGGGTGGATGAAATCCTGGCATTTTTTGAACTCTCACAGCGCGGAAATGACAAAGTGGAGGCTTTCAGTAAAGGGATGAAGCAGCGCCTGGCCCTGGCGCGAGCGCTGATCCACAAGCCGCCGCTGTTGTTTTTGGATGAACCCACCAGCGGACTCGACCCAGAAGCTGCCCAGCAGGTCAACGATCTGATCGCTGGCCTGAGCCGCTCGAACGGACAGACCGTTGTTCTGGCAACCCATAACTTGCTCGACGCCCAGAGATTGTGTGATCGGGTGGCGATTCTGAACAGGGGGCGTATCCTGGCCCTGGGGTCGCTGACAGAACTCTCGCGCAAGTTATGGCCGGTGATGTGGGTGGATGTAACCCTGATGGGTGACCTGGCAGAACAAGCTGCCAGCAAGGTAAAAGCCCTTCGGGGTGTGATCCAGGCACAGGGCGAGAAAAAATCGCTGGCGATACAGGTTGAGGCCGAGGCTGTAATCCCACAGGTGGTATCTGCCCTGGCGGATGAAAAATTCCCGATTCTCAAAGTGAATCCGCGCGATTACACCCTGGAAGATATTTATTTTGCGTTACAGGCAGGTGAAGCATGAACTGGCGTTCGATTTGGGCGATTGCCCGCAAAGACTTGATGGAGGTGCGCCAAAACAAGGCGGCCTGGGGCCCTGCGATTATCGTACCGCTGATCTTTGCGGTGATCATGCCGATATTTTTTGTGGTGCTGCCGCAGGTGATACCTGTGACGGATGTGGAACGCGAGTTGGGTGATATACAAACCTTGATGAATAGTTTACCGCCCAATGTAAAGCTCATTTTTGACGGCTTAAAATTAGAACAAATGTTCGTAATTTATATGGCCGCATTTATGTTTGCGCCGATGTTCCTGATTATGCCGCTGATGTTTTCTTCGGTGGTTGGCGCGGATTCATTTGCCGGGGAGCGCGAACGCAAGACGATGGAAGCCCTGCTCTATGCCCCTACCAGTGACCTGGAGTTGTTCTTGGGCAAAGTGTTGGCGGCGGTGATCCCGGCGGTGGGGATTTCATGGATTACTGATGTGGTTTACATCATTGTGGTGAATACGACGAGTTTTCCGTTGTTCGGGAAAATCTGGTTCCCGCTGGCGCCGTGGTGGCCGATGATGTTCTGGCTAACCCCGGCCCTGGCGGTGCTGGGAATTTCGGCCACGGTGCTAATTTCGTCACGCGTTAAAACTTTTATGGAAGCCTACCAGATGAGTGCGTCACTGGTGGTGCTGGTGCTGGCGCTGATCATCGGACAGGTCAGCGGGGTGCTGTTCTTGGGCGTGGAAATGGTGCTGGTCATTGGCACAGCGATATGGCTGGTGAATGCGGCGCTGATCTATGTGGCCGTGAGCCAATTCAAACGCAGTGCGCTGATCGCAAATTTATAGGAGGTTTTTATGTCAGACGAGATGCAGCAATGGGAATATCGGGTGCAAACTGTTGGGTCGATTTGGACGGGTGTGAAAGCGGACGATTTGCAGGAACTGCTCAACGCCTGGGGTGTGGATGGTTGGGAGGTGATATCGACCCACCTGTTGGAAAATCAGAATAAGATCAATGTAATTGCCAGGCGCCCGCTGACAAGGGAAGCGCTGCGGCGACGGTCGATGCCAAAAAGCTGATTTCAAAAGGCTGGCGAATTTGCCAGCCTTTTTGTTTGAGCGTTTTGGATAATTTTGGGAGAAAACGGACTTTTTTGAAATTGCAGATAAATTACCTGGGAAAATGCTGCTTTTGTTGATTTTTTGCAGCGGGTTGGTTTACACTGTAATAGTAATTGGGATATCCACCTGGAGGCTGCATCCAAAAAAGCATCTTCCAGCCATAAACATGATAGAATGACTGTTCTATCCAGCCTATGAAACCCATCCGCGCATCTGAAATCGGTTCGTATCTCTACTGCCGCCGGGCCTGGTGGTATCGCCTGCACGGGCAGGAACCATCCAACGCGGCAGAACTTTCTGCCGGGACAGCGCTGCACCGCCAGCACGGACGCGCCGTACTGCGCGCCGGGATGTTCAACCTGCTGGGCTGGCTGGTACTGCTGGCAGCAGTGATCATCCTGGCGTATGCGGGCATGACCATTTTGCTGGAGCAACTGCCATGACGCTGGTTTACCTGGGGCTGGTTATCCTGGTTATTGCGCTGGTGCTGTTCTTCCAATCCGGGCGAACCCGCAAAGCCGCCGGACTGCCGGGCGGGCGGGTAATCTACACCGACACGCGCGCCTGGAGCAAACAGGAAAAGCCGCTGACTGATTCAGACCTGGGACTGACCGGGAAACCGGATTACATCGTCGAGCAGAGTGGACGCCTGATCCCGGTGGAAGTCAAAAGTGGGAAATCTCCCGCAGCGCCGTATGATTCTCACATCTTCCAGCTGGCTTCCTACTGCCTGTTGATTGAGCGCACGATGGGGAAACGCCCGCCCTACGGGATTATCCACTATCAGGATCGGGATTTCGCCATCGACTACACCCACGAACTTGAGATGACGCTGATGGACATCCTGGCCGAAATGCGCCGCGACGAACGTCGCAGCAGCGTCCCGCGCTCGCACGAATCTGCCGGGAGATGCGCCAAATGTGGATTCGCGCAAATCTGCGAGGAAAAACTATAAGCCGCGATGCTTGACGGTAATATAATAGATGTCATGACATCCCCCATCATTCCAAAGCGAATTGTTGTTACCGGGCATCCCAAGCTGGCCGAGGCCATGCAGGAGGCCGCCCTGATTGCCCGATACCTGGCAGAACGCGGCATCGATGCCCCGTACGGCTCGCTATATGATGAAAAACTGCGCAAGCGAGTCCATGCTGGCGAGTTCGAGATACTCATCGCTGTTGGCGGAGATGGCACCATGCTGCGAGCCGGGCACCTGTGCGCCCCACATGACATCCCCGTGTTGGGCATCAACAAGGGAAGGCTGGGGTTTCTCTTCCAGATCGACCCACAGGGCTGGCCGCACATGCTGGATATGCTCCTGAACGGCGAGTATTGGCTCGAAAAACGCATGATGTTATGGGCCGGGCACCATCGCGCCGGGGAACTGCTCGGTTCTTGGCAGGCACTCAACGATGTTGTCGTCAGTCGCGGGCAGTACCTGCGCCCCATCCACATCACCGCCAGCGTGGATGGACAGTTCCTGACCACCTACGTGGCCGATGGGCTGATCGCATCCACCGCCACCGGCTCCACTGCCTACGCCCTGGCATCCGGCGGGCCAATCCTGCCGCCCGAACTGCGCAACATCCTGATCATCCCCATTGCCCCGCACCTGTCGGTGGATCGCGCGGTGGTGCTTTCTGAAGGCTCCACGGTTTGTATGACCGTCCATAGCGATAACTCCGTACTCAGCGTAGATGGCCAGGCCCCCATCGGGCTAGCCGAAGAAGACCGGGTGGATGTCCGCGCCGGGGAAAACACCGTTAAATTTATTCGCTTTGGCGAACCCGATTATTTTTATCGCAACCTGACCGCCCACATGAACCAGAATGCCACGATAGGACTGCCGAGATGACCGACTCTGTCACCCCCCACTGCGCCTACCACCCAGCCGTTGAAACTTTCCTGCGCTGCAACCAATGCGAAAAGTACATCTGCCCCAAATGCGCCGTGCGCACCCCCACCGGCTACCGCTGTAAAGAATGTGTGCGCACCCAGCAAAAAATCTTTGACACCGCCACAGCCAAAGATTACCTCATCGTATTCTTCCTCACCGGCTTCCTATCTTTCCTGGGCGGGCTGGCAGCGCTGCTTGTCACCAGCGTCATATGGGGCATTTTCGTCATCGGCCTAGGGCCGGTAGCAGGCATCTTCATCGCCAATATCATTCGGCGCATTATCGGCAACCATCGTTCACGTATGCTAAACATCACCATGGCCGCCGCCATGATCCTTGGCCCCATGCCTCTCATGTTCGTTCTTGGGCTGGGCACTTTTGCCATCGCCCTGTTTGGCGGTGGCACCGACCTGATGAGCATGCTCTCACTCTTCGGGCCAGTTGTCTGGCAAATCGCCTATCTGATCACAGCCGTCCCGGCTGCCTACGGGCAATTCTCCGGGCTGGTTTTCCGCCGCTAAAACATGCTGACAGAACTCCGCATCACCAACTTCGCCATCATCGACAAACTGGAGCTGGAATTTGGCCCCGGCCTGGTCATCTTTACCGGTGAAACCGGCGCGGGCAAATCCATCATCATGGATGCACTCGAAATGCTGCTGGGTGGCCGCGCCGAAACCAGCGTCTTGCGCACCGAAGCCGAGCGCGCCAGCGTAGAGGGCGTCTTCAAACTGACCGGAGCAACCCAAAAAGCCGTCAACGAAGTGCTCAAGCGCGAAGACCTGCTCGATGACGAGAACTACGTCATCCTGGCGCGCGAAGTCAGGCGCGAGGGGCGCAGCATCGCCCGCATCAACGGCAACACCGTCAACGTGGCGCTTTTGCGCGAAATCGGCGCAAACCTGGTGGATATTCACGGACAGACCGAACACCTATCGCTTTTGGATGTGCGTGCCCACCTGGGACTGCTCGACCGTTTCGCAGCCGTGGATTCACTCCAGGCAGCCTACCGCCAAACCTATTCCGCCCTGCAAACGCTTCGCAAAGAACTGATGGGGCTGCGCGCCGCCCAGGCTGATTCTGACCGCCGCAGCGAAATGCTCACCTTCCAGGCCGAAGAAATCGAATCAGCGCGTATCAAACCCGGCGAAGATGAAGAACTGCGCAAAGAACGCGACCGCCTTGCCAACGCCGAAACCATCGCCGCCAACGCCCAGGAAGCCCTGACCCTGCTAGACGAAGGCTCCCCCGAAATCCCCGCCATCACCGACCAGCTTGGTCAAACCGCCTCAGCATTAGCCTCGCTGGCACGCCTGGACACATCCCAGGCCGAACTTTCCGCCCGGGCAGAATCACTGTTAGAAAATGTTTCCGACATCGCCCGCGAACTACGCGACTATCTCGAAAATATCGAATACAACCCGCGCCGCCTCGAACAGGTAGAAGAACGCCTCGACCTGATCCACCGCCTGATGCGCAAATACGGCGGCAGCGTTGAAACCGTACTGGAATTTGGCAAAAAAGCCCGCCAGCAGCTTGAAACCATCAGCACCGCCGCTGAAAAAATCAGCGAATTACAGGCCCGCGAAGATTTCCTGCTGGCCGAACTGGCCGAGCGCGGCAGGAAACTCTCAGTCCAGCGCAAAAAAGCCGCTGAAACACTGTCGCGTGGCATCGAGCGCGAACTGAACGACCTGAAAATGGAATCGGCGCGATTCTCCGTTGATTTCCAAACCAAACCCGATGCAGCGGGATTGCCCCTGGATGAAAAGACCCGGGTGGCGTTTGACGGAAGCGGCTTCGACCGTGTGGAATTCCTCGTAGCGCCGAATCCAGGCGAAGGCTTGAAACCGCTCGCAAAAATCGCATCAGGAGGCGAAACATCCCGCCTTATGCTGGCGCTGAAAAATGTGCTGGCAAAAGCCGATCCCATCCCGAGCCTGGTATTTGATGAAATCGACCAGGGTATCGGCGGGCGCGTGGGCAGCGTAGTCGGCCAAAAGTTGTGGCACCTGGGACGCTCACACCAGGTGATGTGCATCACCCACCTGCCACAGATGGCATCCTTCGGCGACCAGCACTTTCGGGTGGAAAAACTGGTCAATAAGGGCCGCACAATCACGCAAGTCTCTCGGTTGGATGGCGAAGAACGCCTGCTGGAACTGGCTCAAATGCTCGGCGAAGTCAGCGAAGGCACGCTGCGTTCAGCTCACGACCTGCTGCAAATGGCCCAAACCCAAAAATAAACAAAAACAGGCTCTTTTGAGCCTGTTTTTGTTTAACGAACGAAAAAGTCACTATTATCCGATGGCATCTTTCAACTGGCGGGCCAGTTTGCCAAAATGAGGGGTGTAGCGCATCTCATCGCTGCGCGGGCGAGGCAGGTCCACCGTTAAATCCAACCGGATTTTGCCGGGGCGGGCAGTCAGCACCAGCACCCGGTCTGCCAGGAAAAGCGCCTCGCTGATGGAATGAGTCACCATAATAACGGTTTTGCTTGACCCATCTCGGTGAGGTCGGCGAGCCTGCCAGATGCGCGAAAGCTCCATCCACATGCGCTCACGCGTCAGGGCATCGAGCGAGCCAAAAGGCTCATCCAGCAGCAAAATATCGGGATCGTGGATCAGGGCGCGGGCGATGGCAACCCGCTGTGCCATCCCGCCGGAAAGATCACGGGGATAGGCGTTCTCAAAACCGGCCAACCCTACCAAGTCCACCATCTCTTGCGCTTTTTGATTGGCAGATTGGGCATTTTCACCATTGACTTCGAGCGGCAAGACAATATTCTCATGAACCGTGCGCCAGGGCATCAGGTTGGCTTGCTGAAAAACGAACCCGATCCGTGGGCTGGAACCGCAGGCATAATCGACCACACCGCTGCTTGGCTGGATCAACCCGGCCAAGACACGCAGCAGGGTGCTTTTGCCACTCCCTGAAGGGCCTATCACGCACACAAATTCTTGCGGGGCAACCGAAAATGAGACCGCCCCAAGCGCATGAAGACCGCCGTTCCCATCTGGGAAGGTAACAGTCAGGTCGCGGGCAGTCAATAGAGTTTCAGGCATAACTATGGGATGAATTGGTTGGTAAAGGCTTTTTGCAGGTCAAGCGGCTGGGTATACATACCCATATCGAGCAACACTTTTTGCATATTTTCCCAAGCGGCCGGGTCAGAGTAGCCAGGGCGTTCGGTGCGCCACATTTCAATGGATGTGCCCAAGATTTGTTTCTGGACAATTGGATCGGCCTGGTCGAGATTTTCCACATACTTTTTGCTGGTTTCGTAGGCCATATCAGGGTCAAGAATGGTGTCATTAAGGCCTTTCAGCGTGGCTTCAACGAATTTTCTGACCAGCTCGGGGTTTTCTGCCAAGGTTTTCTCGCTGGTGATGACACCGTTGGAAGCCAGTTGGACATAATCAGCCACACGAAATTCGAGCAGGTCGTACCCTTTGGAGCGCAAGACAACCGGTTCGTTGGCGGCATAGCCCACTACGGCATCTTCCTGACGGGAAGCCAGCGCTTCAACCTGGTTAAAACCGATTGAATGAATGATGACATCACTCTCTTTCATGCCGGTGGCAAATAGCAAAGCGCGCAGCCCAATATAGTTGGCCCCAAAAAGGCCTGGCAGGCCAATTTTGCGATCTTTCAGGTCTGCCGGGGTTTTGATTTTAGAGGCTGCCTCGGTGATGATGGAAATGGGATATTTCTGATACCAGGCCATGACATAGATGACTGGGACTTGCTGAGAGCGTGCCAGGAGAACCTGCTCACCAGAAACCAGCGCAAAGGGAAGCTGCCCGGCTCCCACCAGGGCCACCCCATCGGTTTCATAGGAATAATCGAACTCAATCTCCAGCCCGGCATCTTTATAGTAGCCGCGGCCAGCCGCCACATAAAAAGGCGCATACTGAATGTTGGGAATGTAGCCCATGGGCAGTTTTATTTTGGTGAGTGGCAGTTCGGTGGGCGGGGCAACCGTCGCAGCAGCAGGTGTTGTAGATGCAGATGTCACAGCGGCAGAATCAGGGGCGGGAGCGCAGGCAACCAGGAGCACAAAAACTAGCAGCAAGGAAATGATTTTTTTCATGAGGGTGAGTATCCTGTTCTCGGGTGAATGTTTTTTACGAATGATTGATATCCTGCCAGGCGAGGAATTTCTTTTCCAGCAGGAGCACAATTCCATACAAAGAAAGGGCCAGGCCAACCAGGGTGAAAACTGCCACAAAAACCTGGGGAGTATCATAGCCTCCACGCCCCTGGGTGATCATCAATCCCAGGCCGCTGTCCAGGCTGACGGATTCTCCAACCACAGCGCCGATGACTGATAGCGTAGCTCCAATGCGCAGCCCGCCGAGAAAAACCGGCAGGGCCGCAGGGATTTCGAGATGGCGCAAAATCTGCCAGCGGGTGGCGCGCAGGGAACGCATCAACTCATGCAAAGATTGGGGAACAGCGCGAATGCCCACAACGGTGTTGATTAATACCGGGAAGAAAACAATCAGGGCACAGATGAGCACTTTCGTGAACATTCCCGTATCAAACCAGATGAAGAGCAGTGGGGCAATCGCCACAACCGGAACTGCCTGGCTGGCAACCAGGAATGGAGAAACCAATCGCTCAAACAGGTGTGATTTGGCAATGAAGTAGCCCAGCAAGGTGGCCGTGATGGAACCAGCCAGCAGGCCCAGCACGATTTCAATAAATGTGGCGGAAGTGGATTTCATCAGGCTGCCGCTGACCAGCAATTCTCCAAAGCGCTCTAAAACCTGAATGGGAGATGGCAGGATAATGGTTGGCAGATGCATCAGGCGCACGGTCAGTTCCCAGCCAAACACAACGATCAGCGCGGTCAGTGGCGCAACCCAATAGGTGTGGGGGATCTGTTTGGGGTTGGTAAAACCTTCCAGTTTGCGGATGGGGTTTATGTCCATGTTATGTACTCCTGGGCAGAAAAACTGCCCCTGAGAGAAAGATTGGGGGCAGGAATCGACCCAGGCAATTCATCCGCTTAAGAAAACCCCGAAAACACAAGTGTTTTCGGGGTTTTGACGACAAAGCAGACCCATTGCGGGCTGTTGACCTTCTCCTATCCAGACTTTACTGTCGGCCCCGGAATTGCGCCGGGTCATGCACTTTAGCGGTGCTCGTGGGCTTTACCACCGATCGGGAATTCGCTTACGCAGCTGCGCAGCGTCACCCTGCCCCGAAGGTTAATATTTGGTTGTTTGGATTATATGACGCCCCAGGCTGGGCGTCAATTTGAGATTTGTTAATATTTAGGCTTTAACGATGCAGTCAACCGGGCAAACATCTTTGCAGCGAGGGGCATCATGATGGCCGATGCATTCGACGCAAGTGTCGGGGTTGATGACATAGATGGTGTCACCTTCGGTGATGGATTCGGTGGGGCACTCGGGCAGGCAAGCGCCGCAAGAGATGCAATCTTCCTGAATTTTCATTGCCATGGTATACGCTCCTTGAGAGAATTAGGGTTTCTATGCTTATACTTGCGAGATGAGGGTGTGTCAAATGACAAATCTCTGTTTATTCATGTGCATTTGTCACTAAATTATTCGGGTTGGCTGTTAGCCCAACAAGGCAGCCAGGTATTTTTCCATCATAACCTGGATATCAAACGCCGCTTCGGCGCGTCTCCTCGCCCCGGCGCGGAATTTTTGGTTGTTCTCCAACACACTCACCAGCCCGTGCGCCAGCGGCTCAACTACCGGCGGCTCCAGGTTCCAGGAATTGCTGCCATAGGGGGCAATAAAACCGGCCTCGGGTGTCACCAACTCGGCCAGCGAGCCGGTATCATACGAAACCACAGGCAGCCCGCAGGCCAGGGATTCGATCACAGAGTTGGGGCAGGCCGGGTGCAGATCGGCAGAGAACAGGGCGTGGGCATCATTCATCAAACGCGGGATGGCATCCCGCGCCACCAGACCGAGCCAATTCAGCGGCACAGCGCACTTCGCCGTCCATTCGGCCTTCAGCGCCGGGCTAACTTCGCCCACCACCGTCAATTCCAGCGGCTTTGAGAGCAGCGGAGCAGCAGCATTCGCCAGGTTGACGGCATTGAACAATCCACTTTCGTAGCCGCCGCCCAGCGAGCCTTCAACAACCAACAAATTGTAGCGCAGGCTTGAAACCTGCGTTACAGGGGCGTATTTTGTCAAATCTACCGCATTATGCGCCACCGAAAACGGCGTCTCCAGCGCACCAAACCAGTCGCCCCACCATTTGCGAGAAAAATCACTCTGGTAGATGATGAAATCGGCCAGGTGACGGCGGATCATGCCCAGGACAAAGTTGCCATATTCAGCGCGGAGGGAATGTTTCAGCGAGATGGGCTTTTTGCGGTGGATCCAGTTGATTCCATCGAGACGCTGTACAACCCTCGCCCCGGCGCTTTTTTCCCGCCAGATGAGCGGAATCTGCCTTGTGCCGCCGATCACCAAAATGGCGCTGTAAGGTTTCTCCGATAAATCGTTTGTCACTTCCACCCCAGCTTTTTCTACCGCTGTGGAGAACTTGTGGAGAAATGAGACCATCCCGCCCACGCCATGCACTTTCGGAACGATGCAGATGCGCGTTTTGGTCATTCAGCCACCTGCATCACATAATAGACATAGCTGTAATAAGTTGAACATCGATATGTTGAGGGTTTTGATGCGCTCAGTCAGGCCTTTTTCGGCGGCGCGTCGGTTTAACTCATCGAGAAACGGTTGGTGCTTGTCGTGCATGCACTGGAATGAGCGAAGCGTCGAAAAGTCGCTGCCGGGGGCTTCACGCGGCAGGCCAGAGTGGATTTTCCAGAGGAGTTCGTCGGTCATATTTATCCTGCGGTGTAATGCAAGTCTAAAGACTTGCATTACACTATTCGCGCATCCCAACTTTTTTGGCCGGGATGCCAGCCCAAATCTCGTTTTCGCCGGTAGACTGGGTCAGGACAGCGTTGGCGCCGATGACGGTGCCGTGCCCAATGGTCAGGATGCCGTCATCACACAGGATTTTGGCGCCAGAGCCAAGCAGGACATTATCAGCCACGACAATGCCTGCGAAACGGGAGGCAGTGGCAGGGCGGTAAACATCCGCACGGCCAAGAGTCACCCCGGGGTAGATGCTGACTCTCGCTCCGATCACTGTTTTCGGGTGGATGACAACTCCCATCCCGCCATGGTGCAGCAAAAACCCCGGGCCAATTTCCACCGAAAGTGGGATTTCCACGCCGAGAATTTTCAGTAAAAAATAGGCCAGTTTGCCCAAAAAACGGTTTTTGCGCGCATAAACGAGCTTTTCATAAAAAGACATGCTTCAATTATACGCGCTACGATGCGCGGAACGCCGCCGGAGTCGAAAGTCTGGCAGGTTATGTGTTTCGCGAATTTTGCAGTTATGGTATCCTTGCCGCCATGTATATCGCCATCGAAGGTGTCATCGGCGTCGGCAAGACCACGCTGGCGCGTTTACTGCAATCGCGTTTTGAAAACGCCGAATTGCTGCTGGAAGTGTTCGAGGAAAACCCGTTCCTGTCCGATTTTTACGGAGACCGGGCACGCTATGCTTTCCAGACACAAATTTTCTTCCTGCTCAGTCGCTATCGGCAGCAAAATAACACGGTACCGGCCATTTTGAACAGTGGCAAGAGCTTGCTGGCCGATTACACATTCTCCAAAGACTCACTTTTTGCGCGCATCAACCTGCACGGCGATGAGCTGTCCATGTACCATCGCGTCCACGAGGCGCTGGCCGAGAAAATCCCACTGCCCGACCTGACGGTGTACCTTTCTGCCAGTGTGGATACGCTGATGGCCCGCATCGCCCTGCGCGACCGCTCTTACGAGCGCAGCATGGAACGCAGCTATATTGCGGATCTGGTGACCGCCTACGATGAATTTTTCGCCACGACCAGCAGTCACAAGCTGGTGATTGATTCAAACGCGCTGGACTTTGTGCGGTATCCTGACCATTTGAAATTGATCGAAAACAAAATCCGCGAGGCGCTGGGCATCAACCCCTACCAGCCCACGCTCATTGATGGAGACTGAAACATGCGCATTACCCGAGAAATGCTCCTGAAACTGGCAAAAGACACCACCGAAAAGCGCTTTAAGCCCGACCCGAATGTGGTGGCCGTCTTTTTGGTCGGTTCAATGCGCACAGATGGCGACCCGCTGATTGGTGGGACAACAGATGTCGATTTGCTGGTCATCACCAAGGGCGAGCCAGACCTGGAGCGGGAAATCATCAAAATCTCGGCAGAAATCCACCTGGATTTGATGTTTGAAAGCGAAAAAGCCTATGCCAAACCGCGCGAACTGCGCGCCGACCCCTGGCGCGGCTGGGCCATGTGGGACCCGATGCTGCTGTATGAAAAAGGGCGTTTCTTCGAGTACACCCAATCGAGCCTGCGGGCGCAGTTTGACGATCCATCAAATGTGCTGGCGCGGGCACGTTATTTTGCCGGACGCGCGCGTGATCGCTGGACAGCCTTCCAGTTTGGCGGAGAAGCGGATCCTGCCAAATACTTGCTGGCCGTGCAAGATGCCGCCAACAGCCTGGCGGTGATGAATGGCGCGCCGCTGCCTGAACGCAGACTGTTCACCGGGTTTGCCGAACGCGCTAAAAAGGCCAAAAAGCCCGAACTGGCAAATACGCTAACCGCCATGATCGGCGGGCTGGATGTGAGTGCCGATGATATCCGCGCCTGGCTGGGGCCATGGGAAACCGCTTTCAGCGCGGCTACACACGCCCCGGTGGATTTGCGCGTTCACCCGGTGCGGCTGGCGTATTACAAATCGGCCATCCTGGCGGCGCTGGATGCCAGGGACACATCCCAGGCGCTGTGGCTGGTGCTGCACAGTTGGGCGCTGGCCGCCCAGGCTGGGAACTGGAGCGCGGAACAAACCACGCTGTGGGATTCGGCTTGCAAATACGCCGGGCTGGCCGGGACATCTTTTGAGCTGCGCCTGCAAAGCATGGATCACTTCCTGGATGCGGTGGAAGAAGTGCTGGATAAAATGTCTACACAGTATGGATAATATCGGCTATATGTGGGGGTATCTATCCGAATAATAGCGCCGGGTGAATGGGTATTTTCCACACCTTTCTGTGGATAAGTGCCTCAAAACTGTGGATAAATGACATTGATTGTGGAGAAACCGCTCAATTGTTCGACAAATCATCATAATGCCGCCCCCCAGATATGGGGGGTGTTTTTTAGGGAGACCCAATAGGTAGAAACCGGCTATAGGATGGTGGAAAAAGCCGCGGGGCGGTTTGGCGGGTTATCCACAAGGGGAGAATCCGGCTCGCTGTGAAAACCGGCAGATACAGGGCGGGATGGGTTCTTTTTTCTCCATATATGGTGGCAGGGCCGATTTATCCACATATCCACAGGCTCTACTGCGATTACTAATTAAGATATCTATTTATAAAGAGTGTCTTGGTTAAACAGGGAAACATCTCCGGAGCAAAACCTCATTGACCCGCTTCTTTTTTCATCTTACAATACCTTTATGATTTTCCTGTCTGGTTTTTTGCCCTATTTTGGGGGATTTTTTCGCCCTGACCATGACCCGCCGGGCCAGAAGGTTCTTTAAGCGTTTCTTTTACCCATAAAACTTTAATCACCTTTTGGAGGAACCCATGCCCACCCCTTTTGTCTCTAAGCGCGCCCCTGTTTTCCAGGATGTTCCCGATGAAAAATGGAACGATTGGCGCTGGCAGCTCAGCAATCGCCTTAATTCGGCAGATGATATTGAGAAAGTTTTAACCCTGACTGAGAGTGAACGCAAAGCCCTCAATACCAGCGGGCTGTTTCGCGTGGATGTGACCCCGTATTTTATTTCGCTGATCGACCCGAATGATCCGGATGACCCCATTCGCAAACAGATTATCCCGCGCGCAGAGGAGATGCAGGCTTTTACAGCCATGATGGAAGATTCTCTCTCGGAAGATCGACACTCTCCTGTGCCGGGGTTGGTTCACCGTTACCCTGACCGTGTGCTGATGCTGGTAACGACACAGTGCGCCTCGTACTGCCGCTATTGCACCCGCTCGCGTATCGTTGGTGATCCCGGGCAGACGTTCAAGCGCGATGAGTTTGAAATGCAGCTTGAGTATATCCGTCGCACACCACAGATCCGCGATGTGCTGCTTTCGGGTGGCGACCCGCTGGTGTTGGCTCCCAAAATCCTGGATGAGCTGCTCAGCCGCCTGCGCGAAATCCCACATGTGGAAATTGTGCGTATTGGCTCGCGTGTGCCGGTCTTTATGCCGCAGCGCATCACCCCCGAATTGTGCGACACACTCCAGAAGTATCACCCGCTCTGGATGAATATCCACGTGAATCACCCGAATGAGATTTCGGCGGAACTGGCACAGGCTACCGACCTGTTGAGCCGGGCAGGCATCCAGCTGGGCAACCAATCGGTATTGATGGCGGGTGTCAATGATTGTGTTCACATCCAGCGTGATCTGGTGCAAAAGCTGGTGCGAATTCGCGTGCGCCCGTATTATCTCTATCAGTGTGACCTGGTGGAAGGCGCGGGACACTTCCGCACGCCGGTTGCCAAAGGTATTGAGATTATCGAGGGTCTGCGCGGACATACTTCCGGGTATGCAGTGCCACAGTTCATAGTGGATGCGCCTGGCGGCGGCGGAAAGATTCCGGTGATGCCCAATTACCAGATCAGCATGTCAGATCACAAGATTATCCTGCGCAACTATGAAGGCTATATTGCCACTTATGAAGAGCCTACCGAGTACAAGCCGCATGATCCCAAAACCTGTAAAGCCTGCCAGAATAAACGCCCCGAGGTGGGTCAAACTGGTTTGACCGGGCTGCTCGATGGCGATCAGATGTTTATCAAACCCGAGAATTTTGACCACCTGCATGAACGGGATGGCATCCAACATCGCCTGAAAGATGCCAACAAGTGGAAACCGCTGGGGATCGGTTCGAGCGAAACCGGCGATTAATTTTGAAATTTTGGCGCAGGTGGGTATACTATTAGTTAGATAGTCGCTGGCACCTGCGCCGAAATATTTTGCAAAAAGGAGTAAATTGTATGAAACTGAAGCAAATCTTTTTCCTCACCCTGGCCTTGATCCTGATGGTAACAACCTTTGTCCCGGCTGATACAGCCGCCGCGGCTGGCACATATTCCTGTCACCTGGATGGACAATTCCCCCGCGACTGGGTCGTGATGCAGTCCCGTCAGGATTTTGATATGAAGTGGATTGTCCGCAACACAGGCACCGCCAACTGGAACGGCGTTGACCTGGTTTTCCTGGGTGGCGCGAAGATGCAAAAGTATGGCATCAATCGTTTTGATGTGAAGATTGTCAAACCACTAGGCAAGGCAACGCTTATCCTCGATATGGTTGCGCCAAAAAATCCTGGCACTTACACCACCTACTGGGGCCTGACCAACGGCAACAAGGTGTTCTGCCGTTTCTACCTGATTGTCCGGGTGAAGTAGTCACCGCTGCACGAGCCCCTGCACCGCCCTGGCACGTTACAAACGCGGACGAGACCCATGCTGGGCACAGGGGCTCGTCCGCGTTGATTATTCCATAAGAGATGGTATGAAAGTACAATCATTTTTCGGGGTATTTTTAGGATTACTGATAGGGATGACCGCTTGTGCCCCATCCGTTTCCACGCCTGGGCTTTTGCCCCAGGAGGTTGTTGCATCCAGCATCGCCGCTACATTTACAGCCATGCCCTCAGCAACGGCCACTCACACCAATACACCGCTTCCCCCAAGCAGCACCCCGCCCCGACCCACAAAACTACCCACCCAAAACTTTTTAGCAACCATGACGGCTGCTCCCTCTGTTACGCCCATGGATACCCTGACACCGATCCCAACCAGCACTGACGCAAGACGGATACAAGGATCATCTGGCTATAATTGTAAATTGCTGGAAATGAACCCACCAGACAAATCCACCTATTTGACTGGAAAAACCTTCTTCTCTGTGTGGGTCATCCAGAATATGGGCCCCAAAGATTGGGATTCAACAGCCATTGATATTGTTTTTCTTGAAGGTTCGCGATTACATACGGATGGCGATACCATGGATATGAAAACATCCGTTCTTGATGGACAAAACCTCCAGTTAACGATGAAATTCCAGGCGCCTCAATCTCCCGGTGAATACACCAGCGTTTGGGGCCTGAAAAAAGGCTCCACCCTGTTTTGCAAGTTTAGCATTACTATAAAGGTGGCAGGCCAGTAAAAAGAGCGGTTCTAACAGCACACCCTGCTAATTCTCAGAGAGTCATTAGAGTTTGTTATACTTCATCCTGACACCGGCACCGATTGCAAGGAACTAATTATGAAGCCATACCGTCTCATCCTTAATGCACTCTTTTTCATCTTTCTTCTCACGGCTTGCGCGCCAGTGGCGGTTGTCTTGCCCCAGCCAACGCCCACCCAAAAGATCGATCGGATTGCCATGTCAGTGGCGGCCACTGTTTTTGCTGTCCCCACCTTCACCCTTATCCCTACCCGCACCGCCTTACCCACCCGTACCCCCACCACACCGCCAAATTTTGACCTGACCCCAGGCAACCAGCCACCAACACCCATCTTACCCACTGCCCTGGTTGTGCCATCCCAGGTACCTCCAACCCAACGCTCAGAAATCATTGCCACCCTTACTCCCATCCCTGGCCCTATGCAAGGAAATTCCCAATACGGCTGTTCCATCCTATCCCAACGACCCACTGACTGGAACAAATTCTATCCGCTGGATACCTTTGATGCCAAATGGCAGGTTCGCAACTTGGGCAGCAATGATTGGCCCGCCGATAACGTCAATTTTATATTTGTCAGCGGCGCCGCCCTGCACCAGTATGGCAGCAGATTCGATCTTTCGAAAGATGTCGTATCTGGTGGCAGCATCGAACTCACACTGGATATGATGGCTCCCAAAGAACCTGGCAATTACACTGCCGTTTGGGGCCTAGCCTACGGAAAAAGTGTTTTTTGCCAGATCACCATCTCTATAATCGTACAGAAAAAATAAAGCCATGAAAAAAATAATATCGCTGTTTCTCCTCATCACCCTGCTCTCTGCTTGTGCGCCAGTTGCGCCCACCAGCGAACTTCCGCCAGAAGCGATCATTGCAACCAGCATCGCAGCGACAATCGCATCCCTGCCGACCTCGACCCTCGCCCCAACCAATACTCCACTCCCGGCCCCAACGGAAATAACCGTCCTGCCAACGGCCACCGTTACCGAGACACCTCAGCCATCTGTTACACCGCTGCCTACCATGACTCCCATCATCATCTTGACAGCCACCTCCGCCTTCACCCCCACTGCGACGGTTACCAAAGAAACCGCCATCCAAACATTGGATGGATACTCCTGCCAACTCCTATCAAAAAAACCGCTAGATGGCACCATCTTCAAGCCGGGTGATAAATTTGACGGCAAATGGATATTGCTTAATGTTGGTAAAAAAGCCTGGGACTCCAGCGCCTTTGATCTCTTTTACGTTAAAGGCGATAAATTTCATGATTTTAACGATGTAGTCGACCTCCCCAAAACCTACAAAGAAGGCGAAAAACTGGAATTTATCCTCGATATGACTGCGCCAAAAAAGACTGGCACATATACAACAGTCTGGGGAATTGGAACATCTAAAAAAGTATTTTGCACATTTAGCGTTAGTATCCAAGTGCAGAAAAAATAGCACATCACTTATGAGAAAAAAACATTCCCTGGTTTTTACCAGCATTCTTGTTTTGCTCCTGACCCCGGCCTGTGCAGCTATCGTTGAACAGGCTACCCCAACCCCTGGGATTGCCCCGGCGGATAGCATCGCTACGGGCGTTATGGAAACCCTGGCAGCGCAGCCTACTGCCACCCTGCCACCTACCAGCACCCCCGAACCGACTATCACCCCAACCGTGCCCCTTCCAACCATTCCGGCGATTTCCACCCAGCCAGCAGTATCCACATCGACATCCGGGGCGCAGCCCACATCATCGGGCAGCATCATCAACCTGGTTCAAGGCAGTGGGGAGTATGCCTGCCAGATCATTTCACAGGAACCTATTGACTGGACTCAATTCAAACCACGCGATGGTTTCGACATGCACTGGAAAGTGAAAAATGCCGGCACAAAAGACTGGGCAGATACGGTTCAACTGGTATATGTCGGCGGCGACAAGTTGCACACCTATGGCAATTCTTACGCCATGACAGAGGTGGTTGAGCCTGGAGATGTTGTTGTGCTGATTGTCGATATGGCTACCCCAAAACAAGAAGGAATTTACACCACAATTTGGGGTTTGCAGAATAAAAAAGGGATTTTTTGCCAGTTTTCCCTGATGGTTAGAGTCTATAAGTAGCCGGTGCTGCATCTAAATTTAACCGGGACGCTGAGGAAATCATGAGTACGATTCAAAAACGCCTTTTGCTGCACATGTTGATGATAGGGGCGCTATTACTGCCAGCCTGTGCTCCATCTCCTGGGGCTGGCCCGCAAAACCCTGATGCTGTTGTACAGACGATCGTGGCCGCCACGATTGCTGCCATCCCATCACGCACGCCATTGCCTACTGCCCAGCCTACCCCCACCAGGCTGCGCTTGCGGGCTACAGATTTCCCTACATTAACCCCGGTTTCATCCATCACACCCATCCCGCCTACCTTTACCATTACACCAAGCCTTACCCTCACGGCCAGCCCTACAGATATGACACTCGGTGGTGCTGAAGTGGGCAAGGTGCAGGGGAACAATAATTATTCCTGTCAGGTGCTGGCCCAAAAACCAGACGATTGGACAAACTTCAAGCCAGGGTATGAATTCCTGGTGGTTTGGACCATCAAAAATGCGGGCGCCAAAGATTGGCCGGTGGGCAGCCTGGATATAATACACGTCGAAGGAGAGAAGATGTTCCTGAATGCATCACACAAAGAGAGTGAAATTGCAGTGACATCTGGTGATTATGCTGATTTTTCAGTGTGGATGAAGGCCCCATCGAAGGCGGGCGCTTATATCACTCGCTGGGCCCTGCGGCGCAAGGATACAATTTTTTGCCATTTTGCCTTTCAAATCATTGTCAGGTAATTTTTAGGAGCGTATTGTGAAGTTCTTACGCCTGAACTATTCCATCATCATCGTGCTCGCCTTTGCCCTGGGTGCGTGTGCACCATCTACCCCTCCACCCTCTGTGGGAGACCCTCAGGCACTTGTTTCCACAATTATTGCGGCGACAGTCCAGGCGCTGCCTACTGCTACGCTGGCCCCGACAACCCCGGCTCCAACGCCCACTCGTTCAGATGCTCTAATCTCTACTGAGGTTGCCGGGATGCTGATGACGCCCACTTCCATCCCAACCCTCACCCCTATGTTGTTTCCATCCATGACGCCGAATTCTACCCTTCCGCCCGGCGTGCTTGGGGCGGACCGGCCATTGTATGCTTGCAAAGAGGTGGTATTCAGCCCGAAGAATGGCACCAGGCATTACCCACTGGAAGTTTTTGAAATGAACTGGAAGATCGAAAACATTGGGTCGGAGGTATGGAAAGAGAAGGATTCAAAATTTGTGTTTTTGGGTGGCGACAAGATTTATAAAGACGAGCCTGAGCGTGAGTTTGGGTATTCAGTTTATCCCGATGCGCGTATCAAATTGAGGGTCATGATCCAGTCGCCGCATGATCCGGGACGTTATTCCTCGGCCTGGGGGCTGAAGGTGAATGATCTGTTGGTCTGCTCGATGCAGATGTATTTTGATGTCATCCCTCGCCCGCCCTCACCGACGCCCACCCCGCGCAACAAAAAGTAAAGATAAAGGATGGTTTACTGGTAGTTATGGCTCAAAAAACTGTAGGATATGTTGAGTTGGAGTGGTCGTGCCCCAATTGTGGGACGAAAAACCCCGGGCTGGTGAAAACCTGCCGGGCCTGTGGAAATCCGCAGCCAGAGAATGTGCAGTTTGAGCAAGCCCAGGCGGCGGATTTGCTCAAAGATGAGCAGAAAATTGCGGCGGCGCAGGCTGGCGCGGATGTTCACTGCCCGTATTGCGGGACGCGCAACCCGGCTACGGCAACGCAGTGTTCGCAGTGCGGCGGGGATTTGATGGATGGCGCGAAACGCACCTCGGGGCAGGTGTTGGGCGCCTTTGGGACGCCTGGCGCGCCCGTTCCAACGCTGAAATGCCCGAGTTGTGGCGTGGATAACCCCGGAGTGCGGGCCAACTGCCAGTCTTGTGGGGCGATGCTGAGGCAGCCTGCGGCGAAACCTGCTCCTTCTGCGAAGAACCCTTCTGGCGCGGCGACAAAGGCGACAGGGCAGAAGAATCCGGTTGGCGTGTTCCGCCCCTGGATGGCGCTCCCTATTATCGGATTCCTGCTGATGTGCTGCCTGGTGATTGGCATCGTTTTCCTGCGCACCGAAACTGTGACGGGGACGGTTTCGAAGCTGGCCTGGCAGCGTTCTGTGGAGATTGAAGCAAGGCGCGATGTGAATCGTTCCGATTGGCGTGATGAAATCCCATCGGATGGAAAAGTGAAATCTTGCTCTGAAAAGTTGTATGATACTGTTAGTGATCCTGTTGCGGGCGCGAAGGAAGTCTGTGGAACGCCGTATACGGTGGACACCGGCTCGGGCGCTGGTAAGGTGGTGCAAGATTGCCAGTATGAGATTTATAAGGATTATTGCGAGTATACGGTGAAGGATTGGACGGTGGTGGATACGGCTGTGGCGCGGGGCGCGGACCTGAACCCGTTTTGGCCGCAGTTTCAGCTGAATTCTGGTGAGCGCGAAGGCAGCCGCCAGGAAAGTTATACGGTTTATTTTGAAACGACTGACGGTGTGAAAGAGTACTCGGTGGATGATCCTGTGACTTTTGCGATGTTTGAGCCTGATTCGCAGTGGTCGCTGCAAGTTAATGCGCTCGGCGGCGTTAACAGCGTTGCCCCGCTGGTTCCCTAAAGTTCTTACAAGGAGGCCCCATGCACTACCGACGATTAGGACGTTCTGGGTTAAAAATTAGTGAAATTTCGCTTGGTTCCTGGGTGACGGTTGGTTCGCAGATCGATGAGCAGACTTCGATTGAGCTTTTCCAGGCTGCGTACGATGCCGGCGTCAACTTTTTTGATAATGCCGATATTTATGCCAACGGCCAGGCCGAAACTGTGATGGGCAAAGCCATTGCGGGCCTGCCTCGTGAGGCCCTGGTTCTTTCGAGCAAAGTTTTCTGGCCGACCCTGCCTGGTCCCAACGGGCGTGGTCTTTCGCGCAAGCACATCATCGAGTCGGTCAACAACTCGCTTAAACGTATTGGCACTGACTACCTGGATCTGTATTTTTGCCACCGTTTTGACCCTGACACCCCGGTGGATGAAGTTGTTTACACCATGGACATGCTCGTGCGCCAGGGCAAAATCCTGTACTGGGGTACATCCGAATGGCGCGCCTGGCAGGTGACCGAGGCCATGTCGCTGGCCAACCTGCATCACTGGGCCGCGCCGAGCATGGAACAGCCGCAATACAATATGTTCCATCGCCGCCGGGTGGAAATGGAACTGGCCCCCATCTGCAAAGAATATGGATTGGGCTTGACCACATGGAGCCCGCTCTATTATGGCGTGCTGACCGGCAAATACAACGATGGTATTCCATCCGGCAGTCGTGCTGCGCTCGATTCGATGGCCTGGATCCGCGACCGCATCACGCCCGAACGTGTTGGCATCGTCCGCGAACTGGGCAAGGTTGCCAGTGACCTGCACATCACCACCAGCCAGTTGGCCCTGGCCTGGCTGTTGCGCCGCAAGGAAGTCAGCAGTGTTATTACCGGCGCGACCAATGTCCGTCAGTTGGAAGAAAATCTGGAAGCCGCCGAATCTGTCTATAAACTCAACGATGATATCCTGGAGAGAATTGAGCAGATTTTGGGCAATTATCCTGACGAGGAGTAAAATCCTGCTAAACGGGAATCACATCACCCGTGCCGATCCAGCAAAACAGGGCGACCATCTGGCCGCCCTGTCGCTTTCCAACAGCCCATTAGAGCTTTTTCGCCCCGAAACTTTTTCGCCCCGAAACTTTTTCGTTCCGAAACTTTTTCGTTCCGAAACTTTTTCGTTCCGAAACTTTTTCGTTCCGAAACTTTTTCGTTCCGAAACTTATGCCGCCGGAGGCAGTGGGCTGCTATCGAACGATGCGGCGGGATCATTTTTCTTGCGCAGCGTCACAAACCCGACCACAACAGGGATGGCAACGAAAATCACGCCAACGCACACCGAACCGAGTCCCATCAGCAAGGCAGCCTGCGGATCGCTGCTACCGCCGATATCGATATCTGCGCCCGGAACCATGGAAGCAAAGGCTGAAATTAGCCCAAAGCACAGGCTAAAACACCCTGGCAAGCCGCAGCACAGAGCGGTGACAACAGTAGCTACAATTGCGCCAGTTTTCTTGTTCATATTGATCTCCTTTTTGTTCTTACCAGTATACAACAAATCAACCACCGCGATGTTGTAAAAAAGTGACAGTCACCATAAAGGCGGCTGTCACTTTTGGGGTCAGCTTCTCAGCTTCGCGCCGATTTCCATCTCCAGGCGTTTGATGATGCGGGTGCGGATGCCGGCAGCGTCTTTGTCGGTCAGCGTGCCATCGTAGGAGCGATAGACCAGGGCGTAGGCGAGCGATTTCTTGCCCGCGCCAATCTGCTCGCTGCGGAAAACGTCGAACAGGCGCACACTCTCGAGCATTTTGCCACCCGTCTGGCGGATCAGCGCCTCGGCGCGGTCGGCGGGGAGATTTTCATCCACGATGATGGCGATGTCTTCCAGCACGGGCGGGAACTCGCTGACGGGGCGGACGGGGTGCCCGATGGCGGGCATCAGCGGCAGGATGGCTTCCAGGTCAAAGTCGGCGGCCAGGACGGGGGAGACGAAGTCGTAGTTTTCAGCGACCAGCGGGTGCAGTTCGCCGAAAACTCCCAGCGGCTTATCGCCCAGGAGTACGGCGGCGCATTTTCCGGGGTGGAAGGAGGGGTGCTCCGCCGGGGCGTAGGTAACGCTCAGGTGCAGGGCATCCATCAGGCCTTCGACCAGTCCCTTCAAATCGTAGAAATCGAATTTGACGCCCAGCTTGCTATCCCAGGCCGATTCGTAGCGTTTGCCGGTCATGGCGATGCTCAGGCGGCGCGGCTCGAGCGGCAGGTCGCCGCCGACGGGGATGTAGACCGAGCCGACTTCGAAGACCTGCATGGTTTCGGCGATGCGGGCGTTTTTCTCGACCACGTTGAGCACGGATGCCAGCACTGAGCGGCGCATGACGCGCTTTTCGGGGGTGATGTAATTCGCCAATTTAACGTATTCGATGATCGAATTTCGAATATTCGATGATTCGTTATTCGACGGCAATAACCGGTTCTCAATTTCCGGGGCGGTCATGCGGTGGGTGATGATTTCCTGCAAGCCCAGGCTGGCCAGGATGTCGCGGACGCGCTCTTCGCGTTCGAGCGAGATGTTGCCGCGCTGGGGCGGGAGCGGGTCGGCCATGCGCGTTTCGGGGATGTTGTCGTAGCCGTAGACCCGGGCGATTTCTTCCATCACGTCGGCGACGCCCACGATGCCGGTGCCGATGTCGAGGCGGATGGGGGGCGGGTTAACAGCTAGATATTCGATATTCGATATTTGAGTATTCGAATCATCTAATATTGAATTATCGACTGGCTGAATATCGCATTTGAACTCCAATCGTTCCAACATCCCTTTGACCTGCTCCAGCGGGATTTCGATGCCCAACGCGCGGCGAATATCACTTTCTCGAATTTCGATGGTCGGTTCTTTCGGCGGCAGTGGGTAGTTGTCCACGATGCCGGGGGCGATGGTGCCGCCGCTCCACTGCGCCATCCATGATAGGCAGCGTTTCAGGCCGTCAATTGCCAGGGCCGGGTGGACTCCGCGCGAGAAGCGGTATGAGGCTTCGGAGGGCAGGCTGTGCTGGTTGGCGGTGCGGCGGATGTTGATGAAGTTCCAGGCTGCGGCTTCCAGCAGGATATTGGTGGTTTTGTCAGTGACTTCACTTTCCGCCCCGCCCATGATTCCCGCTATCGAGAGCGGCCCGGCGCTGTCGCAGACCAGGACGTTGGTCTCGGTCAGGGTGCGTTCCACGCCATCGAGGGTGGTCAGCTTTTCGCCGGGGGTAGCGGTGCGGGTGGAGATGGTGATGTGGGGCGAGATACTATCTCGCCCTACGAGAACGTCGTAGTCGAAGGCGTGCAGGGGTTCGCCGATCTCGAACATGGCGTAGTTGGTGGCATCGACGGTGATGCGGGGCGAGATACTATCTCGCCCTACGAGAACGTCGTAGTCGAAGGCGTGCAGGGGTTCGCCGATCTCGAACATGGTGTAGTTGGTGGCATCGACGATGTTGCTGATGGGGCGCATCCCGATCAGGCGTAAACGTCTCTGCACCCAGTAGGGGCTGGGCTGGATTTTGACATCACGAATCAGCGCCAGGGTGAAGCGCGGGTTGAGTTCGGGGTTGGCAATCTCAATTTTGACGAGGTCGGTGACGGGTTGACCGCCGAGCGCAGACATCAGACCGGCATCCAGGTTCGGCTTTTTGAGTTCCCGACCCGTCAGCGCCGCCACTTCGCGCGCCAGGCCGAGAATGTTGGTATTGCGGGCGTGGTTGGGCAGGATGCTGACTTCGAGCACGGCATCGCCCATGTAATCGACCAGCGGCGTTCCGGCGACGGCGTCATCATCAAGGAAGATCACGCCTTCGTGTTCTTCGCTGATGCCCAGTTCCTTTTCGGAGCAGACCATCGAGTACGAGTCCACGCCGCGGATTTTGGCGCGTTTGAGCGTGGTCAGCACCAGGCCGTCGGCGTGACCGTCATAAATGGTCGAGCCTTCTTTGGCGTATGCGACTTTAATCGGCTTTTCGAGCTTGCCGATGCCCTTGTAAGGGTACAGGTTTGGCGCGCCGGTCAGGACGATATGGCGGTCTTTGCCATCGAACAGGTCACACAGCGTCAGCCGGTCGGCGTTGGGGTGCGGGTTGACTTCGTAGATTTCGGCCACGACCAGTTTTTCGCGGTCCCAGGCGATGCCGCTGACTTTGAATCCGTGGTCGTCGCGGCTGGGCAGCGGCAGACCCGCGAAGCGGATGTCGTCAATCTCCAGCCCGGCGGAGGTCAGGATGCGGGCCAGGTCGATGACTTCGAGGCCGGAAATATCCACATAATCTTTTAACCAGGAAATAGGTAGTTTCATGAAAATCTCCTTCGAGTACTCGATATTCGATTATTCGTTATTCGAGTCTGATGGCGGGGGTGTTTCGCCATCCATGATGTATTCTGATGATGTTTCGCGCACCGTGTAGCTTGCGCCAGGTTCGTTTGCGCCTTGTTTACTGTTTTTTAGGAAACTGATGTAACCATTGATCAATTTGTTCAGGGCTTCGCCATCTACCGACAAGGATTGGTACAACGTCGCTGGAATGTATTCCATTTTTCTGGCAAAAACAATGTGGCTCAGTGTTTCTTCCAGCGAACCACGCGCGATATAGCAGAAACGAACATTATCCTGGTAATAAAATCGTCCGTGTCCTTCAGCAATGTTGGCCGGAATACTTTGGGCAGAGCGGCGGGTTTGTTGCCCAAGACTCCACTTTTCTTCCGATGGCAAAATCGGCAAAACTTCCTTGTGAACGCGAACAGCAAAAGCCATTGCTTTGTTCCAAACGTCCAGTTTTTCAAGGCCGCTGATGCTCATAAGAACCTCGATATTCGATAGTCGATATTGGATGTTCGAACTTCGAATTATCGAATATTCAATTATCGCGCTCTAAAACTGCTCCAAGAATCGCATATCGTTGCCCCAGAAATAACGGATGTCTGTTATCTTGTGGCGGAGCAAAAGCTGGCGCTCGGGGCCCATGCCAAAGGCGAAGCCGGTGTAGCGCTTGGGGTCGTAGCCGCCGTTTTGCAGCACATCCGGGTGAACCATGCCGCAGCCGAGGATTTCCAGCCAGCCGGAGTTTTTGCAGATGCCGCAGCCTTTTCCGCCGCAGACGAAGCATTCCACGTCCATTTCGGCGCTGGGTTCGGTGAAGGGGAAGTACGAGGCCCGGAAGCGGGTTTTGGCATTCTGCCCGAACATGCGCCGGACGAAATCGGAGAGCGTGCCTTTCAGGTCGCCAAAGGTGATGTTCTCGCCGACGACGAGACCTTCCACCTGGTTGAACTGCACTTCGGAGCGGGCGGTGATTTGCTCGAAGCGGTAGACCATGCCTGGCAATGCAATGCGGATGGGGGGCGGGTTGTGCGGGTTGGCGGCGGAAAACTCACGCATGGCACGGATTTGACCCGGCGAGGTGTGAGTCCGCAAAACCTGTTTGCGGGACTCGTCCGTTTCGCCGGTGTCGATGTAGAAGGTGTCCTGCATCTCGCGGGCGGGGTGGTGTGGCGGGATGTTGAGCAACTGGAAGTTGTACTCGTCCGATTCCACGTCGCGGGCGGTGTAGACCTGGAAACCCATTTCCGCGAGAATGTCGAGGATGCGGCGCAGGTTCTGGGTGGCCGGGTGCAGGCGTCCACGGCGGACGGGGCGGCCCGGCAGGGTCACATCCAGTTTTTCGGTAGCGAGCGAACGCGCCAGGGCGGCCTGTTTGACGGCTTCCTGCTTTTCGGCGAAGGCTTTTTCCAGTGCGACCTTGACCTGGTTGGCGCGCTGACCTACCAGCGGGCGTTCTTCTTTTGAGAGTGATCCCATCTGGCTAAAGACGCTCATCACCGGCGAGGAGCGGCCAATGTTTGCCACCCGCCAGGTCTCCAGCGCGGACTCATCTTCGATGGCCGCCAGGCTGGCGAGGGACTCTTTTTCGATTTCGTTCAGTTTTTCGAGCATAGTGCCTCCGTTATTCGATACGCGATATTCGATAATTCGATATTGGGTGTTCGAGTATCAAATATCGAATATCGGGTTTTACAAAACAAAAACCTCCCGCCCAGATTGGGACGAGAGGGAGATTCTCGCGGTACCACCCAAATTAGTCACCCTGAACATTGCTGAAGGGCAACTCACTTCTTCACCGACCATCGAAATTCGAATTTCGACTATCAGTTTCCCCGGTAACGTAGGGATTACGGCTCAGACTACTCGACTTTTCACCTGAGCGGCTCGCGGGGGAACTTCGATTTGGGTTCGGTTGAGCACTGTCTCAGCGTTCCAGCGCATCTCTGTCAACTTCTGCCAACCTACTTTCCCCGGTCAATGCCGTTGGAAAGGCTCGCCTGTTGAGAGTAATTATCTTCAAAACGGGCCGGGTGTCAAGCCCGGGGCTTTTTTTAAGAATTTGGGCAGGGTGCGACGCACGCTACAGCTTTGGCGAAACTCCTACTCTTCCAGGTGAAAGGTGTGATAGGAATTCTGGCACGGGTTGCCCCAGGCGATGTGCATTTCGCGGGCTGTCAGATCGATCACCATAGCGTTGATGGTTTTTTCGCGGTCGAGCGGGTCGTTTACATCGACGGCGTGGTTGCAGATGGAGTTCGAGAAGTTGGTGTGATCCTTTTGGATAGCCTGTAAGGTCTTGATGGTGTGCGACTCGTTTTGGCGCAGCAGCCGGTTGGCGCGATAGTAGCGCACGCGTGAAGAGATCAACTCCTCGGGATCTTTCTCGATTTCCTGCATGGGCCGGGTCAAGTAGTGATTGGTGTGCGCCATATAGCCATCCAGCGCGTACAGGATGTCGAAACGACGTGCAGAAGCCTCTACCGAATATATCTCACCGCTTTCATGCACCAGCAAGTGGTTGTAACCTGCAGCGCGGTGTGGCACCAGCATCTTGCGGATGGCTTCTGCCGGGGTTTTGGCCGACAGCACTGCCCGGGCCGCCACCAGGCGCGGAATGCCGATGCGAGAATCGTTGGGGTAGACCGAATCAATTAACTGGGCAATCCCATAGGCGTTGAACCCGACATTGGGAAGTAATCCGCCGTAATTCATCGCCATAAACGGCGGCTCATCATCGGGTTTGGCATAGATCAGGAAAACATCATCTTCGTCTTCGGGAACCCAGTCTTCGTTGTGGGCTGCCAGCACATGCCCATCGGCGGTGCGTTCCTCGTTTACGGCCATGCTGGTGCAGCGTGTCAGGTGCAGCGCATCCATCGTCACGGCTTCCATGGCGTTCAAGACCACAATATCTTCAAAGGCCACATTTGCACCTTCCGCAATGCCGGCCATCTCATCCACATACTGGTTATAGCGTTCCTGGGCAAATGGCAGGTACTTGCGCGCCTGGATTTTCGCCCCATCCCAGGTCAGCTCAAGCTGCTCGTAGGCGTCTGAGAGCAGCGAGCGCGCATTTTCGACGCTGTGCTGCACTTGCGAGCGTGCACCCTCACCAATCTGGCGTCCGATTTCGCGGTGCGTGCCAGAGACGCGCAGCATGGGAACAGGATGGGTGTGGACGGGTGTGCTCAAAGGGTTATCACTCATATTTGCTCTCCTCGGTATTTTCATCTACTGATTATAACCTACGCGATAAAAGCCTCTCACCCTGCGTGCAGCTCCCGATGGGGGAACACCTTCCGGCCCGGAAGGAATGCTAATTCCAAGGAAATTTGTGGTTTTGGGCCCTGGGTAGTTGCCTGTTACCCATTTTTTCACCACGGAGTCACGGAGACGCTGAGAAAACAAAAAAATTTGCCATCCAAACAGATAAAAAAAGCATCCACCCGCTACAGGTGGATGCTTGACCTTTGAAATCATTTGACGCTACAAATTTTCACCAACCGGGTTAGGCTGCGCCTCGGCCGGTGTTGCCGTCAAAAGAATCGGGCGCGACCCGAAGCGGGTCATTACAACCGCCCCCAGCCCGAGCATGCTCACCACGAATGGCAGGATCCAGCCCACGCATGCGATAAAGCCAATCCCATTCACCACCACACTCAGCACAAAAGTTCCCAACGCAGCCGCCATTGGCAGCGGGATTTCTCCGCCCGAGCGCTGCACCATTGCGCCGAATCTCAGGCCAACTTCGGTACCCAGGCCGATCCACCCGAACACAATCGCTGCCGAAAAGGCGATGGACAGGGCAATGATCAGCGGCACTGTCAGCAGGATGGTGATGATGAACACACTGAACAATCCCAGCGCCACAACCGAGACGATGAAACCAACCAGCGTCAAGAAACCCATCCCACCCGCTTGCATTGGCTGGCGGGTGATGGCTTCACCCACCCGGCGGGTATACACCGGCAGGAACAGCGCCACCAGCAGGGCCAGCATGGCCAGGATAAAGGCGCGCACAAACAGCATCACCGCTTCCCAGACCGGGTTAACCAGCCAGTCCAGCCCGCTTTTGGTGGGTTCTGCCACAGATGGCGTATCCACACCAGGAACCACTGGCGGGGTCGGGTTGTCGATCGAGTCTCCATCCACACGGGCGCCATCTGCCTTGCTCACAGGCGCGCCCATCGTGACGAGATTCCCGCGGATGTGCGCTGATGGGCCGAGATTGACCGCCCCGCCCATCACAATCACATCCTTGCTGACATCCCCATCGACGGTGACGCTGCCACCTGCCAGGATGACTGCGCCGAGCACTTTGCCGCCTTTTTCAACGGTAGCGCTGCCACCAAACACAACCAGGTCGCCATTTAGTGTTTCACCATCTTTAACAGTGTACGAACTGCCAAAAATAACCTGGCCATCTTGCAGGCCTTTGGCTGCTGCCGATTGTAACGGCACGAACAACATGGCTGCCAGTAAAAGAATACTCAGAAATTTACCTGCGGTTTTCATAGTTTTACTCCTTGTCTTCATTGGACGGCTTAGTGCCCTTGGGCGGCTTGTCGCGCTTGTACGGCTGTTTGTGGGAAAATCCCCAATCGCTTGAACGATACTGCCCATAAAAAAGCCGCCCCGCCGAAGAAAGTCAGCGTTGTAGCCCAGATATACCCTGGCACCAGGCTGACCAGCGCACTGGAAACAGCGTGCAGGATGATCGCTGCCGCATTTACCGAGCTTGCTAAAAACACAAGCGCACTGATCCACAACGAAAACAACTCTATCGGGGATGCTCCCACCAGCGGAAGGAAAGGCAACAGCAGCCACAGCAAGAATCCTACACCCGCCGCCCCCAACAGGATCGAGCCGAAAACAGCCCGGCGCCGCTCAATCTTGCGTTGCGCTTCCAGACGCGCCTGGAAACGCAGCGCAAAACCCTGGGCAGGTGCTGCCACCGGGGCCGCGCGCAAGGCCAGGTTTGCCCGGGCCAGGGCGTTGCACTTCGGACAGTCACGCAGGTGCAGGCGTAGTTCACGGTCTTGTTCGGGGGATAGGCGCTCGTCAGCGAGCAGCCAGGTTTCAAAGGGCTGGTGAGCCATAGGGCATCCTTTCCAAATGGGGTGCAGGAGCATTTTTTTGCAGCAAGCGGGCCACTGCTTTGCGTGCTCGGAACAAACGGCTTTTCACCGCGCTGACAGTCAGACCCAGGTTTTCGGAAATCTCTATCTCAGAGAAGTCGTACCAGTAGCGTAGCACAATCGCCGCGCGGTCGGTAGCATCCAGGCCTTGCAGCGCTTCGTGGACTTGTGCCTGTTCCTCTCGCTGTACGGTTGCATGCTCCGGGTTAATGGCATTTGCATCGGGTAACTCAAACGGGCGGTCGTCATCTTCGCCTTCGTCATCCAGCGAGATAAAGCCAAATTTGCGGCGACGCAACCGGTCGATGCAGTAGTGCGCGGTGATGGATAGCAGCCAGGTTGCAAACGGTCGCTGTCGGTCGTAGCGCGAGATGTTCTGGTAGGCCCGCATAAACGCTTCTTGCGAAGCGTCTTCAGCGGCTTCGGGTTCACCCAGCATACGGTAGCACAGGTTATAGACCGGGGTCTGGTAATGTTCCACCAGCCGGGTAAACGCCTCGTCGTCACCTTGTTGCGCCTGGAGTACCCAGGTCGATTCTTCGCTCACTTTTGCTCCTGTATATCGTTCTGTGCAGGTATACGCAGGTAAACTCGTTTGGTTGCACAACCGATAATTTCATTCTATCACCCCGAGACTGGCTTACATCACAACAAAAAAAGCAAACTCACCATCAATTATTCATGAATCTTACAATTCGATCCCCGTTTTCTTGCAAACAAAAAGCAGCGTCACCAGCGCCAGATCAATCAACAGTGTTACTGCATCCCATAGCCCCACCTGGTCAGTAATGGTCAGGAAAATATTGACAGCCAGCACCATCAGAGCAAAGTTGAAGGCAAACTTGTAACCTTTCCCCAGCAAAAAACCGCTCAGGAAAATCGCCAGCGCGTTTCCTGACATGAAAACAGCCAGCACAACAGCCAGCCCCATGCTGATATTCGCGTTCGCTTGCAACCTCCAGATGCTTGCCATCCCAAAAATCACCCAGAGCAGCGCGTTTGCAAAAAACAACCAGCGTGTCACTCTTAGGAGTTTCATGTTTGCCTCACCTGGCTGCGCGCAGCTTTTCCAGTTGATCTTCTTTCTCTTTGCGCAGGCGGATCGCAATCGGCGCATTTAAGAAGCGTTGGATGGATGACTCTGTCAGTCCTGGCTCGTAGTAATCTTTCATCGCATCCCAAATGGATACCGTTTCCCCGCTGAACTGCTCGACTTTCACCTGC
The DNA here is from genome assembly GCA_903822545.1 of uncultured Anaerolineae bacterium. Taxonomy (GTDB): domain Bacteria; phylum Chloroflexota; class Anaerolineae; order Anaerolineales; family Villigracilaceae; genus CAIJPN01. Next base: position 37,180 of record CAIJPN010000100.1, on the reverse strand, counting down.
TCGCCAGCCTCGAGGATTCCCTCGCTGAGAACGCGGCAATACAACCCGGGCCGCCCGGCAAACCGGAATTGTTTGACAAACTCTGGGATTTTCATCCGCCCTGCCAGGGTGCCGCACGGGATACGCGGAGCCGTCACCTGGAGTGTGACCACGCCCAGCTTGAACACATCGCCGATGCGAATGGCCGGGCTCTCCAATTCAGAAATCGTCAGGTTTTCACCGAACGTGCCGGGGCTGAGTTCGTAGCCCAATTCTCCCGCCCACCAGGCGTAATCACCCATGCCGTAAACGTAAACAGCCTGGTCGGGGCCGCCATGATGCTTTTTGTCGCCGATAAAATCTCCGGGGAGGCCGTCTTTTGTGATTTGAACGGGGCCAGCTGCCGGGCGTTTGAAAATGCCGGTTTGCTCGCTGCGGTTCGGGCGCACGAGGGTTTCTTCTTTTCCAAGATTAATGCTGATGAGTTTCATGCTACTCCAAAATGATGTGTTATTCCCCGCTGCTCACCGAAAGCGCCCTGGCGGTTTCGAGCAGATGGGCGCGGGTTTTGTAGGCATCTTTGCCCAGGATGAGTTCCATGCCCATCAGCACACCGCCGACCACGGGCGGGGCATCCACCACGATGAATTTTGCCTGGGGGGCGGTTGCCAGCACCACTTCGCGCAGCGGGCCAAGGATGAGTTCGCCGCCTTTGTAAACGCTGCCGGTCAGGATGATTTCCACCGGCTCGTTTTCGGCTTCGATCTGGCGGATGATGGCGCAGGCGGTTTCGCCCAGTTCATGCCCGGCCCAGGTGATGACATCTCGCGCGGCTTTGTCACCAGCAGCAGCGCACTCAAAAACGCGGATGGCCCAGTATCCTTTGGGTTCATAGCGGCGCAGTGCCAGCCCTTCCACCAGGTCGGCAAGGTTGCGTGCGCCGGTATCGGCGATGAACACGGGGCTCATCGCCGTTGGCGCGATGCGTTTGCTCCACTCGTAGGCTACTTTTTGAATGGCATGGTGAATGATCTCCCAGGCACCGCCATACTCGCCAAATTCCGAGCCATGCCCGGTGATGCGCCCCAGGCGGCCATCTTTGCCGCGCCCGCGCGCATTGTTGCTTGAACCGGCTGCCACGCACACCCCCCAGCCTTGGCTGGCGCCCGCATACAGGCCCAGGGCGCTATCGTTGTCGATGAACATTGGCATGGTCAGGCCGATCTCAGCCAGGGCACTTGTGTGGATTTCGTATTCGTTATCCCAATCCAGCCCGGCCAGGCCCATCCCGGCGGCAGCAATCTCTGCGATGGTCACACCGGCCTGCGCCAGGGCTTGTTTGACGGCATCATCGATGGCTTGTTTGAAACCATCCCATCCAACACTTTCATGGTTGCCGGGGCCGCCCAGGCCGTAGCCGAGCGCAGTGCCGGTTTCATCTGCGATGAGCGCGGCGGTTTTGGTGGCACCAACATCAATGCCGAGAAAATACTGGTGGGGCATGGGGGAATTCTCCAAGAGTGATTTTTTGTTGCTGTGCGGTAACTATTCGGCCATCACTATCCGCCGATGAGCAGGTTGATGGATAAGGGAATTTTACGCCAGACTGGATCGGTATTCTGGGTGTTTAAACAAAGGCGTTTTTATACCTGGCGATGAGTTCATCTTCCCAGGTCACATCATCTGAGTTGGGGATCCTGCCTTTGCGCTCCATTGCCTCGAAAACCTGCGCCATGCCCCGCTCCAGCGTAACCTGCGGCTGGAATTCGGGCACATCGCGGAACAGTTTTTCGGATGAGTAGTAGACGTGATGGGCAAAAATCTCTTCGCAGATGCCGAAGTCGGGGATGCTGAGTCTTTTCAGCGTTTGGAATGGCACCCCCACGAGTTCTGTCTCGCGCCCGAGCAGTTTCCCAGCCAGGCGGTGGTATTCTGCCCAGGTGGTGTATCCCCGGCTGACAGCGTTGTACACCTGTCCCAGGCAGTGTTCCCTGCCGAGGACGCCCACAAAAGCCCGGGCGATGTCATCTACATGCAGGTGCTGGTGCAGGGCATTGCCATCGCCGCAGACGAGAATCGGCTTGCCTTTGCGGACACGGTCGATCCACTGGAAATCCCAGCATACCTGGCGCACCATACCCTGAACAGGCCCATAGGTGGTGGATGGTTTGATGATGATCGCCGGGAATTTTTCGGTGTGCCAGGCCGCCAGGTAAATATCATCGGCGGCGGCTTTGTTGCGGGCGTAGCCGGTTAACGGACGCAGTGGGTGGGTTTCATCGGCGGGGAAGTAGTCGTATTGGATGCCGTAGGTGCAAACGGTGGATGTCTGAACGAACCAGCCCACACCCCGAAAGGCCCGAATGCTCGATGCGGCGTCTTCGGCGTCGAAGCAGATCATGTCAATCGCCGCGTCGAACTTTTCAGCCTGCATTAAAGCCTCGAAACGGGAGCGATCGTGTCGGTCGATCTGTACCAGTCGGGCACCCGGGTGAATTGGCCGGGACTGGCCCCGGTTGGCGCACACTACCTCGTGGCCTTTTTCCAAAAGCAATTTGACAATGGGCTGGCTGATGTTGCCCGAGCCGCCAACGATGCCGATTTTCATAAGGCAACCACTCTCCCGGTTTCGCTCGATTTGTAGGCCGCATCCACTACCTTCATGTTGACCCACCCCTCTGCGCCGCCGGGGTTGGGGGTCTTTTTCTCGCGGACACATTCGATAAAATACGCCATTTGCCGGTCATACATGCTCTGCGGGGCATGGTTTTCGCGCGGGAAGGTGTAGCCGGGGTCAACAAGCTCAATTTTTTCTTCCGGCTGGTTTCTTATTTCCACCCGTGTTGGATGCACCGTTCCAAACCCATCGGTGCCATAAAGCTGTACTGCTGCTTCCGGCCCGTCGGCATGGGGCTGCCACCAACCTGATTCGAGATAAGATGTCGCGTCGTTATCCCACTCAACGTGGATGATGCCAGTATCGTCTACATCGTAGCTGCCATAGTGTGTGCCGATTTTGGCGTAGACGCGCACCGGCTGCGGGTCGCCGAGCAGGAAGCGGGCTGTGTCGAGGGCGTGAATACCCATATCGGCCATCGCGCCGCCGCCCGCGAATTGTTTCTGGGTGAACCATCCGCCCGGCCCCCAGTGGACGTGCGCTCCGTAGCTTTTGGTGCGGATGATTTTGCCGATTTTGTGATTCACCACTGCCGCCAGCTCTGCGCCCGCATTTTGAGCGGCGATGGCATGGATTTTGTTGATATAGCCGGTTCCAGCAAAGGCAATCTTCATAAAAGCTCCTGTAGGATGGCGCGATTTGCCAATTCGCGCGGTATTGTGGCGATATTATCACACTCCCGCTTTCCTGGCGGGTTGTTACCCATCCCTCGTTTATAATCACAACCATTCAGAGACGATTTTTCCACCATATTCAGCCTCGAACAAGCGCATCAGGAGTAGTTTGCCATGCAAAATTTATCTGTTGCACTGCCCATGTTCCTGGCCGCGTTTATCTCCTTGGCGTTGACAATTTACATTGGCTGGCAGGCCTCCCTGGGGCGCATTATCCGCGGCAGTGCGCCCTTTATGCTTGCCATGTCCTTGGTGGCGCTTTGGGCACTCTTTGATGCTATTGGGATTGTCGCAGAGGGGATCGAAGCCAAAATTTTCTGGGCCAAAATGGCCTATGTTCCCATCAGCAGTATGCCGGTTGCGATGTTGGCCTTTGCCGCCCGCTATACTGCCTATCAACGATGGGGCGGCAACATGATCATTACCTTGCTCTCCATCTTCCCGGTCATAACGATTGCGATCGCCTTTACCAACGAAGCCCATCACTGGCTTTGGGAAAAAATCTTCATTGGCCCGCTGGATTTGGATTATGTGCATGGCCCCTGGTTTCTCTTCCACCTCATTTATTCTTACCTGCTGGTCGGGATGAGCATTTACATCCTGGTGCGCACCCTGTTTGAGTCTGCGCGCCAGTATCACCGCCAGATCGCTTTTTTGCTCCTGGGGATTTTTGCGCCTTTATTCTTGAATATTTTCTACGTGATCAACAACCTGCTGGAAAATAATTCTCTCTGGACTTCAGTCGACCTGACCTCCGTAGCTTTTACCGTTACCGGATTATTCCTGGCCTGGGATTTCTTCCGTTATGGGTTGCTGGATGTCGCCCCTGTGGCGCGTGACCGGCTGATTGAAACCATGAGCGATGCCCTGCTGGTGTTGGATGCTAAAAATCGGGTGGCAGATATCAACCCCTCGGCGCGGCGCATCCTGAACATCGAGATCGAAAACACCACCGGGCGGCCTGTGACCGAAGTGCTGCGCGCCTGGCCCGAACTTCTCAACAGTTACCATGATGCAACAACCCTGCAGTCTGAGCTAACCATACCCATCAACGGCAAAAAGTGCATCTTTGACCTTCACATCTCCCCACTAACCGATCGCCAGGGCCGGCTGACCGGGCGCCTGATGTTGTTGCACGACATCACTGACCTGAAAGAAGCCCGCGCCCTGGCCGAAGCCGAGCGCGAAAAGAGCGAGAGTCTGTTGCTGAACATCCTGCCGCAAGATGTGGCCGCAATGCTCAAACGCGGCGACCCAATCATCGCCGAGCACTTCGATTCTGCCAGCATTTTGTTCGCAGATGTGGTCAACTTCACCCCGTTTTCAGCCAAACTCACCGCGGACGAACTGGTCAAACTGCTCAACGAGATTTTTACCTACTTCGACAGCTTAGTGGAAAAATACAACCTGGAAAAGATTAAAACCATCGGTGATTGTTATATGGTAGCGGCGGGAGTACCCAACCCCCGGCCTGACCATGCCCAGGCGCTGGCCCGTTTTGGACTGGATGTCCACGCATATATGGCTTCGCGTGAATTTATGGGACACAAACTGGCCTTCCGCATTGGCATCAATTCAGGCCCGGTGGTGGCCGGGGTGATCGGACGCAAAAAATTCATCTATGACCTGTGGGGTGACACTGTCAACATTGCCAGCCGCATGGAATCGAGCGGCCTGGGTGGCAGCATCCAGATCACCGAAAGCACCCGCGCCCTGCTGGATTCTGAATTCATCAGTGAGCCGCGCGGGATAATCGAGATCAAGGGCAAAGGCAAAATGCCCGTCTGGTACGTTACCGGCTTCAGATAACACATAAAAACAGAGACCAGATCATCACCGGTCTCTGTTTATTCTAGCCTGGCAGCGATTCGAGCGCCTGGGAGTAATCCCAGGTCTCTACCTTTGTCCCCGCCCTCGACATTTTCTCAGCCTGACCCAGCAGGGTGGCCGCCACAGTTTCATCGATATAAGATTCTCCGCAATATGGGCACACCCGCGCGGGGATATTATTCACGGTCAGGGCCATCTGGCCGCGCTCTAGCAGGGTGGATGCCAGGCCCGGAACGGTCTCAGCCTGATTGCAGATAACGCACTTCATTTCTTCCTGTACCTGAATCCAGGTTTCCATTTCGATGGGTCGGGTTCATAAACGGTGATCACTAACTGCTCATTTTCTGCGGTGTTCTCGATCACAACCACATGCAAAGGACGGTTGCCACGCCGTCCCAACATCAGCCCGCCTGGCGAGAGCATTTCATCCGAATAATCTTCAATCAGTTCACCAGATTCCAAAACCTGCCGCACATGCTCTTCTGAAACCTGGCGTTCAAACATGCGCTGGATGGCATGGATACAAAAAACAATGGGGCGGGTGTTCATGGCTATAAAGAACACAGAGACCAGTTTGCGATGTTCCTGGTCTCTGCACTCACTCTGTATTCCCGGTCACCTGGACAGGGTTTTCCTGTGGCTGGATTTCCTTTTTTTCCTGCTTGCGCTTAATCTTTTGCTCTTTCTTCTTCTTCTTTTCCAGTTCTTTCTGTCGCTTTTCGTGTTTGTAATTTACTTTTACCAAGATAATATCCTTTTCGCAATATTCCACGGGGTGAATACAACGAAAACATTATAGCACCCAAAAGTGATGACCCGGCTATTGATTTGCAGGGGCGGTGATGAGCTAACTTGTAAATTTTTCGCGCAACTCGCGCTTGAGAATTTTCCCAGCCGCCGAGATCGGCAGGGCCTCGAGGAACGCCACTGACTTGGGAACTTTGTACTTTGCCAGCCGCGCAGACATGAATTCGAGCAGTTCTGCTTCGCTGACGATGTTTCCGGGTTTGAGCACCACACAAGCCTTGCCGACTTCGCCCCATTTGGGGTCGGGCAGGCCGATCACGGCGCACATGTGCACGGCGGGATTTTGGTAAATGACCTTTTCAATCTCCGCCGGGTAAACGTTCTCGCCGCCGCTGATGAACATGTCCTTTTTGCGGTCAACGATGTAGAAGTAGCCCTCGCTATCGTAGCGGGCCACGTCACCGGTGTGGAAGTAGCCGCGCTCATCCACGGCGGCAGCGGTCGCTTCAGGGTTGTTGAAGTAGCCAGAGCAATAAGATTCGCCTTTCAGGACAAGTTCGCCCTCCTGGTCGGGGCCGAGGAAACGATTCTCGTCATCGACAATCTGGGCGTCGACGAAAAAGTTCGGGCGGCCGATCGACCCGGCTTTGCGGATGGCATCCTCGGGGGCGAGGGCAAAGATGCCGGGACCAAACTCGGTCATGCCGAATCCTTGCTTGAAACGGATGCCTTTTTCAGCGGTGTATTTTTCCACCAGCGGGACCGGCAGCGGCGCGCCACCCGAGGTGCAGAAGCGCAGCGACGACAAATCTGCTTCCGCCCAGTTGGGGGCGGTGGTCAACATCTGGTACATGGTCGGGACGGCGGCGAAAACCGTCACTTTTTCGCGCTGGAGCAGGGTCAGCACCTGGGCCGGGTCAAAGGCGCGGATGAGCATCGTCGTCCCGCCAAAAATGACCTGCGGCAGGGTGTAAACGAACAGCCCGCCGGTGTGGAACATGGGGAAAACGTTCAGGTAGGTGTCGTTGTGGGTCACGTCATGGATGACGGTGTTGAGCGTGTTCCAGGCGATCATACGGTGCGAGACTTCGGCGGCTTTGGGCAGGCCGGTGGTGCCGCCGGTGAAAATCAGCGCGGCAATGTCTTCGGCTTCGAGGCTTTCGCAGGTGACGGGGGTCGCGGGGGAGGCCTGCAGGGTGGTCTCGAAATGCAGGCTGTAGGAGCGAGCCGTCGGCTCGCCCCTACCCAGGCCATCTCCATCGAGATGGACAGTAGTCAGCGGGTATTCGGCAACCAGTTTTTCCACGTTGGCGCGAAAATCATCGGAGAAAACCAGGATTTTGGGCGTGGTGTACTGGAATATCTCGAGCAGTTCGTGCCAGTTCAGCCGCCAGTTGAGCGCGGTGTGAATCGCGCCCAGCTTGGAGCAGGCGAAAAAGCAATCGAGATGCTCGTACCCGTCACGGGCCAAAATCGCTACCCGGTCGCCCTGGCCGACGCCCTGGCTTTTGAACCAGTTGGCGAGTTTATTGGCACGCTGGTTGGCCTCGCGGTAAGTCAGTCGCCATTCCGGGCTTTTTCCGGCGTCGATGAAAGCCAGTTTGTCGGGAGAATAGAGTTCGCGCCGGGCTAAATAGTCTCCAATGTACATGCAACTCTCCTTTCAGTAGAAAGTGGAAAGTAGGAAATTTGACTTTCTGCTTTCTACTTTCCAACCCACTTCCACACCGACGAAGCCATCGTAATCCCGCCGCCGCTGGCGCAGAACAGGATGTTCTCACCGGGTTTGGGGCCTTTGCCCTGCGCAATCGCATCATCCAGCGCCATAATGACACACGGCGAGCCGGTGTAGCCCCATTTATCCATCACCCAGTGGGTTTTGGAGATGGGCTGCTTTAACAAATCCATCATAAACTCTATCGTGCGCAAATTCAACTGGGTAAAGTAGTATTGGTCAACCTGGTCAAAGGTCAGACCAGCTTTGTCGAGCGCGCCCTGCATCAGTTTGGGCCAATATTCGGTATTGAAAGTTTTGGGGAATTTTTTGACAAATTCCACTTTGGGATAGTTCCCCGCGCTGGCAGGGCGGGAGGTGCCCCCGGTGTAAATCCCCAGCGCATCGTGGAACGAGCCGACTGCCAGCAGGTTGCTGCCCAAAAAGCCGGGTTCCTCGCCCAGGCCGAGCACCACCGCCCCCGCGCCATCCGCAAACAGGTTGGCGGTTTTCTTATCCTTGATGTCGATATAGCGGCTCATGCCATACCCGCCCGCGACGAGGATATATTTCATCGACGGCTCAGTCAGCAGGTAGCGCGCGCCCTGGTCAAGGGCCGTCACCCAGCCCGCGCAGGCCGAGTTGACATCGTAGCAGCCAGCCTTCTCCGCGCCGAGTTTGTATTGCACCACCACCGAAGTGGAGGGCGACAGGTAATCGGGTGTGTCGGTCGAGACGATGATCAGGTCCAGGTCGGCGGCGCTGATCCCGGCGCGCTCCAGCGCCTTTTTGGAGGCTTCCACAATCAGGTCGGAGGTGACCTGCTCGGGAGACATCCAGCGGCGTTCTTTGATGCCGACATTGGCCAGCAGCCATTCGGAGGTCGATTCGCCCATCAGGGCATCGACTTCAGCGTTGGTGACGATCCGTTCGGGGACATAACTTCCGGTAGAGAGAATTTGGGGGTTGCGGGGCATGGGTTAATCCTTAAATTGGCATGGTAGGGGCGGGGTTACCCCGCCCCTGCTACAACAAATCGCGTTTTTTGTCTTCCAGCGGCACAAAGCGCCGGATAAACGCCTCGGCTTCCTCCCACAGGTGAAAATGGATTTCCTCCTGCGTCTGGATATGACGAATCTCGCCCCGGTAGGATGATGTATTACCGGGGTCGATGACAAAGCGTATGACGAATGATGAAATGGTGGGGGATTCGCTGGCGTCCATCGCTACCAGCATAGCAGATGGGGGGTACACAAGAGTTACAAACGGTAGGGGCGGGGTTACCCCGCCCCTACAAAGTCAATGATTGGTATAGTTTTTCTGTCTCCCCCGACGGGCTGACATCCAACTCATCGCGTAAAACCTGGACGCAGCGCTGGTACGTTCTCCCGACCTGGCCCCGGTCGCCGAGTTTGGAGTAGGCCAGCATCAAGTGGCGGTAGGCGCGCTCCCAGCAGTTGTCCTGGGTCAGGACGCGCTGGGCCAGGTCGATGGCTTCGGTGTAGCGTTCCTGTTCGAGCAGCAGTTCCACCAAATGGTCAGAAATCTCTAAAAAGAGCGCCGCCAGCCTTTCGCGTTCCTCGGCGGCCCAGGTTTCGTAGAGTGTATCGGGCAGGTAATCGCCCTGGTACAGGGAAACCGCTTTTTCAAGCAGGGCAGCCTCGCGGAAGGAGGTTTTGGCGGCCTGGCGGGTGAGCGCGATAAATTCATCGGCATCCAGCTCCAGGTCGGCGGAGGGGCGCAGGGCGTAGGCGCTGCCGTCGCGCAGGATGTAGGCCGATTCTGCACCGGGGTCGCGCTCGGGTTCGAGCACCTGGTAGAGGGTGTTTAGCGTAATCTTGAAGTTGCGCTGGGCGGTGGCTGGATCGGCTTCGGGCCAGAGAAATTCGCAGAGCTGGTCACGGTCGAGCGGTGATTGGCGGTTGGTCAGCAAAATCTGGAGGAGCTGGCGTGATTTTTCGCGCCGCCAGCCGTTGGCAGGCACCAGTTCCGCGCCGCGCCAGACCTGGAAGTTGCCCAGGGTTTGCACCCGCAGCCGGTAACCGGGATGCAGCTCCAGGGCGGAAAGCCCCAGCCCGTCGAGCAGGTGGTTGATGTAGCCCGCTTCCCAGCCTTTTTGACGGGCCAAAAGCAGCAGCGGGATGAAAATCCGCTCATCCGGCGCTCCGGCAAAGGTTGGGCGGGTGAACAGGAAGTCGTAACCGTTGGCGCGGCAGGTGGCCAGCAGCTCTGGCAGGATTTGCTCCAGCCGACCGGACTGTTTCTGCTTGAAGTAGCCCAGCGCCAGCCACAGCCGCGTTGCGCTGCGCCCGAACGGGTCGCTGCACTCCTGGAAGCCGGCTACGGCGCGGTTGAGCCATTGTTCGGCGGCCTCGTAACGCGCCGCAAGCATCAGGCTGGCGCCCATCGAAAGGCGCGTCAGTGAGGCAATCCACTCGTCACCGGCCTGGTCGGCGATTTCAATGGCATCCTGGGCGTGCTGCTGGGCACGGGTCAGGTCGCCGAGATAGCCGTAGGATCGGCACAAGCCCCAGCCCGACTCGACCCGCAGGCGCGAAACCGCTAACGAGCGGCTGATTTCGATGCTTTTTTCGTACTGTTCGCGCGCGCGGATATAATTTTCGGCCCCGCCGCGCATCATCAGGGCATGTCCCTGGCGCATATGCCCGACCGCTGTCACAAAAGGCGATTTCAGGTCGTCGCCGCGCCGTGTGCCATCGAGTGCGGCCTGGTAGGCCTGTTCACCCAGCCCCATGAAAGAGTAGATTAGGGATAGGATGAGCATCGTTTCGCGGTGGGCGCGCGGCGTTTGGACTGGTTCCCGTTTTTCGGCTTCGGCGCGATTTTCCAACCCGGTGCGTGCTTCCGTTAGTCGGCCGGTTCGCAGCCAGACGCGGAACTGCAACTGGCTGTTGGTTGGCCCTTCCAAACGCAGTTCCTCGGCCCTTTGGCGGAGCCGCTCGGCTTCATCCACCCGCCCGGCGTTGAGTTTGTTCTCGGCGAGCAGCTCGAACAGGCGGACTTGCGATTCTCGGTCGTCGAAACCATCGCTCAGGCGGATGGCCTTCTCGAGCAGTTCCTCGGCCTTCGACGGGTTGACCGTATCGAGATAGACGCGCGCCTGTCCGCGCAGGGCGCGGGCAATGCCGTCCTGCTGCCCGCGCACGCGCCAGATGGTCTCGGATTGGGTGTACCAGCCCAGGGCTTCGTCGAAGCGGCTGTGCAGGCGGGCCAACTCTCCCAGCGTAAAGACCAGTCCGGGGTGCTGGTGCAGTGTTTCCGGGGCGAGGGCGTCGATGTAGGCTGCCAGCGTGTCAAGACGCCCGGTGGCAAGCAATGTTCCTGCGTAAGAATCCAGCAAATCCGCCATTTCGGCCCAGGCACCGGCTTCTTGCAGGTGATAAATGGCCGTCTCGGGGTTGTTCTGGCGGATAAAGTACGCGGCGGCGGCGCGCTGCCAGGATTCGCGCTGGGCGGGCGCGGCCTGCTGGCGCAAGAAATTATGGAAAATGTGATGGTAACGCAGTGCGCCACCGGCGGTTTCGACCACGAACAAATCCTGGCGTTTCAGGTAGGCCAGCATGGCCGCCGAATCGGATGCCGCTCGCAGCGCATCGCAGGCTTCAGGGGTCAGGTCGCGCAGGGTGGCGGTGATGAGCAGGAATTCGCGGATGTCGTCGGGCTGGCGCTCGAAAACCTCGCGAGTGAGCACATCGAAAAGCGCCTCGCGCGAACCGGCCTGCCAGCGGTGCGAAAAATCGAGCGCGGGCTGGCTGAGTCCCGTGCTGGAACCGGGACTACGCAGGCTCTGCCAGATGAGTTGCAGCGCGATGGCCCAGCCTTCGGTGTAAGCCAGCAGCGCTTCGACCTCGTCCCTGGTCAGTTCCAGGCCGTATTGGGCGGCGAACAGGTTGGAGATTTCGGGGGTGGTGAAGGTCAAAGCAGATTGGTCGATGGTGAGAACATCTCCCTGGGCGCGCCAGCGGTTGAGTGTCGGCAGGCTGATGGTGGGCCGCCCCGAAAGCAGGGTGTGGAGTTGGGCCGGGGCGCGGCCAACCAACCTGTCGAGGATTTGGGCAATTTCACCCCTTGCATGCACAGGCACCGACTCGCTCTCCGTGACGAGATGTGCATCGTCGAGCACGAACAGCGCCGGGGCAGCCAGGTATCCGCTCAGGGCGTTGATAAACTGGTCGAGTACGCTGCGCCACGGGAGCGGGCCTTGTGTCCCGTCCCAGGCTTCGAGATAGGCAATCGGCAGGCCGGGTATCTCGGGCAAAACCTGGGCGGCAGCGTGGCAGAGATGCAGCAGGAACACCAGCGGGTCGTTATCTTCCTCGCTGACCTGGTACCAGATCAGCGGCGTCACTTCCCCGGCCAGTTCGGCCAGTGCAGTGCTTTTTCCGTATCCTGCCCCGGCCTGGAGGATGGTCAGGCGGTATTCCAGCGACTCTTTGAGCAATGCCGTAACACGCGGACGCAGCAGGGTGCGCGCGTTGAGCGGTGGCGGGATGAGTTTGGTGCGCAGGATGGGGGAGAACATGGGATGTTATTCGGCAGGTTGGTTCCTGTTGACCAGCTTCTGGCACAGGCGCACACCGCCCATGGCATCTTGCTCCCAATAGTCCGCGCCAACGTAGTGGCAGACTTGCTGGTCAATCATTCCGCCGCCGATGATGATGGGGAAGGTAACTCCGCTGGCGGTGGCTTTTTCGCGCAGGGCGGTGACGGTTTCTTTCATCTTTTCAAACGAAGCTGTGATTAGCCCCGAAAGGCCGACAATGTCAGGTTTGATTTCCACCGCTTTAGCGGCAAAAATTTCGGGTGGCACATCCACCCCCAGGTCGATAACGGTGAACCCGTAGCAGGAGAGCAGCATCCCGAGCATGTTCTTGCCGATGTCGTGGATGTCGCCAGAAACGGTGCCGATCAGCACCCGGCCGGAAGAATCGCTGTCTGTGCGTTTCTCCAGCAGCGGATGAACCAGTTCCACCACTTCACGGAAGATTTCACCCGACATGATCAACCCGGAGACGAAGTATTCGCCGCTTTCGTACTTTTGGCCGACTTCACGCAGCCCGGCATTGCATTCTTCGATGATTTGCAGCGGATCATCCCCGGCGGTAATGCGCTCCTGCACCTGCGCCAGGACAGCATCTTCATCAAGATTGGCAACCAGGGCTGCCAGGTGATTTTTAGGAGCGGGTGTTTGCATGGAGTTCTCCATCTTTAACCTAGTAGCAGCCCAACCTGGGTGGTGAAGCGCAGGCGGTCTGCGCGGCCAATAAACCAGCCCCAACTGACTGGGCGATCATCAAAGTCGTAAAAAAGGTGTTCGAAGCAGAATGCTGCCATCGGCTGGGTGGCCTTGAGCAGGCGGGATTCTTCCTCATCGAGCAGGGTGGCGTCGATGCTGATTTCCCCATGTTTGAGCAGGGATTCGCTGCTGCCGCTGAAGAGCTGCTGGAGGGCGGTCACTTCCAATTCGGCTTCGACGATGGGCCGGGTGGGGTCGTAAACCAGGTATTCGCGGTGGTAAAAAGCTGGTTCGCCGCTATTCCACAGGAGACGGCGAATATAGATGGTGCGTTTGCCTTCGCGGATGGCGAGTTTGCGCGCCACGCGCTCGTCGGCGGCGATGATGCGGGCTTCGAGTAACTGAACGGTGGTGCCTTCACGGTTGCCGAACAGGTTTTCAAGCTGGCCTAGTTGGAAGGTGGCGGCGCTCATGGCCACCGGTTTGACAAAAGTCCCGCGGCCCTGTTCGGCGACTACCACGCCCTGGTCGGCCAGGATGTTGATGGCGCGGCGGACGGTCATGGGGCTGACACCGTATCGCTCCACCAGTTGGGCCTCGGATGGGAGCTGGTCGCCGGGACGCAAAAGCCCATCGGCCATACTCTGGCGCAGGATTCCGGCTAACTGGGCATAGGCCGGTTCAAATGAATCCCGGTCTATGGATGCAGTTTCTTGCAGGACTTTGTTTTGGGGTCGATGGGCCATTGGAATCTCAATAAAAACGTGACAAATGTCACTTTCAAACTTCCCTATATAAGTGTATAACTTTATTGTATCACCTAACCAACTTCAATTCTACCATTGAGATGGATGCGCTGCCTTGACTGCTCCAGCTGGGTTTGATCGATGGACTTTGCTTTACACGGCCAAACGCCGTGTGGTTGCCTGCGCCACGGTTATTGAGGAGATGTTGGGCTGGCTTCCTGCCGATGTGGAGCATGAAGTTTTGGATTTTGGGCTGCACCTGCGCCCGGAAAAACTGCGGGAGGCGCTCCAGGCCCGGATCGATGATCAAAGTGACGGGGCGGATGTGCTGCTGCTGGGGTACGGATTGTGCTCGATGGCGGTAGTCGGCTTGCAGGCGAGAAAAGCCCACCTGGTCATCCCTCGCACCGATGATTGTATTGCGATTTTTTTGGGGTCGTGCGCGGCTTATAAAGAACAATCTAAAAAAGAGCCGGGCACGTATTACCTGACCAAAGGCTGGATCGAAGTAGGTGATACGCCCTTTGAAGAACACAAGAAGATGGTTGAAAAGTATGGTGAGGCCAAGGCCAGGCGGTTGACGCAAATTTTGTTGAAAAATTACCGGCGGCTGGCGTTTATCAATACCGGGCAGTATGAAATCGAACGATTCCGCGAGTATGCGCAGAAAACGGCAGAGTCGTTTGATTTGCGTTTTGAGGAGATTGAAGGGTCGCCGGCGCTGGTGCAAAAGATGGTAAATGGCCCCTGGGATGATGAGTTTCTGGTGGTTGAGCCGGGCCAGATGGTGACGTATACGGATTTTATAACCCCTCGGTAGGGGTGGCCCACCCAGGCAGAAGAAACTCGTTGGCAGGCAAAGGTTTTTGGCATAATAATGATCGGGTTGGCCATGAAGGGTCGCCCTTATAACACATACGAGAGAGAAAACATGAAAATCATCGGTGAAAAGATTAATGGAACCCGCAAGCGTGTGGCGCAGGCGATTGCTGAGCGCGATGCGGAATTTATTAAGGACCTGGCACAGAAACAGGCCGCCGCCGGGGCCACCTGGCTGGATGTGAACGCCGGTACGCACCCCGATAAGGAACCGGATGACCTGGTCTGGTTGATTGAGAATATCCAATCGGTGGTGGAAACCCCGATTTCGATTGACAGCGCCAACCCAAAGGCGCTGCAAATCGCCATCAAGGTGGTCAAACAGACGCCGATGATCAATTCCATCAGCGGCGAACCGGAACGGTTGACCAATGTCTTGCCGATTGTGGCGGAGCACGGCTGCCCGGTGATTGCGCTGGCGATGGATGACAAGAAAATCCCCGAAACGGCGGAAAAACGGTTTGAAGTGATTCAAAAAATTGTGGCCGAAGCGCATGTTCACGGCGTGCCGGATTCGAACCTGTATTTCGACCCGCTGGCGATGACGCTTTCGACCAACACCAATAGCGCGATGATTGCTTTTGAGACGATGCGCCGGGTGCGGCAGGAATATCCCGAGGCACATCTGACCATTGGCCTGAGCAATATTTCGTTCGGACTGCCGGGACGCTCGTTCGTAAACCGCTATTTCTTATCACTGGCGATGCAGGCTGGGCTGGATTCAGCCATCCTTGATCCGTTGGATCGCGAAATCCAGGCTGCGATTATGGCCACGGAACTGGTTTTGGGGCGCGATAAGCACTGCCTGAACTATATCCGCGCCTCGCGCAAGGGGCTGTTCGACAAGCCGGAATGAACATCCACCACGGAGATACAGAGAACACGGAGAAAATCTTTAAAAACTCCGTGAACCCTGTGTCCCCGTGGTTAATAATATTCACAATCATATTTCCAAAGGAGCAAGTATGTCGCAAGAATTGATCGATGCAATCACCGATATGCGCGAGGAAGACGCGGTTGCCATCACCAAGAAGTTGTTGGATGGCGGCGCCAGCCCGGTGGCGGTGCTGGATGCCTGCCGCGAGGCCATGGGCATCATTGGTATGCGTTTTGAAACCGGCGAAAGTTTTATGCCGGAGCTGATCCTGGCCGGGGAAATCCTGGCGCAGATTTCAGCCGTCGTCAAGCCGCGCATGCAGCAGGGCGGTGAAGACAAGAAGCTCGGCAAAATCGTGCTCGGTACCGTGCAGGGTGACATTCACGATATCGCCAAGGATATCGTCGGCTTTATGCTCGATATTAATGGCTTTGAAGTCACCGACCTGGGCGTGGATGTCGCGCCGGAAAAGTTCGTCGAAACTGTGAAATCCACCGGGGCTAAGATTGTTGGCCTGAGCGGGTTCCTGACCCTGGCTTTCGACCCGATGAAACACACTGTCGAAGCGCTGAAGGCTGCCGGATTGACTGATGTGAAAGTTATGATCGGTGGCGGACAGATCGACGAGAATATCCGCCAGTACACCGGCGCAGATGCTTATGGCAAAGATGCCATGGCCGCCGTCGCTATCGCCAAAAGTTGGGCATAGGAGATATCACCATGTTTATCAGACCCGATAATTGGAATCAAATGTCCCCGCTGGAACGTCGCCAGGCGCGCCTGGATTCGTGGCAGAATGCCCCGACCCCGCCCTTTGTCAGCCCCGAAGCGGAGAAAAATTACAGGGAACGCATTTCTCGCGTCCGCAAAATTTACGATATGGCCCCGCACGATCGCCCGGTGGCCGACCTGTTTATGGGTGCGAATGAGTACATCGTCCGCCGCAAAGGTTTCGTGGGCAAGGATGTCATCTACAACCATGCCGCCCTGCGCGAACCGACCCTCGAATTCCACCGCGAATTCCAGCCGGATGTTTCCGTCGGCGCGATGCCGTACCCCGGCAAGCCCTGGGATATGCTTGATTTCAAAACCTATATCTGGGGCGGCCAAAAACTGCCCGACAACCTGGCGATCCAGGCGGTGGAAGGCGAATATATGCTCGCCAGCGAGTACAAAGAATTTGCTGCCGACCCAACCGCCTTCTGGATGAAAAAGTACCTGCCGCGTGCTTACGGCGCGCTCGGCCCGATGGCGATGCTGCCCGACTTCCCACGCATCTCTGAAAGCGTCGATACCATCGACCTGCTGGTTCCGTTTGGCTTGCCGCCCTTCCAGGAAATGCTCAAAAAGATGATGGAAGCTGGCAATGAACTGATGCGCATCCTCGGTGAAGTCGGCCAGACCGGCGCAATGGTCGTTTCAGAAGGATTCCCGGGCATGGGCTTCAACATCGTCAAGACGCCGTTTGACTACCTGGGCGACACCCTGCGCGGCACCAAGGGCATCCTGATGGATATGTACCGCCATCCGAAGGATTTGCTGGCCGCCACTGAAGCTTATGTTCCGGTGTTGGTCAACTCCATCGTCGGCGCCAGCGACCGCACGAACGCCCCCTGCGCGATGTATGTGCTCCACAAAGGTGCAGATGGGTTCATGTCGCAGGCCCAGTTTGAGAAATTCTACTGGCCTACCTGGAAACAGGTCATGCTGGCGCTTTATGAAGAAGGCATCACCTGCTACCTGTTCATCGAAGGCTCTTACAACACCCGCCTCGAATACCTGGCCGAAATGCCCGAAAAATCGCTGGTTTGCCACTTTGACAAGAGCGATATGAAACGGGTCAAGGAACTTTTGAGCGACAAGTTCATCATCGCCGGGAACGTGGCCGCATCCTTGATGTCGACAGGCACCACTGACCAGGTGCGCGCTGCCTGTGCTGAGCTTGTGGAACTCTTCGATGGGAAATCCTACATCATGACCCACGGCTGCTACTTCGAAAACACCACCGACGACAAAATCCGCGCCTTTATCGACTCGGTGCGGAAGTAACCCCCTGGTCTCGACCTCCGCTTCAGCCTGTCTCCCGGCCCCTTTCCAACTCGGGAAGCGTCGGGGGAGACAGGCCTGGCGGAAGCCAGATGGCCACGGATCATATCGTCGCTAATCCATTGCCAGATGATGGGTTCAAGTTTATCTTGAACCCATCATCTTATAGAAATACCGGCTTTCTCCGCCGTAATCTGGAAAAATTGCATGTCTACCCTCCAACCTGCTTCCCAAAAAGCCCCTATTGCTTCCTACGCCTGGGTCATTCTTGCTGTCGTTTATTTTGCCAGCGTGGTTGCGCCGATTAACCAGTTTAAAATCCCACCGATCATGCCAGTGCTCATGCAGCTTTTCCAGCTTGATCTGACACAGGCCGGGTTGTTAATGTCCATCATCGCCATGATTGGCCTGGTGCTGGCGTTGCCCGCCGGGATCATTGTGGAACGCCTCGGCCCGAAAACCACGCTGATCATCTCTCTGGCGCTCATGGCGCTCGGCGCAGTGCTTGGAGCGTTTTCCACCAATCTTGGACTGCTGATGACCAGCCGGGTGTTGGAAGGTCTGGGGATCGGCCTGATGGGCGTCACTGCCCCCGCCACGATCGCGATGTGGTTTCCGCCTGAGCGCCAGGGTGTGCCGATGGGCATCTGGGCCACCTGGGTTCCCATCGGTTCCGTGGTCATATTTAACCTCGCGCCAGGAATGGCCGGCGCATTTGGCTGGCAATCCATCTGGTGGTTTGGGGCGAGCGTTGCAGTATTGATGCTGTTTGTTTCCGGCTGGTTGATCCGGCGTCCGGCTGCGCCAGCAGCTAATTCGACTCACGCCACAGGCCTGCCAAATCTCAGGCAGGCGCTTGCCAACCGCAACATCTGGCTGCTGGCGCTGAGCTTCGCCTGCATGAACTTTGCCATGGTCGCCATGAGCACCTATTACCCCACTTTTTTGAGCGAAGTGCGCGGCTATTCCCTGGGAGAAGCCGCGTTTCTCTCCAGCCTGGGTACACTGGCGGTTTTGTTCTCCGCCCCGGCCGCTGGATGGCTCTCCGATCGGATTGGTTCACGCCGCCTGGTGCTTTCACTGCCCTTCCTGGCCGTGGCTGCCCTGGTCGCCCTGCCGTTTTACGCCACCGGCTGGCAAATTTCCGCGCTGATGATCTTACAAGGGCTGGTCTTGGGTGCCATCCCCACCGCCACCTTTGCCGCCGCTTCCGAAGTGATGCCCAAACCCGAATGGGCCGGCCTGGGGCTGGCGGTGGTGTTGCTCGGACAGAACCTGGGCCAACTGTTCGGGCCAGTCTTTTTTAGCCAGATGGTGGGCAGCTTTAGCTGGACAACTGCCGGGCTCATGATGATTCCGTTCTGCCTGGTTGGCTTTTTTAGCAGTTGGATGGTAAAAATCCGCTAGTTATCATCGCGCAAGATCCGCCAAAAAAAGAGGAGCATCCGTGTTCACTATCGACTTTGAACCTGTTGGAAGGCGCGGGCCGTGCAAACCCGACCAATCCCTGCTTGAAAGCGCCCGCGAACTGAACGTGGATCTCGTCAGCATTTGCGGCGGCACCGGAACCTGTGGTCATTGCAAAGTGCAGATCATCGCTGGCAGAGTCACCAAACGCACGCTCGAAGAAGAAGGCGAACTCTCGGCCCGCGAACTGGAGCAGGGCTTCCGCCTTGCCTGCCAGGTCTACCCGTTGAGCGATGTCAAAGTCCACGTCCCGCCCGAGTCGCTGACAGCCCCCCAGCGGACACAAGTTGAGGGCCTGGAAGTGGATGTCACCCCCGAGCCTCCCGTCCACGCTGTGGATGTGACTCTCACCACCCCTACGCTTGATTCTGCTACCCCCGATGATGCCAACCTCCTGTCAGCTGTAGCGCAGGCTTCCAGTCTGCATCCATCCGCCACCGATTTCCACCTTCAGCAAACGCTCTCTCCCAGGCTGCGCGAACTGAACTGGAGCGTTTCTGCCGCCATTCGTGGGGAAGAAGTCATCGCGGTGGCGGCCCCTGGTACAAAATGGGTTGGACTGGCGGTGGATATTGGCACCACCAAAATCGCCGCCTACCTGGTGGAAATGTTCACCGGCAAAACCCTGGCTGCTAAAGGACTCATGAACCCGCAGATTTCCTATGGCGAGGATCTGGTCACCCGTATCGTGGCAGCTTCCAAAACCCCGGCCGATTCAGCCAAATTGCAGGGGCTTTTGGTGGAAGCCCTCAACCAGCTTGCATCGGACCTGTGTGCCGAAACTGGCCTGGATGTTGAAACCATCGTGGAAGCGGTGGTTGTTGGGAATACTGCCATTCACCACCTGTTCCTGGGCTTGCCTGTTCGGCAGTTGGGCTTTGCCCCGTATGTGCCCGCCACCTGTGCCCCGGTGGAGATCAAAGCCCATCAAATTGGTTTAAAACTGGCTCCCGGCGCATACCTTTACATGCTTCCCAACGTGGCCGGGTACGTCGGCGCGGATCATGTTGCCATGCTGCTGGCCACCCGCACCGCGGACTTCGATAAAACCACGCTGGCCATCGATATTGGCACCAACACCGAGATTTGCCTGAACCACAAAGGCCAGATGACCAGTACATCATGCGCATCTGGCCCGGCTTTTGAGGGCGCGCACATCAAGTTTGGGATGCGCGCCGCGCCCGGGGCGATTGAGCATATGCGGCTGGAAAATGACCGGCTGGAGATCCAGACTATCGGCGCAGAAGCGCCCGTGGGGGTGTGTGGTTCCGGGCTGTTGGATGTTGTCGCCCAGTTGCGGCTCAATGGTTTGTTGGATCGGTCAGGGCGGATGATGGAACATCCCCGCATCCACAAAGGCACGGTGGCAGAGTTTATCCTGGCCGAACGGCCCGGACAGGATCCGGTCACCATCTCACAAAAGGATGTGCGCGAGCTGCAGCTGGCCAAAGGCGCCATCCGCGCGGGCATCCAGGCGCTGGTGGCAGCGGTTGGTCTGGGCGAGGAAGATATCGAACAGGTGATCATTGCTGGGGCGTTTGGCACGTTCATCGACGTTGGCAGTGCCGTGATGATTGGCATGCTACCCAATCTGCCGCTCGAGCGCTTCTCGCAAGTTGGGAATGCCGCCGGGACGGGCGCGCGCCTGGCGCTAATTTCCATGAGCCAACGCGCCAAAGCCGCCGAAATCGCTGCCCGCGATGGCTACATCGAGCTGGCAAGGGTTCCCAACTTCCAGCGGAAATTTGCCGAAGCGATGTATCTCTAATATGTTGCTTGGGGTTGTGCAAAAAGATCGCCCATGGGCGGTCTTTTTGATTCGGACGTTAGTCCGAGGTTGATAAGGCATGATAATGATTCGCCCGCGATGTTTTGCAGTAGAATCAATCCACAGGAGATAGTTATGGATAACAAATTTCAGGAATTACAAGTACGCCTTAGTGAAATTCATGATTTGAACAGTGCCGCGGCTGTTTTAGGTTGGGACCAGGCAACTTATATGCCGCCTGGCGGCGCGCCCGCGCGTGGGCGCCAGATGGCAACCCTGGGGCGCATTGCCCAGGAAAAATTTATCGATCCCGCCATTGGTAGATTGCTCGACGATCTGCGCTCTTACGAGGAGAGCCTGCCTGATGACCATGATGATGCTGCGCTGATCCGCGTGGCACGGCGTGAATATGAACGCGCCACCAAAATCCCGCCTGCGTTGATTGGCGAATTCTCTGAGCACCAGGCCATGGCCTACGATGCCTGGACTCGCGCCCGCCCGGCGAATGATTTTGCCTCCGTCCGGCCACTGCTCGAAAAAACCCTTGATTTTAGCCGCCAGCTTGCCGATTGTTTTCCTGGCTACGAACATATCGCCGACCCGCTGATTGATTTTGCCGATTATGGCATGAAAGCCGCCAGCGTTCGGGTTTTGTTTGCCGAATTGCGCGAAGAGCTTGTGCCAATCGTCAGAGCTATCACCGAACAGCCCGTGGCCGATGATTCCTGTTTGAAACAGCATTATCCCGAAGACAAACAGCTGGCATTTGGACAGGACATCATTAAAAAATTTGGTTATGACTTTAATCGAGGCCGCCAGGACAAAACCCACCACCCCTTTATGACATCCTTTTCCTTGGGCGATGTGCGCATCACCACCCGTGTTAAAGAAAATGACCTGGGCGAGGCGCTTTTCAGCACCACCCACGAGGCGGGTCACGCTCTCTACGAGCAGGGCATTGACATGAAATTTGAAGGTTCACTCCTCGCGGCTGGCACCAGTGCTGGCGTCCACGAAAGCCAGTCTCGTACCTGGGAAAACCTGGTTTCGCGCAGCCGCCCCTTCTGGGAACACTTCTACCCCGATCTCCAGGCCACCTTCCCTGAACAACTTGGTAAAGTTGAACTGGATAGTTTTTACCGCGCCATCAATAAAGTCCAAAAATCCCTCATTCGCACTGACGCTGATGAAGTGACCTACAATCTGCATGTCATGATTCGCTTCGACCTGGAATTGCAAATGCTGGAAGGTACACTGGCTGTAAAAGACCTGCCCGAAGCCTGGCACGCGCGCTACCAATCTGACCTGGGACTGACGGCTCCCAGCGATGTGGATGGCTGTTTGCAGGATGTTCACTGGTATGGTGGCTGGATTGGCGGGTCGTTCCAGGGTTACACCATCGGCAACATCCTGAGCGCCCTGTTCTTCTCTCATGCCGAAAAGGCCCACCCAGAGATCAAAGCAGAGATCGCCAAAGGCGAATTTGGCACGCTGCATAACTGGCTGCGAACAAATGTGTATCGCTCAGGCAACAAATTCACCGCCCCAGAACTGATCGAGCGTGTCACCGGCGGCCCGCTGCGTATTGAACCTTATATCAATTACCTGCGCGCCAAATACGGCGAACTTTACCAACTGTAATGCCAGGCAGGCTCTCGTGTTACTGTAGGAGTAGAATGGGAGTGAATTGCTCACTCCCATTTTTACTTCAATCCTTGGCCTGTGCGCTTGTTGTTTTACCGCACGGGTGCTTTCCAGCACCACAACTGGTATTCAATTTATCAATTTCCCCAGGAGTGTTTATGATTCAGGAAATCCATGAATTTCTGTTGCAACATCTCAAATCCATCAACGCGAACGATACGCTTGGCTATTACGAAACCACCCATCCTGACCTGACACTTTATGAATGGTGGGTCACTCCGCACCGGTTGGATGGCCTGCCCTTCCATGATTTTATGATGGAAGCCAATGCCAGGCGCGGGACTGTTTTTGGCGCAGAAGGTGAACCCGCCCCAACCCGCTTTGACCTGGCCAACCTGAAAATCCAGGATTATGGTGATACGGCCATCGCCAGCTATACCCTGCTGGTTAGCATGGCCACCCCGCAAGGGGTTAATGTAGCGGCGCACAATGAGAGCCGGGTAATGGTCAAGTTTGATGGGAAGTGGAAAGTGGTGCATGTGCATAAATCCCCGGCGTATGCTGCGCCGCATGTGGAGAAATGATCATCTTATCAACGGTGTCGGCGTGAAATGACACGCCAAAAGTTTTTATGAAAAAACTCCTGCTTTCTACGTTCTCTCTCTTTGCTCGTTTCCTGCCCTTATCGGTTAAACAGGCCATTTACCGTTTCCCGCCGCTGGCGCGGTTTATTCGCGGCTCGATGAATGCCGCTGTGGAGGATGGATTGTCGGTAATCGAAGTCGCTGCCGGGACGTTGACGGGTTATCAGGTGCTGATCAATATGAAGGCCGAGAAAAGCCGCTGGCTGGGAACGTACGAACCCGAATTGCAAGCAGCGCTGAAAGAATTCTTGCGCCCCGGACAGGTGATTTATGATGTTGGCGCGAATATCGGTTATGTGACCATGATGCTGGCGCATCACACCGGCCCAACCGGGAAAGTTTTCGCCTTTGAGGCGCTTCCGGTTAACGTTGAGCGGATCGAGAAGAATGTGGCGCTTAATGGGCTGCAAAACGTCAGCGTGGTATCGGCTGCGGTGGCAGATAAGGCCGGGGATGTGACTTTTTACGTGCACGAATCGGTTGGGATGGGCAAGGCAGCCGGGTCGGCTGGAAGGCGCCAGGAGCGGTATAAAGCTGAGATAACGGTGGCAGGTCTCTCTCTCGATGAATTTGTCTTCCATCGCGGTAACCCGGCCCCGGATGTTGTCAAAATGGATATTGAGGGCGGTGAAGTCCTGGCCTTGCCTGGTATGCGGCGCATCCTGGCGGAGTATCACCCGCTGATGCTGCTTGAATTGCACGGCCCGGAATCGGAAAAAGCTGCCTGGGATGCGCTTTCTGCCGCCGGGTATGCGTTGTATGAGATGTCGGATGGCTATCCGGGCATCCCGTCCCCTGACCGGCTGGGGTGGAAGGCCTATGTGATTGCCCGGTATCGATAAAATGTTCCATCGTGTTGGGTGCGATGGATTGGCGGCTGTTCAAACCGTTCAAAAAACCTTGAAGAGTTGTTTCGGAGGAGAAAATTATGCCTGGAGCTCGTGTTGTCCGCGCCCCTCGTGGCACTGAATTGACCTGCAAGAACTGGCTCAGCGAAGCCGCTTATCGTATGATCCAGAACAACCTCGACCCTGAAGTGGCCGAGAAACCCGATGACCTGGTCGTTTACGGTGGGCGCGGAAAGGCGGCCCGCAGTTGGGAGGCTTTCGATGCCATTCTCGACAGCCTGAAAAACCTGGAAGCCGAAGAAACCCTGCTGGTGCAGTCTGGTAAACCCGTTGTCGTGTTTAAGTCCCATAAAGATGCGCCCAAAGTGCTGATCGCCAACTCGAACCTGGTGCCGCATTGGGCCACCTGGGAACACTTCGATGAGCTGGCTGCCAAGGGGCTGATTATGTACGGGCAGATGACCGCCGGGAGCTGGATTTACATCGGCACGCAGGGCATTCTTCAGGGCACATACGAAACTTTCGGCGCGCTGGCCAGGCTCAAGGGTTGGGATTCGCTCAAGGGCAAGTTCGTGCTGACCGCCGGGCTGGGCGGTATGGGCGGGGCGCAGCCGCTCGCCATCACCATGAACGAGGGCGTGGGGCTGATCGTCGAGGTGGATAAAGAACGGGCCGAACGGCGGCGCGCGATCGGGTATGTCGATGTGGTGGTGGATACGCTCGAAGAGGCGATGACGCTCGTCGAGGAGAACAAGGCGGCCGGGCGGCCCATCTCCATTGGTTTGGTGGCCAATGCTGCGGATATTTACCCCGAACTGGTGACGCGCGGCGTTATCCCCGACGTGGTCACTGACCAGACCTCAGCGCACGAGGCGCTCTATTATGTCCCCTCCGGGCTGACGGTGGAAGCCGCCAACCAGCTGCGTGCCAGCGACCCGGCGCAGTATAAGAAAATGTCGATGGCTTCGATGGCGAAGCACGTCCAGGCCATGCTCGATTTCCAGCGCAAGGGCGCGGAAGTGTTCGATTATGGCAATAATATCCGCCAGCAGGCTTATAACTACGGCGTGACGGATGCTTTTGAGTTCCCCGGCTTTGTCCCCGCCTACATCCGCCCGCTGTTTTGCGAGGGCAAGGGGCCGTTCAGGTGGGTGGCGCTGTCGGGTGATAAAGAAGATATTTACCGGACGGATGAAGCGGTGGCGGAGCTGTTCCCCGAAGATGCGCACCTGCACCGCTGGCTGAAAATGGCCCGGGAGAAGGTTCCCTTCCAGGGGCTGCCCTCCCGCATTTGCTGGCTGGGCTACGGCGAGCGCGTGCTAGCCGGGTTGAAGTTCAACGAGATGGTGGCGAAGGGCATCGTCAAAGCCCCGATTGTGATTGGCCGCGACCACCTGGACTGTGGCTCGGTTGCCAGCCCCAACCGTGAAACTGAATCGATGAAAGACGGCTCGGACGCGATTTCGGACTGGGCCATCCTGAACGCGATGATCAACATCGTCGGCGGGGCCACCTGGGTCTCGTTCCATCACGGCGGCGGGGTGGGGATTGGCTACAGCCAGCACGCCGGTCAGGTGATCGTGGCCGACGGCACCCCCGAAGCGGCGGCGCGCCTGGAACGGGTGCTGACGACTGACCCGGGCATGGGCGTGGTGAGACATGCCGACGCGGGCTACGAGATCGCCATCGCGGCGGCCAAACGGCACGGAATCAAGATGCCGATGCTGGGTAAGTAACCCGTTTTTGTGTAAAACAACCGTGCCGGGGAGAAATTCCCCGGCACGGTTGTTTTGGCAAAACCGGGCAACTGTCCGGGCGGGAAAGTTCTCGCACACTCAACCCTGGCCGGATTCGGGGCTGGTAAAAAACCGCTTATAATGTTGAAAAGGGCTCCCAAAAACACTTATGGTACTTCCCAATTCATCCTATGATCGTGTCCTGAGCATTTACCTGTCGCTCACCCAATATCCCATCCTGGCCTCGCGGATTCGCGCGCGCATGCGCGCCGAGCTTTTCATGCGCGGCATCATCACGCCAGACGCCTTTGAATCTGAAGTGCGCGAAAAAGCCATCCGCTCACAGGAACGCGAGGGATTGCACAACCCGTTCTTCGAGGAAGCCTTCGATATTTGGGAAACCCGCCTCGAGCGTATCCGTGACTCGATGACAGATTTTTACTTCTCATATAACCTGCCCTACGACGAATTCGAAAATATTGTGCGCGGGGCTATCGGTGAACGCGGCGAACCGCCCAACTTCATCACTTTCAACCCCGAATTGGCCCCGCAGGATATGCTCTTTGAGCAGGCTGAAATGATCGAACGCCTGCCAGCCGAAAAGCGCAAACACTTGGATGCGCGCCTGCAAGAGATCAAAGTCGTGCTCATCCGCACGATGATCAGCGACCATCTTTCCTACGTCAATATTGCCAAGAAATGGTTCACGGTCTCAGACCTGAAGGAAATTCGCCGCCGCAAGATCGGCTATGGCAAAATCGGTGGGAAATCTGCCGGGATGATGCTGGCTCACCGTATCCTGAGCGAAATCGCCCCCCCAGAGATCAAAGCCGCCATCCGCATCCCCGTTTCATACTTCCTCGGCTCAGACGTTTTTTACACCTTCCTATCTGTCAACGGCCTGATCCACTGGGCCGACCAGAAATACAAACCCGAACAGCAGATCCGCAGTGAATACGAAACCATCCGGGCCGAATTCCTGCGCGGCAAATTCCCGCGAGATATTCTCGATCTGCTGCGAGTCATCCTGGATGAAGCTGGCGGACAACCGCTCATTGTGCGCTCATCCAGCCTGCTCGAAGACAACTTCGGCACATCCTTTGCCGGGAAATATGATAGCTTTTTTTGCCCCAACCAGGGCAGCATGGAAGAAAATCTCAAGGCACTGGCCGATGCCATCATCCGCGTCTACGCTTCAGCGCTGAACCCAAACGCCCTGCTCTATCGCCTGCACAAAGGCCTGGTTGACTACGATGAGCGCATCGCCATTCTCATCCAGTTTGTGGAAGGCGAGCGTTTTGGGCGCTACTACCTGCCGCACGGGGCCGGGGTGGCCTTCAGCCGCAACCTCTATCGCTGGTCACCGCAGATCAAGCGCGATGACGGCTTCTTGCGCATCGTCTGGGGTTTGGGCACGCGCGCGGTGGATACCATCGGCAACGATCACCCGCGCTTGGTGGCGCTCAGCCATCCGCTGCTGCACCCCGCCGCCGCCACCAAAATGATCCGCCGCTACTCACAGCAATTTGTCGACCTGATCGACCTGGAAGAAAACACCTTCAAAACCCTGCCGGTCAGCGAACTGCTCAACCCACGCTACCCACCGCTGCGCTACATGGCCCAGGTGGACGAAGGCGATTACCTGACCTCCATCCGCACCAGCACTGCCGATGTCAACCAGATGGTCATCACCTTTGATGAACTCCTGCGCCGCACACCCTTCGCAGAAATGATGAAAAAAGCCCTCAAGCTGCTCGAAGAATACTACCGTTCGCCAGTTGATACGGAATTTACCGTTAAGGTGCTCGAACCGCTCTCCCTCCAGCCCAAAGTGCAGATCACCCTGTTGCAATGTCGCCCGCAAAGCGCCATTGCAGATTCGGAAGCCCGCCTGCCCGAGGAAATCTCCCCCGAAAACATCATCTTCGCCACCCGGCGCATGGTTCCGCGCGGATCTGTATCAGGCATCCGTTATGTGCTCTTTGTCACCCCCGAGGGCTACTTCAGCATCCCATCCCAGGCCGAGCGCACCCGCCTGGAGCGCGCCATTGGCGAATTGAACAAACTGCTCAAAGACAGCGTCTTCATCTGCGTTGGGCCGGGGCGCTGGGGAACATCCACCCCCGACCTGGGCGTACACGTCGGCTACGGGGATATTTACAACACCCGCGCATTGGTCGAACTCTCTGGAACCGGAGTGGGTACCGCTCCTGAGCCATCCTTTGGCACACACTTTTTCCAGGATCTGATGGAAGCGCACATCTACCCACTGGCAGTTTATCTTGATGATGCCGATGCCGTTTTTAATCAGAAGTTTTTCAACCAGACCCCCAACCACCTGTCAGACTTTCTCACCCCCGAGGGACACCTCGCCAAATGCCTGCGCCTGATTGACGTGGAAGATTTCCGCCCCGGATGGCGCATCTCGCTGGTGATGGATGATGAACAGGGGCGCGCCGCAGCCTTTATGCAAAAACGGCCACAAAGCCAATCTATGGCCCAACCTGATAAATTGTGAACCGTTTATTCTTGAAAACCTGCACCAGCGGGATGTTTTGCCCGCATTTTTTGATTTTATTCGGGTCAACCTGGTCGTTTTCGCCGTTGTTATCGCGGATGACCACATAATCCCCTTCCCCCAGGCGGCTGCACTCGCGCAGCATGATGGAGTCGCGATTTGTCATCAGGTGCATGGCGCGCGGTTTGAAGAAGACGATCAGGCTATCTGGTGGGGTTTGTTCGCGGATATATTTGAACATCTCGGATGAGACCGGGTCGAATGGCCCATTGATGCTTGGGCGGACGCCTGTCAGCAGGCCGCCGAGAGTCAGGCTGGTGCCGAAGGAGATCACTGCCAGGCCGATCCACAGGCCAAGCAGGATTTTTTCAATGATGAGATTGGTGCGTTCAGCCAGGATGTGCCCGCCAGCGAAGGCAAAGTAGAGCAGGAAGGGCAGGATCGGGTAGATGAAGCGCAGTCCCTGGCGCTCAGGCCACAGGATGAATATGGAAAAGGTCAGTACGGCGTAGAGCAGTACGGGGAGTTCCTGCCAGAAGCGTTTGGCGATGCCCACGAAGCTGAAAATTGCGGCCAGCAGGGCAATGCCATATTCTGCCGGGCTGAGCACATCCAGTGGGGTAAAAAAATCAAAGAAGCTGGCGGGCAGTGTCAGGTAGTAGGCAAGATTATCCAGCAGTCGTTCTATGGTGAACATGCTGAAATGGGTGAAGTAGGAACCCTGTCCGCCGGGAAAGATCAGTTTTTCAAGCAGTGCGCAAAGGATGAAGGTGATGTAAACCGGTGCATTGAGCCGGATGCGCACCCAGATTGCCCGGGGGCGGGGCCAGCCTTTGAGTGCATCCAATCCCAGCAGGGTGACGAGCAGCAGGATGCCGTTGGTGCGCAGGAAGTAGGCCGCGAAAATGACCAGCCCCAGCAGGATTTTCTCACGACGGGTTTGGTCGTCTTTGAAGAGCCGGTCGATTTGGAAAATTGCCAGGCTGGAGAAGAACAGGAAGGGGATGTCGGACAGGATCAGGTCGAAGCGGTTGAGGATGGGAGGGCTGAAGGCCAGGATGGCGCTGATGGTCAGCGAGGCGGATACGGGCAGGCGAGTCCGCAGGATGTAATAGAAAAGGGGCAGAAAAAGAGCATAGAATAGAATGTTTACCAGCTTGAAAACAATCAGGTTGATCCCAAAAAGGGCGTAAAGCGGCGCGAGGATGAGCGGGAATCCCCAGGGATAGGCAATTGGGCCTGGGGGCGCGGAGGATTTTTCTACGGAGATGGTGCTGTGTTGGATGAAGCCGGCCATATCCCCAGCTATGATGCTGCGGGCTTGCATGAGGTATCCGGCGAAGTCATCCCACCACAGGTGACCGCGCGTTAAAAGGGAAAAGCTCAATGTGCTGGAGAATAACACGATGAGCAGCAGGATGGTGATATTTTTTTTCATTTATGGCAGGGATGACATGTTGAGGGAGGATGTGCCTGCCGGGGGCAGCAGGATTTTGATGATGGTGCCGTTGCCGAGCCCCTGACTTTCGGCCCAGATGCGCCCGCCCTGGGTTTCTACCAACCCTTTGGCAATGGTCAGGCCGATGCCCAGGCCGCCGAAGCGCCGGGTGGTGTGTGGTTCAACCTGGTAAAACTCCTGGAAGATTTTTGTGAGTTGTTCGGCTGCGATGCCGATGCCGTTATCTTCCACCCAGGCCATGACTGCCCCGCCGCGTTGCTGTGCGCCGATGATGATTTCGCCGCCTGCCGGGGTGAAGCGGATGGCATTGTTGAGGATGTTCACGAAGGCCGGGGTGAGTTTTTCGGGGTCGGCGGTGACGAGCAGGGATTGTACAGGGGTGTCGAAGATGATGGTGTGGCGCATTTCCTGGGCGATGGCGCGCATTTCTTCGTAGGCTGCGGTGAGTACTTGTTGGATCGGAACAACACGTGGTTTGAAGGTTAATCCCTTGGCCTGGAGCAGGTGCAGGCTGGTCATCGATTCGATGATGGAGCGCATCTGGCTGGCGGCAGAGAGTACCCTTTCGGCATGTTCCGAGATATCCCCTTCGTTTTCGGCCTGGAGGAAGGATGCGTAGCCGATGATGATGCCCAGTGGGGTGCGTAGTTCGTGCGAAGCCAGCGCCAGGAAATTGCTTTTGAGCCGGTCGGTTTCGCTGATGTCTTCGTAGGATTTTTGCAGGGCCTGCACCAGCCGCGCATTGTGGATGGCGACCCCGGCTTGCGCGCCCAGCGCCGAAAGGACGCGTTCATCGGTGGTGGTGAAATTCCCGGAGCGTTTGTTGATGGCTTCGAGTACGCCCACGCCTTTATCGCGAATGCGCATGGGGATGCCCATGAGTGATCTTGGCTGGAAGTTGAGAATTTGCCCCACCCCGGCATAATGACGCGGGTCCTGGCTGACATCGTTGATGATAACGGGTTTGTTCTCGCGGAAGATGGCCCCGGCCAGTGAACCATCGATCGGTACGGGGATTTGGGCCATTTTCTTGGGGTCTGCTCCGGTGGTTGCGGCGAAGAACAGGCGGTTGCGTTTTTCATCGTAGAGCAGGATGGAGGTGGCTTCGCAATCCAGGATTTCGGATGCGGTTTTGATGATGTATTGGAGCAGCTCTTCCAGGTTGAGGGTGGAGTTCAGTTGCAGGCTGACTTCAACCAGTTTTTCAATATCGCGTGGCGCAATTTGGGAAAATAAATGAGATGAGTTCATGTTCCAAGTGTAGCCTGTTTTTTGTGTGTTATCAACGGTTTGGGCAAGGTATAATCTTTCCTATGCGATTAAACGCTCCGGTGCCCGATTTTGTGCTGCCCGATACCACTGGCAATATCCATCGATTGGGAGATTATCGCGGGCAGATTGTGGTGATCAATTTTTGGTCGGCGGAATGCCCGTGGAGCGCCCGCGCAGATATGAATTTAATGGCATCTATGAATCAGATGCCGGGCAAAGTGGTGGTGCTGGCGATTGCTTCAAACCAGAACGAGGCCATGGGTGAGATTTACGAGGCTATGCTCCAGCGTGGATTAAAGTTCGTCTTACGGGATGACGGCGCGCGGGTCGCCAGTCTGTTCGGGGCAGAAACTACGCCCCATGCGTTTGTCATTGATCCGGGTGGAATCCTGCGCTATCGCGGCGCAGTTGATAATGTCACCTTCCGCAGCCGCACAGCCACCCGCTGGTATGTGGAAGAAGCCATTGAAGCCTTGTTGGCGGGCCAATTGCCCAAAATTGCCGAAACACAGGCCTATGGATGCACTATCGTTTGGCAAGTTTAATGCTAGAATTTGTTTATGCCTGATTCTTCTGCTATTGCCGCTTTTTTGAAGAAAATGCACTTGTTCGCCGGGCTGAACGATGGTCAGCTTCGGACCGTCGCCGATTCTATGCACACGCAAACCTACCCGGTGGATGGCGCCGAAGAGCCTGATCTTGTTTTCAGGGAAGGTACGCGCGCCGATGGGTTCTACGTCATCTTTAGCGGGAAAGTAACCGTTACGCGCCAGGTTAAGAAGCGCACAATTAAGCTGGCTTCACTCTCGGCGGGGGATTATTTTGGCGAACAGGGCTTGTTAAAGAATCGCACCCACAACGCTACCATCCGCGCTGAAAAGGGAACGGTGCTGCTCATTATGCACCGTGATGATTTTAAGATCGCGCTGGCAAAAGTTCCTGAGTTGCGGCCCAACTTCCTGGTGATGATGCAGTGCCGCGATATGGCTGGCAGGCTAAAGTTTGACTGGCTCGGACAGGATGAAGTCATCTACTTTATTGCCGGGAAGCACTGGCTTTTGTTGCTCCAGGCATTGGTGATGCCGGTGCTTGTGTTGCTTTTCTCGGGCGTGGTTTTTTTCATCGCGTACCTGCTCACCAGCCCGGGCTTTGCGGCCCTGGGTGGGTTTGTTTCAGTGATCGGCCTGGCGCTGGGTATCTGGCAGTATATTGACTGGGGCAATGATTTTTACATCGTCACCAACCGGCGCGTTATCTGGTTGGAAAAGGTAATTTTTCTGTACGATAGCCGCACCGAAGCGCCCATGACCACCATCCTATCGGTCAATACCGAGCGCGAATATTGGGGCCGTCGATTCAATTTTGGCACCATTATTGTGCGCACTTTTACCGGACAGGTGCGCATGGAATTTGTGCAATACCCGCTCCAGGCCGCGGCCATGATCCAGGAATACTGGGATCGCACCAAAGTGCGTACCCGGCAAGTAGATGACGAAGTCTTCAAGAACGCTATTCGCGTCAAAATGGGGAAGCCCCCGCTGCCAGTTTCCACGCCCCCGCCTGCGCCTGCCCCGGCTGCTGCTCCCGCCAAAAAAGTTAACCCCATCGTCAAATGGATTCATAACAACTTCGGGATGCGTATCGAATCGGGTGGTGTGGTAACTTATCACAAACACTGGATCATCCTGCTGCGCGATATCTGGATGCAATCCCTGATTTTTATCAGCGTGATCATATTGATTATCGCCGGTTTGATTTGGCTGCAAAGGATCGATGTCTACCTGATCGCATTTGGGCTGCTGCTGCTGACCGCTGCCGGCGTCTGGTGGTACTACGGCTACGAAGACTGGAAAAACGATCTCTATCAGTTGACCGCCGAGCAAGTTATTGATGTTTATAAACAGCCCTTTGGTATGGAAGATCGCCGGGCTGCCCCAATAGATGGCATTCTGGGCACCGAATACCGGCGGTCTGGGCTTCTGGGCATGTTATTCAACTATGGAACAGTTTTTATCAATGTTGGCGGCTCCAAGTTTGACTTCGTGGATGTTGCCAACCCCCCGGCTGTTCACCATGATATCGTCGAGCGCTACGAAGCCCGCCAGCGTAAAAAGAAAGAAGCCGAAACCAATGCCGAACGCGACCGCATCGTTGATTGGCTGGTGATGTATAACAAGGCAATGGCCGCCATAGATGAACCCAAGAAGTAGTTGCACCTGGCATAGACCTTATCAGTAAAGGAAAAAATATCGCATGGCATTAAGAACAATTGTCACCGTCCCTGACCCGGTTTTGAAGAAAAAGGCCAAAACGGTCACAAAATTTGATGATAAATTGCAGCAGCTTGTGGATGACATGGTTGAAACCATGCGCCAGGCTCCCGGCGTTGGGCTGGCTGCCCCGCAGGTAGGCATTTTAGAGCGTGTAATTGTGGTCGAGTACGCCGAAGATGAAGAAGACGAGGAGGCTGAACCACGCCTTTATGTGGTCATCAACCCGCAGATAACCCGCACTTCGGCAGATACCGAAATCGCCCCTGAAGGCTGTCTCTCCATCCCTGGCTTGCAGGGTGATGTGGAGCGCAAGTTGGCGATTACTGTCAAAGGGCAGAATCGCCACGGGCAGCCGCTGACGCTCAGGCTCAAAGACTGGACGGCGCGCATCTTCCAGCACGAGATCGACCACTTAAACGGTGTCCTGTTCACCGACCTGGCAACCAAAATCTGGAAACCAACCGAACCTGTGGAAGATAACGTCTGATTTCATGTATTTAAAGCATCTCTCGCTCACCAACTTTCGCAATTTTGCCCGCCTGGACTTGGAAGTTCCCAGGCGGGCTGTTTTGCTGGTGGGCAGCAACGCCCAGGGCAAGACCAGTGTGCTGGAGGCCATTTACTACCTCGCCACGTTTTCATCCTTCCAGACCCACACCGAGCGGCAGCTGGTCAATTTTGTGGCGGCGCGTGAGAGCCTGGCGGTGGCGCGGATTGTAGTAGACTATATCCGCGCCGGGAAGCCACACCGCATCGAAGTGCGCATCATCATCGAGCCGGTTGGGCCGCTTGGGCAGCGCACCCGCAAAGAAATCCTGGTGGATGGCGTCAAACGCAGCCATAGCGAAGCCGTTGGCCAGTTTAATGCTGTCCTGTTTATTCCGCAGATGGCATCCATCGTGGAAGGCGCGCCCGAAGAGCGGCGGCGCTATCTCAACCTGGCGGTAGCGCAGGTTATTCCTGGCTATGCCCGCGCACTGGCTGACTATCACAAAACCATCGAGCAGCGCAACGCCCTGCTGAAGCAGCTCGCCGAACGCGGCGGCGACCAGTCGCAGCTTGATTACTGGGATGGCATCCTGGCATCCAGCGGCGCGCAGATTGTGTTTGCGCGCATCCAGGCCGTGCAAGAGATGGAACGACTGGCAGCCCGCGCCCATCACCGCCTGACGCGCGGCAAGGAAGTCCTGCGCATTGCCTACGACCCGTCTTTTGACCCTCTCGCCAGGCCCAACGGCCAGTTTGCGCTCAAAATCGACGCTGTGATCGACCGCTCCGGGCTGGATGTGGAAACCATCCGCAAGGGCTTTATCGAACAGCTCAAGCGCCTGCGCAGCGAAGAAATTCTGCGCGGCGTCACCACCATCGGCCCGCACCGCGACGACCTGCGTTTCCTTGCCAACGGCATCAACCTGGGCGATTACGGCTCACGCGGACAGGTGCGCACCACCCTGCTGGCACTCAAAATGGCCGAAGTCGGCTGGATTCGTGAAAAAACTGGCGAGTGGCCGGTGATTTTGCTGGATGAAGTGATGGCCGAACTCGACCACGAGCGCCGCGCCGATCTCATGTCCACCCTGACCGAAACCGAACAATCCCTGCTGACCACCACCGACCTGAACCTGTACGATCCCGTCTTCGTGGAACAATCCACGCTCTGGCGCGTCCAGGCCGGTACGGTGGAAGAAAACAGCGCGAGATGATTTCATCTCGCGCTGTTTTTGAACTTACAAAAGGCCCTCATCCCCAGCCCTTCCCCCGTTGGGGAAGGGAGTTTCCCCCTCTCCCTTCGGGAGAGGGCCGGGGTGAGGGAAACTAGCCCAGCAGCCCCTCGCAAAACTTCAGGAAAGCCTGGATATCATTGAAATTGGTCATCATACCCACCGAGATGCGTACCGCGCCGCTCGATTTTCCGTCGATGCACAGGCGGAAGTCATCCAGCGTCAGGCGGTACTCGTGCCCCGGCCCGTGGAAACACACATCCAGCTCCAGGCGTGAAATGCCCAGGGCCACCTCCCCCGCGCCGGGGTTGCAGAAACAGCCAGTGCGCAGGGAAATGTTGACTTTATTCGCCGCTTCTTCAATAGACCGGTGATCGATGGGATTTCCGGCCTTATCAAAAAAGTTGACCGTGACCGCCCCGCCGCGTGCTTCCGTGGAAGCCGGGCCATACAACCTGACGAGTTTTGCGCCCGTGCTGTGCCTCATCGCCGTTAAATTGTCAATCAGCCAGCCGGTCAGGCACTTTACCCGCTCGTTGATGGTGTCCATGCCAATGGCTTCCATGTGGCGCAGCCCAATTTCCACCGCCGGGATGTTGAGATAATCCACAGTGCCATCCTCGAAACCGGCGTGACCATCGGCCAGGTAATATTTATCACCCTGGACAGATGCCACGGTAATGGTTCCACCCGCGAACCAGGGTTTGTGCAGCTTTTTAAGCGCCGTCCGCCTGGCGATGAGCGCGCCCAAACCGGTCGGGTAGCCGAAAATCTTGTAAAACGAGAGCGGCACAAAGTCTGGTTTGTAGCGGGTCAGATCCAATTTGTTGGTTGGGGCAAAAGCGGCGGCGTCGAGCAGCACATCCCAGCCTTTTTCCTGCGCCCTGGCAATCCACTCCAGTGGATGTTTGACCGATGAAAAATTCGACTGCGCCGGGTAGGCAAAGAGATTGTTGCCGCCGGGCCGGGCTTTGGCCCAGGCTGCTGCGAGCATTGACTCATCCACGCGCAGGTCGGGCAGCACCACCGGCAGGTAGGTGACTTCTGCGCCTTTGGTGTGGGCAAACTCGCGGATACCGTTGACCGAGTTGTGATTGTCAAAGGTCAGCACATACTGGTCGCCGGGGCCAAACGGGTAGCTCTCGCCGACGATTTTGAGCGCGCCGCTGGCGTTGGGCGTAAAAACGACATCGTATTCAGCCGGGTCAGCGTTGAAAAAGTGCAGCACGTATTCGCGCGCCGATTCAACCAGGTGTGTGGCCGCCTGCGAGGTAGGGTTGGATGAATGCGGGTTGCCAAATGTGCCTTCGAGCAAAATCTGCTGGTGTTTGCGCACCTGGCTTTCGGCGTACAGCCCGCCGCCGGTGTAATCGAGGTAGATGTGCTCACCCTGGTCGAGCCGGCGGTAGTCGCTGGCGCGCAGTTCATCGATTTTTTTGGTGTTTTCGTAGCTGGGGTATTTGGCAAGGAATTGCTGGTAAGTTGTCATAGGCTTCACTGGATGGAACGAGTCGGAAAGTTCTGTCAATTTTATCATCTTGTTTTGGGGCGCAGTTTTGTATACACTATTTGTAATGGAAAGAGAAAGGAGTGCCCAATGAACCTGCGCGCTGATATTTATAAGATCGCCGGGCTGGTAGTTGCCATTGTGATTGGCAGCTTTTTGCTTTCGGCGCTGATCCCAAATCATAGCAGCCGCATCCTGTCGCTGATGATGGTACTGGTTTCTGTGACCGTTTTTTATGGTTTCATGGGGCTTGGGATTGGACATGCTGATACAACCCTCTCCAAGCCGGATGTGCGCCTGGCAATTATGGTTGCCACCCTGACTACGTTTTTTGTGCTGGTCGGGACTGTCAGTTTTTTCAACAAAGGGAGTGCTCCTCCGCCCATCACAGATACAATGCTGACTCATTTTACCAATGTAGTCATGGTAGTGATCGTGTTCTACTTTGGGGCTGAAGCCTACATAACGGTGAACAACCCGGTTAAAGAAGACCCGGCCAAGGCCTTGAATAAGGATGATAAGCCGGGCTGATTCGTCCCATTTAAGAGAGAAAACAGCTTCAACCGACTCCCGTTAAAAACAGCGCAACACGCTACAACTTTAAGAAGACCCCCAGAGTTGCTGGAAAAATTTCTTGACCATCGTCGCTGCTCACGGTAGAATAAGCATCCAGCATAATTTTGCGGGCGTAGCATAACGGTAGTGCGGCTGCCTTCCAAGCAGCTTACACGGGTTCGACTCCCGTCGCCCGCTCTCGTTTCAGTGAACAGTTATCAGTCATCAGTTTTACTGGTCACTGATAACTGTTCACTGTTTTACCATCGGGCCTATAGCTCAACGGTCAGAGCAGGGGACTCATAATCCCTTGGTTGCAGGTTCGAATCCTGCTGGGCCCAC
>CAIJPN010000099.1 GCA_903822545.1 uncultured Anaerolineae bacterium | reverse complement strand
TCTTTAACGATTTTGACGTTGTTTTTAAGGCATTTTTGTCTGCATGAAAATTTTGGCACAAAAGTGGCTTGGAACGCCTGATTAGGGGTGTCAAAACCCGTCAAATCTTTAATACTCAGTTTAAAATGACCGAACCGACAGCTGAGTGCTTCGGTTCCATGTTTTCGATAACTGGACCTCCTTCTGTGGTCGGCTTAGTTCAAACCACTGTTGCTATGATACGACTTACTGGCACACGATACATTAAATTTTGGGTATAAAATCCCTACGGTTGGGGTACGAATCACCTACGAAAACTGCCGCCACAATGCCCCAAAACGGCATCACCTTTTTTGGTGTGAAAACTCGCAAGGGCAACCCTTCAGGGTATAAACTGGTGCAATTTTGCCGAGAAATCCGCCGTAAAACCAGGATTTTTCGCGCCGGGCGGGTCGCCCCTACCCATTACCACATTAAAAACGGGAGAGCCCAAAAAGTATAAAATGCTCACTATCGGACACAAAATTGAAAAGCCAGCGGTGTCCCAAACGCCGTATAATAGAGTTGTCTGACAACTTTCTTTCAACCAAGGAGTCCCAATGACCACGATTGACCTGACCATCCACCCTGAGCGCCGCAAACGCGCCATCCAGCGCGCCCGCGAGCGCAACATCATCATCCCCACCTATGCCCAGATGAAAGACCCGGCCAAAATCCCGGCAAAAGTCAAAGAAGAGCTGGCAAAAATTGGGCTGTGGGATATTCACCCCCGGAACCTGTTCCGCATCAACTGGCACAACGAACCCAAAAGCTCTGGCGGCGGCTTTGGCGGAGTCAACTACCTGGAGCTGCCTTCCGTTTTGACGGGTGTTCCCGCCCGCATCGTCGCCATCACCGGCAAGTGGTTCCCCACTGGGGCGCACAAGGTCGGGGCGGCGTTCTCTTGCCTCGTGCCGCGACTCGTCACCGGGCAGTTTGACCCGACCACCCAAAAGGCCGTCTGGCCCTCCACTGGGAATTACTGCCGGGGTGGGGCGTATGATTCAGCCTTGTTAAGCTGCGAATCAATCGCGATCCTGCCCGAGGGCATGAGCCGCGAGCGGTTCGAGTGGCTGGCAAAAGTCGCGGGTGAAACGATCAAGACCCCGGGCAGCGAATCCAACGTTAAAGAGATTTTCGACAAGTGCAAAGAACTGCGCAGCTCCGGCCAGGATTTGATGATTTTCGACCAGTTCCAGGAATTCCCCAATTACCTTTGGCACTACGAAGTCACCGGCCACGCCATGGAAGAAGTCTTCAAGCAGATTGCCCGCCCTGGCGATGAATTCCGGGGTATCACCAGCGCCACCGGTTCTGCCGGGTCGATTGCCAGCGGCGATTATATGAAGCAGGTTTTCCCCGGCAGCAAAATCGCGGCCAGCGAAGCGCTGCAATGCCCGACCCTGCTCGAAAACGGTTTCGGCGCCCACCGCATCGAGGGCATCGGCGACAAACACGTGCCGTGGATCCACAACACCAAGAACACCGACCTGGTGGTGGCGATTGATGATAATGCCGTGGTCAACCTGGCGCGTCTTTTCAACGAAGAAGATGGCCGCGCCTACCTGGCCGAAAAGGGCGTTCCCGAAGCGGTTATCGCAAAACTTGACCTGCTGGGCTTCTCGGGCATTTCCAACGTCCTGACGGCTGTCAAGATGGCGAAATACTACGAGATGGGCGAGAATGATGTCATTTTCACCATTGCGACCGATTCGATGGATTTGTATCACTCCCGCATCCACGAAATGCGCCAGGAGATGGGCGAATACTCACCCAAAGCCGCTGCCGCCGATTTCGCGCGCTGGATGCTGGGCCAATCCACCGATAACATGCTCGAACTGCGCTACAACGACCGCCGCCGCGTCCACAACCTGAAGTATTACACCTGGGTCGAACAGCAGGGCAAAACCTACGAAGAAATCCAGGCCATGTGGAACGAGCGCGATTACTGGACCAGCGTCCAAAAGCAGGCCGATGAGATTGATGCACTGATCACCGAGTTCAATGCAGAAGTGGGTATTGGTTAGAAAGCGAAGAAAGTGAGATAAGAAGAGAAGGAGATGATGAGACTTTCAACTCATCATCTCCTTCTCTCTTTTTGTTCTTAAGTCGCGCTATCGATCCGGCAGCACATAATCCTTGTACTGCACGCGCAACACCTTCTTATCAAACTTGCCGACGCTGGTCTTGGGAACTGCGTCAATGAAGACGATGTCGTCGGGCAGGTACATTTTGGTGAATTTGGTCTTGAGGTGCTCGTAAATCTCTTCTTTGGTGAGGCTGTCCTTGAAATCGGGCTTGGGCACCACGCAGGCCAGCGGACGTTCCTGCCACTTGGGATGCGGCACCGCAATAACGGCCGCTTCTGCCACCTTGGGATGCGACATGATGACATTTTCCATATCCTGGCTGGAAATCCACTCGCCGCCGCTCTTGATCACGTCCTTTGAGCGATCCACGATCTGGATGGAGCCGTTCTCATCAATCACCACCACATCGCCAGTCTTGAACCAGCCATCGTGAAAAGACTGCGGGGTACGCTCGTCGTTGTAGTAGCTTTTGATGATCCACGGCCCGCGCACTTCCAACTCACCGAAGGTTTTATTGTCCCACGGGACTTCCTTGCCATTTTCATCGATAGCGCGAGTCTCAACCCCGGGCACAGGCGGCCCCTGCCGCGCCCGGATGGCAAACCGTTCGGCATCTGGCAACCCTTCCTGGCTGCGGAGCAGGTTGCTAACGGTGCCCAGCGGGGTCATCTCAGTCATGCCCCAGGCGTGAATGATCTTCAACCCGTGCCGTTTTTCATAGGCTTCGATCATGGATTGCGGCGCAGCCGCGCCACCCACCACCATGCCGCGCAGGTTGCTCAGGTCGTAGCGTTCGTTATCCAACAGGTTGAGCAAACCCATCCATAACGTGGGCACTCCCGCCGTCAGGGTGACTTTTTCAGCCGAGAGCAGTTCAGCCAGGTCGCGCGGGGTCAGGTGCGGGCCAGGGAAAACGATCGATGTTCCCAGCATCATCGCCGCAAAAGGGGTACCCCAGGCCAGCACATGGAACATCGGCACAACCGGCATGTAGATGTCTCGTTCGACCAGGCCAACGGAGTCAGCCATGCTGAGTCCCATCGAGTGCAGGTACAAAGAGCGGTGCGAATACATCACACCTTTGGGGTTGCCGGTTGTCCCAGATGTGTAGCACATGGCAGCGGCGTCATTCTCCTGCAAACGCGGCCAGGGATAGTCCGGGATTTCATTCCGCAGCAATTCCTCGTAAGATACAACCGGGCTGAGGGTAGTTTCTGGTACGGTCGGGCCCATCACCACATACTGTTTAACCGTCTTGAAGTGGGCCGAAAGTTTTTCAATCGCCGGGGCAAATTGGGGCTCAAAGAACAGCACCTTATCTTCGGCATGGTTGACGATATACACCAACTGGTCAGGCGGCAAGCGCAGGTTCAGGGGGTGCAGCACAGCCCCCATGCAGGGTGCCGCAAAATACAGCTCGAAATGACGGGTATTGTTGAACGAAAACGTTGCCACCCGATCGCCGCTGCGAATGCCCATGCGAGCCAGCGCATTTGCCAGGCGGCCAATGCGCTCAGTGACTTCTCCATAGGTTGAACGTTCCAGGCTAGGGCCAGACTTGGTCACGATTTCTTTCTTTGGGAACATGCGCATCGCGCGTTCCAGGAAAGGCGTGAGCGTAAGCTGGTAATCCATCATCAAACCTTGCATACAATCCTCCTTGGCGGGAAAAAGGGAAAGAAATGTTCGATACTAATATCATACTCCGCATGTCAAGAAACCAGACTCATCTTGTACAATTTCCTACCGCTGATAAAATACACTCGCCCAAAGGAGTGCAAATGCCCACCACCCTGCTCTATGCCATCGGATTTATCTTGCTCGGCTACCTGTCCGGATCACTAACGCCATCCATATGGATCACACGCCTGGTCAAAGGCGTAGATGTGCGCGACAGCGGTTCAGGACACGCCAGCACCACCAACACCATCCGCCAGGCCGGTTTCGGCTGGGGCGCGCTGGTTTTCATCGTGGATGTCGCCAAAGGCTTCATCCCCACCTGGCTGGCGCTGCACTTTGCCCCCGTCGCCTGGATCGCCCCACTCACCGCAGCAGCCGCCGTCATCGGCCACTGCTGGCCGGTTTTTGCCGGGTTTCGCGGCGGCATGGGTCTGGCAACCGCCGGGGGAACCGTCATGGCAGCTTACTGGCTCAGCTTCTTCATCGGCCTGGGCATACTCATCCTGATCATGCTGATCATCCGCCACAGCGCCCGCGCCAGCGTCTTCGCCGGCATCCTGATCGCCCCGGCGCTCTACCTGCTTGGCATACGCGGCAACGTTATCTGGATCGCCATTGCCATCGGCATCGTCATCGCCTTTCGCTTCCTGATCGACTGGAACCGTCAATACCGGGAACTCTGGCTGGATCGGGAAAAGAAACCTGGCGGATAGTTTTTCCACGCCCCTTCCCGCCCTGACACAGACTCCTGACCAACCGGCCAACATTTCCCTGGAACTTATATCGCTGCCATGCTCACACCCACCTCCCTGATCCTGGTCTGCCTCCTGCCATCCCCCCGTGACCTGGAGATCGCCCGTC
This sequence comes from uncultured Anaerolineae bacterium, assembly GCA_903822545.1. Classification (GTDB taxonomy): domain Bacteria; phylum Chloroflexota; class Anaerolineae; order Anaerolineales; family Villigracilaceae; genus CAIJPN01. Next base: position 10,109 of record CAIJPN010000099.1, on the reverse strand, counting down.
TCCTCGGCTGGTACCGCATCCCCTTCAAAAGCGCGCCCAAAGTCGTCGCCGTCGATTACCTGGCCTTCTACCAGCCAGCCAGCTTTGGCGAGGGCAGCGGGCAGATCCAATATACCGCCCAGGTGCGCGGGCACGAACTCACCACCCGCGCCGAACTCCTGCGCGACGAACCCGATCACCCCCGCGCTCGCGAAGAATACTTCAAGCTCCAGCTTGGCGCGCTCGAAAAGCTCAAAACCCCCGTCCACGCCGACAAATGGAAGCGCATCACCTTCTTCTACACCACCGGCGAATACCTGCTCCACGCCAAAACCATCAACGAACTCATCGTCGATGGCGAAGAACGCCAGCTGCTCTGGCAATCCCTGCGCGAACGCGCCGAAAACGACGCCATCTACAAAACCGACCTCCCCGCAGTGGATTTACCGCCCGAAGTGCTCCTGGCGCTGCTGGGAATCAAAGAAATTCAAGCCGATTACAGGTGACAGGCACTTTTGAAGTACCAGCCACCTGTCGCAAAAAAGAAACATCACATACATCAGGAACCTCCTATGACAACTTTAATCAAAAATGGCACCCTAATCACCGCATCTGACACCTTCCAGGCCGACATCCTGATCGAAGGCGAGCAAATCAGCCAGCTTCTAACCCCAAACTCGGAAGTCTCCCAACTTCCCGGGTTGGATGTTGTAGACGCCACCGGCAAATTCATCACCCCCGGCGGCGTGGACCCACACTGCCACTTTGACCTGCCGATGTTCGGCACGGTCTCGTCTGACGATCACTACACCGGCCACAAAGCGGCTGCTTTTGGCGGCACAACTACGGTCATGGATTTCGCCCCACAGGCCCCCGCTCTCACCCCATCCCCCACAGGGCGAGGGGGTGAGAGCGGCTTCCAGCGTGGCATGGAAGAATGGCTCAAAAAAGCCCAAAAAGCCGCCATCGACTACTCCTTCCACATGAACCTGACCCGTTTTGACGATTCTGTCGCCGCCGAAATCCCCACGCTGGTAGAGATGGGCGTCACCACGCTGAAAGTTTTCACCGCCTACAATGGCCGCCTGCGCCTGGATGATGGCGGCATCTTCCGCGCCTTGAGAGTCGCCAAAGAGCATGGCATGTTGGTCATGGCCCACTGCGAAAACGGCGATGTCATCGAAACGCTCATCCCCGAAGCGCTGGCCGCCGGGCACACCAGCCCCGAATGGCACGCCCGCACCCGCCCAAGCTGGGGCGCAGTCGAATCGACCCTGCGCATGGCCGCCATGGCGCAGGAGACCAAAGCCCCGGTCTACATCGTCCACATGAACGCGGGCGGCGAGGCCGATATGCTGGAATACGCCCGCGAGCGCGGTGTGCCGGTGATGGGCGAAACCTGCCCCCCGTATCTTTTCTTCAGCATTGAGCACCTCCAGCGGCCCGATGGCGCCAAGTGGATTTGCTCCCCGCCCATGCGTTCCGCGGCTGATAATTCCCGCCTGTGGGAAGGCCTGGCCGAAGGCAGCATCCAGACCATCGGCACAGACCACTGCCCGTTCTTTTTTGACGGCACCAAACCGATACGCTACGAAGGCAAAGAAATCGCCATCCCCGGCAAAGAGTTGGGGAAGGACGATTTCACCAAAATCCCCAACGGCCTGCCAGGTGTGCAGGACAGACTTCCAGTGTTGTGGACATATGGGGTACGGGCAGGCAGGATCAGCGCGAATCAGTTCGTGGCGCTCACATCCACCAACCCGGCCAAAATCTTCGGGTTGTACCCGCGCAAAGGGGCAATCCTTCCCGGCGCAGATGCGGATATTGTGATTTGGGATGGCGAAAAGCGCGTCAAGTATGGCGTGGCGCACAGTCACCAGCGCACCGATTACAACCTGTACGAAGGCTGGGAACTGGTCGGCTACCCCGAAAAAGTTTTCCTGCGCGGCAAAATGATCGTCGATGGTGAGAAATGGCTCGGCAAGTCGGGCGATGGTCAATTCCTGAAGCGTAAACAAGGCGAAATCCTGTAATGAGCCGCCTGCCTGTCATCCACTGTGATGCCCTGGTGGTTCACTGCATGGATTTTCGCCTGCAAAAATTCCTGCACCCCTGGATCACCGCGCGCTTTGGCCCGGAAAATTTCGATATCATCTCGCTGGCAGGCGCGGTGCATGATTATGAAATGGTGCTGAAATACGTGCAACTGGCCGTGACCATCCACGGCATCGACACTGTTACGCTGATCAACCACGAAGACTGCCGCGCTTACGGGCGCGATGGCACCTACAAGCGACACTGTCACGACCTGCTGGATGCGCGTGCCAAGATCAACGCGCTCTTCCCGCGCCTGAATGTGGAGACGTTTTACCTGCACCTGGATGGGGTTTTTGAACAAATTGGTTAATCAGTAGGGGCGCAGCGAATGCTGCGCCCCTACGAATTTTCGTCTTTTTCCCACTGCGATTGGTCGGTTTTGTCGATGTCGTAATCGCCCCATTTGCTGTTGACTGACCCGGCGAAGATCATGGCGTTGATATAGTCAGAGTGTTTGACGGCTTTGTCGATGACGGCCTGCCGCCGGGCGGCTACATCTTCGGCGGGGGCTGCGCCGCCAGGCTGGACGGAGAGTATTCGCACGCTTTTCAGGTCGCCGACCCGGTAGGGGAGCTGCACCCCGGCCATTTTGCCGAGGATGGTTTTTGCCAGCGGGGTGCTTACCCCCAGGAAACCGGAGTCAAAGTCGGCTTGGGTGTCTTCGACCAGGGTAAAGCGCAGGCGTTCGATTTCCCCATTTTGGCTGAGCAGTTCCACTTCCACAAGATAGCCCGGTTTAACGGTCAGCATGGTTTTCCAGCAGTTCTTTCAGGCGCGGATGGTCGACATAGACGCCGCGATATTTTTCCGGCAGAAGGGCAGCGATCTGGCACATGATCTCGTCGGTGTAGGTTTTCAGCGCCTCGTCACGGTTCTGTTTGGGGATGGGCGGCAGGGTGAAGGGCGTTCCAGCCGTCAGGGTGACTTTGGATTTGCGGAAGTGCTTGAGATTTTCCAGGATGACTTTGTCTTCGGTGCCGGTGATGGCGACCGGGACGACCGGGAAGCCGGAACGCGCCGCCAGGTAGGCCACGCCCGGTTTGCCCTCGATCAAAGCGCCAGTACGGGAGCGCGTGCCTTCGGGGGCAATCACCAGCGAGTTGCCTGATTCCATCAAACCCATCATTTTACGCATGGCTTTCAAATCAGGGTTATAGCGGTCAACGAATAAAAAGTTGAGATGTTTTGCTATGAAGCGGATCCAGCCGATTTTTTCCCACTTTTCGGCTACGGGGATGAACATGTCGAAGCGGTCGAACTCATAGTGAAACATGGCGATGTCGATCACGCCGATGTGGTTGGTGGCAACGACAAAACCGCCCGAAGCCGGAACGTTGTCGGAGTCGCATACTTCTATATCCGCGATCAGGTTTGCGATTGTGCGTATCAGCCAGCGCAGGAAATTACGCATGTTCCCCGGCCCCTTTTTGAATTTCCTTCAGCCTCGGATGTTCCGCATACACGCCTCGATACTTTTCAGGCAGCAGCGCACCGATCTGGCACATGATTTCATCTGTAGCGACTTTCAGGGCCTCGTCGCGTTTCTGTCCATGAGGAACATTGAGCGTGAAGGCCGGGCCTGCCCGCACCACAATTTTACTCCGGCGAAAATGACTAACATTTTCTCGTATCACGCGGTCTTCTGTGCCGATGATTGCCACCGGCAGGATGGGCACGCCCGCTCGCGCCGCCAGGAATGCTACACCCGGCTTGGCTTCTTGCATCGCCTCGGTTTTGGAGCGTGTGCCTTCGGGCGCAATCACCAGCACCGCGCCAGCCCTCATGCGAGCGATGATTTCGCGCACCGCGCCAATATCAGCATTAAAGCGGTCGATCCAGATGGCGCCCAACCAACGCCCCACCGGCCCAAAAAACGGGTGTTTTTCATATTTCTCAGCCACCGGAACAGCAAAATCATTATGGTCACGCAGGGCATAATGCAACAGGAATGAATCCAACCGTCCAAGATGGTTCATGGCAATGACAAAACCGCCCGGTGGGATATGTTCCCGCCCATGAATTTCTACATCAGCAACAGCGTTGATAAAAAATGTATCGAAAAAGCGGAAGATTTTGTGGGGATTCATGGGCTAATTTTATGCCAATTGCGCGTCAACGACAATTGTTTTTGTGAATCAAAAAAAAAACCGGCTTGCGCCGGTTTGCCTGCCTACCAGGCATCTTTTGAAGAATATTTTTCAATAATGCGCTGGTAAATCTCATAATCTTGCGATGAAATGCTCATAATCTCAAACCCGGCATCGTACAATGATGGATCTGTCATATCCAGCTTGCACCAACGACTGCGCGCCACAAACTTGATAAAACTCTTATCCTTCGCCACCTCGTTAGTTACATCTATGCGAAAACGAAAATCCTGGTTGATCGGAAGCGGGCGATGGCTATCAATACGAAAACCTTTTGCGCTTACATCCAAAATCGTACCAACCACTTCTTTGGTAGTTTCATCATTGACGTGCATATAATAAGCAAAATTACGCCGCTTAGCATTACGGTGCTCGGTCATTGGTAACTCCTTTCGCGGGGTTAATCAAGTATAAGACATACTCGCGCGCGAATCAATCACTCAGTCGCTGGTTGCGCGCAAAATATGCGTCAGGATAGTTGCACCACTGCCGCCAATATTCTGCGCCATGCCAATCCTGGCCCCATCCACCTGCGTTTTCCCGCACTCACCACGCAGCTGCTGGACAACCTCCACGATTTGATACATCCCCGTAGCGCCGACCGGGTGTCCCCGGGCTTTCAGCCCACCCCTGGTGCAAACAGGAATCCGCCCTGCCACCCTGATCTCGTTATCGAGGCCGAGTCGCGGCCCCTGGCCCCGCTCGGCAAAACCGCAGGCCTCCAGCGACAGCGCCGTCATAATCGAAAAAGCATCGTGCAGCTCAAAAACATCAATATCCTGCGGCCCGATTCCGGCCATCTCATAGGCCCGCCGGGAAGAATGGTAAGCCGCGCTCAAAAACATGGGGTCCTTACGGCTGTGTACCGCCATCGTATCAGTTGCCGCCGCCGAACCAGCCACCGTCACCTTTGGGCGCCCGGCAAAACCCCGCACCTTCTCCGCCGGGACAATCACCGCCGCCGCTGCGCCATCCCCCACTGGGGAGGCATCCAACAGATTAATCGGCGTCGCCACCATGCTCGACTTTTCAAACTGCTCCAACGTAATCAGATCATGCAGCCGCGCAAATGGATTATGCACAGCATTGGCATGCGCATTAATCGAAAATGGCGCAAAATCGGCATGCTTCCAGCCAAACTCATACATATAACGGCGCATCACCAGCGCATTCAGGCTAACGAAAGAAACACCCTGCTCCACTTCATAATCAGCATCAGCGGCAGTGGCCAGCGCCGCCGTGACATCATGCCCGGCCTTATCCGTCATCTTTTCAACACCCACCACCAGGGCTGTTTCGACTTCTCCTGAAGCTACCGCCATCAAACCGGCGCGGAAAGCCGCCGCCCCAGAGCCACAGGCTGCCTCAATCTTGACCGATTCACGGCTCCACATCCCGATCCAATCAGCAAAAAAAGTGCCCAATTGGTTCTGCCCACTCACCAGCGGCGAAAGCATATTGCCCACAAACAGGGCCTCGGCTCGCTGCAAACCGGCATCTTCCAGCGCCGCAAAAGCCGCCTCGCCGCCGATTTCTTTCAAAGACTTGTTCCATTGCTCGTCAACTACCGTTTGTCCAATGCCTAATATTGCAACTTCGCGCATAAAAACCTCGGTTTATTTTAAACGTTACACTCATTGTAACCGGGGGAACTATCATCTGCTATCATATTACAATCAGGTAACAATAAAAAAACCCGTCGAAACGGGTTTTCTGTGCCGAGGGAGGGAATCGGACCCTCGACCGAGCGATTATGAGCCGCTTGCTCTGCCTCTGAGCTACCTCGGCGTAGGCGGGCTGATATTACTATGGGAGAGTGGATTTGTCAACGCCATAAAATGCCGCTTTGTGACGCGATTGAAATGAACCCACTGCAAAAGTTGCTTGCCTCATTTTCTCTGACATGATACACTTTTTATGATATGGGAACTCCTCTTTTGGTTGTCACACCGCAACAAGCTTTTGGGGCTTTGATACGCAAAGGCCTCAAAGACAACCATTTCGATGTTCACGTTACAGCCGATTTCACCGAAGCAATCATGCATGTCCGCAACAAGGATTGCCCGCTCGTGCTGTTGGATGCCGAAATGGAAGATGTCGATATTTCCATTCTCGACATCGGTTACGCCCTGCGCCAGGTGAAACATGATATCCAGTTTATCGTTGTCACCCGCGCCGGGCTGACCCCCGACACGCACAAAATCCACCCCACGGCCACATTAACCAAACCCGTATCCATGACCGACCTGCAAAAAGCCCTGGCGCAAGTTTCGCTGGCATCTGCTGCGCGCTCCGCGCCCCCGCGCCCGGCACCACAGGCCCCCGCAGCCACCCCCGAATCACTCAAACTACTGGCAGAAACCCAAAACCTGCTCTGGCTGAAAGATGTCAGCCGCGCCGCCCAGCACCTCACCCGCCTGACGCTGGAATCATCTGCCCAGGCTGCGCTCATTTCCAACCAGAATGAACTATGGGCGTATGCCGGGCAGCTTTCACGCGAGGCCGCCCAGGAATTGGGGCGCAGCATCCAAAAATACTGGGAAAACGAATCCCAATCAGACCTGCTCAGTTTTGTACGGCTCGAAGCCACCGGGGCACAGCACATGCTCTATGCCACCCGCCTGTCTGTAAACATGGTGCTGGCGCTGGTTTTCGATGCAGAAACGCCCTTCAGCACCATCCGCTCCCAGGCCGGGAAACTGGCAAAATCACTGGCGAGCACCACCCCTGAAGAAATCGAACAGCTACCAGTGGAAGTGGAACCCATCTCCCCGATGCCTTCCACCGAAGATAATGACCTGCCGCCACTTTCAGAGCTGCTCGGTGAAGTCCCCCCGCCCATCCCCATGAAAACCGAACGTGCGCCACAGCCCAAAGTGGAAACGCCCGCTTCCATCGACCTGTCGCAGTTGGCCGTTACCCGGCCATCCTATGGTCCGCTGGCATCGAGCAACGAAAGTTCACCGGCTGTACCCCTGGCGGCCATCAAGCGCAACTTTTCAACCAATATGGATGAAAACGTGGCCAACAAATTCTCACGGCTGGCAACCGATGTCAGGGAATCCACCCCCGACAGCCTCTCCGAAGTCCAGGTAACGCGCAAACAACATGTGGATGTCGAGCCTGCCCGGATGCCCGACCCGCAATCACTGGTTGAAACCCGGCCCGGGACATCCGCAGCCACCGAATCGGTGACAGAAGTGGCGCATCGCATTGTGCTTGAACCCGCCTCCCCCACCCTGTATAACCTGAACTACGCCTGTCTGTTGCTGCCGCGCTTCGACCATCACCACCTGGTTGGAGATATGGCTGAACGCATCTCAGAGTGGATCCCGCAAATCTGCATCGCCTTCGGATGGCGACTGGAACACCTCGCCATACGGCCGGATTATGTGCAGTGGATCGTCAATGTCCCGCCGAATACCGCGCCCGGCTACCTGATGCGCATCTGCCGCCAGCAAATTTCGGACCGCATTTTTGGCGAATTCCCGCGCCTGAAAAAAGAAAACCCATCGGGTGATTTTTGGGCTCCCGGCTACCTGATCATGGGCGGCTCGCAGCCTCACCCGCCTGATATGGTGCGCAACTTCATCAAACAAACGCGCGAGCGCCAGGGCATCACCAAACCAATCAAGTAAGGGCCATCACACACCAAACGAAAACGCTGCCAACCCGGCGGCGTTTTTTCATCAAACCCACACAATTTTGAACACCGCCAGCGCAAGAATCCATGCTATGCAACAACACTTTATGGTAAAGTAATACCATGCCAGAAAAACTTTATCTTATAGACGGCCACGCCCTGGCTTACCGCGCCTATTTCGCCCTGACGAGCGGCGGCGCGGGCCAGCGCTGGCAAACATCCAGCGGTGAACCAACCGCCGGGATTTTTGGATTCGCCCGGGTGCTGATGAACATCCTAGAACAGGATCGGCCCGAATATATCGCCGTAGCCTTCGACACGGGCAAAACTTTTCGCGATGAGATGTTCCCGGCCTACAAAGGCACGCGTGAGAAGATGCCCGATGACTTGCGCGTGCAAATTGAGCGCATCCGCCAGATGGTGGACGCCTTCAATATTCCGCGCCTGGAAGTGGAAGGCTTCGAAGCCGACGATGTGCTCGGCTCGATAGCCCGCCAGGCTGCGGCACAGGGTATCGGCGTTAAGATCATCACCGGCGACCGTGACTTGCTCCAGCTGGTTGGCGATCACATCATTGTCTATCTCTCTGGCAAAGACCAGGATTATGTCACCGATGCGCAGGTGAAAGAGTATTTTGGTGTCATCCCGGCGCATGTGGTTGATTACAAGGGTTTGGTCGGTGACACATCTGACAACATTCCCGGCGTGAAGGGCATCGGTGAGAAGACCGCCCAGACGCTGTTTGAAACGTATAACTCACTGGATGAAATTTACGCTCATCTGGATAATCTCAAACCTGCTGTGCGCGCCAAACTCGAAGCAGGGCGCGCCGATGCCTACCTGAGCCGCGACCTGGCGCGCATCAAGACCGATGTGCCGGTGCAGCTCAACCTGGCGCATGCCAAAGCCGAGCATTTTAACCCGGCGGATGTGGAAAAAATCTTTAAGGAATTGGAATTCCGCACACTGATTCCAAAACTGGCCGCCCTGGCAGCGCCCCCCGCCCCAACTGTGACGCCATCCGCCCCGGCAGTGGCCTCGCCGCGCAGCGGGCAGCAGCTCTCGCTGTTTGGTGAATCCGCTCCTGCGCCGGTCATCACCATCCCCAAACCGGCGGGCGGCCTGGAAGTGGAAATTGTCGATAGTGCGGGAAAATTAGCCAGCCTGGCAGCCGAACTCAACGCCGCGAAAATCATCTCGTTCGATACCGAAACCACTTCCACCGAGGAGATGCAGGCCCGGATTGTGGGAATCTCGCTCGCAACGGTAGCAGGCAAAGGGTGGTACATTCCGGTTGGACACTCTAGCGGGGCAAACCTGCCCATCGAAACGGTGATTTCCACCATTTCAGGGCCAATGACCAATCCACAAATAAAAAAGATTGGACACAACGTTAAATATGACTATATTGTGCTGGCGCGGCACGGCCTGAAGGTTGCGCCGCTCAGTTTCGACACGATGATTGCTGAATGGATTATTGAACCGGCCTCGCGCAACCTGGGGCTGAAGGCCATGGCCTTCGTGCGCCTGGGCGAAGAGATGACGCACATCGAGGCGCTGATCGGTAAGGGTAAAAACCAGCTGACAATGGATCAGGTGCCAGTAGAAGCTGCCGCGCCATATGCCGCTGCCGATGCTGAAACCTGCCTGCGCCTGATGCCGCTGCTGGAAACTGACCTGAACCGCGCAGGCGGGATGGGCCTGCTGCTCGATATCGAGATGCCGCTCATCCCGGTGCTGGCCGCCATGGAAATGGCCGGGGTGCGGCTGGATGTGGACTTTTTCCATAAATTCTCAAAAGAATTGACCACGCGCCTGGCTGAGATCGAGAAGGCCATTTACGAGCAGGTCGGTTCGGTTTTCAATATCAACTCTACCCAGCAGCTTTCGGATGTGCTTTTTGTCAAGCTGAAGCTGACCCCACCCGACCGCGGTCGCAAAACGGCCAGCGGGCACTACTCCACCGCCGCCGATGTGCTGGATGAGATGCGCGGGCAGCACCCGGTGCTGGATATGGTGCTGGAACACCGCGAACTCTCCAAGCTGAAATCAACCTATGTGGATGCCCTGCCCCAGGCAGTGGATGCCACGACCGGGCGGGTGCATACCTCCTACAGTCAGGTCGCGGCTGTGACCGGGCGACTTTCCTCCAATAATCCCAACCTGCAAAATATCCCCACTCGCACCGAGATCGGACGCCGTGTCCGCAACGGGTTCATCGCTGAAGATGGCAACGCCCTGCT
>CAIJPN010000098.1 GCA_903822545.1 uncultured Anaerolineae bacterium | reverse complement strand
GGTGCCAGCCTCCAGCGCCGCCTGCACCTGGCTGACGTTGAATCGCTTAAACTTTCCCTGGGCAATCTCGCCCCCGGCAGTGATCACTTCCTCGTGCAGGCGCATCCCCTCGCCGCCCACCAGCACCAGCCGGGCATGGGCTACCACTGCGGGAGTTGCCAGGGCATGGTTCGGCACCGTCCGCGCCGTTACGCGATGGATTTTCCCCTGCGGCGACCAGACTTCCGAGCGCAGCAGCCGCAGCGACATCTGCACCAGGCGATGGTTCAGGTGCGCCAAAACGACATTGTCCCGCCCCTTGGCCTGGTCATGATCAAACACAATCGGCCTGATCTCCCCCGAATGCGGATGCCGCAGCCCAATCGCACACTCCTGCCAGCTGCCCCTCAGCGCCGGAAGGAAAAAGGTTTTCCCCCCTCCCCCCTCGGGGGAGGGGCCGGGGGTGAGGGGCGGCTGCCCGGCCACTTCCAACGCCACCTTCACTGCACTTTGAATGCTCGCCGGGGCCAGCTTCAAGGCCTGGCGGGTTTCGTGCAGCTGGTCGGCATACTGCTCCACCTGCTTTTTCAAGTCACGCTCAAACTTGAGCAGTTTGCGCAGGGCGCGGGCGTCATCTTCGGCAAGCTGGGTATCCAGTTTGCGGCGTTTACCCAGCATGGCTTCCTCCACCTGGGCCGCGATCACCATGCCTACTTTGCCCAAATCCTCGCGGATGTGCTCCACCTTCTCCGCCGCCCGCGCCAGGAACTCCAGGTCCGCTTCCAACTCATCCACGGCCAAACTTTCGGCCTGTTTTTTGTAGCCATTCGCCACGAAGTGATAGATCAGCACCTCGTGTTTTTGACCGTGCCGGTCCACGCGCCCGTTGCGCTGTTCCATGCGGTTGGGGTTCCACGGGATTTCAAAATGCACCAGCCGGTGACAGAAGTTTTGCAGGTCAATGCCTTCCGATGCAGCATCGGTCGCCAGCAGGATGCGCACCGCGCTCTGGTCAGGGCTGGCCTGGAATGCCGCCTTGACCTGTTCGCGCTTTTCATCATCCATGCCGCCGTATAGGGTCAGGAGCCGCTCACCCTCGGTCAGGCCTTCGGCGGCCAGCAGGGTTTGCAGCCAGTTTTGCGTGGCGCGATACTCGGTAAAGATGATCACCCGCTCGTCAGACCACTTTCCGCCTGTCCCCGAAGGGTGGCCGGGTTTCACAATCGCCTTCAACCACTGGATAAACGCCTCGGCCTTGCTGTCGCGGATCTGCGCTGCCCGCTCCGCCCAGGCCTGCATCTTGCTCAACAGGCTCTGCTCCTGGCCGGTCAGTTCGCGCATTAACGGGGAGGCCGCTTCCACCGCATCTTTCGAGTCTTCCTCGTAGCGTTCATCGTCCGCGTAATCTTCGTCGATCTGCGCCATCTGCCGCCGCAGCACTCCCAGGGTCATCTGCCTGGGCTGGGCCGCGCGTTTCTGGCCCTTCACCGACTCGATGTGCTTGCCCAGGGTAATAGCAAAAGCCGCCGGGGAGGAGAACAGGCGCTTTTTGAGCAGCTTCAGCACGAACTCCACCGCAAAGCGTTCTTCCTGATCCCTGGCATTCTGCTGGCGCGAAGCGCTGTATTCCTTCAGCCAGCGGTGGATTTGTTTCTCCTGCTCTGAATACGGCACTTCGATCACATCCAGCACCCGCTTGGGGAAACGCAGTTCGCCCCAGGCATCCTTGATCTCGGATTTCAAACGCCGCACCATCACCCGTTCGAGCTGCTTGCGGTCAGGCGGCACGCCGCGCGCAAAACGCTGGTTATCCAGCAGTTCCAACAGCGCCGAAAAACTCTCCGGGTAGCCGTTGTGGGGCGTGGCCGAGAGAAACAGTTTGTGCTCAAAGTGGGGCGTCATCTCGCGGATGGCCTGGGTGCGCTGTGAATCAATCGCGTAATGCTGGCTGCCGGATGGCGAGACGTTGTGGGCTTCATCCACCACCAGGATGTCGAAGCGGCGCGGGTAGGTGGTCTCTTTGGGAAGCACTTCGCGGAAAAGGCGAAGGGGCGTATCGCGTTTGATAAAGTCGATGGAGGTGATCAGGCGCGGGAAGTGCGTCCACGGGTTGGTGTGAATCCCCCGGCTGCGGCGCAGTTGTTTCATCAGGGCGCTGTCCACAATTCGAAAATCCAGCCCGAATTTATCGTGCATCTGATCGCGCCAGTGGTTTTGCAGCCCCGCCGGGCAGACGATCAGCGCCGTCCGCGCCCGGTTACGCACGATCAATTCCTGGATGACCAGCCCGGTTTCCACCGTTTTGCCCAGGCCCACATCATCGGCAATTAACAAATTAGCGCGCGGCATCTGGATGGCGCGCACCAATGGATCGAGCTGGTAATCTTCAATGTCAATCCCGCTGCGGAAAGGGGCTTGCAGGGCGCGCATATCCGCCGAGGAGATTGCCCCCCAGCGTACCGCATTCAGGAAGGCATCCTGAACTTCGGGGCGGTCAAAGCCAGCAGGTTGGGGCAATCCCAGCTTTTCCTCGATGCTCGTGCCCGGTTCCACCTCCCAGATCACTTGCAGGGTTTCCCCGATCCCATCATCATCGATGGAGTTCAGCGTGACCAGGTGATGTCCTTCCTGTTCGCCCAGGGCCAGCGCCGAAGGCGTAAGGGAGCTTTTTTGCACCTCGACGACCACATAACGCCGCTGCCGCACAGTGACGATCTGGCCTTGCTCTGGAACATGGATCGGTTGTAGTAATGCCATAACGCTTACCCCGGTGATATGTGATTTTGATCCAAATTAACGTAACTTTAGTATAGCCCATGATTATTCCTGACAAAGTGAATTATGTCATCAGGTTGTCATTTGTTGCACCTTCCACTTACACACCAAAAGGGACGCCCAACCCCCTGGCGTCCCTTTATTCCCCGCTGTTTTGATACGGTGGCCCCCTGGCTCACCGTATCCCGAATGTCTTTAGCCTGCACTTCAAAACAAATCATACTAAAAAGAGTAGCCCGCATACGCGGGCTACTTAGCTGATATTTGGGTAATTTTTCTTCATTCCTCGGATTGTTTTATCCATCCAGGCCTTGACTTCATCCCATCCCAGCGCCACGCAATATTCCCCATAGGTGCATTGGCTACAAGTTAAGGATAAAGTTGGTCTGGAGTTGAACGACCGGATCACCGCCCTGCGAAGTCCCCGTAGGGGGGCCGGAAAGCCGGTGGATTGCCCCTACCAGCATGGTTTTGAGACTTTCGGTGAGATAGGTGCGGCGGAAAAACTAGACCGGGTTGCGGTACTCGTCGGTGCCTTCGCCAAGATGCACCTGCCAGAGATCGGCGGCGAACTCGGCCTGCTGGTAGCGTCCGCTGGCGACATCTTTGTGCGGGGTGACGACTTCGCGCCAGGGTTTGAGACTGCCGGTGACGGTGCTTTCGATGGCCAGGCTGGAAGTCTTGCGCTTTTCGGTGCGCACTTGCTCGTCGAAACGCAGGCGCAGCAGCTCCAGCTTCATTTTTTCGACTTCATCGGATTGCGGGGCGGAGATGGCCATTTGCAAGCGGGCGGCAGAGTCAAGGGCGCGGTAGGCGTCGTCGGTGGTGAAAGTGGCCTGGTGCGCCCATTTGTTGCGCACGTCACGCAGTTCACTGACCAGGGAGCCTTCGGCAAAGCCCAGGGTATTGCCGAAAACTTCATTCCACTGTTCCCACATGACGCGCAGGAGCACAGCAGCATCCAGGTGGGGCAGTTCTTCGCCTTCGGGCCAGGTCAGGTCGTTCTGCCAGCCTTCGGTGGATTGGGTGACCCAGTATTTGCCGTATTTGGCGCTGAACTCGCGCTCGACGAAGGGCCGCAGCCCATCGCGGAGCAGT
>CAIJPN010000097.1 GCA_903822545.1 uncultured Anaerolineae bacterium | reverse complement strand
TGGGCGGTTTTTTAGACCGTAAATCCGATGGCGAACCCGGTATTACCGCGATCTGGCGCGGTTGGCAAAGACTTCAGGATTTGGCCGATACTTGGTATATTGTCGTCAACGGCAAAACCCAACTTGTGGGTAATAGATAGAGCTGGGAGAAATCCAGATTTGCGTCAACGCGTGATAGGACGATTCACAATTGGATCGGGGTGGTTTGCGATATTTCTAATCTAATCATGAACAGTCTCTTGTATACTTGGCAGAATTTAACCATCCCCGGGAGTTCGTTTCCCTGTTGATATCGAAAGGATGCAATACCGGCAAAAAATCTACCATCACGACTCCATTTCACAATTTTATTCTCGTATGCAACATAACCAACCCACCCAACACTGGAGAATACTATGGTTCAAATGACATGGACAAATGATTGCTTGGTGCCCAACTCACATGATGCGATCGGGTTATCTGGATCTCCGGCAGCTGCCGTTTTCCAAGGCAAGATATACCTATTCCACGAAGGACGCAACAATGACGGCCGGATTTGGTACTCAACCTTCGATGGATCGAACTGGTCACAAGATCGCGCACTCGCTGGAGGAACATACTACGGGATCAGGAATTCCCCCTCAGTAGCAGTATTCAACAACAGGCTGTATGTTGTTTATCACGATCACAACGACAGGCTGCAGGTCGGAGGCTTTGATAGCTCAGGAAACTGGTTCAATATCAACAATGTCCCCGCGTATTTGGTTTCTTATTCTCCCTCAGTGGCAGTTTTCCAAAACCGACTGTACATTGCCTACCAGGGAGGTGGCAGTAACAGCGGGAATTTGATGTATACATCAACAGACGGCAATTCCTGGGCTCCTGAAGCTCGAGTCGGCAGTGTGAGTATGCTGGGCGCGCCAGCCTTAGTTGTTTACCAAAATCGTCTGCACTTTTTCCATAAAGGAACCAATGAGACGGTAGACCTGTCCCTGGCGCTGGCAATCGATAATATTTGTGAGCTGATGGGGATTGATGATCCATGGGTCACCATGGTGATAGATATCTCCATGGCGCTGATCGACGAATTTACGCCAGTGGGAGATGCCAAGACCGCAGCCCAGGCAGGTATCATCATCGCAGAACTAGCCAGCAAAGCCACTTCAAGAAAAGGAGATTGGCTTTGGCACACAGCCTTCGATGGTCAGGAATGGAAAAATGATGTGCTTTGTCCTAGCGCCGAAGATGCCTATGGAATTAACAGCGAATTCCCGGCAGTCGTTGAATATGGAAACCGGCTATTTTGTATCCGGCAGGGACGCGACAGCAGCTATCTTTGGTGCGGAGTGCATGGTGGTCGAGGATGGAGCCAGGATCAGCAACTTGGTATCAATGGGAATACCTTCTGCACCACCGGCGCGCCCGCACTGGTAGTTTTCAACGGCACTTTATATTGCTTCCACCAGGAGAGAGATGACCGGGGCTGGTTGTGGATGACCACCCTAAACATACCGCCACTCAACATCCCAGGCGCTGCCCCAAGCGCTGCAACCACAACAGCCGTCAATCCAATGCTTAACCCATGGGTGTTTGACGCGGCCTATTACCTGATGTCTTATCCCGACCTGCAAAATGCGTTTGGCATCTCCAACTATGCAGCCGCGCAGAATCATTGGCTAACCTATGGGATCTTTGAAGGCCGCCGGGCATCCTTTGAATTCGACTCACCCTACTATCTGGCCACCAACCCCGATGTGGCTGCTGTCTATGGAGCCAGGAATTTCAAAGGCGCTATTGAGCATTATGTAATCTATGGCAAAGGGGAAGGCCGGGTAGGCAGTTCGCCCGAATCGCGGGGAAAAACAAACATCCTCGTTTTTGACCCGCAGTTCTACCTGAATATGTATGCTGATCTCAGGAATGCCTTTGGCTCGAACCTGACCGCCGCCACAAACCACTGGGTTAACAACGGGATTAACGAGGCCCGCCAGGGCTCCCTTTATTTCAGCGCGCCATACTACCTGGCAACCAACCCAGATGTAGCCGCTGTTTACGGGGCTACAAACTATGCGGGTGCAATTGAGCACTATTTGAAATATGGCCGCAACGAAGGCCGCAAGGGATCTTTGTTTTAAACAAAGTTCGATGGCACCAGGCACCGACCGTCCAACCTGGCGGTCGGTGCTCCTACTGTAGATCAGCTCGCAGAAAACCGAGCTGAAGGGGTTATCCAACTTTCCGGCCCCCACCAGGGCCAGGGGCTTTTTCTTAAAGTCCGAAACAGCGAAATCGCATCATCTCCCGAACCACCAAAGCGCTACGATCCCAAAAAATGCCTTCAGTCTTCCATTTATATATTGGCTACGCGACTAAAAATCGATGAAATATTCAAAAAAAAGGAAGCCCAATCACCATGAGTTTTGTTCATTCAATTCAATTTAGTGGCTTTTCCTTCCGGGCAGCGAAGCCAACTGATCTGGATTTGGTGGTGGCATTGATGGCTGAACAAAACACCCAGGACTATGGTGAACCGGGTGTTTCGAGCGAAATCTTGCGTGCCCGCTGGGAAACGCTGAACCTGGCCCAAAACACCTGGCTGGCCCTGGCTCCCGATGCAAGCCTGGCGGGATATGTAGAGCTGACACCCGACCCGCCAAACAGTTTTGATATGAGCCTGTACCTGGCCAATAACCCACAACAGGTGGAATTAGGCGCTTATTTGCTGAACCTTGCCGAACAATGTGCAACCCCCGCCCTGCCCATCTACACCCGCGTTAGCGCAGCCAACACAGCTGTGATGCAAATCTTTCGCGATGCTGGCTATATATCGCGCCTTTCTTTCTTGACAATGAAGCGCTCTTTGGAAACATCGCCCGAACCGGCTCAATGGATGCCCGGGCTGACCGTGCGAGCTTTCGCATCCGGTCTAGATGAACAGGCTGTTTACCGCGTGGACGAAGAGGCTTCTGTTGATAAAGGGTATCATGCCCCCATGTCTTTCGATCAATGGGCCAGGCGAATGAACCTGTACAGCCCGGACTTTGATCCAGGCCTGTGGTTTTTGGCCTGTCACCGTGATGAAATTGCAGGGGTGGCTTTAAATTTTTATGCAGCCAACTCAAAAACCGCCTGGATCGACCACTTGAGCGTATTGCGATCATGGCGAAACCAGGGAATTGGCAAGGCACTGCTCTTGCATTCGTTCGGCATATTTCACCACAGAGGCATTCAGCAGGTATGTTTAAGCGTTGACTCAAAAAGCCTGACCAACGCGCCACGCCTGTATGCCCAGGTTGGCATGGAGACTATTTTGGAATATCACATTTTCAAAAAAGGCTGATCCGGAGAATTCGCTCTTTGAAAATGAGCGCGGAATACTCCCACATGGCAAAATCACAAACCTGGGGTCTTGGATTAGGGTTAAGTTTGTGGTTTCAGATTTGGAATTGCTGGGGTCGGGCTATAAAAGTGAAAATCCAGAATATGCTGAAATCCAAATTGGGAGTACAGCCCAAAACCGGCACGACTGGCCGTAAGAATAAGGAGTGAGTGACCACCTGCGGCGGCTTCTTCCAACAACCGGGTAAGAATGGCTTTTCCGTATCCCTGACGATGATGCCCTGGGAGTGTCGCCATCACATATACTCCTGGCATTCCGGCCCCCATGATTAGCGCGCCAATCGATACCGGTGTCGAGAAATCTTCACCGGCCAGGAATAACCGAACCTGTGGGTTTTTCAGCCAATCTGGGGCCATCAGCTCAAAATAGGAGACTGCTTCTCCTTCTGGAAACCGGAATGCAGTGCGGCGGATAGTACTGGCCGCACGCAGATCATCCATTGAATTAGCACGCCAAACCTTAATGTTTGCAGGATAATTTGGGAAACTTGCCTGCGCAGATAATGATGCAGCCATGGCTGGCAAAGGATGATGGTCAAATTCCAGGCCGTGGCTCGCTAAAATATCGCTTAAATGACTGGGAGAAGGGTGAGCGCTCATCCACCAGTACCAGGGAATATTCCGTGTCTGAAAAAAGTTCTTAACACGAGCAATTTCATCGATGATCTCGCGCTCAGACAGGCCCCGCTCAAAATTCCCACCGAGAGCCAGATTCAAAAACGGTATCTTGTATCCGGTGGATGAGCACCTTACGCCATCAAGCTTTAGTATCTCAGCCTGCGGGCTGCGTGATGCAAGCCACGCCTGGACTGCAAATGTGTGGGTTTCAACTTTCTCGGCCAGTTCCTGAACAGGGAGCCCAAAAATACGCTGACTGTCATCCTCGGAAAACGCAAGGTTTTGAAAATGATTTGCGCCTGTCATCTCTTACCTCCTGTTTGCTATTCAAATTCCCGGCAAATTGCGCCCATCACGAACAAGATGGTGTTCAAGCAGCTTAATAATTACGGGTTTATTTGATGTGCTTGTGAATATATTTGGCACACAAAAAGGATGGGCCAGCCGGTCGATTTGGATTAGTAAATAGCCCGTGTCAAAGTTCCAGGTACCAGTTTAACTGGACTTCGTGGGCAACGGCAGGTTCACTGCGATAGGCAAAACGGCGGATATCACCCAACTGCGCACCCATGGCAGCGTAAAAGCGACAGGCAGAAACATTGATATTCTGGGTTTCGATTTTGAGTTGGACACATCCCCTGGATTTGGCCCAATCACACACATGCTGGAACAATTGCCGCCCCACTCCCTGGCTCCGCCGGCCGGGCAAAACGCGAATATCCCATAGCACAGCCAGGTCACTGCGCCCTTCCAAAAGGTTGACACCATTGGTGTTCCAGGCCACTGCCGCCCCACCTACAGGCTGAGCATCCTCCACTGCCAGGAAAAGGCCCCAGTTGCGCAGATCAAATTCCACCGGCCAGGTAAGTGGGGAACCAAGTTGGTCATAATCCTTTAGATACGGGTTGCTAACAGCCTGCTCCAAAAAGTGGATGCCACCCAATCCATTTTCTGACAATTCCAATGCAAAAACCGTCCGCACCTCGAAGGTAATCGGGACGCGGGTGTAATCTGACAGTTGCGTGGGGTCAATACTGATAATTTTCATGGTATTTTTTTCTTTGCGACTGTTGAACAAAGCAGCACATCATCGGCGCGCATTGGTTCATGGCAGCCGAACAGATGATCATACAAGTTATGCGGAACTGAGCCGCCAGGTGCTGCGCCTGGAAGCCGAAACCCTGGCCCGCGCCGACATCCTGGAAAAGGCCAAGCTGCTGGCAGCCATCCGCATGGAGCAGGAAGGGCTGGAAAAAGAGCTGAACACCGTCCTGAAAAACCGTGTGCTGAGTATCTTCCCGTCAGTTTGTAGCTGAGAATGCAAAACTGCCAGCAGCCTGGGTGATTAAATCGGCCAATGGTTGAATGCCTTAGCGCCGGTAATCCGGTCATGTAAATAGGCGTAGAAACTGACGCCCAATTTTCTGGTGGTCTCGGCCAGCGTCATGAAAGTATCCCAGGCTCGCTTTCCTGCTTCAGTACGCGGGCCGAAGCTGACATCCCGTTTT
>CAIJPN010000096.1 GCA_903822545.1 uncultured Anaerolineae bacterium | reverse complement strand
TGCCCTGCATGCGCGGGTGGAACATGGGGTGTTTGGGTATGTCCTGCCGCCGCCCCAATTGGCGGAATTGTTCGTGGAACATTTGCGGAAAAAATACCACTGGGAAGTTCCCGTCGAGCAGGTGGTTTATTCACCCAGCACACACGATGGCTTCAACCTCACCGCGAAAGCAGTTGGCAGCCCTGGCGATTCGATCCTGATGTTGACGCCGCTCTACCCGCCGCTTCTCACCACCCCTGCTCGCGCGGACAGGAAAGCCATCACGGTGCGCTTTCCACAAGATTCCAAAGGGCGCTTCATCCTGGACTTTGACGCGATTGAGTCTGCCATCGAGAAAAACACGCGCATGTTGTTGTTTTCCAACCCACACAATCCTGGCGGGCATATTTTTACCCGCGACGAACTGGAAAGATTGGGGGAGATTTGTATCAAGCACGATCTCATCATTTGCTCGGACGATGTTCACAACGGGCTGGTCTACTCCGATGCAACGTACACGCCCTTCGCTGCCGTTTCACCCGAACTGGCGGATCGTTCCGTCATCCTTACGGGACCCAGCAAGACCTATAACCTGCCAGGATTGAAAATTTCACTGGCGGTCATCCCCAACCCTGCCCTGCGCCAAAAAATCCGCGACCAGATTGACCGCTACCCCTACTCGACGCTGGCTCTTGTTGCGGCAATGACCGCCTACCGCGAATGCGACGCGTGGTACGAGCAAATGATGCACTACTTGCAGGCAAATCGTGATTACCTGTACCAATTCGTCAGGTCTGAATTGCCTGAAATTGGCTTGAGCCTGCCTGGAGCCACCTATCTGGCATGGTTGGATTGCAGGCGGCTGAACCTACCCGAAAAAGCAAGCGAGTTCTTTCTCAGGGAAGCGAAAGTCGGCTTGACCGATGGGACATACTTCGGCGCGGGCGGCGAAGGCTTTGTGCGCCTGAATTTTGCCTGTCCCAGGAGTGTGCTCGTGCAGGCGCTGGGAAGAATCAAAGGGGCGGTGCAAAGATTTTCGCAGCGAGGAGGTTGACCTCATGCCTGTCGGCTCTCAGATCATCAAAATCGAGATTTTCAAATTCGAAATTCCGCTGCGCGAGATTGTGCGAATTGCCGTTGGCAGTCGCTCGACGACTGACAACATCCTGATCCGCGTTCACACCGCCGACGGGTTGTACGGTATGGGGGAATCGTCCGTTTCGGCGGGTTATAGTTCGGGAGAAAACCAGCCGATTGCCCTGGAAGCCGCGAAAGGGCTGGCGCGGCTGTTGGTGGGACAGGATTCAACCCACATCGAACGTCTCCACCAGATCATGGACGCATTCCTGTGGCGCAACGCAACCATCAAGAGCGGTTTCGACATTGCCTTATACGATCTCTTGGGCAAGCGCCTGGGCATCCCGCTTTATACTTTGTTCGGCGGGCAAAAGCGCGTTATCGAAACCGACCTGACCATTGGGCTGGAATCGTTCGAGAAAACAGCTGAAAAAGCCCGCGAGATTCAATTGCAAGGATTCCGCGCCATCAAACTCAAATTCGGCACGAATCGAAAAGATGATGTGGGACGCGCCCGAGCCGCGCGGGAGGCAGTTGGCAGGGAGATGGCGCTGCGGGGCGATGCCAATCAGGGGTGGGATCCGGGCGAAGCGCCACGTATTTTGCACGAGTTGGAGCAGTTCGAACTCGAATATTGCGAGGAGCCTGTTAAGCATTGGAATAACGATGCCATGCGCCGCGTGCGCGAGCAGACCACCATTCCCATTGTCGCGGACGAATCGATTTTCGATCATCACGATGCCCTGCGCTTGGTCAGGATAGATGCGTGCGATTACTTCAACATCAAACTGGCGAAGTCGGGCGGCTTTTTCAAGGCGCTGAAAGTCAACGCAATTGCCGAAGCGGCGGGAATGCGCTGTTCGATTGGGTGCAAGTTGGAATCGCGACTGGGGTTGACCGCCGCTGCGCATCTTTCCAGCGCGCTGACGAATATTGTTTACAACGATTTGGATTCAGCCCTGGCTTTGTCCCTTGATCCCGTGATTGGCGGCATCACCTACCGGGGAGGACAGATCACCCTGCCCGATGAACCAGGCCTCGGCGCGGATATTGATCCGGATGTTCTCAAAAAGTTGGAAGTCGTTGCCATCACCGCCGAATAGCCATGAATCCCATTGACGTTATTCTCTCTCGTTTCGAGCAAATCTCAGCCATCCCGCGCGGGACAAAGAACGAAGCGGGGATTCGACTCTGGCTTCAAGAGTGGGCCTCGCAGCGCGGGTTGAGATCGCAAACCGACGCGGCGGGAAATCTCGTTATTTATATCCCTGCCAGCGTGGGATATGGGGATAGTCCCACCTTGATTTTGCAGGGGCACCTCGACATGGTCTGCCAGAAAACGCCCGACTCCTCACACGATTTCACCCGCGACCCCATCCGCCTTATCCGTGATGGCGATTGGCTCACCGCAGATGGGACGACTCTCGGCGCCGATAACGGGATCGCTATTGCGTTGATGATGGCATTGGTCGAGGATGAAAGCACGCTCCATCCCCCGCTCGAATTGCTGCTCACAGTGGAGGAGGAAGTTGGACTGGTCGGCGCAAACCATCTCGATCCGTCCATGTTGAGCGGCCGAACGCTCATCAACCTGGATTCTGAGCATGAGGGCGTTTTCATCGTCGGTTGCGCGGGCGGTGGGAGCGTGGAGATGACCCTGCCTGTGATGTGGTTGCCCCAATCGCCCGATGAAGTTGGTTTTGAAATTAAAGTTTCTGGCTTGCGGGGCGGCCATTCCGGGGAGGATATCAACAAGCATCGCGCCAACGCGGACAAACTCATCGCCTGTGTGCTCGATTTCATTCAACGGGATGTTCCCTTGCGGTTATCCACCCTTAAAGGCGGGAACGCACGCAACGCCATACCGCGCGATGCGGAGGCGGTTTTCTTTTGCTCAAAAGATAAAGCCGATGATTGCCGTACAAGTTTTTCCAACATCGCTCAAATCATTCACGCCGAATGTGCTCGCCTTGAACCCAGCCTATTCATCTCCCTGACGGAGCAAAGCGAACCAGCCGTTCAAGCCATCAGCCGCGAACAAACGATGGCGGGGATTCAATTATTGGTGAATGTTCCCTATGGAGTGGTCAACATGGCGATGGAAACGCCCAACCTCGTGGAAACTTCGGCGAATATTGGAGTCCTCGAACTGAAACAAGACGGCTTGTTTATCGTGTCGAGTTATCGCAGTTCGGTATTTTCGCGGTTGGAGGAAATGCTTCAGAGTGTAGAGGCATTGGCATGGCTGGCGGGCGCGCACACCCAGCGGGCTAACCTGAATTCGCCCTGGCAGCCAAATCTTGACTCGGAAATTCTCAAAACCTGCACAGGTGTTTACAAGTCAAGGTTTGGTGCAGAGCCGATGGTCATGGTGATTCATGCCGGGCTCGAGTGCGGGATCATCAGCCGTCGCTGCGGCGGACTGGATACGATGTCATTTGGCCCAACCATCGAGAACCCTCATTCGCCGGATGAAAGGCTATACCTTCCATCTTTGCCAAAGGTGTGGGATTTGCAAAAAGGATTGTTAGCAGTATTGGTCTGATCAACTACAATGGGCATCAAAGTTGATAAAAACTGAAGGTTTGTGAAAAATAAGCATCCTTGGCTTAAATTAAGCGGGGCAAATGGGCCTTCAATTGAGCAGATAAGCCCATTAACAATCCGACAAACTGCCAGAAAACCCTGCAAGTGCATCCCACACAATTGAAACCTCCAGATTGAAAATTATCCCCGCATTCAAAATTGATATTTGCTTGCAACCTGTCTTTATAGATAAAGTCAATGCAGGATTTATGTTTCACTCACGAACTAATTTTTTAGTACGGGTTCGCTGCAACTGGCGAATCTCTTCAGGGGAAGCCGGCGAAAACATAAACTTCCTGCCTTCCTTCGCTGTGCACGCCAGCGCCTGCGGATTTTCAAACACCTCAGTCACGATAAACCCAGATTCTCTCCGTAAACCTTCGCCACCACCTGGTTGAGCCAGGAAAGCGGATCATCTACCTTCGCCTCCCGCGCCAGTTTCTCACGCTTTAAGTGCAGATCCTGTATCGCTCACAGTGCTGCCTGCTCCTGGATTCCATCCAATGCCTTGTGTTGGCGCTCATTGCCGGCGCTGATGAGCGCACCGAAGAAAATCACCGCGCCTAGAATTAAACGTTGCCCCAAAACATCGCCTAAGGTATGATGTAAACGCAAGAGACAACGCCAAAAGAAAGGAAAATCACACAAAATAGTGGTGATTTTGCCGTAAAAATCACAGTTTTGTGTACAAAATGCCATGAAAACCATGTCTGCCACCGCCCAATCATCTCCTAATATAGCTTTGGCGAAGTAATCACAATCGACCACAATATTTGGTAGCGGTAAGGCTAGTTATTCCCATATATGGCATTTCTGCGCCTGTAATAGACTGTCAAAACGCTTATGCCTCCATTGTTGCTGGGGCGTAAGCGTTTTATTTGGCTGGGTTTTAGCAAAAAGATAAGTGTAAATAAAGACTCATCATATTTACACTTATAATTCAATATGTTATCATAGAGCGTAGCATTTACTTCCTGAACAAACAATATGAACCCAAATGACTTTCACTCTCCTGAAGCAGGCCAAGTAATCCTGACGCAACAAGGCTATTATGCCTTTATCCCCGCTCCCCTGCCGCCAAAACTAAACTGGACATTACCGCTGGTTTCGGCACTCGCTGAAGCGGAGCGCGATTTGAGCCGCCTGGCAACCCTGGCTGGGGCATTCCCCTTTCCTCGTTTACTGATCCAGGCTTTTATCCGGCGCGAGGCGGTACTCTCCTCCCGCATCGAAGGCACCCGCGCCACACTGGCAGAACTGTACACGTATGAGTCGGCTCAGTTATCCTTGTTAGAAACGCACAATGATGTGCGTGAAGTCCACAACTATGTCGCGGCGTTGGATTATGGATTGAAACGCTTGCAACAATTCCCCATCAGCCTGCGCCTTATCCGTGAGATTCATGAACAACTGATGCAGGGTGTGCGCGGTGGGAATTTAACGCCCGGCGAATTCCGGCGCACCCAAAACTGGATTGGCGCGGCGGGCAGTACGTTGTCAACCGCCACGTATGTCCCACCGCCCGTGGATGATATGCATGTGGCCTTGGGTGATTTGGAAAAATTTATCCATGCTGGCATTGAACTCCCTTTCCTGGTACGTGCCGCGATGATCCATTATCAGTTTGAAGCTATCCATCCCTTTTTGGATGGTAACGGGCGCGTGGGACGTTTACTGATGGCGCTCCTGTTTGCAGAGTGGCAAGTACTCCCACAGCCTTTACTGAACCTGAGCGTTTACTTTGAGCGCTACCGCCAGGAATATTACGATCACCTGCTTTCAGTTTCCCAGCGCGGGGAATGGGAAGCCTGGCTGCGCTTTTTCTTGCGCGGGGTGAGCGCCCAGGCAAAAGATAGCGTCACCCGCATGGAACGGCTCGAAGCGATCCGCACCAGGTATCAGCCGGTTGTTGCTTCTGAAAAGAACGCTGAACGTATGGGAGCTGTGGTGGATTTCCTGTTTGGTCGCCCTATCTTCAACGCAAAGCAACTGGCCGAAGGCCTGAATATGCCTTTCAAAACTGCGCGCCAGTATATTGAGAAACTCGTCCAGGCTGGCATTGTGCGCGAAGTGACCGGATACGCGCGCAATCAGATTTACCGCGCCGATGAAGTGTTCAGGGCATTGGATAATGTCGAAGGCTGATGCTGTAAAAATTAGTACTCTGTTGCCCCCAAACATCGCCTAAGGTATCATGTAGTCATAACTGAACACGCCAAAAGAAAGGAAAATCACACAAAATAGTGGTGTTTTTGCCGTAAAAATCCCAGTTTTGTGTACAAAATGCCATGAAAACCATGTCTGCCACCGCCCAATCATTTCCAAATATTGCCTTGGCGATGTAATCTCAAGCGACAACAATATTTGGTAGTGGCGAGGTTGATTATCCCCGTATATGGTGTCTCTGTGTTCGTAATAGCCTGTCAAAACGCTTACGCCCCCATTGCAGTGGGGCGTAAGCGTTTACTGAATCCTCATAGATGAAATAAATTCGTGTGCAGGAAGTGCTGGATGAGAAATGGACAGCTTATTTCGCGCCATTTACACTGGGATCTGGCAACGATGAAACCATTTTGCGCGGCCCGGTTCACGACCAGGCCGAATTGTTTGGCATCCTGTTGAAAATCCGCGATTTGGGGCTGAAACTGGCAGCGGTCAACCCGATTCGCCAGCCTGAAAGCAACACAAAAAACAAGCCGGAGTAATGCTATGCAAAAATTCACCCCCAAACTGGCATTGATTCTTGCTATCAGCCTGCTTGTCGCCGCACTGCACATCATTGGCCCGCTTCGGCAAACGCCAGGCCCCTGGCATGACTGGTACTACAGTTATTTCTCCGACCTGACACTGCCATTCAGTTTTTACTTCCTGCTTTGCATCAGTGAAACGAACATTCCACAACTTCGAGCCTGGTGGGTCAAAGCCGGGTTGGTTTTTGGCGCGGCCACAACGGCAGAAATTTTGCAATTCTTTGGCATTGATGCATTGGGAGTGACCTTTGACACGCTGGATATCGTCATGTATGCCAGTGGGACTCTATCGGCCATCCTGCTTGAGCAAGGAGTTTTCAAACGCTGGCTGCCTTTCTGGGCGAAATGAAATTTTCAGATACTCCAGACGTATAATATTTTTGTGACACTCCTGCTGCCGACTAAGTTCTACCCCCCGCCTGCGCCGGGCGGGTTTGTCGCGCGACAATGGTACACCTTATTCTGGAAGAAATCCCGCGCTCGTTGCCGTTTACGTCAGTCTGAACATTGTACGATTGGATCATTGACATGAAACTCACCCAAAGCCTGCTTTCCTCCCCCGATGATTGCTGGCGCGCCCGCAACTTCCTGCGTGAAGTTTTCGTGCTCAATAGCCGTCTCGAACACAGCTGGCATGTTGCCCGCCTCGACTACTGGCGCTGGCACTTCATCGCCACCTGCGGCGTCACCCCACCCTTCGAGCAGGTCGCGGCTGGCTGGCAAACCGAACACGGCGACCTTGCAGCGGTTGCCCATCCCTATGGCGGCGGCGAAATCCGTGTGCACATCCATCCCCGTTTCCGCAGCGCCGAACTTGAAAACGAGATTTTCGCTTACATCGAAGCAAATTTTGTCGAACAGAATCGCATCATCGCCCCAGTCTTTGCGGATGATGACCTGCGCCGGGAAGTGCTCGCTTCGCGAGGCTTTATCCAACGCCCCGGCTGGAACCACCACTACCGGCGGGACTTAACCGCCCCGCTGCCTGCTCCCGTACCCCCAGCCGGGTACACCCTCCGTTCAATGGGCGATGAAAGCGAGCATCCATCCCGCAGTTGGTGCTCCTGGCGCGCTTTCCACTCCGACGAACCGGATTCAAACTACGATGGCGACCACACCTGGTACAAAAACATCCAGTCCGCCCCGCTCTACCGCCGCGACCTGGATGTCGTCGCCGCCACCGAAGCCGGGGAAATCGCCGGTTTCTGCACCATCTACTACGACGACACCACCCGTAGCGCCGTCACCGTGCTGGTGGGCGTCGCCGCCGAACACTGGCGGCGCGGATTGGGCAAAGCCATCCTGCTGGAAGGGATGCGCCGACTTCAGCATCTCGGCTGTACCCGCGTCTTCTCCACCGCCAACGAAGACCCTGCTGATGCCCTGTATCACTCGGTGATGACGGATATGAAAGTGACCGACACCTGGCTCAAGCGCTGGGATTGAAAAGGAGAAAAGAACATGCAAAATACATGCCACATCAGCCCTATAGAAAAGCCCACCGACGAAATGTGGGAAGTCATCGGCGGCGGCATCGGCCAATACAATACCCAACACGGCGGTCCAGAAGGTTTCCAGCATCTTTGCCTGGCGCTGTATGACGCCGAAGGCAAGGTGGTTGGCGGCCTGATCGGCGAAATCTACTGGGGCTGGTTCTACATCAACCTGCTGTTTGTGCGTGAAGAACTGCGCGGGCAGGGATACGGACACCAGCTGTTGACCCAGGCCGAGGAAGCAGCCCGCCAGTGCGGCGCAACCAATGCCTTTTTCGACACCTTCAGCTTCCAGGCCCCCGAATTTTACAAACAACACGGCTACCAGGTCTTTGGCGAACTCAAAGATTTCCCACCCGGCCACACTCGCTACTACATGACCAAACAACTCTGAGCCATGAAAACAACCCCCATCTCCCCAAAACTACTGATTGGCGTGGCCCTGCGCATCGGGTTGGGCATCCCCTTCATTGCGCTCATCATCATCCTGCCGGCCGGAACGTGGAGCTACTGGCAGGGCTGGCTGTATCTCGTCACGCTGCTGCTGCCAATGCTGGGATCAACCGTCTACCTGTTCAGAAACGACCCGGCCCTGCTTGAGCGCCGTATGCGCATGCGTGAAAAAGAGAGCGCCCAACAAAAAATCATCGGATTTCTCGGCATCTATTTCCTGCTGGCATTTACCCTGCCGGGGTTCGATGTGCGCCTTGGCTGGTCCAATGTCCCGGCCTGGGCTTCGATCCTGGCCGATGGGCTGGTCTTTGCCGGTTATATGATCACCTTCTGGGTGCTGACGGTTAACAGCTTCCTCTCGCGCACTGTTGAAGTGGAAGCCGAGCAGAAAGTCGTCAGCACTGGCCCATATGCCATCGTGCGGCACCCGATGTATTTTGGGGTGGCTTTGCTCTATATCGCCTCGCCGCTGGCGCTGGGTTCCTACTGGGCCATCCTGCCAGCGCTGATGATCATCCCCCTGCTTGGTGCGCGCATCCGCAACGAGGAAGAAGTTCTCCTGCGCGAGTTGGCCGGGTACGCAGAATATCGCCAAAAGGTCAAATACCGCCTGGTGCCGGGCATTTGGTAGAAAGGATTATTCTATGGACAAACAAGGATTTCGCGCCATGCTCGAAGGGCGTAAAGTGCCTGCCGAAAAAATGGATTCCGCCCTGGCGCTGGCCGAGCGCTTTGAGCAGTTTGCCGAACAAACTGGCGAATTCTCCGCTGAAACCGCCTGGGCGTTCTCGAAACTGCTCATCACCGAGGGGCAAAACAGCGAGGAAAATCTCATCACCCTGGCGCGTTACGGGCTGTTCACCAAAAACAACGCCATTTTCATCGCTTTTCTCGAATCGCTGGATGGCGGCGAAGCCCAGGAAAACCTGTACAAACGGATTGGCGAGAAGTACGGCGAAGCTTTTCGGGACGAGATGTTCGCCGGGCTTGGGATTGCCCCCTTCGGCATTCCCACGCCTGAAAAGCCGCGCTATATGCAGCCAGTCATCGAACGGCTTGAAAAGGCCCTCGGCCCCGAGGCCTGCCGCGCACTGATCAGTGACAGCCTGCGCGACTTGCCCGATTACGCCTGGGAGCGCGAAATCTACCAGTCCTGCGCCAGCGTGGACGAATACCTTGTCAAAAAGAAACAGAAATTCATGGAGCAGATGGAAACCTGCCAGCGCGAAGGACGCTTGTTCTTCGCCCGGGAAGTAACCGACGAGGTGTTGGAGTTCATCCGCAACGAGCCAGAAATGGGCGGTGGGGCGCGGGTGGGAAACATCGTTTACGAAACGAAAATCCCCTTCCTGACCAAAAAATACCTGGCCGAAACCGACCCCACGCTCAAACGCTACTACTACTGCCACTGTCCCTGGGCGCGCGCAGCCGTCAAAAGCGGAGAGAAGGTCGCCCCGATTTTCTGTAATTGCAGCGCCGGATTTCATAAAAACCCTGGGAAGGCGCGGTCGGCCAAAAAGTCCAGGTAGATGTGCTCGAAGCGGTGTTGAAAGGCGATGACCGCTGCCGCTTTGCCATTCACCTGCCGGAGACTGTGATGGCAATATGAAGCCATACTCCAGCCTCACTGAAAAAGGTCAGGCGCGCCGCCTGCGCCCGCTGGCGCTGAACGCACTCAAGCGGTATGATTTGGATGTTACCCACCTGCGCCTGGTCACCAACGACATGAATGGCATCTTCCGTGTCGATACTACGGATGGCCAAAAGTTCATCCTGCGCGTCACCCTGCCCGAGGGCGGTCACGACCTGGATCACGTCGCCGCCGAAATGGACTGGCTGGCGGCCCTCGCCAGGGATACATCCCTCAGTGTCCCGCGCCCGCTGCCTGCCCGGGATGGCAAACTGGTGGTTACCGCCGCGGCTCCAGGTGTGCCAGAGCCGCGTTTGTGCGAGGTCTTCTCCTGGGTTCCCGGCAAAGACCTGGCGGATGAGATGACTGTGTCCAATATCGCCAAACTGGGCAAGTTGATGGCGCAACTGCACCTGCACGCTTGCACCTACCAGCCCCCAGCCCAGCTTTCTCTGTTGCGCTTCGATCGGCCTTTTCCCTTCCCAGAGCCTGTGGTGTTGTTCGACGAGTCGTTTGTCGGGATGTTCCCGCCCGAACGCCGCGCCATCTATGAAAAGGCCATTGCCTGGGCGCAGCAATCCATCGACCGCCTGCAAGCCAGCGGCGAAGCGATGCGCATCCTGCACAATGACCTGCACCAGTGGAATGTGCGCAGTTTCCGCGGGATGCTTTCTCCAATTGACTTTGAAGACCTGATGTTCGGCTGGCCCGTGCAGGATATTGCCACAACCTTGTATTACTTCCCGGCTGAGAATTTCGCGGCCCTGCGGGAAGCCTTCCAGGATGGTTATACCCGCCACGCCCCCTGGCCCGAACGTCATCCCGGGGAAATCGATTCGTTCATCGCCGCCCGCGGCTTTGGCCTGGTAAATTTTGTCTTAAACGACCCCAACCCAAACTGGAAAGACCAGGCGGCGCAATTCGTCGAGCGCGTCGAAACCAGGCTGCGGAAGTTGATGGAAGCGCACAAAATCTCTGGAGGCTGACGATGACAAAAACGAAGAACTTGTCTGAAATTCGAACAACGCTTCAAAAGTTCCAAGACGGCTATACCGCCCGCGACGTTGCCCGGCTGGACGATTTCATGCAGTTATTCGCACCCACAGATGAAATCGAAATGATTGGTATCGGCGCAGCCAAACGCGCGGCCAACGAGTGGTTCGAAGGGACCAGCCGTATCCGCGAGATTGTCGAGGGCGATTGGACGTACTGGGGTGATGTACGGCTGGACGTGGAAGGCGCCAAAATCACCGTCAATGGCGAAACCGCCTGGCTCTCCACCACCGGGACCGTCACCCAGACCCAGGCCTTCGATACGGCCATCGAGTTCCATCTCAACGATATGAAAGCCATTTTTGACCAGGAAGGGCTGTCTGCCGATCAAAAACTGATGGAAGCCACCCATTACGGGATGCGCCGCCTGCGCGAACGCGCCAAAGGGCTTGGCTACAGTTGGCCCTTCACCTTTACAGCCGTTTTGATCAAAGTCGGGGCGGAGTGGCGCTTCCACACCTTGCACTGGGCCATGCCGGTCGATTGAGCGATGAGGAGAATTGCATGGAAAGAGAAGCAATCGCCGCATTATGCGAGCGTGAAGTGTTGGGCCGTGCCGCCCGCCTGTTCGGCACTACGCCAGCCTCCCTGGGAAAATTCGATGACTACGAAGGCTGCGCCAACCTGGTTTATCACTATGACCACGAGGGCCAGCCGCGCATCTTGCGTTTGTCCTACCGCCCCGACCGGACGGTGGAACTCATCCAGGCCGAATTGCATTTTGTGGAGTACCTGGCTGCGGGTGGGATGCGCGTCTCGAGGCCGGTTCCATCCGTAAACGGGAACCTGCTCGAGCTGATTCCCGCTGCCGGGCTGGACTTCATCGCCGTTTCATTTGTCAAAGGCCAGGGGATGCGCGTGCCCGATAACGGCTACCGCTACCGCGAGGGCGTTCCGCTCAAGGAATATTTCCAGAATTGGGGACAGGCGCTCGGCCAGATGCACCGCCTGGCAAAAACCTACCAGCCGTTGAGCGATTCCGTTAAACGGCCAGACTGGTTCCAGTGGGAGGCGGAAAGCGGCTTCCCCTACCGGGAACGGCTGCCCCTCATCGGCCAAAAATACGATCACCTGCTGGCCGAACTCCAAGTCCTGCCAAAAGACGCCGATTCTTATGGGCTGATCCACAACGATTTCAACGATGGCAACTTCACCGTCGATTACGACAACGGCGACATCACCGTCTTCGACTTCGATGACAGTTGCTATTTCTGGTTCATGCACGAACTGGCCTGCGCCTGGGAAGGCGGGATTGGCCGGGCCATGTTCCGCCCGTTGGCCGAACGGCAGGATTTCATGGCCCGCTACATGGAACACATCCTGACCGGTTACACCCGCGAGAACACGCTCAGCGAGGCCTGGCTGGCGCGCCTGCCGCTTTTCCTGCGTCTGATTCAGATGCAGGAGTTGCTACACTACGCCCAGTACCTGGACGAGCCGGACGAGGAAATCCAGGCCGGGCTGCGCTATAAAATCCACTGCATCGAGAACGACATCCCCTATCTGGGCTTTTTCGACCCCGTCTTTTCGCCCGAAAGGCCGTTCGAATTGTAAAGAGAGAAAATGAAAACCACCTTTCGACACTACAATCACCCCCAAGATTACCAACGCATCAGTCAATTCCTGATCACCCATCACCAGCCCGGCAATGCCGATGGCAATTGGCTCGAACCGGCCTGGGAATACATGCACTTCCACCCGGCGCTGGAGCCTGCACATTTAGGCAAAATCGGGATATGGGAACAGGCCGGGGAAATCGTCGCCGTCTGCCACTATGAATGGCATCTTGGCGAGGCTTTTTTTCAGTTTCACCCCGA
This sequence comes from uncultured Anaerolineae bacterium, assembly GCA_903822545.1. Classification (GTDB taxonomy): domain Bacteria; phylum Chloroflexota; class Anaerolineae; order Anaerolineales; family Villigracilaceae; genus CAIJPN01. The sequence goes on along the minus strand of CAIJPN010000096.1, from coordinate 10,543 downwards.
ATATCGCCACCTGCGCGAAGAGATGCTCGACTACGCCGAAGCCAACCTGGCCGGAATCTCCAAAAAGGATGACCGCCGAAGGTATCTGTGCGCCTACGTCAACGACAACGACCCGGAATTCTTGGCGCTGGTGCAGTCGCGCGGCTATTACAAAGAACCGGATGAGACCCGCCCGCTGTATGGCTTCGAAATCGCAGACCCGTTGCCCGCGATCATGCTCCCCGACAGCTTCCGCATAACCAGCCTGGCCGAAGAACCTGACTGGGCCAAAGTGCATCAGGTCATGTGGCGCGGCTTCGACCACAGCGAGGATGTGCCGATGAACGAAGCAGAATTCGAGAGCCGCCGGGCGATGTTCGACACCCCCAAAGCACGGCGCGACCTGAAAATCGCCGTCTCGGCCCCGAATGGGGAGTTTGCCGCCTTCTGCGGGATGTTCTACGAACCGACCGGCCAATTTGCCTACGTCGAACCGGTCGCCACCGACCCGCGCTACCGCCGCCTGGGGCTGGGCAAAGCCACCGTGCTGGAGGGCATCCGCCGTTGCGGTGTGCTCGGCGCGAGCGTGGCTTATGTCGGCTCAGACCAGGAGTTCTACCGGGCGATTGGATTCAAGAAAATTTACAATAGCGAGTGCTGGCTGAAGTATTTGGAATAAAACCACGCAGCATTTCTTAAACATGGCCCAGCGTGTGTCGCTGAATACACAGCCTGGTAAAACGAGAGCAGCAAATAATCTTTTTTGGATACTTCCAACGATGAGCACCCAGATACCCACCTTTCAAACTGTATCCCTGACCCTCCGCCCCCTGCGGGAAACCGATGCCCCGATACTGCACCGCATCTACCAGATGAAGGGTGTACTCGCATATTTTCCAACGACCGTGCCTCCGCCGCTGGAAAAGGTGGGGCGCTGGATTGCCAGTCAGGAAAAACACTGGCTGGAACATGGCTATGGCAATTGGGGCATCACCCCCCAGGGTGCGACGGAGATTGTCGGCTGGGCCGGACTGCAATTCCTGCCGGAATTGGATGAAACCGAAGTCGGCTTCCTGCTCTCTTCGGAATACTGGGGAAAGGGATATGCCACCGAAGCTGCGCTGGCCGCGCTCCAGTTTGGTTTTGATCGCATCCGGCTCGATCACATTATCGCGCTGGTGCATCCTGACAACCGGGCATCGCAACGCGTCATTCAGAAGTGCGGGATGGATTATCTCGAGACCATTCCCCTGTGGGGCATCCAGCTGATGCGCAACAACATTTCAATGGAGAAATATCACCATGTCCACAAATAGCAGCCGTTTGCCTGTCATCCCCAACCAGCCTGCACATCTACGATTAATGGGCCAGCTTGCCGCCGATGCCTTTTCTGGCGGGCAGTACGTGGACGCTTTTTGCGACAACTACATCGGCAACAGCCACTACGATTGGAACGTTTCGCGGCTGGTTTTCGATGGCGCGAAGTTAATTCATCACTGGGGCGTGTGGGGCTACCAGATGCGGCTCGAAACCACTCATCTCAATGTGGGCGGCATCGGGGCGGTGGTGACTCATCCCGATTACCGCAAGAAGAACATTATGCACCAGGCCGCGCAAGCATCTTTCGATGCAATGAAGGAGGATGGCTACGACCTGAGCATCCTGCGCGGGCGACACTACGTCAAAATGGGCTACGCCCGCGCCTGGAACTATGTCCACTACCGCTTCAGGCCGGAGGATTTCCCGGTCACCGAACCAGCACCAGCCTACCAGCCGCTGCGGCTGGAGCATGTTCCCGAAATGGATGCGCTCTACAACCAGACCCACGCCGCTTTCACCGGCACAGCCATCCGCCCCACGTTTTATAACAAGCATCCCGAAGACCTGTGCGTGCATGCCTGGCGGGATACGGACGGGAACCTGGCAGGATACGTCCGCGCCGCGCCTTCGGAAGAAGAGCCGAAAACCCTGCTTTGCTTGGAAGCTGTAGGGGATCCTCGTCAATGCCTGGCGGTGTTGGCTGAGTTGTTCGAGCGCGGCGGGTATGACAAAATTGCCTGTTTCACCTTGCCGTACCTGCACCCACTTTTGCAGCGTTTGCGCTTGGGAAATTGCGTTGTTGAAAACCGCTATTTTGACATTTCCGGCTGGCGTGTGCGTATCATCAACCTGCATGGTACGCTGCAAAAACTTGTTACGCTCTTCGAAAAGCGCCTGGCTGGTTCTCAATTTGCATCCTGGCGGGGCAGCCTGCTGCTGGATGCCGGGGAACAGCAAGCAGTCATCCATATCGAGCATGGAAAAGTCTCAATCGGTGCAGAAGCATCAGCCGGCAACAGCCTGCGCGGTGGAGCCGACATTGCCCGATTCTTGATTGGCTCCGACGAACCGGATGAAATCATCCGCCAAGCAGGAATGGAGTGCATTGGGCTGGCCCAACCGCTGGCCCGGGTACTTTTCCCAAATCTATATCCGATGTTGAGCCATTGGGATGAATACTGATGGCAATAAAAATTACTATGCGGTGGCATTTCGCGTAATTTGAACCTTCAATTGGCATACCCCTGAGGGTTTTCTTCTCCCTCCAGCACTGCGCGGAAATCTGCCAAGGAATCTTCGAAGCCTGATGCATCGAAGCCATCGAAACTGTGCTCGCGCGGCAAAATGATATTCAAACAGTGCATGGCCATGCGAATTCTCATCCGATGCCGGATGTTTGCATCCCTGGCATAACCAGCAAGCGATAAAAAATCACCACGCAATTGCGGCGGGTAATACCACCAGAGTAATGCACCCAAATCCAGCGCCGGGTCATCGCGTGACATCGATTCATAATCAAGCAGGTAAACGGTTCCATCAGTTGCAACCAACCAGTTTCCGTTACAGGGATCGTTGTGAGAAGCGACCAAACCGCCGCCTTGCATCTGGTCAATTTGCGTTTTTATTTGCGACAGACTTTTCTCAACAAAAACAGCGCTACTGGGAACCAAATGCTTGAACCTGCTCCAGCGCTGTTCCAGTTGGGTAAAGGCATCCAATCCGGTCAAACGAAACAAATCAGATGGGGTTTGCGGCAGGATACCTTTCAGGGCTTCGTGATGATGAACTGCGTGGATAATTCCAGCGAATTGGTCAAGTCGATTCTGGAAATCCTGGCCTGTGGGGAGATGCCCCGAGATTTTGTCCTGAATAACCAGGCTGGTTCCATCGACCAGTGCACCAGCGGCCACCATTCTTGGCGTTACTCTCAGACTCGCAAGAATCCTATACCGTTCGGGTGCAACCCCCAGCTTGATGAAATACTCCCCCATTCCACTTTTAGCGAAATACGATTCGTGTCCCGTGCCATGCGACGGCAGGGAGAGCGCCCAATCCCGCCCCGGGAATTTGTGGCGCAGGAAGGCCAGTACATCTGACGTATGCTGCTCTCTGGGAATTGGCATGGTACTCCAAATTTAGAAAACAACCTGAAATCGCTGCTTAGGCCGGGCCAGGGATGAACTCTCGCTCCAATATTGCATAAACCACTTCATTCGCCCAGCCGCCCTGCCATTGGCGGGTTTCACGCAGCAGACCTTCCTGCCGCATCCCCAACTTTTGCATGACCCGTAGCGAAGCCGTGTTTTGAGCATGGGAAAAAGCCACTACCCGGTGCACTCCCAACTCGTGGAAGGCAAATTCCAATACTCGGAAAGCGGCCTCGGTAGCGAGTCCCCTGCCCCACCAATCGGGATGAAGTGCCCAGCCAATTTCCCACTCGCGGATGGAAGGATTCATCAATGACAACGTTATCCGGCCACATACTGAATCCACAGGGCGAATGGTCATCGCAAAGCGATAGCGGATGCGGGGGGTCTGCAGGGCATCCATCTGGGCATTTTCTAGGTATTTTTGCGCGGCGGGTTCATCTGGGCAAGCCGATTCGTAGTAATAGGTTGCAGGATGCGCTTCCAGTTCGCGGAAAAGAGAAAAATCCGCATCCCGGAATTCGCGCAGGGTTAGCCTGGGGGTGAAAAGTTCCATCAATTCACCTAAAAACAGCAAACAAAAGTTCAAGACTGCCAACCACGTTCAACAACCAGTGTGCCGCGATACCAATGCGGATGTCACGCTTCCAGTTGACGATGTAACCCAGCGGCAGAACGGCCAGGGTGCGCGTGACCAGTTGCCAGGGTGACCAGAAATGGTACAGGGCAAAGAGAAATGCTTCGACCAGTGGTGCCCAGCCCTTCATCCACGCCATACGCGGGAGCAGGAAACCGCGGAAGTAGAGTTCCTCCACATAGGGGCCGAGCAGACCGGTCAGCAGGAAAATCACCAGCCAGTTGATGAATTGGATGTTTTTACTGTAAGCGCTCAGGTCCTCGTTGATGAAAAACCAATCGGGCAGCCAGGCAAACAGGGGCAGCAGGGCCTTATCCAGCGCACTGAACAGGGCAAAAGACAACACCGCCCCGAACAGCGCGGCCAGCGTCCACAGAACAAATGCCCCTCGGGGTGTTTTTTCGCGGTTGAGCACAATCCCCTCCAGCGAGAATCGTCCATTGCGCTTTTTCCCCTGCCAAAACAGGATACCCAGCTCCAGCGGAACCAGCACCAAGAGCACCGCCAGCGAAATGCCGATTGCAGATGGCAGCCCCGCATTCCGTAAAAAAGGTGTGATCAGAGCGTAACCGGCCACAATCGCCACGCCCGGTAGGAGATGGTAGGCAATTGTCAAACCCAGGCTATGTTGTGAAACCTGCTTTTCGTCCATATTCTTCCCTTTCAGATGACTGTTTCACGCAGTGTTTTGCCCATGTACAGGTTGGTCACCGCGTAACCCATTTTTCCGTACAGGCCAATCGCCTGGGTGTTGTGGGCAAAGACATGCAAACTGATACTTTCCACGCCCATCTCATCCATCTTTTTGTCCAGAGCCTGCAAAGCCCGTTTTCCAAAACCCTGGCTCCGGAACTGCGGCTCAATAACAAAATCACAAATGAAGGCGCGCCGCCGCGCCTCACCCAATTTCACTTGTACCCACAGCACGCCCAACTTTTGTCTGGTCTGCTCGTCAAAAACGGTGAAAATAAACTGGTCTTTGGTCTGCAAGCCATCCGGCAACAGGCTCATAAATTCAGCGTGCGACTTTTCGAGCGCATCCTCAGCCTGCCAATTGCCGCTTTTGACCTTGTCCTGCGCGTACTCGAGAATTTCACTTTCTAAAAATCGCTCAAAATCAGCTTGTTCAATCGGGGTTAACGTAACCATTTTTCTCCTTAGACCGAAGCCAAAACCAGCAACCCGCCAATATCACCCAACAGGTGCGCCAGCCAGACCACCCACAGGTTGTTGCGGCGGGCGAACATTGTCCCATAAAGAATGGAATCCACGACAATCAGGCCAATGTCCGCTAAAAGGACGAGTCCTGTGCCTGGGGCGATGTGCGCCAGCCCAAACAGGAGCGACGCCACCCGCACCGCCGCCGGGACGCCGATAAACGGGGTTATCCGCCCCTGAATCAGCGTCCGATAAGTCATCTCCTCGCCGATGAGCGAAACAGCCAACATGGGCAGTAACACCCCCCAGCCGATTCCACTTTCGAAGGGCAATCGTGCCTGGACGTGCGCCAGGAATTCTGGGAAGTAGGATTTCGCCCACAGGGCTGTCAGCGGCTGGATGAGAAAACCCGTCAGTGCGAACAACAGCCAGTTGGCGCGCAAGTCGGCTCCAAAGGTGCGGATTCTGAATCCCAGGTCGCCCCAATCCCGATGACGCAGGCGGCGCTCAATCAGCAGGTAGACAACCGGAATCAGCGCAAAAAGCGTTTTGGCGGTGGGAATGAACCACATTCCCAACAGGGTGACGGCAGTGACGAGAATGGTTTCGAGCAAAATGCGATTGGTTTTCATGGTTTATCCTTTTTCTATATTGCCTGATAACTTTGTGAATACGAAAATCGCGCCCAAAATCAAACCACTCATCCCAACGATTCCGGTTGGATTCGGCCCAAGCAGGGGGCTGACGCTCAAAAACGAGACCAGCACAGGCAGTTCGCCGATGACATTGCCCGCGCCATGAAAAATGACGGCAGGGAGAATACTTTGGGAGCGAATGGTGACATACGCCAGCCAGGTTCCAAGGATGATGCAGACCAGGGTCATCATCAGGATGCCGCTCCACGGCGCGCCCCAGTAATCCGAACCATAGTTGAAGCCGAAGTAGATCAGCGGGGTGTGCGCCAGCCCCCAAAGCAGTCCGTGGAGCAGGGTGGCTTTGCGCGGGCTGGTCAGTTTCAGCAGGTTGGGTAGCAGGTAGCCGCGCCAGCCGATTTCTTCACCCAGGGCAAAGAGATGCACCGGCAAAATCAGCGGCGAGATGAAAATAAAGGCAATTCCAACCAGGATGACCGTTGCGGGTGTCATCAGCAGGTTTTCAGGCGCGCCAAATTGCTCGTACTGCGCCACCAGGTTACGGGTGGTTAAATCCAAATCCTGCGGGAAGAGCGTGAAGTACAGCAGACCGCCAAGGAAGATTGCCACACCCGGGGCAAACGCCGCGAAAAGGTAGGTTTCCCAATTTTTGCGGAAGTTGGGTTTGAGATACCAGGGTGATTTGTCTTTGGTGATGAGACGCGTCAGTAACGTGGCGAAAATGGGGAGGAGACTGAACGAACCCCACAGCGCGGCAAAGGCATTGGGTAGGAGGATAAGCGCCAGCCAGCCGAGAAGCAGGAGGCTGTAGATGCTGGCAATATAAAGAATGGCGCGTTTTTGGGGCATATGTGTTGTCATGAGCTACCTGTTTTTCATCTGAATTTGCCGGGATACGGCAGAAACAGCGAGCAGAACCAGCGACAGACCGAGATACAACTGCCACGGGCTATTCGGTGTCATACCAATAAAGTCAATGGCGGGGATTTTGTTCAAGATCAGGTACATCCACAATACGTAGATGATTTCGAAGGTTTTGCTCGAACCCGTCAGCACGCCGAAGGTCAACGCCAGCGAGGGCACGAACAGCGCGCCGATCAGCCAGGCGAGGAGACTGTGGGCGTCACCCATCATCAGGAATTTGACCAGTGCGCCCGAACCTGTCAGCGTCATCAGGCTAAAAGCTGCCAGCCACGCCGCGGGGAGTTGGGTCAGCACGGGGCGCGGGGCGGAGAAGACCATCTCGCGGGTGTTGTAACGCGATTCGCGGCTGCCCAGTCCGCTCAGGAGCAGGATCGGCCAGAGCCAGGCAACCACCAGCAGGATGCGGGTCACGTCTGGGGCGTTGGAGAGTTGGGCGATAACCAGACCCGCAGCCACCACGTACCACCACCAGCGCTGTCCTTTCAGGAGCAGTTTCAGTTCGGCAATGTAGAGCGCATCGAACCGGAAAACGGGACGGGTGGCAGGGAGTGGAGTGAGATGAATGCTTGGGCTGGCAATCGGCTCGGGAACGGTAGCAGGCGCGGGGGAGTCTGATTCGGTCTTCTTCCGCCTGACAGAAAGCCGCGAGGGGTTGAAGCGGTCAAAGAAAAGGGCCGAAAGCATCACGATCCCCAGCGCAAACAGCAGGAAGAAGCCGCGCGAAAGGAATATGTCGAGAGTCCATGCGATGCCGTTCCACAGGAAGGTATTCGGCGTGGCGAGATCGCTAATCGAGAAGGTGAAGCCGCCCGCAGTGTCCGGGTAAACCGCCCGCGCCGCGCGCGAAACGCTGTCGCCGATGATCTGCCAGCCGGTGAAGTCAATGTACGGGTTGGCGATTTTGCCCGGCGTGCCGATACTGCCCACTTCGCCGCTAAAAACCAGCGCAAACATGAATGCGAAAAAATAGATCACGTTGCCCAGGCCACCACGCAGCCAGCCGATGCTCTCGAACAGCACCGCAAAGGAGGCGACCAGCGCCACGCTCGGCAGGGCAATTACCACCAGCGGGGCGGCGAGCGCCAGCAGGTCGAGATCGTGCGTGCCGAGCAGCAGGTTCATCAGGATGCCTTCGACCAGCATGATGACCACCGCGATTCCCAGCACGGCGAAGTTGCTCAGCCATTTGCCGAGCATATAGAGCGGACGGCTGAGCGGCGTGGTGGCCATGATTTGCCCCACGCCCGTCTCGTAGTCGCGGCTGACCGAGCCCTTGACGATGTAAAAACCCACCCAGCCCAGCAGCAGCGAGACCGTCACGGTCATCGTCGCGCCCACCCAGGCCGAGTTGATCACGCCGGTGTAATCGGGCGGCACGCGCATGCGCATCTGCCCGCTGGCCGAGAGATAGCCCAGCCAGACCACCAGCCCGAGCATAATCAGGAAACTATAACGGCGGACGCGCTCGAGAAAGTCGGCACGCGCCAGGTGGTAGATGACGCGCAGTGTTTTCACCTGGATGCTCCGTTCCGGCTGACTTCCCGCAAATAGACATCTTCCAGGCTGGGAGTGACTCGCTCCGCATCGGGAGCGGGAGCCGCTTCGCTCACCACCCGCACCTGGATCCCGTTTTCGCGGCGGATTGTTCCGCTGACGAGATGACTCGCTTTCAGTGCGGGCAGGTCTTCGGATGGGATGACCCACTGCCAGACCTGCCCGTCCAGTTGGGCGAGCAGTTTTTCGGGCGCGGCGTGCTGGCGTTTCTGTCCCTTGTTGATGATGACGATCTCGGTGGCGGTGGCTTCCACATCCGAGACGATGTGCGTGGAGAGCAGGATGATGCGCTCGCCTGATAGGTCAGAAAGCAGGTTGCGGAAACGCACCCGCTCCTCAGGGTCGAGGCCAACAGTGGGTTCATCCACGATGAGCAATTGCGGATCGTTGAGCAGTGCCTGGGCGATGCCCACACGCTGCTTCATCCCGCCTGAATAGCCACCGAGCGGACGTTTGGCAGCGTGTCCGAGATTGACCACCACCAGCAGTTCATCGATGCGGCGGCGGGCGGTTTTACCATCCATGCCTTTGATGGCGGCCATGTATTCGAGAAATTCCAGCGCCGTCAGGTTGGGGTAGATACCAAAATCCTGCGGCAGGTAGCCGAGCACGGCGCGCAGCGTGTTGGGCGATTTGACGATGTCCACGCCGTTCCAGTAGATGGTCCCGGCGCTGGGCTGGGTGATGGTGGCCAGCATGCGCATGAGCGTGGACTTGCCTGCACCGTTCGGCCCGAGCAGGCCGATCACGCCGGGTTTGAGTTCCAGGTCGAAGTCGTGCAAACCCCAGAAGTCGCGGCGATATTGTTTAGAGAGGCGGGAGATGGTCAGGTTCATGTTATTCCTTTACTCGCTCATTTTCCAGACCGGGTCACGCAAGAGGAACAGGACAACGATTGCGCCAAGTACCAGACCCGGCCAGCCCGCCCCAAAGGAGAAAAGAATGTTGTCAGGCGCAACCACGAACAGGAAGAAAAAACTCAAAGCCTGGTTGTTGAGCGCGTGCAGGTAGGCGGCTGTCCATACGCCCTGCGATTTGAATACGCTGTAGGCAAAGAAATAAGCGAAGATGATTCCCAAGACTACCATCGCAAGCGAGCCAAGCAGTGGATGACCGGGGAAGTTGTAGCCCATCCAGATGACTGGCCAATGCCAGATGCCCCAGATCACGCCCAGCAGGAAGACGCCGCGCACACGCCCGAGGCGGATCAGTTCGGTTTGCAAGTAGCCACGCCAGCCGTACTCTTCGCCGAATGCGATGATCAATCCCAGGAAAGGACCGATTACCACTGTGTTGAGCGCCATGATGGGAAGCAACGCTGCGGCGGGCAGGTCGGCTGCGGCCATTTGCGGGAAGGCGGTCATCAGGTCAACCACCTGCCCCAGTTTGAATACATAGTTCAGGAAAGTCTGTAAACCGTAGAAGGCCACCAATCCCAGCCCGTAGAGCAACCAAATGAGCGCTTTGCCGCCGCCCAAACCTGCACCGGCAAAAGAGTCCCTGCCGCCGCGCAGACGGAGCTCGACGAGCAGGATCAATCCAAGCACATTCGGGATGAGCAATAGCGAACCAATCATAGTGGCCTGGTCGGGCTGGATTAATGCGGCGATGGAACCAAGCAGGTAGAAAAAGGTGAGCAGGATGTAAAAGTAAACGAACCAGCGCGAAGTCCGGCGGTTGGTCTGGTGGTAGATGGGGCTTTCTTTAAAGAAAAAAGCGCCCAAAAACATGGCCGAGAAGGCTGGCAGGAGCATCTGGAACTGCAAGAACAGCATGGTGCCGGGGTTGGACAATCCGCCGTTCAGGTAAAGGACCAAATCTACCAGCCAGGTCAGGCCAAAGGTCAGGCCGAGGAACCCGGCGACGTGCGGCCAGTTGGGTTTCGTTGTTAAGACGGTAGGTGTTTGCATGATTTTCTCGCTTTTAGGAGTGATTTTTACGTATGATCGTCTGAATCTGTGGTGGTGACTGCAAGCAGTTCCAAATTCAGGTTGCGGATTTTGTTCAGGACGCTGTGCAGGGCAGTTTGGTCGGGCAGGTCGCCGCGTAGCAGGGTGGTTCCGTCTTGCTGGGGAAAAATCTCCAGCGGGGCGAACCATTCATCCCAGGTGGCGTCGAGCGTTTGACGGATTTTTATCTGATAGAGCATAAGCAACATTCTCCTTACGTTG
>CAIJPN010000095.1 GCA_903822545.1 uncultured Anaerolineae bacterium | reverse complement strand
GTCATGTCGGTAACCGGCACGAACGAGCCGCGCGCTTTGAACTCCACCGTCGTGCCGATGGCATCCCCGACTGCCAGACCCAGCAGGCAGCCGCGATAACGATCCAGGTCTTTTTTGGTCATGATCTGATTTCCAGTAATGCGTTGGTATGGTGTGAAGGCTCCAATTATGCAACAAAATGGAGCATATGCAGATTAACATTTGAAATTGCTCAGGCTGTATAATCCTACCCAGTCTCCAGGAGGATGCCATGCAGTGCCCACAATGTCAGGCTGAAAACCCAGATAAAGCCAAATTTTGCCAGGAGTGCGGGGGAAAACTATCTGCCCGATGCTCCCAGTGCGGCGCCGAACTGCCGCCTAACGTCAAATTTTGCTCGGAATGTGGCGCAAAAGTCACGGCATTCCCGCTTTCCACCTTACCTGTGCCTGGGCCAGATCCAGGTGTCAACCTGGAACGGCTCAAGCGACTGGTTCCAAAGGAATATGCCGAACGCCTGCTGGCAACGCGCGGCAAAGCCGAAGGTGAGCGGCGTATGGTAACCATCCTGTTTTCGGATGTCAAAGGTTCCACCGCTATGGGCGAGCGGTTGGATCCCGAAGAAGTGATGGAAGTCATGAACGGGGCTTTCGATGTGCTGATCGGGGCGGTTTACAAACATGAGGGCACCCTGGCGCGTTTGATGGGTGATGCGATCCTGGCCTTTTTCGGCGCGCCGATTGCGCACGAGAATGACCCGGAACGGGCGGTGCGTTGCGCGCTGGAAATTGTCGGCGGCGCCCAGGCGTATGCCCAAAAACTGGAGGCCGAGCGTGGTATCCAGGGCTTCAATGTGCGGGTGGGGATCAATACCGGGTTGGTGGTGGTAGGTGAAGTCGGATCAGATTTGCGGGTGGAGTACACAGCCATGGGCGATGCCATCAACCTGGCTGCCCGAATGGAGCAGAACGCCCCGGTTGGCGGAGTCATGATCTCACATGACACCTTTTTGCAGGTGCAGGGAATTTTCGATCTCCAGGCGCTCGAACCGATCAGCGTAAAGGGCAAGAGTCAACCAGTGCGGGTTTACCGGGTGGAGCGCGCCAAACCGCGCGCTTTCCGGCGCACGGCGCACCTGGTTGCCGGGGTTGCAGTACCGATGGTGGGACGGGAATCTGAGTTGAAGCAGTTGCAGGAAGCCCTGCGCCTGGCCAGGGAAGGCGAACGCCAAATGGTGACGGTAGTCGGCGATCCAGGAGTGGGCAAGAGCCGCTTGCTGGATGAGTTTGATAACTGGCTCGATCTGCTGCCCGAACAGATCTACTCCTTCAAGGGCCGCGCCAGCCTCGAAGCCCAATCCATGCCTTATGCGTTGCTGCGCAACTTGTTGGCTGAGCGTTGTGAGATCCAGGAGAACGACCCACCAGAAACTATCCTGGATAAGCTCGAGACCGGTTTACGCGAAACACTGGGAGCCGGAAAAACCATCCAGATGAAAGCCCAGTTTATCGGTGCGCTGGTGGGGTTTGGCCTTTCCAGCCCAGAACTGGTATCGCTCAAAGAGCAGGCGCAGCAAATCCGCGACCGCGGCTTGATGTACCTGATCGAATACTTCCGCGCCGCATCTGACTTGAGGCTGGTGGTCATCCTGTTGGAAGACTTGCATTGGGCGGATGACAGTTCGCTGGATGCCCTCCAGCGCCTGGTTTTATCTACCGAGGGGCAGCGCCTGCTGATCGTGGGCATGACCCGCCCCGGGTTGTTGGATCGCCGCCCACGCTGGGGAGAAGGCCAGTCTTTCCATACCCACCTGGAACTACGTCCGCTCTCACGCCTCGGCAGCCGCCAACTCATCAGCGAAATACTGTGCAAGGTGGGGCAGGTGCCGGTCAGCCTGCGAGAATTGGTCACCAGCGTAGCCGAGGGCAACCCGCTTTACGTGGAAGAACTGGTCAAGATGTTGATCGAGGAGCGGGTTATCCTGGTTTCATCCCTGGCCGAAGGTGCCTGGCAGGTGGATGAAGCCCGTCTGGCCGGTTTGCAGGTGCCGCCCACGCTGATGGGTGTGCTGCAAGCCCGCCTGGATGGACTGCCCGCCGAGGAGCGCGCCGCCCTGCAATGCGCCGCAGTGGTAGGACGGGTCTTTTGGGATCAGGCCCTGCGTTACATCCTGCAAAAAGAGGGCGGGCGGCCTGCGCCGCTCGAACAGACCCTGGCAGCCCTGCGCCAGCACGAACTGGTTTTTCATCGCGAGTCATCGGCTTTTGCAGATGTGCAGGAATATATTTTCAAACATGCCGTTCTGCGCGAGGTGGCTTATGAGAGCCTGCTCAAGCGCGTGCGGCGCAGCTACCACCTCCAGGTAGCCGAATGGCTGATCGAAGTCAACCGGGAACGCGCCGCTGAATACGCCGGATTGATCGGCGAGCATCTCGAACTGGCCGATGAGAAAGAACGCGCTTTTGGCTATCTCAAACAGGCCGCCCAGCGAGCCGCTGCCCGATATGCCAACGCCGAAGCGGTCGGGTACTATACCCGCGCCCTGGCTTTATTGCCAGCATCGGCTCTTGAATCACACTGGGAATTGCTGCTTGGCCGCGAACAAGTCCTGGATTTACTGGCCAGGCGCGAGGCCCAGCGCCAGGATTTGGATGAACTGGAAAAACTGGCCTCCGGGCTGCAAGACCCGGCCCGCCAGGCCCGCGTGGCCTTAAACCGGGCCAAATATTGCCTGGGCACCAGCGATGCGCCAGGAAGCAAAGAAGCAGCCCAGGCAGCCCTGAAGTATGCCCAGGCAGCCCACGATCCCCTGCTTGAAGCTGAGGCGCTTTGGGTTTGGGGATTTGGTTTGTGGAGATTAAGCCGGCTTCAGGAAGGGAAGAGCCGCGCGCAAGCTGCTTTGTCACTGGTGCAAACGGTGGAAGGCCAGGCCGCGCGCTGGTTGGAAGCCGAGGTCTTGCGCTTGCTGGCCGTTTTTATGATCGACCAGGAAACACAGCAACAATGTTTCCAATACCTGGAAAACAGCCTGCGCCTTTGCAGGGAATTTGACAACCGGCGGGCGGAAGCTACCGTACTTAATAGCTTGGGGGTATTGGCAACTGACAATTCGGAGTATGACCGCGCTCGAACCTACCTCGAGCAATCCTTACGGATTGCCCGGGAGATCGGCAGTCGGGCAGATGAATACAATCCCCTGGCGAACCTGGGAGAAGTGTGTTTGTACCAGGAAGACCATCTCCGCAGCATTTTTTACTATGAACAAGCCCTGCCGATCGCTCACGAAACAGGAAATTTGGGCGCTGAAGGCCAGGCGCTGATCACATTGGGGCAACTGGCCATGCAGCAAGGGGATTTTAGGCATGCGCTGGCATGTTTTGAACAAAGCCTGGAACTTATGAAGCGGTCAGGCGAACCAAGATACCTGTCATCGATCCATTATTGGTTTTCCATGTATTACCTGGTGTTGGGTGATTATTCCCGGTATGAGGCCAGCCAGGAACAATCCAAACAGTACTCACTGCCCAGGCATTGGAATGCCAGGTCGATTTTTGACCGGGGCTGGCTCTATCTGTACCAGGGCAACCCATCCAGGGCCCGGTCGAGTTTCAAGCAACGGTTGGCGGATATCCTGATCAGCCAGGAGCCAAGCTTTGAAGCCGATGTTTACGCCAGCCTGGGTTATGCCTGCCTGCGCTGCAACGATCCGGGCCAGGCGGCAGAAGCATTCCAAAAGGCGATTGAAATTCGACAGAAGATTAAGCAGAACCAGGGGGTGGCAGAGGCGCAGGCAGGTTTGGTTGCGGCGCTCGCAGACCAGCGCAATTGGAACCAAAGCCAACCAGATCTGGCAAATGTTTTGGCGCTGCTGAAAAACACGGAAATTTTATGGATGACTTGCCCTGAACTGGCATACCTGAACTGCTACAAGGTGCTAATTGCGGCTAATCCGGCAGCGGCGAAACAAGTGCTGCATGCAGCTTACCAGCGGCTGGCGAAGCGGGCAGCGAACATTCCAAATGATGAGCTGCGTCAGAGTTATTGGCAAGAAGTTCCCTGGAATTACGAAATCAAATCGCTTTGGGAAGCCCGGGAATAATATTCTCGTTACACTACCCCGCCAACCGCTCCACCGCCGCTTCCAAGTCCCGCTCCCCTGGCGTGGTGTAAATCCGGGTGGTGTTCAGGCTGCTGTGCCCCAGCAGGCTGGCGACCTTCTCCAGGCTGACACCGGCGTCGATTAAGTTCTTGCTAAAACTATGTCGCAGCGTGTGGGCGTGGACTTCCACTTTGGCAATCCGCCCCAGCTCGGCCAGGCGGCGGTGGACGCCGCTGATGGAAATCCCTTCGCCGCGTTTGTTGTCAATCTTCGCCCTATAATGCACAACCCGGAAAACATCCAACGCCTGCCAGAATTAGCGCTCCTGGCTGGCTCCATTTTGAGTTTCCTGGCGGCTACCTTCCCTGCCACTGCAACCGGGTTTTGGGATCGTAACCCCAGTCGAACTCCTGGACGGTTCCGACGGTTGCTCATGGGAAAGCCTTTTCTAAAAGATGCCAGGATTTCAGGGCAACTTCGAGAAAAGAAGTCTGCAACAGCCCACCTGCCCAAAGGAAACCTTGCGCACACCGCAAAAACAGCCCCAATTACGGCAACATAGCCGGTTTGATGCACAAAACAGTCGCTTTTTAACATCCCAACTTCAAAGTGTGTGCTTTTTCCCAGTGAAGTTATCAGTTCTTAGCGGAAACTAAAGTGAAAGGAAAACGCTCTTCCAGGCCTTACCTGATCCAGCATCCGATTGCGCCGCTATTCATCATTCTTGCAGTCAGTATAATCTTCTGCCTGTCTGCGCTCGGCTGGATGATCAAGGGGTGAGTCTCGCCTCACCATCCTGGCCCACAAATGACACGGCAATATATAGTCTTTTTTACGCTGGCAGTTCAACTTGCCGCAAGCAGCCCCTTCTGGGTGGCGATGGCAATCGCGGCGGCGCGTGAATCGACACCGAGTTTCTGGTAGATACTGGCCAGGTGGGCTTTGACGGTGCGTTCGGTGATGTTGAGCCGGGTGGCGATTTCTTTGCTGCGGTCGCCGTTCGCCACGGCGCGCAGGACCTCGCGCTCACGTTCGGTCAGTCCAAATGGCGTGGATGATGGGGCTGCCGGGGCAGAACCTGCCCGCGATAGGACACGCGCCATAATTTCAGGCTTGAGCAGGGTTTCGCCACGTGCCGCGGCGCGGATGCTGTCGAACAGGGCGGCGCGGTCGGTGTCTTTGAGCAGGTAGCCGCGCGCACCGGCTTGCAGTCCGCGCAGCATCAGTTCATCTTCGTTGAAGGTAGTCAGGATGACCACCGCTATTTCGGGTTGGCTGGCGCGCAGCTTTTCGATGGCGGTCAGGCCATCCATGCCGGGCATGCGCAAATCCATCAGGACAACGTCGGGGTGCAGTTCGGCGCACAGGCGCAGGGCTTCAGCGCCATCGGCGGCTTCGCCGACCAGCTCGAAATCGTCTTCGGTTTCGAGGATCAGGCGCAGGCCCTGGCGGATGATGAGATGGTCGTCGGCGATTAGGAGGCGGGTCATATCAGGTTGGAAGGTTTAAGGTTGAAGGTTGGAAGTGTCAGGGTTGGGGAATGTCAATGGTCAGGGTGGCGCCGTTTTGCGGGACGCTTTGGATGGTGACTGTGCCACCGATTAGGCGGATTCTTTCGCGGATGCCGAGCAGGCCGTAGTGGCCGGATGGGATGGAAGCGGGGTCGAAGCCCTGGCCGTCGTCGTGGATTTCGAGGCGCAGGCCGGTGGAGGTTGTCGTCAGGGTAACGGTTGCCTGGCTGGCGCGGGCGTGGCGGGCGATGTTGGTGATGGCTTCGGCCACAGCGCGCAGGATGGTTTCGGTAACGGGAGCAGGCAGCGGGGGGAGTGAGTCCGACTGGTAACGGCAGGGGATGCCGGTAGCGGCCTCGAAACGGGAGATTTCACGGCGTAGGGCTGAGTCCAGATTTTCCAAAACAGGGTTGCGTAAATCGTCTATCGCGGCGCGGGCTTCGGCCAGGGTGGTGCGGGCCTGCTTTTTGGCGTTGGTGAGAATGTCGCGGGCTTTTTCGGCGCGCTGGCTGGCGAGATGGGCCTCGGCGGCTTCGAGTTGCAGGATGATGCCAGCCAGGCCTTGCGAGAGGGTGTCGTGCAGTTCGCGGGCCATGCGCTGGCGCTCGTTGGCGATGGTCAGGTCTTCGACCTGGGCGGCGTATTCGGCCAGTTGGCGGTTGGCGCTTTCGAGTTCGGCGGCCAGGCTTTGGGCTTCTTCACGCGCCTGGGTCTGACGCAGGTAGAGCAAAACGTAAATGACGGTAAAAAGGGCGGTGGGAATGACGCCCAACAGCCACCAACCCGCCTCGATGAAGGCCAGGGTGTTGAGCAGGTTCAGGGCGGCCAGCGCGGTGTAGTATAGTGAAGCCAGCAGGGCCGCGCGCCGCAGGCCGAACATGCCAACTGCCTCGCCAATGAGCGCCATGTAAACTGTAAAAAGGAAGGCTTCGTTTGGGGCCAGGCTGTTGATGGAATAAGCCAGCAAGCCCTGGATAGCGACGTAGGCAATCTCCTGGCGCAGACTGCCCGTGGCAACTCTTTCAATTTGCCAGTGCAGGCCAATGTGCGCCACAAACAAAATGGTCAGGGCGGCCAGCGGGATGGGTTGGCGCAGGTTTTCAAAGAGATAGAGCGCCACCGCATAGACGATGACCATGATGAAGGTCAGGAAAAT
Source organism: uncultured Anaerolineae bacterium (assembly GCA_903822545.1). Classification (GTDB taxonomy): domain Bacteria; phylum Chloroflexota; class Anaerolineae; order Anaerolineales; family Villigracilaceae; genus CAIJPN01. Next base: position 2,269 of record CAIJPN010000095.1, on the reverse strand, counting down.
GATGAACAGGCGGGTGTCGTTGGCGGCTGGGCGCATCAGAGGTGGTTTCATGTCTTCATTTTATATCAAAGCGCGCCTGCGGGCTATTGGCCGGATGGACATTGTACGAACGTACAGGTGCAAGACTGTGCGCAGGGACGATGTGCGTCGCGGCGGGGCGGCCTACAATGGGGGTAGTTCAATCAAGGAGCATAAAATGAAAACAACTTCCCCAATTTTCCCTGTATTTGGCACCATCGCTCGCCTGCTGGGCGCAGCAGTGGCTATGTTCATCGCCTTCATGCTGAGCGCAATGGTTTCGGGCGCAGATGCGGCGCAGTTGACCCCTGAAGAAGCGACCCTGAGCGGCCAGATGGTCTTGCTGGTGTCGTTCATCAACGCGCTGGTGCTCTCGTACCTGGCGCTGCGCTCGCGCTGGCATGGCTGGAAACTGGTTGGCGCGCTTTTTGTCACCCAGTATGGCATCGAAACCTTCATGTCTCAGGTCGAGACGGTGGTCTTTAACCAGACCCTACAATTGACGGTTGAGCAGGTGGTGACAGTCTTTGTGAGTGGATTGTTGCGTGCCCTGATTTTTGCCCCGCTTGCGGTCTGGATTTTGGGGAAGATGCGCCCCGCCAAATCGGCAGATGTACCTTCTACCCATCGGCTGGCCTTTTCGTCCCTGGAGTGGGTCAAACGCCTGAGCCTATTGGCGGGCCTGTATGTGGTGGTGTACTTCATCTTCGGTTACTTTGTCGCCTGGCAAAGCGCGGAACTGCGCCAGTTCTATAGCGGTTCAAGCGAAATACTGCCCTTTTTTACCCACATGGTGGGCGTGCTGCGCGACGATCCGATGCTGGCGCTGATCCAGTTCGTGCGCGGTTATCTGTGGGTGCTGGTTGTCCTGCCGCTGGTCTTCATGTTCAAAGGCGGCAAGCTGGAAACCACCTTTGCCCTGGCGCTCTCCCTGAGCGTCCTGCTCTCCTCGCTCATCCTGTTCCCCAATCCGTACATGCCTGAGCCAATCCGCATGGCGCACTTTTATGAGCTGATGTCTTCGATGATTGCCTTTGGCGGGCTGGTGGGTTGGGTGTTGCTGGCCGAAAAGTCATAGCCAGCCAATCTGGCGCGAAAAGAAAGCCCGATCAGCGAGTAAGCTGGTCGGGCTTTCTTTTGAACATCAATATTCCAACCCACAGTGCGCGAGGCAATGGGCTCAATCTGGAAGCGGCCGGTTCAGCCTTTTCCCAGCATGGACTGTATCTCGTCCAGGTCTTCGGCAGACAGCTTCCATTCCGCGCCGCGCACGTTGGCCTGAATCTGCTCGAGGCGGGTCGCGCCCGAAATCACCGAGCACACCGCAGGCCGGAACAGCAACCAGGCCTCCGCCAGGTCTGCCAGCGAGTGGCCGCGTTCGATGCTCCAGGCTTCCAGCCTTTCGATGAGAGCGTAATTGGCTTCCGTCATATAGCCCTTGACGTAGGCGCTGCGCTCCCCGCGCGACCCGGCCGGGGCAGGCTGCCCGCGCCGGTATTTGCCGGTCAGGAACCCGCCCGCCAGGGGGAAGTAGGGCACAAACCCGACCCCATGCGCGGCGCAATAGGGCAGGATTTCCTGCTCCACCCCGCGTTCCAGCAGGTGATAGTGCGATTGCAGGGCGCTGAAAGCGGTCAGGCCGCGAAATTCGGACAGCAGGTTGGCTTTGGCCATCTGCCAGGATGCATAGTTGGACGCGCCAACGTAGCGCACCTTTCCACTGCGCACCAGGTCATCGAGAGCACGCAGGCTTTCCTCGATGGGAGTGTTGTCGTCCCAACGGTGCAGGTAGTACAGGTCAATGTGGTCGCTTTGCAGGCGCGCCAGGCTGGCTTCCACCCCGTTCTGGATGTGGTAGCGGGACGCACCCCGGTCGTTGGGGCCTTCACCGATCGGGTGGAAGACTTTGGTCGCCAGCACGACCTTGTGCCAGCGACCCTTGAGCGCCACACCCAGGGTAGTTTCAGATTGCCCGCCGGTATAGACATCAGCCGTATCAATGAAATTGATGCCCAAATCCAGGGCGGCGTCGATCATGTTATTGACATCCTGCTGCGAAACGGCCTCCGAACCAAAGCGGTTGGTGCCCAGGCCGATGGCCGATACCTTGACCCCCGATTTTCCAAGCTGGCGATATTCCATAGTGCGTCTCCTGAAGAAAGTTTTGCCCAAGTGTACCTGAATTGCCAGCAGCGATACGAACCTGGATAATACCGGGTTTGGGTCTACCTCCCCACCGACCTCACCTGCG
>CAIJPN010000094.1 GCA_903822545.1 uncultured Anaerolineae bacterium | reverse complement strand
GGGCGGTTTTTTAGACCGTAAATCCGATGGCGAACCCGGTATTACCGCGATCTGGCGCGGTTGGCAAAGACTTCAGGATTTGGCCGATACTTGGTATATTGTCGTCAACGGCAAAACCCAACTTGTGGGTAATAGATAGATTCTTTCATGGTCTACAACGTTTGCGCCAAAATGACCATTTTTCACAACATGGGTTTCATCGATGTTGGTATTGAGATTGTCCCGGTAAAAGAGTTGGCCGAAGATATGTCATCGGGGGTTTCGTATTTTGAGCAATTCGTTTGGGATTTGGAAAAACGCGGGGTTTCAGACATTGACATCCCAGTTCTGATTTTGGGCGTTGCGCCCTAACTTTTGCCATGCTCCAACTTGACTGGCTCCGCTCCCGCTCGATCTCATCCCCGGCGCACCCCGCGCTGGTGTGGCGAGAGCATACCTGGACGTATGCCGAACTCAACGCGGCGGTGGATGAACTCTCCGGGCGGCTGGCGGCGGCTGGATTACGCGAGGGGCAGCGCGCCGCCGCGCTTTTGCCCAACAATCCCAATTTCGTGATGCTCATCCATGCCTTGATGCGGTTGGGCGTGACGATTGTCCCGCTCAATGTGCGGCTCAAGGCGGATGAACTGCGCTGGCAGGTGGAACGCTCCGCCTGTGAGTGGATACTGGGCGATGGGTCTACATCTGCGCAGGTGGCGGAACTTTCCACCCGTGCGCGTGCTCTCGTTGTGGAAACATTGCCCGCCGCTGGCAGTTTTCTCACCCACCCCTTTGACCTGGACGCGCCGCTCGCCATCATCCACACATCCGGCACGACGGGGCATCCCAAAGGCGCAGTCCAGACACTTGGCAATCACTTTTACAGCGCCATCGCGTCCGCCTTTCGGCTGGGGACGCTGCCCGATGACCGCTGGCTGCTGACCATTCCGCTGTATCACGTTGGCGGGCTGGCGATTCCGCTGCGCTGCTGCCTGTACGGGACAACGGTGGTGCTGCCGTCGAAAACCAATTTCGACGCAGAGTCGCTGCTGGATGATATTGAAAGCTATTCGGTGACAATGGTTTCGCTGGTGCCGACGATGTTGCAGAGGATGATGGAACTACAGCCCTCACCCCCCGCCCTCCCCCGAGGGGGGAGGGGGCTTTTCTCCCTTCTCCCCCCGGGAGAAGGGCCGGGGATGAGGGTGATCCTCCTCGGCGGCGCCTCCGCCCCGCTGCCCTTGCTCGAAAAAGCCCGCGAACTGAATCTCCCCGTCGCCCAGACCTACGGCCTGACCGAGGCCGCCTCGCAGGTGGCAACCTGCACCCCCGAACAGACTCGCGCCAAGCCCGGCTGCGCCGGTTCACCGCTGATGTTTACATCGGTTCGCATCGAAAATGAGCAAGGCGAGCCGCTCCCGCCCGGCGAAATTGGCGAAATCGTAGTCTCCGGGTCGACGGTGATGCGTGAATATGACCAAAACCCCGACGCCACGGCCAAAACCCTACGAAACGGGGCACTCCACACCGGCGATTTGGGCTATCTCGATGCCGATGGCGATCTGTGGGTCGTCACCCGCCGCTCCGATTTGATCGTGACCGGCGGCGAGAATGTTTATCCCGCCGAAGTGGAGCGGGTGCTGCTGGAGCACCCGTCCGTGTGGGAAGCGTGCGTTGTCGGCGTGGATGATATCCAGTGGGGGCAAAAAGTTGCGGCTGCGGTCACGCTCAAAAACGGCGAACAGGCGACGGGTGAAAAAATCCAGGCCTTTTGCCGCGAAAAACTGGCCGGGTACAAGATCCCGCGCGAGGTGCGAATCGTCGAATCCCTGCCCATGACCGCCTCCGGCAAAATCCAGCGTGGTGAAGTGCAAAAACTATTTAGAGAGGAGATAAAGAGATAAGGGGATTTTTCTCATCATCTCTTTATCCCCTCTCTCGTTATCTCAAAGGAACAAAATGACCCTGACCACCCTTACCCCCTCCGCCACCCGGCCATTTGACCTGGCTCCCGGCCTGACCATCGGCGGCGAAAGTATCATTATGATGGCCGGCCCGTGCGCCGTCGAAAGCTACGAGCAGACTCGCGCCGTTGCGGCGGCGCTGCAACCGTATGGCGTGCGCATCCTGCGCGGCGGGGCCTTCAAGCCGCGCACCTCGCCGGAGGCGTTTCATGGGCTGGGGCTGGAGGGGCTGAAAATCCTGCGCAGCGTGGCCGATGAGTTCGGGATGCTGGTCATCACCGAGGCGCTGGGCGTGGAGCAGCTGCCGCTGGTGATGGAGTACGCCGACATCATCCAGATTGGCTCGCGCAACATGCAGCACTACCCGCTGCTGTGGGCCGTCGGCGAGACCGACAAGCCGGTGCTGCTCAAGCGCGGCTTTATGTCCACCATCAAGGAGTGGCTGCTGGCGACGGAGCACATCGTCAAATATGGCAACCAGCGCATTATGCTGTGCGAGCGCGGAATCCGCACCTTTGAGACGGCCACCCGCAACACGCTGGATACCAACGCGATTGCGCTGGTCAAGCAAACCAGCCCCTTCCCGGTCATTGGCGACCCCAGCCACAGCACGGGCCGCGCCGATTTGGTGCTGCCCGCCTCCCGCGCGGCGCTGGCCGCCGGGGCCGATGGGCTGATCGTCGAAGTCCACCCCAACCCGGCGCAGGCGCTCTCCGATGGCGACCAATCCCTGCCGCTGGATACGCTGCCGGGGTATTTTGAGAGCGTCCGCAAGGTGGCGGGGGCGATGGAGAGAACGATCAAATAAGTATGTCATTGCGAGCCGCATGTTTATCGCGGCGAAGCAATCTCCCATCGTCTGGAAAAACCCATTAAACGGGATAAACTGACCTTTACCAGGTTGCTTCGCTCGCTGAAGAACGCTCACTCGCAACGACATGAACCCCCTCACCCTCGGCTCTCCCATCCATCCCCCGCTCGTCTTCCTGCACGGATTTCTCGGTCGCGGGCGCGATTGGCTGCCGGTTGCCCAGGCTTTCGCAGACCGCTTTTACTGCATCCTGCCCGATTTACCGGGGCATGGCGAAAATACCGGTTTCCCGCTCGAAAAACCGCTCAGTTATGATGTTTTTGTAGATGATTTGGCCGCCACTTTGCCCTCACCCCCAGCCCCTCTCCCAGGGGGAGAGGATGGACGAAAAATAAACCTGGTGGGCTACTCGATGGGCGGACGCACCGCCCTGTATTTTGCCCTGAAATACCCCGAATTGGTGCAAACGCTGATTCTGGAATCCACCAGCCCTGGCATTGAAGCGGAACCCGCGCGGCTCGAACGCTGCAAGCTGGATGACCGCTGGGCGGGGGTAATCCGCGCGAATGGTATTTCGGCGTTTGTGGAGGAGTGGTACAACATCCCGCTGTTCCGCTCGCTGCACAGGCAGCCGGAGCTGCTGGAACGGGTCAAAGCCGCCCGGCGGGAGAACTCGTCAGCGTGGATGGCGAAGGTGATAACGGAACTCAGCCCGGGGCGGGTCCCATATCTCGGCGGCAGGTTGGGAGAACTTAATTTGCCGGTACTCCTGCTGGCGGGTAGGCTGGATGAGAAGTATGCCTCAGGGTTGGAACCATTCCAGCGTAGAATTAAAGGCGCGCTGGCAGAGATTGTTCCAGCCGCCGGTCACACCATCCACGCGGAGCAGGCGCAGGCGTTCATCCACAGCCTGGATACATTTCTCACCTCTGGCAGATGACCGACTACCTCTGTCTGTGCTTTGAAAGTTGGTTTTCGCCAGATTTGCTGATATGATAGTTATTAAATTCGTCCCCAGGGTATCAAATGAATTCAAAGTCGCTACCGCGCATCCTTTCCCAGCTTACGAAAATCCTTTTGACTGTCGGGTTGTGTAGTTTCGCAGTCTGGCTTGGTTTTGCTTTACAGCAGGCCTCAGGCGGCCTGTTTGTCATTTCCCCGCTGGCGGGGATTGGGCTGGCGGTGGTACTGCTTGGGGGCTGGGAAATGGGGTTGGGCGTCTGGCTGGGCGGATTTTTCTTTCACTGGTTGACGCAGCCTGGCCCAACCGCCCTGCCGCTGGCTGCCGTTATCGCAACTGGTTCAACCCTGCAAATTTGGGCTGCTTCCTGGCTGATGCAACGATTCTCTGCCAGCCTGCCCCCTGTGAAAGTTGTAGAAGCGCCCAGGCTGATCGGCATATCATGCCTGGCGGCTTTACTCAACCCGCTGGTTGGCGTGACCGGTTTGTGCCTGCTGGGGCAGGTCGCCTGGGGCGATTACGCTGGTTTGTTCAGGCTGTGGTGGTTTGGTGATGCCATTGCTGTGCTCATGATCACGCCGCCCCTGCTGCTTGGGGCCATATTTTTGAAAAAACGGAAGGTGGCCGAGCCTTTCTTATGGCTGTTTTCCAGTTTTATCATCGGGTTGACCCTGCTTACTTTCTTTTTGATATCCAGCCTCCAGCAGCAGCAGATTAATAACCGCCTGCGCGCTGATTTGGATGAGATGAGTGGTGTGATCCAAAACATCATTAACAATCATGAAATGCAGGCCATTACCGCCATTAGCGCGCTGTGTGGTTCACAGCCGCAGGTAACGCGCGATGAGTTTCGGGATTTTACCGCCCCATTCCTGACAAATTTTTCCAACACATCCGTTTATTCATGGGTGGATCGCGTTCCCGCAAGCGCGCGCGCGGATTATGAACAATCCATTCGCGCACAGGGATTTCCCGATTTCTACATCTTTGAGAAGGATTCTTACGGCAATAACCGCCCGGTGGGGGTGCGCCCTGAATATTTTTCTGTGACGTATATTGAGCCATTCTCGGCCAACCAGAAGGCGCTGGGTTTTGACGATGCTTCCGAGCAAACCCGCCTGGATGCGGTCATCTCCGCGCGTGATAGCGGCAAACCGGCGGTTACCGGGCCGATCTATCTGGTGCAAGACAGCCGTCCAGTGATAGGAATTTTGTTGATGATGCCCGTTTACCAGGATGGGGCTGCTGTTTCTTCGGTGGAAGAACGCCGCGCCAGCCTGCGTGGACTGGCGGTGGGGGTCTTCCGGGTGGATGACTTGCTGAAACGGGCGCTTGGAAACATCAATCCACACGATATTGATTTGTTTCTCTATGATATCGGCAACCCGGATGCGCCACGATTTATCGGGTTTTATCCTTCCCAAACTGGCCCACAGGATTTACCCGCTGCCGGTGCACCCTCCTTGGCGCAGCTGCAAGCCGAAAATCTCCAGACCGCCACAATTCCCGTTGCGAATCGCTCCTGGATGGTGGTGGCGCGTGTTGGCCCGGCCTATGTGGTACGCGCCAGTAGATGGATTCCCTGGATGAGCATGCTGATTGGCTTGCTGCTGGCCGGGGCTTTCCTGGCGCACATGTACAACCGCCAGCGGATTGAAACTGTGCTGGCGAATTCCGAAGCAGAGTTCCGGGCACTGTCCGATTATGCGCTGACTGGCATCCTAAAGCTAAAACCTTCCGGCGAGATCGTTTATGCCAATGGCGCAGCGGCGCAAATGTTCGGGTATAACTCATCCCAAGAATTGATCAGCGCCGGGCTGGGAGGCTGCATCGGCAATACCGACCTGTTCCTGGATACGCTTTCGCAGGCCATCGAGTCTTCGGGTGGGTTACCCAACCAGGAGTTGGATATCCTGACCCCCGGTGGCGAGAAGCGTCACCTGTTGTATTCGGCTTTCCTTTACCAGAAAGTTGTCAGCATCACCCTGGTAGACCTGACCGACCGGATCCGTTCGGGCCGGGAGTTCAGGCAGCTTTCCCGGATCGTCTCGCAGATGGCCGATACAGTGGTCATTACCGATGCGCATGGGGTGATCGAGTATGTCAACCCGGCTTTTTCTCAGACCACCGGCTACACTTATGCCGAAGTCCTGGGTAAAACCCCGGCTATACTTAAATCTGGGATACACAACCTGGAGTATTATAAGCGTTTATGGGCTACCATCCTGAACGGGCATGTCTTCCAGGATGAAGTGGCCAACCGGAAAAAGAATGGTGATCTGTACCACGAAGTGAAAACAATCACCCCCATTCGGGGCGTGGATGGCGTGATTACCCATTTTGTGGCTACTGGCAAAGACATCACCGAGCGCAAGCAAATCGAAGCTACCCTGCTCCAGCGCGAGGCCGAATATCGACTGATTTCTGAAAATACCGGGGACGCCATCTGGATTTTTGATGTTCAGGCCCAAAAGTTGGTATACGCCAGCCCATCGGTGGAACAATTGCTGGGGTATACCCCACAAGAAATGCTGGCAACCCCCCTGGAGATGATTTTTGCCCCAGCCTCGCGCCAGCACATGATGTCGCTGCTGCATGATCGGATTGCATCTGCCGCGGGCCAGGCAGGCCCCACCACCTATACCAACGATGCGGAACAAATCCGCAAAGATGGGGCTTTGATTTGGACGGAAGTCGTCACCACCTATGTTTATAACCAGGCCGGGAAACAGCAGGTGGTCTGCATCACCCGCGACATTACCCGCCGCAAACAGGCCGAGATACTCCAGGAAACCGTTTACCGCATCGCCGATGCGGCCCAAAACGCCGAATCGCTGCAAGAGCTTTACCCGCTAATCCATCGCCAGATTTCGCAGGTCATGTATGCTGAGAATTTTTATATCGCCCTTTACGACGATACCACCGACCTGATGAGGTTTGCCTACCTGGTTGACAATAAAGAGACTGTCGAACTGCAACCTTTCAAGCCGGGCCGGGGCCTGACCTCGCATGTTTTGCGCACCGGCGAATCATTGCTTTACCGGTTCGACCAGGTGGATGCCTCACTGCAAGCCCAGGTGATTGGCGCACCTTCCAGGGTATGGTTGGGCGTGCCACTGATAGCTTACGGAAAAACAATTGGCGTGATGGCGGTGCAGCATTATTCAGATGAACGCGCCTACACCGAGCGTGAACAGCGCATCCTGGAATTCGTCTCATCGCAGATCGCCACCGCCATCACCCGCAAACAGGCCGATGAGCAGCTGCGTGAAAGCGATGAACGCTTCCGCCAGCTGGCTGAGAACATCCAGGAAGTGTTCTGGATGGATGAGCATGCCACCCATAAAATCATTTACATCAGCCCCGCGTATGAGACGGTCTGGGGGCGCAGCTGCCAGAGCGTGTACGATGATCCGCTGGTGCATCTCGAAAGCTGCCTGCCAGAAGACCGCCCGATTGTGCTGGCTGCAAATGAGCAACAGGCCCTTGGGCAGCGCACCGAATCCGAATATCGCATTCAACGCCCCGATGGCACAATCCGCTGGATATGGGATCGCAGCTTCCCGATTTTTGATGAAACTGACAGCCTGGTGCGCACTGCCGGGGTGGCGACAGATATCACTGACCTGAAAAATGCCCAGGCCGAGTTAAAAGCCCTGAATCGCGACCTCGAAAGAAGAGTGGAAGAGCGCACCGAAGAAGTGCGCCAGAGCGAGGCAACTTATCGCGCCCTGTTTGAAAACTCTAACGATGGGATTTTCCTGCTTACACCCGATGGCCGTGAATTAAATGCCAACCAGCCCGCGCTGGATATGGTCGGCTATACCTGGGAAGAATACAAGAAACTCAATCAAACCAAATCCAATATGGTTGCCGCACCTGAACAGCAGGAAGATGCCCAGGCGCGCTTCGATGCGGTCTTGCGCGGGGAGCACGTCCCGCTTTATGAGAGAACCCTGATCGCCAAAGATGGCCGGAAAATCCAGACCGAGATCAACCTTTCGGCTGCACGCGATGCCACCGGCAAGATCATCCTGGTGCAGAGCGTGGTGCGTGATATCACTGAACGCAAAAAAGCCGAAGAAGCCCTGCGTGAAAGCCGCGATAAACTGAGTATCGCCAATGCCGCCCTCGAAAAAGCCTCCCGGCTCAAAGATGAATTCCTGGCCAGCATGAGCCACGAATTGCGCACCCCGTTGACCGGCATCCTGGGGTTGTCTGAAGCGCTGCAATTACAAACCTATGGCACCCTGAACGAAAAACAGTTCAAAGCCCTGCGGAATATCGAATCCAGCGGGCGACACCTGCTCGAATTGATCAACGATATTCTCGATCTGTCTAAAATCGAAGCCGGGCGGTTGGAACTGCAATTTGACTTATGCCCGGTCTCAGAGTTATGCCAGGCCAGCCTGCAGCTGGTCAAAGGCATGGCGCACCAGAAAAAGCAAACCGTCGATTTCTCCATGCATCCGGCCTCAATTGTTGTGCAGGCCGATGTGCGCCGTCTCAAACAAATGCTGGTCAACCTGCTCAGTAACGCTGTCAAATTTACCCCGGAAGGGGGCCGCCTGGGGTTGGATGTGAGCATCGACGAGAGCAGTTCAACCATCCGCTTCAGCGTTTGGGATAAAGGGATTGGCATCAAACCCGAAGACATGGGCAAACTCTTCAGGCCTTTTGTCCAGCTGGATAGCAGCCTTTCGCGGCATTATTCTGGCACCGGCTTGGGCTTATCCCTCGTGCAGCGGATGGCCGACCTGCATGGCGGCAGCATCAGCGTGGAAAGCGCGGCGGGTGAGGGCAGCCGCTTCACCATCCTGTTACCCTGGTCTGCCAGGTTCAACCAGGCGGTTCCCCTCCCAACCAGGCGCGGCACAGGCTCTTTGAAGCATGCCCTGGTGATCGAAGACAACCCGGTGGATGCCGCGCACCTCTCCCTTTACCTGCGGGAAGTTGGTGTGACAAGTGTGATTCATCCCACCCTGGCGGGCGCGCTGGAAAAAGCTGCCAGCCTGACCCCTGGCATCATCCTGCTTGATCTTTTCCTCCCCGATGGCCGGGGGATGGATCTCCTGGCCCTGCTCAAAGCTGACGAGCGCACGCGGAACACCCCGGTCATCATCATCTCAGCGCAAAACAGCCGCACCGAAGCCTTGAACCTGGGGGCCGCCGGTCATGTACTGAAACCGTTTACCCGCCAGGCGCTGCATGACGAACTGGCCCGGGTTGCCATCGTGGCACCCGCGCCTGACCCGGCCCAACAGTCGGACCCTGGCAATTCTGCCCCGCTGGTAATGGTTACCGATGATAATGACCTGATCTTTGAAACCCTGACCGACTTTTTGGAAGCCAAAGGCTACCGCGTCATCACCACCCGCAGCGGGTTTGAACTGCTTGAGCGCGTCTCTGCAGCCCGCCCTGATATTATCCTGATTGACATCCAGATGCCGGGCATGGATGGCATGGAAGCCATGCGCCGCTTGCGCGCTCACCGCGACCCGCAGGTTGCCTCCATACCCATTATCGCTGTTACAGCCCTGGCAATGACCGGTGACCGGGAAAAATGCCTGCAAGCCGGGGCAAACGACTACATGAGCAAGCCGGTTACGCTTGCCCAGCTTGCCGAGCGGATCAAAAAACTGTTGAGTGCCTGATTTCAGGGCAGGTCGAAGATAATTTCCACCGTTGTATCTTCAAGCAATTTAAGTTGGATTGTCACCAGGTTCCCGTCTAGCACTGCGCCGGCCGGGAGCTGGATATTGGATGCTTTTGGGGGCAAGCTGACAGACAGGTTCAGGGGAATGGCGATGGTTCCGGGTTGTTTTTGGATGAGCAGCCTGTAAAGGTACGTATTCCCGCGTTTCAAGATAATGTTGGGGGGCAGCGAAAATTTGAAAGCCGTTTGCACCGTCTCGCCGGTGGGAACAGCCAGCAGTGTTCCAAATGCCTGGATGCCTTTGATGTTTTCATCCAGCACATCTACCCGGGCAGGGGCCGGTTCCTCGCCTGCCAGCCACTCCCCTGGAACGGCGTGCGGGGTCGCCCCGCCCAGTTTGGTCCCGCTGGGCGTGTAGACCCGCAGGTAGTTGATGTAACAACCCATGCTGTTGTAATATTTCTGGAATTCCAGCTCGGGGTGAACCGTATAATCTTGAGACAGACCTGGTTCGCAGGGAACAAAGAGCGGGGAAAGGTTATGGTGGCTGATTGCCAGGCGGCTGGCGGGTTTCAAAATTTCGGTCAGGTTAACCTGGTAGCTTATTTCCTGCGAAACATAAGCGTTGGCTTTGTTGATGCCCACATTTGAATCGATCACCATCAGGTAATCCCCCAGGGTTGGGCTGATGCGCCCATCCCATTTTTGCCCGGCAATGATCTCAGCAAGGGTGGGATCTTTGATGAAGACCAGGATATGCTTCTGGTCGAGAAGCTGCTGCCCGGTCTTGATGAGCGCCTGCCAATTAATACCCTGCCCGCTGAACACCTTTTCAAACAGCGGCTTCGCCAGTTTTTCGATGGATGCTTTGCGATCCCATTCTGTTGGGGAGACGCCCGGCGGCGGTGTTTTGGATTTGCGGATAAATTCGATGACATTCTCTGCAGAGATGGGTTCGTCTACCCCTTCAAGTTGAACCGGCCCCAGGATTGCCAGGAACTGGACAATGGAATATTGATCTACCGCGATCAGTCCATCGATGTTGGGCGCGCGCGTGTAGGCGTACAGGTATTCCACCCATTCGGCGGTTTTGGGAAAATCGGGGAACCAGTTGGCATCGCGCAGCATCAGGATCTCAGCATCCATATAACTGTTCAATTGCCAGGGCGCGGTGGGATAGGTTTTGTTCAAGTCATCCACCGCATATGCGTCTTCAAACCCTGTGATGCGGATGTGCCCATTTTCAGCCACCACCTGCCCGACTGCCGTCAGGTAACCGCCCGTGGAGCGGATTTCATCTTCATTTTGAACCATCACCAGGTAAGTCCGGGACGTTCCAGCTGCGCCCAGGGTATCGGGCAAAGCCTGGGCCGCCAGTAGCCCCTGGCGCACCATAGCGATGCGTGGGTCGTATTGCTCGACCAGGATGTCGCGCAGCTGGGGCATCAGCGCGCCGGTATCAATACGCTGGCGGGCGGCCTGGGCGCGCTCCAGATCGGCCAGCGCGCCGGTAAACTGCGGGCTGGCCTGTACCAGGGTGCTGATGATTCCATCCAGGCCGGAGCCATCTTCCTGGCTGATGGCCTGGATGAGGCTTTCGGCGGTTGGATAAAGCTGGTCGGCAGCATCCAACAGCGCTAACGAAAAATCGAGCAGCGCTTCTGCGTTGGCGATTTCGCCGCCATAAGTGGGCACCCAGGCCAGCCTGGGCGCGACCCACAGGTAGGGGCGCACTTCCGCATCCAGGGCATACAGGTTGGTGCGCGCGCTTTCAAGGATCGGGCCGGCTTGCAGCAGGGTTTCGGGTGTTTCGGGCGAAATTTTGATCTGTTGCGCAGCCCGGGCATCTGCCAGCAGGGCCTGGGCAATCGTATTGATGCGCCAGGCTTTCCAGCCGAGCAGGGATGCCGCCGCCAGGCTGGCAATAAGGAGGATCGCCAGGATGACTTTTGCGAACGGGAATTTCTTTTTGGGGGTCTCTACGGGGGCTTTTTCGGGGACGGCGATCTGCAGGGTTTGTTCGCGCTCCCCCACAAACTGGGCGAAGCGCTCCAGGCCGTTGCGGTGCCAATCGCTGAGCGTGCTGTTGGCGGCGGATTCAACCTCCCCATCTACCAGCTGGTAAGTGCTGCGCTGTTCGTCACCCAGCCCTGATTCGCTCGAAAAAACGAAGAGCAGGATCGCTGCATCGATTTGATCCCAGGAATCGCGCAGTGAACGCGGGTAGGGTTTGCCAAACAAGAAAGGGGCAAAATAATTGGCCGCCAGGATGCCAAACTCGGCCCAACGGGTGTCGATGCGTTTTTTACGGCGGGGTGGGGAAGTGGGTATGAACTGCCGGAACAAATCAGCAACCGCCAGGGCAAGCTGGGTGCCTGGCGGTTGCTCGGTTGCTTCGGGATGTTCATCCACATATTGCTGGACGAAGCGCGTATATTGCCAGGGGTGACTATCAAGGATACGCGGGTCTCGCAAAGAATTTAAGATGGTTTTTAATAATTCTGGTGCAAAGGAATTATCTTCCATGAAAATGCGTTTATCCAAAGGTGCGTACTGGCTTTATGGCACGCGCGGCACCAAAATCCAGCTACCCTGTTTGATGCGGCAATCTTCACAGCCATTGTAAGTGATCAGGTCGGTAATGCTGACCCCCAGGATCTGGGCCAGGTCTAAAAGGGTTACTTCCGGCTGGGTTACTTCGTAAGGCTGCAGGGCAGGCAGGTCACTGACATCTTTTTGCCCAATCGGGATGACGATCATCTTGCCGGCCCAAACGGGCGCAACGAGTTTGTATGTGATCGCCAGGATGGCGGTTTGGGATGTATTGTGGCGCTTGGAGAGCAGGTCGAGATTTTCCCCATCCTGCATCAGGTGAATGATAAACTTGCGCTCTGTGCCGAGTTCAGTGTCTGTTATCAACAATACCGCCGCCTGGATGGTTGCGGTGGGCGTGACTGCGATGGTTGCCGTGGGGCGCACCCTGGTTGGGGTAATGGTGGCTGTGACCGTTGGGCTTGGCGTGTTGGTAACCTGCGTGCGGTTGGCCGGCGGCAGGAAGGTGGGAGTTGGCTCGGGGTTGACTGGTAAGATACCGCTGAAAACCATCCCACCCAGCATAATTGCCAGCAAGAAAAACCCTGCTGTCGCCACCCAGAAGGTCAGGGTCTGTTTTGAGCGCGCAGAACGCTGCGAGGCCCGGGATTGAGCCGACCTGTCTGTATGGCGGATGGATTCAGGCATGACTGTATCGCCAACCACTTCAAAAAGTGGGCACTCAGTATGGTTCTTGCTCAGGCAGAATTCACTCTGGTGGCCGACGGCTGGAATGGCGCGTGGATGGCAGTGATGGCATACATTGGATGAGGATGCGTAAGCCACCAGGCTTCCGGGGTCATTTGACAAGCCAATGTATGGGCAGTATATGGGTGCAGGTTGGTTTGTTTGCCGAGGGAAAGTTGTCATGCGGTTACTTTTTATCTGAGGGTGTGGATGGGATGGCTTTGCGGAGTCTGGCCTGGAAGCGGGCAAACACACCCCGGGATTTAGGCTTTTTGAAATAATCGCTGTTCTGGTAATAATAGGGGGCGTAGTGCGTGCCATAGTTGGCATGGCGGCGCTGGATGCGATTTAGAACTGTTCCAAGCAGGTGCCCGCCGCTGGAATGCAGCTGGTCAACCGCATAGCGTGTGGCATCCGCGCGGGTTTCACCGGTGTGGATTACGATCAGGCTGCCTTCGAGACGTTGGGACAGCACCTGGGGATCGGTGACGATCAACGGGGCGCTATCCACCAGCAGGATATCCACCAGTGTTGCGGCTTCCTTGATAATGGCGGACATTTTCTCCGATGCAATTAGCTCTGCCGGGTTGGGCGGCAGTGCCCCGGTGGTAATCACCTGGAAGGTTGTGCTGTTTGGCCCTTCGAAGGTCTGGATGACATCGGTCATCCTGGCGGTGCCACGGAAAATATCGCTCAGGCCGTAGCGGTTTGGCAGCCCCAACGGGCGGTGAACATTGGGCCGGCGCATATCCGCATCAATCAACAGGACGCGTTTGCCGCTTTGCGCGAGCACACCTGCCAGGTTGGTGGCAATGGTGGTTTTGCCTTCACCGGGCCCGGCGCTGGTAACCAGCAGTGACTGGATGGGCTTATCTACACCGGCAAACTCGAGGGCGGTGCGCAGCGTGCGGAACGATTCTGTCACCGGTGAGCGCGGATGGTCGGCTACAAACAACCCTTCCACGCCTTTTTCCGGGTCTTTATCCAGTTCCCCAATAAAACCCATTACGTTCAGGCCGAGCAGGTTGCGCACATCGCTGACGGTCTTGATGCTGTCATCGAGGAAATCAACCACAAAGATGGCCACAACTGCCAGCACCAGCCCGGCCAGCAGGCCAGCGATGGTATTCCCGGTCACGTTGGGACGCACCGGGAGCAAGGGCAGCGCTGGCGGCTCAAGCTGCACCACGTTGGTGGTATATTGCAGCTTGGCCAGGCGAACCGACTCGCGGCTGTTGATCAGGTTGACGTAAATCTGCTGGTAAAGCTGGTAG
This sequence comes from uncultured Anaerolineae bacterium, assembly GCA_903822545.1. GTDB lineage: Bacteria > Chloroflexota > Anaerolineae > Anaerolineales > Villigracilaceae > CAIJPN01. The sequence continues at coordinate 19,575 of CAIJPN010000094.1, read as the reverse complement.
GTTTTATCCAGCCGGGTGAGCTGCGGGTCGGCTGTATTGACCAGTTTGCCCTGCACAACCAGCTGGGTATAGGACTGCTGGTAAGAGTTATACAGGGATTGCAGTTGGGTCAGGCTGCTGCGCAGTTCGCTGACGCGATTCTGGCTTTCAGGCGTGCCAATACTGCTCAGGCGATTGATTTCAGATTGGGTTGCGGTAACTTCATCCTGGACACCCTGGAGCCGGGTCTGCAGCTCGATCTTTTGTTCTGTCAGCAGTTCCTGGTTGCGCTGGTCGATTTTTTCCTGCACCTGGTTGATCTGCTTTTCCATATCTGCAATCTGGGTGTTCAGGTTGGCTTCCACCTGGTTATAACGCCCCGATTGGATCTGGTCGTTTTGCTCCATGGTCACATTGACAAGCTCGTTGGCAATCGCAACCGCCTGGCGAGGGTCTGTATTTATCACCGTAAGTTCGACCAGCTGGGTGTTGGTAATTGCATAAGCGCTGATCATGCCGCTTTCGACAGGGATGCCGCCCAGGTTGTCTGAAACTTTTTGCAGCACAGGCGTGAGCTTCGCCAGTTGGGCATAGGTATCGGCGATCTGCTGGTTGCTGAGGGTGCGGGTCAGGTCGGTGGTTTGTTCCTGGGCTGGCCGGGCTACCATCACACGTGTGCTGGTTGTATAGATGGGGGTTTGCGATTTGCTATATAAGAAAGCTCCCACCGCCCCGAGCGCGCCAGCCAGGGCAATAGCCCAGGCCCATTGCCAGAGCAGCCCAAAATAGCGTTTTATCACCGCGGTATCGATCAGGTCAAATTCTAAATTTTCGGTATCGTTATTTTTTTCCATGAAATACAAAGTCCCATTGTGAGATTAACTACGCTATTATACCCGTAGTTTTTTAATACGCCCCGTCATGTTTGAGCACCACCCAAATGGTTTTGAAAAGAATCCACAAATCCATCCAGGTTGACCAGTTGCGCACATAGTAACTATCCAGCCGGACGCGCTCTGCATAGGAGGTGTTGTTGCGCCCCGATACCTGCCACAGCCCGGTCAGGCCCGGCAGCACAGCCAGGTACAGATCCAGGTCGCTGCCATAGAATGGGAGCTGGTTCTCTACACACGGCCGGGGCCCCACCAGGCTCATTTCGCCGCGCAGCACATTCCATAATTGCGGCAGTTCATCCAGGCTGAACTTGCGCAGGAACCGCCCGATGGGGGTAATGCGTGGATCGTTTTTTAGTTTTTGGGTGATCTCCCATTCGGAGCGCAGGTCGGCGTTTTCGCTCAGGGTTTTCTCCAGCGCCTCGTCGGCATTGCTGATCATGGTGCGAAACTTCCAGGCTTTAAAGGGCTTCCCGCCCTTGCCAATGCGGGTGTGCTTGTAGAAAATTTCCCCCGGTGAACTCTGGTGAATGGCCCAGGCGATCAGCAGGATGAATGGCATAATCAGTATCCCGCCAACAATCGTCAGGATCAGGTCGAGCAGGCGCTTTGAAAAGCGCCGCGAGAAGCTACCCAGGTTTTGGTGGACTTCGAAGGCAAACACCCCATCCATATCCAGCGTCGAAACGCCCAGGCTGCCGAGATCATGCTGGTCGGGCACTTTGATGATGCGTTCGAACACGCTGCCCTGCATATGCAGCAGGCGGGTGCGGGTGGGTTCAGGGATGGTTCCAGATGTGACAATGGCGGTCTTGATCCCCATTTTGTGAAAAACCTGCGGGTGCTCAAGCAGCTTGAGGATGTTTTCACCGGATTTTTCGATGGCATCTTTTACCGATTCGCTTTCCATGCTGATCAAGACCGGGTCGAAGCCCAGCATTCTCCGGTAAAACAGGTGCTCATACAAAAACTGGGTGCGTTCACCACTGCCCAGCAAGATGACTGGCTCTCCCCAGGCCGGGGAACGTGACAGGAGATAGCGGGTACCGATCCGGAAAATTGGCAGGATCGGCAGCCCAAACAGCCAGAACAGCCCCTGGCTCATGCGTGAGAAATGGGCCAGGCTGGGGATATATAAAGATGTGCTCGATAGCGCCAGGGCCACAATGCTGGTGGTGATCGTGAGTGTGCGCAGCTCTGAAACCGGGGAAATGCCAATCCCAGGGTATAAGCCGCGCAGTATAAATGAAATCACACTGAAGAGGGAAGCCAGGTAGATGGTTTCAAGGGTAGAGGTATCCCAGTTATGCTGCAAAAGATATCGGGTCCACCTGACCAGCAGGCCAGCCATCGTAAACCCCAACACGTCCGCCAGGAACAGCGCACACCCCATCCAAAACCGGGCATGGCGCTTGTACCAGGGCAAGACTGGCAGGTTGATATTATGGTCGAATTCGATTCTCATCGCAAAATTTTGGCCAAACCTCGTTTTTGCCCAATAGGGACTGCCCAACCGGCTGCCCAATGCGCAGCCCTGGCAGTTACATGGCTTTCTCAAAGTCCGAGAAATGTCGCTGCGAGGGCGTTAGCCCGAAGCAGTCTCCCGTTAAACCGGCAAAACTGAACTTTGGGAGATTGCTTCGGCAGCAAAAACCGCTGCCTCGCAATGACATCGTTATTTTGTCAAGCGACTTTGAGAAAACCATAGGCAGTTATTGGTCCAGGCTTTAGCCTATTGTAACGAAAACAGCCCCTCCTGGCGAGTTTTTTATCACATCCTGTTCGTGACATTTGTCATAAATAACCCAAGTTGCTACCTTGGGCGCAATCGCCCTCATCCCTGGCCCTTCCCCCGGCGGGGGAAGGGAATTACCCCCCTCTCCCTTTGGGAGAGGGCCGGGGTGAGGGAACTCCTTGCAAAAAGGCAGTTTGACATATCAAGGTAGCAACTTGGGTTAAATAACAGGATGCTGCTGGAACGAGGTTTTCTTCCTTATGGAGTACCCTTAGTCTACTTCAAAATCCTTGCAATGGGGTTGGTTCTTTCCCCCGTTTTTCTCGAGTAAATTACCTGATTGACCGGTAAAGCGATTCAAACTGGTCTGTCACCATTTCCCAGTTGAAATGCTGGCGCGTATGGTTTTTGGCGCGCTGCCGGTAGGCCTGCACTTCGCCCGGATTGGCTAACAGGTGCTGGAGTTTGTCGCGCAGGTCGGCCACATCTCCGGCGCGGAATGTGCAGCCTGAGTCTCCCACTACCTCCAGGTTTTCTTCGATGTCGCTTACCAGCACACAATTGCCATAGCTCATGGCCTCCAGCAGCCCCAGCGAAAGCCCCTCAATCTCCGATGGCAGCACATAAAAGGCTGCATTGCTGATCAGTTCCTCGAACAACTGCCCCTGCACAAACCCGGGGAAGATGATCTTTTCACTGGCATGGGCCAGCAAGCGGGTGGCATACGCATCACCATAGCTGCCAGCGCCTGCCAGGACGAGTTTTTTATCGGTCTCAAGCTGTTTATAGGCCTCGATCAGGTAATGGATGCCTTTTTCGGGCACAAAGCGCGCTGCCAGGAAGATATAGTCGTTGCCGCGCAGCCCCAATTGGTGCATCAGGCCTGGTTGGCATGGTTCGCTGGGAGCAATTCCATTGGGTATGTAGGTCACCGGGCGTTTGCTCATATCCTGGTAATAACGGGTCATTTTCTGGCTGACGGCCGTGGTTGCATCTGGGAAATGCACTGTGGAGTAATCGCTCAGCCGCAGGTAAAGCCTGGCAAACCACCCCCATTTGGCGCGCTGCCAATCCAGCCCGTGGCTTTGGACAACCGTTTTTTTGCCAAAAAGCCTCGGCAGCCCGGCAAAAACCGAATTCCCGGTGGAGTGGATGTGGACAACCTCTGCATCTGAGGCCGTGGCGGCCAGGCAGGCCAGCAAGCTGTGAGTGATGGCATCCAGGTTTTTGGTGGGGATGGAAGGCAGGTGTACCAGCCGCATGCCTTTATGCTCTTTCAGGCTGGCGGGGGTATAGTGCGGGCGCACATACAACGTCACCTGGTGGCCGCGCTGTGCCAGCCGCGCGCCGATTTGCTCGGCCACATTCTCTGCCCCGGCTGGAACCGGCACACCTTTAATGCCAAACATGGCGATTTTCATATTGCATCCTTTTGTAATGCAACGCTATAGAGTTGCATTACTGGTTTACCGGTTGAAAAACTCGCCAAACGCATCATAATGCGCTTTTTCTTCGGAATGGAGCTTGCGCTTGACCCCGGCGCTTTCCAGGTGATACTGGCGTTTGTTCCCGGCGGGATGTTTGGCCCCACCGCTGAAATTGACATATTTTTCAAACGGGATGGGCAGGCTGAGCATCACCCGGGCTTTGTTTTGCAGCACCCAAAAGAAAGGCTTGGGTTTGGGCAGTTTGGTGAAAACCGGGTGACGCATGGCCGTGCGCGCCGAGCCGACCATCCAGCAGTTTTGCTGGCAGGCCGCCACCTGGCTGCGGATTTGCGCTGCGCGTTCGCCCTGGTACACTTCCTGCCAGGATTGCTGCTTCAGGTTGCCGATCAACAGATCGTTGCGCACATTGCAGGCGTAGACATCGCTCCACGGGTCAACAAACACAAAATCGGTGGCGGCGGTGCACGGGATCAAGCGGTCGTTGCCGAGCACCTTTTCCATTAACCCCAGGTTGAGATAGGCCCGGAACCAGTTCTTCACCGAGTTGGTCTTGAGCATTTCGGTGATCAGGTATTCGATGCCATGCGCTACTTTCAGCCGGTCATACGGGAAATTATCGTTTTTGTGGAATTGGAAGCCGTTGTGCAGGGCCGAGGTGGCCAGCTCCACGCCCATTTTTTGGGTTAACTCATAAACGAAGGGCAAATCTTTTATATTGTCATCCTGGATGACCATGGCAAAGCCCAGGTCGCAGCCGCCCAGTTCTTTCAGCCGCCGCAGCCCATTGACTTTGGTCTGGAAGCCGTTCTCTTCGCCGCGAATGGTATCGTTGACTTTGTCGGTGCCTTCCAGCGAGAAGCGCACTTTGATATCGGGATATTTCTTGATGATGGGTTCCAGCCGCTGCGGGTGCATGCCGTTGGAACTGATCTCCAGCTTGCGGGCTTTGGGGTGCAGGATATCCACAATCTCGGCCAGGTCGTTGCGAATGGTGGGTTCGCCGCCGGTGATGTTCAGGTTATCAATGCCCGATGGGATTTTTTCGATCACATCCAGCCCAATTTCATCCGCCGGGCGGGTGGGGTGCATCCAGATATTGCAGGTGGAACAGCGCGAGTTGCAGCGGTAGGTGGAAATAACGGTAAGATCCATGATTATGACTCCGATATTGTTTTATTGTGTATTAGGTGTTTCTGCCAATAATTTTGACGCACTACGTTCAGTATCCTCTTGCATTCCATCATAATGAATGTACTCAAAACTTCCTTTATAAGAAATAATTTTTGATGGGTTTCCTATTACGATGGCGCGCGGAGGTACAGGTTTGGTTACGATTGCACCAGCTCCAATGGCTGCATCACATCCAACTTCAATGCCGCCAATAATAATCGCATTGGGGCCAATATAGACCCTATCTCCAATCACTGGCACACCAGGATACTTGCCCCCATGCGTTATACCGATTGTCATTCCCTGTGAAATATTGCAGTTTTTCCCTATTACAGCATCAATATTGATGATGATATTGCCAAAATGCCCAATGAACAGGCCTTCCCCAACTGTACACCTGGCAGGTAAATATACACCCGTCAGGATTTCCATCATTTTTTGCATAACATATAAAAACGCCATTAATACTTGCCGCAAGACCGGGAAGCGAAAATTGTAATATACCGCATGAGCCAATCGATACCAAAAAACAGCCCAAAATCCCTGGGTCAAAAAAATCACCCGAATAGGGTCTTTCTGCTCAGACACACAAAAACGACGATAGTCAAGGTAAATTGTTTTTAATAAGTTCATGTTGTTATTATTTTGATAGAATGGCTATTTCCTTTCTTTCAAAACCTTTGCAGGTATGCCCCCAACCACGGTGTAAGGATGCACGTTTTTGGTGACCACACTCCCGGCTGCAATTACTGCTCCTTCTCCAATATGTACTCCATCGAGAATTGTGCATCCTGCCCCAAGCCAGCAATCATTTCCTATTGTTATTCCTTGTCGGCTTTCTCCTTGCTCGCGGATTAATTGGTCTGGGTTATCAAAATTGTGGTTGGCAGCATAGATTTTAACATACGGCCCAATAATCACATTATCCCCTATGCTAATTTTTCCACGCACTCCAATAAACGCATGCTGGGAGATGCCTACATTGTTGCCAATTATCAGGCCAATTCCTGGGGCACTTAGAACACCTGTAGACTCAATAATTGAACCTTCTCTTAATGTGAAATTGTCTCCAATAGTAACTCCATCCTGGCATAACCCATCCAAGTAAACATGATCATGCAAAGATACATTTTTCCCTAATTGAATTCTTTTTGCAGAACGGATGCGAACTTGATGCCCCATAAAAAAGAGTCCTTTGACCTTGGAAAAAGAAAAACGGTATAAGCATCCTCGCAGGAACATCCACATACGGGTGGATAATTCATATGCCAAAGCATCCCCTGGAACCCATTCAGGGATGGTGTATTTTTCTCTTTTTATCACACGATATAGCTTTTCGGTGATGGAACGAATGAAGGACTGTTGGGACATCTAAAAATTCTCCGGCATTCTTATGTTGATGCAATTAGCCTTGTGTAAATATACTCCAATTTTTCATAATGAGAATTTGGAGAGTGGTGGGCTTTTACATATTCGAAAGCATTTGCACCAAGCTGGTGGGCTTTTAGCTTATTGTGTGCCAACTCTTTAATAGCATCTGCTAGCGCTGAAAAATCTCCCAATGGAATGAGTAAGCCTCTATCTTCTCCAACCAATTCTGTCATTCCTCCGAGCTGGGTTGCAATAACAGGTTTCCCGTGAGCAAAAGCCTCTAAAATGCTAAAGGGTTGATTTTCATACCATTGTGATGGTACTAAAATAGCCCTGGATTCACGGATTAGTTTGGATAATTCCTGGCCGGTTTGAAAACCCAGGTAACGAAGGTTAGATGGAAACAAAGTTGGGATTTGAGCCACAATGTTATCATCCCCCCTACCTACAACTACTATTTCTATGTTGCTTGCTATTTTAGCAGCTTCTGCCAAAATATTAACACCCTTTAGTTTTTCCAATCGGCTCATAAACAAAAAATAACCCTTATCTTCTTTTGATTGCTCAAACATGCTGGGTGGCAAAAAGAGGGGGGTGTGCTGAATTTTGTGAGCGGGAAAACCGTTTGCTATTAAACGCTTTTGTAGAAATAATGAAGGCGATAAAAACGCATCCACTTTTGATTGAATGTTCAAGAAATAATGAACATATGCTTCCAAACTGGCTACACCGCTTGCCAGTACTGAATCTTTTTTGCATCGCTTCACCGCTGCCTGCCAGAAACGACCCCCTTTACAGGCTTCGCATAGTTCGCCGGTTTTGTCAATTAAACAGGCAGAATTAGGGCAGATTGTTTTGTAATCATGTAACGTCCACACCACCGGTATACTACGCTTTTTTGCTTCAATGATAACAGATGGGGTAATATGGGCATGAATGCTTTGCAGGTGAATGATATCGGGTTTAACTCGTTCTACCAACTGGGCAAATTTGCGGCGCGCTTCGCTGGAATAGACCGAGCGGGTGAGCACCTGGATGGCCGTCAATGGGTTTTTGCGCTGGTTCAGGGCACGATAATCAATATACGATACAAATAAATCCGAATTAGGGTCAGGCAGGTTATTTTCGCCCTGCATGGCAAAAAAAAATACTTCGTGTCCGTGACTGCGCAACAGCCCGGCCAGATTGAAGGTATAGTGGCTATCGCCGCCGCCAGGGTAGTGGCGGGTGTTGACGAGAAGGATTTTCATATTTTCTTTGCTAGAATCCATTGGTTCGCACAAGTCATTGCCAGCAACCATTCTGGTACGAGCTTATTCCCAATGGTTTGAAGTGAGTTAAATTTAGGTTTCCGGGCCAGGGGAATGTCAAATTCCAACTTGTCTACCTGGAAACCGGCCAACTCGACCAATCGTTTTAATCCAGTTGGCGAAAAAGCATAAATATGCCCTGGGTGTCCATAAAAATAGTGATCGTGGGCAATCACCCGGAATAAAGAAATTTCTATTGGAAGCCCAATAATAAGAATTCCCCCGGTTTTTAGAATGCGATATGCTTCGATACATAACTCAAGTGGACTCCTGACATGTTCCAATACATGAGAAATCATAACCACATCAAATGATCCCTTATTGAACGGTAAGGTTGTTTCTATATCGGAGCAGGCTAACGGCTGATTGATCGGTTTGCAATATGATAAATTGCTAAAGGATACATCCAAACCCACTGCGCGGGTCAGGTGTGCCAATTGTCCACCACTGCCACAGCCCAAATCTAGCCATAGTTTTTCACTTGGGATTTGATTAAGAATGTGCTGCATGGATGCTGATAGTGGAGTGGTTGGTTGAAATTGTCTTCTGTAATCAATCATTGGGTTTACCTCCAAAGACAGTTTTGTGGTTTGTGCGTTGTTCGGATGCCTCGGTCATACCTAAGCTAGAGCCCTTTGATAATGTGCTAAATATTTTTCTTTTAAATTCGCCCATTCAAAATCACTGGCTTTTTTTTGACAATTCGTTTTCATATTTTTTAACAGTCCGCCGGTATTTATTTTACTAATAACATCAATCCATAATTGTGTGTTCAGATTATCCATCAAAAAGCCGTTTATGTTGTGGTCGATAATTGTTTCTGCCCCCGGGCTGCGTAAGGCTATAATCGGCAGGCCAAAATGAAAAGCTTCTAAAAAAACCATCCCAAAAATTTCATGCTCGCTGGGATGGATTAATATGTCAGCAGATAAATAGTAAGATGCTATTTCTTTTTGATGAACCTTATTTACAAAGATAATATTTTCGTTAAGTCCCAAGTAGCTCGCATAGGATTTAACAGCAGTTGTTAATGGGCCTTCTCCCACCATGACTAACGAACATTTGGTCCCTGCATTTTTTAATGCGAAGCATATATCCAGTATAAATTTGGGATTGCGCCTTTTCTCCACTCTACCAATATAAAGCAGTAAAATGCTTTCTCTGTCAAGCTGGTATTTGCTACGAATATCAATTACTTTTTCATTCGAATCAATGGTGTCTATTTCCAGCCCTACAGGTAAAATCTCGATGTTAGGGTAACCAAAAAAATGTAGATACTCCCCCGCTTGTTTTGTTTTTGCAATACAAGATCGAATAACTTGCTGGATTCTGGTTTTCCCGATTTGCTCAAACAGGATTTGTCCGATTTTTTTTACCCTGTTCGGGTGAAAATATACTCCCTGGTATAGGATGCTCGGGGTTTTTAGGTGTTTTATGTAATTGGCTACCTGCACCGTTCCAACTGACTGGCTGTCATGAAGCTGGATTAAATCATAATGGTTTTTGCGTAATTCATTCTCGATTGGTTGTAACAGACATTGATTATGATAAATATTTTTCCAGACGGGCCACTCTGTGATGGTGATATAGTTCTCGTAATGGGGTAAAGCATATTGTTTTGGAACATTTACCCCTAATGCCGCAGTAAAAATATGTGTCTGCACACCTTTGGTCGCCAAGGCCTTGGCCAGGCCTATTTCTTGCGAATTATAGTAATCCCGATTTACGGGGTTGGATGCGGTGCGGATCATAGCCAATCTAAGCATACTTGGCATCCTTAACGTAACATACTGGTATAAACATCATTAACTTGAGCGCCGAATGCGTCCCATGATATGTTTTCTTCACAAAATGTGTTTATATTTTTGCTCATTTCAGCGATAAGTTGATCGTTTTTCAGTAAACTAATTATTCCGTTTGCTAGTGCTACTGGATCTTCTGGCTTCACCAGGAGGCCAGTATAGTTATCCCTCACTTGTTCGCGCAGGGCTTTAATATCAGATGCTACCACTGGCTTTTTAAGACCATAAGCAGTGAGAATCACACCACTTTGCCGGGCATGGCGATATGGCATGGTCGTTATAGTGGCATCAGAAAGTAACCTGGCCAGATCATTGTATTTCAAGTGTCCGGTTATTATGTTCATAAATCCATTATTGGGCAATTGTGTCGGCGCAGGTGGATTGTACCCGCCGGATGGTTTTCCTGCGATGACAATATCCACATCGGCAATTTCTTGGGCGATCAGTGGGGCAGCATCAACCAGGATATCAACCCCTTTGCGTTGGTTGAGCCAGCCCCACATAAAAACCATTTTTCGTTTTTTGCTGACTTCAACGGGTAAACTTTGAGCCCATGCTTTAAGAATATCAAATGGCCCAAGCGGGATTTTTTTTATCCTTGCAGGTGGAATATGCCAGTATTTAATTAAATCTTGCATACATTCATCACTATGGGTGATAATCACCTTTGCCTTCGGGATTAAGATTGATTTGGCAAGTCCTAATCCTTGTTGCCAAACACCTGCGGTGGTTTTGGGCTCATGAACATTCAAAACCAACGGTATATTCACAAGACTGCTCCAGCTTGCTGCTCGTATGGACTCACCATCAAAATGTAAAATATCGGGATTGATATCTGCGATTTTCTTTTGGGTTAACCACAAGGTTTTCAAGCTTGAAAGTTTGAAACCGGATGGATAAACAGAAAAATAAATACCACTGGCACCTTCATAGTATTTCATGGCTGCTTTTGGAAGATTTTCTCTTAGGAAATCCCGGGCATCATAAAAGCCTGGCCCCCAAGGAGGCAATGGCAATCCTAAAATGTTGTATTTCCAGGCGAAAGGGGAAACTTCAATGACAATGTGTAATTCAACTTTTGAGCTCAGAACCTTAACTTGATGGGAGTCCAGATCTAAAAAACTGGGCAAGGAGTAATAGACAATGCGCATTGAATGAAATCCTATTTACGATTTGTTGATTTGCAAGCCATAGCGAAAAACGGATCATAGCGCTGATGGGTGAAAGTAAAACCTGGAAATTCCAGGTATATTCCCGGTTTGAGCAATCGTTCCTGGGAACAAATTTTTCCACATCGAATATAACTGCCCTTTTGGCCATGCTATAACCGTATTTACAGCCAAAACCAGCTAGCCTCGCCAGCAGTTCATTTCTGGGCATTGTGAAGATGCAGGGTGTAATCTGTAAGACCGGAGCCGGAATGAATGATGGTTAGCAACATCTCAGGTTAAGTCTACTTATTTATGGTCAGGAGCTAATATGAATACGAAATACCAGCCGCTTACAGCCCATGCTGGAAGTACATCTGCTACTTTTGTATCAAGTTTGCCTAAAAACGGATTTTTCTTAAGTAGTCGTCCGAAAATCGACAATATAAAGTCAGAGTTGGCAGACTTCACTAGCTTTAATTGATGTGCAGTAAATAATCTTACTAGTCGGGATTGTGTATAAAATTGGCAGTGATCTACCCCACTGCCTTTTTTGTAAAGCGGTTTCCGAAAAATACGTCGTATAAAATTCCATTTTTTCAAGTAAATAGTGATGTTAATGCGGTTGAATAATTCCCAAGGCCCAAACCCGTTAGGGGTGGTAACAATTAAATATCCACCATCCAGCATCCTTTTTACGATGCTCTCTGCCAGCAATTCTGGCATCATTACATGTTCAAAAACTTCAGAAGCAATCACAATATCATAATGTTGGTCATCAAAAAAGTTTTGACCATCATCTACGCTAACCACCAGATTCTGAAGATTATTTTGTAATGCAATCGATTGGATTCTTCCTATGGCATCACGGTCAAGGTCAAAAGCGCGAATTTGGCAGCCAAGGGTTGTCAATGGAATGGTTATTCCTCCTGATCCACAACCTACTTCTAAAATATGCAAGGATTTAATACTTTTTCCGGTCTTGTTTGCATAATCTATGATCGCAGAGAAAATGAACGCCAGTTTTTTTTTGTCTACTGTCGCAGAATATAAAGAATTTGCGATAAATGTGTTAAGCATTTCGTTTTTAGTGTTCATGGATAATCCTGTGATTATTTCGAATCAGATTGGTTTATGCCGCAGTTTTCCAAAAATTTCTTATATAACGTACTGCGCGTTCTGAAAAGAACATGTGAATTAATAAGCGTATCAATCGAGGTTGGATAGCAGTTATCCCATCCAGATTGAAAGCTTTTTGAATATACTGCAAACAAAGCGGGCGGTCCCCAACACTACAGGCCAAATCGGCAGCGAAAAGGCAAATACCTGCAAGAGAGCGGGTGCGAATTGGTTTGAGATGCGGTGGAATATCAGCTCGATTCCAAAAGGCAAGATATGTATTAAGCATTTCTTCTCCACGCACTCTGCTTTGGTCACTATCGAAAGTTTTGGCTTTTGCGTGGATTCTATATTGGGAAAGTGTTTCAGGAACGTAACCAAAAGACACTTTTAGGAAAGCTCTCAGCCAATACTCTATATCCATAACGTAATGAAGAGATTCGTTAAGATTACCAATATGTTCTCTTACTCTCCTTCGAATGAATGTGGAGCCAGATGGGATATGGATTCCATCAGTCATCATTTTGGAAGGCTCTATTTTTTTTGACTGCCGGTAATGCAAATTAGCCCCATTTGCATCTATTTCTATGCAATCGCCATAAATAATATCGTGCTCTGGGTGTTCGAACAGCCAGGCTGCTGCTTTGCTAACTGCTCCTGGCAGGTAGGCATCGTCAGCATTCATCCAGGCCCATATTTCCCCGGTAGAGCGGCGCAGCCCGGCATTGATGGCGGCGGACTGCCCGCCATCAGGCTGGCTGACCCAGTAAGCCAGGCGATGCGCGTATTTCTTGATGATCTCCACGCTGCCATCGCTTGAGCCGCCATCCATGATGATATATTCGATGTTGGGATAATCCTGCTCCAGCACCGATACGATGCACTGTTCCAGGTATTGGGCCTGGTTATAAGATGGGGTGATGATGGAAACGCGCGGGGATGACATAAGGATATTGCGGTTCAGCGCAGGGTAGCTTGAATGGCAGTGCAAACAAAATCGATGTCACTATCTTCCAGAGAGGAATAAGATGGCAGGTTGATGCCCTGTGCCGAAAGGCGGCTGGCAACCGGGAAGGATTTTCCGGTGGAATCAACGGCATACATGGGCAGGGTGTGCAGTGGATAGAAGAATGGGCGGGTTTCAATGCCGCTGGCCGCCAGTTTTTCCCGCAACTCATCGCGTGAAATCCCAATTCCTTCATCCAGTACCAGGCTGGTCATCCAGTAAACATTGCGCCCTTTGGCTGGTTCTGGCTGGAAGCTGACTTTTTCACCGGCCAGGTTGGCCTGGTAGCGCCTGGCGATCTCGATACGGCGTTGGATATGCCAGTCAATTTTTTCCAATTGTGCCAGCCCGATGGCGGCCTCGATGTTGGTCATACGGTAATTGTAGCCAATGATCGGGAACCAGTAACGCCGCTGGGGATCCATGCCCTGCCCCTTGATCTGGAGCATCCTGGCAGCCAGGGTGCTGTCGTTGGTAGTAACCATGCCACCTTCGCCGGTGGTGATGATTTTGTTACCGTAAAAGCTGAAGGTTGAAACATCCCCAAAACTGCCTACCCGCTTTTGGTCATATTCTGCCCCATGCGCTTCAGCGGCATCCTCGATAACATATAAACCATGCCTGCGGGCAATTCCCAGCAGCGCATCCATTTCAGCCGGACAGCCATAGATGTGCACGATGATGATCGCCCGGGTCTGGGGTGTAATAGCTCTTTCTACTTCAGCCGGGGCCATATTCCAGGTCAGCGGGTCGCTATCCACAAAAACCGGTTTCGCGCCGCAATAAACTACCGCATTGGCGGTGGCTACATAGGTCAGGGTGGGTACGATCACCTCATCGCCGGGCTTGATCCCCAGCCCCAGCAAGGCCAGGTGCAGGGCTACCGTTCCGTTTGCGCACGAAAGCGCATGCCTGACGCCACAAAAATCGGCAAAACCTTTCTCGAAAGCGCCGATATACTTCCCGTTGGAAGAGATCCAATTGCTTTCCAGGCAATCTAAAACATATTGCTTTTCGTTCCCTGATAAAGCAGGTTCTGATACGGGGATACTTTTTTGCATGATCATTCCTTCGATTTGGATTTATTAGGGAAGCGCATCCAATCCCAGCCAATTAATTCCTGGTCTTCCTGGCTGAGTGTTACTCCTGCCAGCCGGCGATATTGCGCGCGATAGGCCTTGGCGGTGCGTTCCCAGCTAAAATCAGCCAGGCGGTTTTGCCCACGGGCTGCCAGTTCCATTCGGGTTTGCCTGTCAGTTGCCAGTATTTGGATGGTATTGGCGATGCTTTCTACCGAATATGGGTCGAATATTAGCCCGGCAGTTTGCACTTGTTCTGGAAGCGAGGTTACATTTGAGCAGGCTACAGCAATAGCATCCTGCCAGGACTCGAAAATTGGGCCGCTGGCCGCCTCAAACAAAGTGGGAATCACAGCGAAATCGGCCAATTTGTATAAAGCGCGTAAGTCTTGCTGTGGAATGTATCCTAAAAAAATTACCTGGTCGCTCAACGCATTTTCAGAGATATATGCCTGTATCTCTGACCAGCTTGGCTCTACCTTGCCACCTGTGCATACCAGGTTTACACGGACATTATGATGATCCCGCAGGAAAGTAAGCGCTTGTAACAGGCGTAGATGGTTTTTGTGCGGCCAGGTGACCGCAGGGTAAATGCAGAATGACCCTGGCAGGTGATATTTTTCCCTGGTGGCTGCCAACATTTCTTGTGCCGGGCTGGCCGAAACCGTTGTTGGCGCTGCCCAGGGAATAACGTGGATTTTACCTGGTGGGATTTGATATTGGCGAATGATATCTTGCTTGATCCACTCTGAGCCTGCTGTGATGGCTTGAGCGTAATGGCATCCATTGTGGATCATCCGGTCACGTTCGGCAATGCCCGTGGCGGTAAAAAATTGTGGATAATGACGATATTGTAAATCGTGTGGGGTGTACACTGTTGGCAAAGCGCATAACACAAATTCCTGGTAAGGGAAGTGGATCACGCTGCAACCCAGGGATTCGTAAAAGCCCTGTGAGATGCGCAGCGCCGGTTCTGATGGGGCATAAATCCCCGGCGCACGCATCAGGAAATTCTGTAGCTCTCTTTTCAGCCATGATGAGAGAGCGGTGTGCGGCAGGCGCACTAATTTCTGGTTTTTCTCCAGGTAAGGCATCAACCACTCATTGTGAGCTGCCGGGCCAAGGATATGGAATTCTTCCGGGCCATCCAATTGTCCCAATGCACAGATCAGACCCATCAATACGCTTGCTACTCCTCCCGTAGAAGAAACGTTTGGTTGAATATTTGCATTGATGGCGATCTTAATTTTTTTGCTCATTGATGCTTTACCTTTGCCGGAATACCAATGGCCGTCGAATTTGCCGGGATATCATCAATAACAACCGCTCCTGCGCCGACCACAGACTGCCTGCCAATGTGATGGTTTTCAATTGTAACCGAGCCGATCCCCATGAAAGCCATTTCTTCCAGGTGGGTAAATCCGGCCAGGTGACATCCGGGTGATAGTGTAGCATAATCTTCGAGTATGCAGTCGTGCGAGACAGTACAACCAGCGTTGATGATAACGTGTTGGCCAATGGTGATGTTTGTGGTCAGGGTTGTGCCAGGGCAAATAATCACGCCATCACCCATACTTGTCGTATTGAAATCCAAAACCACATCCGGGTGAATCAATCTGGCAAAAGAGAAACCTTTTTCAATTGCCTGCTTAACCACTTTCTGCCTGATGGCAGGTTGACCAATGGCCGCAATCGCATACATCCCATGCCCATCTAGCTGGGTGGGGTCTAATACCGGATATCCATTGATAATTGTTCCAATTAGCTGGGGATCAGCCTGCCAAAAACCTATAACCTGCCAGGCCAGAGAAGGGCTGCGCTGGCTGATCTCCTCTGCAATCCAGGCAGCTTCGCGGGCCATGCCACCTGCGCCAAGGATCACCATTTTTCGCTTTACGGAAAAATCTTTTGATTTCACTTATTCTCCAGCACTTCTGCCAGAATAATTTCACAATTATTCTCCAAATCCACTACTTTCATATCAGATATCAAACTCGTTCTTGCGCTACCTGATGTAAACACTAAATTCCCAGCCTTATCCCTGGCTTCGCGTACCTTGCTCATAATAAAATTGCGACCAGGCTCCTGCCTGATAACATCAGTTGCTAAATCATTACGAACAAAAAAAGCATTTGTTCCGGCGCTGTTGGAACCGGCGTAGAAATAACCTTTTTTCTCAGCCAGCAAGCAAAAAGCTCGCAGGGAAGCTCCAAAAAACAGGTTGGAGTAATGTGCCTTCGTCCGTACAAAATCAGGGCGATAGGGAATGGTTACAAATCGATCTTTCCCAAAGACGCCATTGTATTCAACAACCACGATACGGGGAGAAATAACAGTGATGGCATCCCATATCCAATAATCGTTCCCGTCAATATCAATACTCAATAACCCTATATCACCCTCGATCCCCGCATTTTTAATTGTTTCATTGATATTTTCAACTGTAATGAATGTGCAGACTGCTTGTAACTCATGTCTCCAGTAATAATCCCGTGCCTGAATATTTTGGATATATTGGGGATCGGAATCGATCACCAGCCCGCTCCAGTTATTGTTCATCAGCAAAAAACGGGTATTGGATTCCAGATAATCTTGTACCCCGAACTCCACAAAGGTTAAGTTTTTTACTGGTATCCGGGCAATTAGATACTGTATGATTCCATCTTCACCCCATTGCGAAAAAACTTGGAACTCGGCGTCCGAAAGGTTTTCCAGAGGGGGAATAGAATGAAATTCACGAATACGCCCTTGAACAGTCTGTATAAGAAGGCGTTCGAGTTTTATATCCATACTACGAAGTTCATTTACCGGTTGGAGATATTTTTTGAATCGATCTAAAATTTGATGAAATAAGGTTTTCATATATGCTGGTTTGTGGTCTAAATTAAAAATGATATTGTAGTTGAAAATATCTTGGTCTTACATTCAATCTGTTAGCGTTATTTTTGCCTAATATTTGGTGGACATAAAAACATTGCTTTGTGACAACACGCTAAAATATAATTAGAAACAACAGTCGGTAGTAATGCCTATATGTTTCTTACTGGATAAAAGCTCAAACCTTAATATTATTGGTAGGAAAACTTGTTCAGTAGAGAAATCTATTAACTTTTAGCAAATTTTTGCGTTTTTTTTTGAATAACGTGTTTCCTTTGTGCAAGTGTTTTAAGTATGTGAGATTTTATCCGGTAACAAATGATTGATTTTGATGATATATTTTTTTAGCTTATGCAAAAATCTTTTATATAAGGGAACTGGCGGGTGAATGTTTTTTAAAAATTCCTGAAAGGTATGCAAACATTCATTATTGCTTTCAACTTGATTAGGAAGGCGAAAGTGATGAGTTGCAGACCAATCAGCCAAGTCTGTAGAAAAGGAATGTTTTTTTGAAGTGATGCTGGTCTGTTTATAATGATACCCCGTGCCATCGAAACCAATGTTATTAACCAGGGATTGGCAGGGAAATAAAGTAAGCATTCCTCTTGAAAAATAAGACCAATATAACCAGATGTCCCATGCCTGGTTTTTACCCTGTAAAGATTGCTCCAGCATGGCTGAGTAAGGAAAAGCGCCATCCAGGTCAAACTTGAAGCGCAGCTTATGATTTGTCAAAATTTCTGTGGCTTTGGGATCCTTGGGATCATATAATTCCCATGAGCGCTGCCAGGTAGCCCAACCCCAGGATGAACCCAGTGGTAAAAATACAGCATCCTCGGGAAGTTTTGCAAATTTGGCAGGGAATATGTACCCTGATACCTGGCCGACTTTCTCATCACCCCGGTAACGCTCGAGCGCAGATAGCATATATTGAATAAAGGCAGGGTGGAGCACCAGGTCATCTTCGATAACAATGATTTGCCCATAGGTGGAACATAACTCTGTTACTGATGTTACGATGGATCTCGACAGCCCCAGGTTTTCAGTTCTTTCTATAACCCTGGCATGATGTTCTTTGGCCCATTCATGTATCAAGGAACGAACTTCAACTACTTTTTGGGAATGTTCTGGTACACGTGGAGCATCATTGAAAATAAAAATATCGCATTCATCTAACCTGGGGCAGGTTGATAAAGATTCAAGCATCCGGAGCGTATGCGCCGGGCGATTATAAGTAAAGATGGCAATCGGGGATGTTTTCATGGTGTTTACTAAAGGGCTAGCATGCTCTCGATATTTTTTCGTAATAAATTACAATCTATTATCAAGTTTGCCGTATGGGCATCCTCTTCAGGGTTTTCTGCGATGCAAAGTTGATAGAAATAGTGTAAATTCATAGCAGATGCCATGGAAAAATAGCAATTATCGAGGAAATCCCCTTCCTTCCGTAGCTCAAGAACACAGCTCCCCGATTCCATAAAAAGGATGTTCGTTAAGCCAGCCCCATGATTGGAAATAATATACTTTGCATTCATAGCTATCTTAACTTGTTGTTCAAAAGTATAGTCTTCAAAATAAATAATTTTGAATCCATATTCGGCTAAGATGGCTAAACATTCTTCTTCATTAGAAATTTTTCGTTTGCGCGCTTTGCTTCGACTGACGTAAATTTTATTACCGATAATTTCACAATCAGTATGTTTGTAGTAATCAGTAATTAACCCTCTTACCTCCCGGATTATTGATTCGTTGAAATTTCCTGTTGGCGCTGTATGCATGGGCATTTTAAGATTTTTGATGTGAACTGTGCCTTTCATGAATTCCAAGTTTCGAACCGAAAATGGTTTTAACGATGGCAATATATAGTTTATTTCTTGGAAACTCTGGGGTAACAGGAGCAATTCGTTTTCGATCCATTCTCCCATAACATATAATCTGGGTAATGCATCAGTAAGCCAGTGAAAGTATCCATTGCTCCAGGTATCTGTAATCCAAACAGCATTTTCGAATTTTCGATAATGAGATAATAAATTTTTAGCAAGGAATTTTATATAAGCCGTGGAATTAATCCAGTTTGTTTTTAGCGCAGGTATAGGAAAAGTTTCTGGCAGAACATGTATTCCTCGAAAAAGTATCCCATCTGAAGAAATATTAATTCCTTTTAGGCGGAGTAAGAAGGTTGGATGAATTTCTACTTTTAACTCATGTTCAAATATACCTGAGTCTGCTGGTGAAAAGTTTATTGGTAATTTCCTAATGGAAATATTGCTTGGATATATGATTTCCTGATTTGACATAAATTTCCTGATTTGACACATTGTACCGCACGGTTCGATCATTTAATTTAAGCCTGAAACATTGTTTTTGTCATTTTGTTGATTATTCGGCAAAATGCACAGCTTTACTTTGACGATTTTGATGTGGTTTTTAAGACATTTCAGCCTGCGCGAAAATGTTGGCGTAAAAGTAACTCAGGATGTCTGATTTTGGCTCAAAAAGCAGCAATTCCAAATCTGAAACCAACGAACCTAACGCAAAGTCGCCAAGACGCCAAGTTTTGGATTTTTTTGCCCCAAAATCGGCAGGAAAAACAATTGGCGCAATCGCAAGGCAGAATTCTCTCAAAACCTTTGCGACT
>CAIJPN010000093.1 GCA_903822545.1 uncultured Anaerolineae bacterium | reverse complement strand
GATCTCCTGCCAGGCTTCCGTGCCCTCGAAGACGCTGGAATACTTATCGTTAAACATTTCCACCCGCACGTGCGCGGCCACCGCCTCGGCAATTTCCGCGCTGCTCGGCCAGATGTCGCGCAGGTAAACCGGACCGTTCGCACCTTCGCCGAGCGGCTCGTTGTTCAGGTCGATATCGACTGTCCCGGCCAGGGCGTAGGCCACGACCAGGGGCGGCGAGGCCAGGAAGTTGGCCTTCACCAGCGGATGAACGCGCCCTTCGAAGTTGCGGTTGCCCGAGATGACCGCCGCCGCGACCAGGTCGCCGCCGGTGACGGCCTTTGCTACCTCACCCGGCAGCGGGCCGCTGTTACCGATGCAGGTCGTGCACCCGTAACCGGTCACGTTAAAGCCCAGTTTCGCCAGCGGATCAATCAGCCCGGCAGAGTTGAGATATTCGGTCACGACGCGCGAGCCGGGGGCCAGGCTGGTCTTGACATAGGGCTTGACTTTCAGCCCCTTCTCGACCGCCTTTTTGGCCACCAGCCCCGCGCCGATCAGCACCGAGGGGTTGCTGGTGTTGGTGCAGGAGGTGATCGCGGCGATGACGACCGCGCCATGCGACATTTTCTCCGCGCCGAAGGCAGATTCGCGCTTCAGGGCATCGCCGCCCAGCTCGTAGCCGCGTTCCTTTACCGGAGCGGTCAGCGCCTTCTGGAATGCCGCTTTCATATCAGCCAGGGCCACGCGGTCTTGCGGACGCTTGGGGCCGGCGAGGGACGGGACAACGGAGCCCAGGTCAAGTTCCAGGGTGTCGGTAAATTCGGGGTCAGGGGTGTTCTCGTCGCGGAACAAGCCCTGGGCGCGGCAGTAGGCCTCGGTGCGGGCGATCACATCCGCAGGGCGGCCAGTCAATTGCATGTAGCGCAGCGTCTCGGCATCGACCGGGAAAAAGCCCATCGTCGCGCCATATTCTGGGGCCATGTTGGCGATTGTGGCGCGGTCGGTCAGCGACATGGAGGCCAGGCCGGGGCCAAAGAATTCCACGAACTTATCCACCACGCCCTTTTTGCGCAGCATCTGGGTGACGGTCAGCACCAGGTCGGTGGCGGTCACGCCATCTTTGAGCTTGCCCGAGAGCTTGAAGCCGATCACGTCTGGCAGGAGCATGTCCATCGGCTGGCCGAGCATGACCGCTTCGGCTTCGATGCCGCCCACGCCCCAGCCCACCACGCCCAGGCCGTTGATCATGGTCGTGTGCGAGTCGGTGCCGACCAGCGTATCGGGGAAGGCCAGGGTTTCGCCGTTCTCGGTCTTGGTGAAAACGCATTCCGAGAGATATTCCAGGTTGACCTGGTGGATGATACCGGTCATCGGCGGGACAACGCGGAAGTTTTTGAAGGCTTGCTGGCCCCATTTCAGGAACTCATAACGTTCCTTGTTGCGCAGGAATTCCATTTCGGTGTTGCGGGTCAGGGCATCGGCAGTGGCGAAGAAATCGACCTGTACCGAGTGGTCGATAACGAGGTCGACCGGCACGAGCGGGTTGATCTGTTTCGGGTCGCCGCCCAGCCGAGCGACAGCGGCGCGCATTGCGGCCAGATCGACCACCGCCGGAACACCAGTAAAGTCCTGCATCACCACGCGGGCTGGCAGGAAGGGGATGCCAGGGCGGGCGCCGGTCGGCGTCCATGCGGCGATGTTTTTGACATCTTCCTGGGTGATTTCGTTGTCGTTGCACTGGCGCAGCGCGGCTTCGAGCACCACGCGGATCGAGAACGGCAGTTTGGCCAGTTTCACCAGCCCGGCCTTCTCCAGTACATCGAGACGATAGTAGACATACTCTTTGTCGCCGACTTTGAGCGTGTCACGGGAATTAAAGAAATCTTTCATGAAAACTCCTTCTTTGGCATAAGTAGCTCGGGATTAATCCCGCGTTACAGTACAACAAAACACCTTTGGTGCTTTGTGATCGTGTGAAATTAAATAACATTCAACGTCACAAAGAACTCAAAGGTGCGCCTTTGTCGTCCTCTGTCAAAACAAAAATTAGGTGAAATTAGATGTAAACAGGCGCAATTATACCAGTTTACACCCTGCCCAGATCTTTTTGCAGCGAATCGGCCAGCTTTTTGCGGTCACTCTCTGGCAGGAATGCAGCATAGGCGGCAGCGGTAATGCGCTGCTTGACTACATCACGGCTGATTTTCAGGTCTTCGCAGGCAACTTTGTATTCGTTGCTCAGGGTAATGTTCGAGATGGACGGATCATCCGTGTTGAAGGTCACATTCAGCCCGGCGGCGATCATCTTGGAGGCCGGATGCGCTGTCAGTGTTTTGACTACACCGGTCTGGTAGTTGCTGGTAACGCACACCTCGAAGGTGGTTTTATGCTCGCGGGCCAGCGCCGTGGAAAAGTCATCTTCCAGCACGCGGACGCCGTGGCCGATGCGTTGGGCATCGAAGTTTTCAATGGCCTCACGCACATTTAGTGGCCCGCCCCACTCCCCGGCGTGGATGGTGATGTACATCCCGGCCTGGCGTGCTTCGCGGAATAGAGGCAAGAAGGGCCGGGCCGGGAATTGGGCCTCGTTCCCGGCCAAATCTACACCCACCAGGCCTTTACTTAGCCGGTCAGCTGCCAGCCAGATGACTTGCTCGGCCAGTTCCACAGATTCGTGGCGGTTGACGGATGCGATCAGGCGCACACCAATACTATATTTTTTGGCGGCATTTTTGGCAGCTTCGCAAACCCAATCCATTACTTCATTCAACGGGAAACGTTCGGCCCGGCTGAGCGCTACCGGTGTAAAGCGCAACTCAACATAACGAACATTGTCTTTGGCGGCATCTTCAACGGCTTCGCGTGTGATACGTTCGATCACTTCTGGGGAGCGATAAAACATGCGCAGGGTGTTGAATTTTCCCAGGAAATTCTCAAAGGTTAGTGGTTCTTCATCCTGAACCTGCACCAGGCGTGAGAGCCGCACCATGTTGGCTGGCAGGGTCATGCCGTGTTTGCGGGCCACATCGAGCATGGTTTGCAGGCGCAGTGAACCTTCAAGGTGGCGGTGAAGTTCCACCTTGGGAAAATCATGGTATTCGCCGGACGTATTGAAAGCCAGATTGGTCATTCTGTCTCGCTGGTTGGTTGAAAGGACTGTGTTTAGGTGAATAATGTTTTGCTTGATAATACCAGATTAAAACTTGCAGCCCTGCCTGCACCGTGTGAAATAGGCGTTAGCGGAGCTATGTTTATGTGATATTGTCAATTTCAAAACCGCCGATGATTCACATTAAATATATTCTACGCTGTTTCGCGCAGTTTTCATCCGGGAAAACTGCAAGGTTTAATGTTTCTTGTGGCGTTTACGACCGGCTTTGCTGTCTTCGATATTTCGGCTGGCAGAAGATTGGGCAGCCGATTCGAGCGCGGGGGCCGATTCTGTTTCGGTTTCGGCGCTGGCGGAGATGCGTGGCAAGTATTGGAAGATGCGCCCGACCACCATGGTGCGGATATCACCTACCAGTGCCTGGAACATTTCGGATGCTTTGGTTTTGTACTGCACCAGCGGGTCGCGCTGACCGTAGGCTTCCAGCCCAATCGATACGCGCAGCGCTTCGACACGCGTCAGGTAATCTACCCACTGTTCGGTGATGGCACCCAGCAGCACCTGGCGATGAAACTCGGTCAGGCGGCGGCGCCCTATTTCACTGCGCAGGGCGGAGCGCTGTTCAGGGGTCAGTGAGGCAGGTGGCAGGGCGGGGTCCAGGCCGATCGCTTCTGCCGAAGGGCCAAAATCTGCCAGGGTGGTGGCATTCTGCCCGAGCCGGGCAAATTCCACATTTCCCCAGGCGGTTTCGAGGGTTTGCCGGGCGGTTTCCAGGTGTTCCAGCACATCGGCCTGCACATGTTCGGCTTTGCGGCGGGTCATCAGTTGGGCGGTCAGGTAGGCGTAGCTGAAACGGGTGTATTCTTGCGAAACCTGGCGATGGGTTTTTGCGTCGAAGGCTGTGCGGCGGCCGCGTGATAGGGCAGAAAGTACCTGGATGATGTCGGATTCGCTCATCTGCTCCGGGTTGACCCGTGTAAGGAGTATATCCAACTCCCGGGCAAGCTGACCGTTCGGCCCTGTCAGCTTTTCTTGCCGGTTCTGGAGCATTTTCTCGGCTGATTCCATCAGGCGCACACTGGCGGTTTCCCAATCGAGCCGGGAGAGTTCATCGCGGCTGATGGGTAATGGTTCCTGGATGCGAGATTCGATAGTGGAGCCCAACCGGATGACAGCGATGGATGTAAGCGTTGCGTCGATCTGGTCTTTGAGCGTTTCTTCCAATGTGGCGGGGTTGCTGGCCAGGGTGCGCAGTTGCTCGCCATTTAGTTTGAACTGCATGTGCAGCTCATTCTGGAGTTCTTCGAGCAATTCCTGGGGGCGGCGCTGTTCTTCTGAATCTTTTAGCCCTTCGAGGAAGGTATCGAGGATGTCAAAGCGTTCTTCAACCTGGGTTTCGAGGCTTTCGGCGGTGCGCTGGACGGTGGTTTCGATGGCCTTGAGATGGTGAGATTCTTCCAGTTGGACAGCGCGGCGGGCGATATCGATGAAGGCTTCTTTGGCTGATCCGGTGAATTCGGTGAGATTGTCGAGCAGCAGGCGGTAGTTGAAGGATGGGTAGATTTCACCGGGCTCAAAGACAAAGGGCGGCTGGGTTTGTTCGAGCCAGGCCAGCAGTTTCCAGGGGCCCTCGGGGTCGGTCATGGCCGGGCCTACACGCCCGGCGATTTCACTGCGCAGCATATCCAGTACATCGCTGGAAAGGTCTTCTTTGGTGAAAACGCGGTCGCGCTGGCTGTAGATGCGCAGGCGCTGGGCGTTGAGTACATCGTCGTATTCGAGCAGGTGCTTGCGCACATCGAAGTTGGCGCCTTCGACGCGGTGTTGTGAGCCTTCGATGAGATTGCTGACAATGCGGTTTTCGAGCGGGAAGTCATCATCCAGCCGGAAGCGCTGCATAATGTTGTCGACCTGTTCACCACCAAACATGCGCATCAGGTCATCTTGCAGGGAGAGATAGAAGCGCGAGGAGCCTGGGTCGCCCTGGCGGGCGGCGCGACCGCGCAGCTGGTTGTCGATGCGGCGGGCTTCGTGGCGCTCTGAGCCGATGACGTGCAGGCCGCCGAGTTCGCGCACCAGTTCCATATCGGCAAAATGCTGGAGAAAGAAGCGCACTTCGGCATCGTACAGGCCATAATCTTCAGGGGATAGTTTGAGCAGGGCCTGGCGCCGGTCTTCGAGACGCATGTCATAGGGCGCACTATACCCGGCTTTGCGCAACACGCGGCTGACTGCCGCGGTGATTTCATCGGCGATTTCACCGCCAAGTTTGATATCGACACCGCGCCCGGCCATATTGGTGGCGATGGTGACTGCGCCAAACGCGCCAGCCCCCGCGATGATTTGCGATTCTTCGGTATGGCGGCGGGCATTGAGCACTTCATGCGGTACGCCGCCCTGGATGACGCCTCGCAGCCGGGCTTCATCCGCCGGGTTAAGCCGCAGGTAGTTGAGCAGGCGCGAGATGTTGGCGGGTTCTTCAGGGTTGATCGAGATGTTTAACGGTTTCGCAAACTGGCGCAGGAAACCCGGCTCAAGCTGGTCGAGCGGTTTATATAACGGTTCCAGCTCGGCGTAGAGGCGACCATCTTCTTCCTTGTCATTTTGCGAGAACCAGGCCTGGCGCAAAAGCTGGATCTGCATCAAGCGGCGAACAAGTTCGGCGCGCAACCGTCCCGAGAGCAGTTCGGAACTATCCACCGAGGTGGTGCCGACCAGGATGGGCCGCCCGCGCACATGGTCGCGGACGATTTCGGTCACGATCGAGCGCAGTTTGGCTTCGACGGTGCGGTAAACCACATCGGGGTAGTCGGTGCGCCGCCAAAAGACTGGGGTTTTGGCGACATCGCCGCGTTTGGCGAAGTAGGCGATAGCGTAGTTTTCGTTGTCTTTGGTTTTAACTTCAACCAGCGCCGATTTGTCACCATCGCGGGTGGCGGTGTATTCCAGGTTGGTGGGGATGGGCAATACATCCAGCTTGTAGATTTTGTGGAATTCTTCCGCTTCGGTCAGGGCGGTGCCGGTCATGCCCGCCAGTTTTTGATACATGCGGAAGTAGTTTTGAATGGTGATGGTGGCATAGGTGACGTTTTCTGGTTCCACCTTGACGTTTTCTTTGGCTTCGACGGCCTGGTGCAACCCGTCGCTCCAGCGCCGCCCGGGCATTTGCCGCCCCGTAAATTCATCCACGATGACGACTTTGCCGCTCAAGATGAGGTAATCTTTGTTGCGTTTGAACAGGAATTGGGCGCGCAGAGCCTGTTCCAGGTACCCGAGCAGGCGCGCCTGTTCAGATGTGACATCTTCAGGGCGGTCAGGATCGCGCAAAGGCTGGCCGAGGAGTTGTTCAACGTGCGCCGTGCCGACTTCGGTCAGTGTAACGTTGCGATCTTTTTCGCTGACATCGTAATCTTCAGGGTTGAGCTTGTTGACAATCTGGGCCATTTGCCCGTAGTATTCCAGGTCACCCTGGGCTGGGCCGGAGATGATGAGCGGGGTGCGGGCCTCGTCGATGAGTACGTTATCCACTTCATCCACGATGGCGTAATAATGCCCGCGCTGGACGCGTTCATCCATGCGCATGGTCATATTGTCGCGCAGGTAGTCAAAACCGAATTCCGAGTTGGTACCGTAAACGATATCGCACGCGTAAGCCAGTTTGCGGTCAACCAGCCGCATCCGATCTTTATCTTCTTGCGGAGCTTCTTTTTCAGGGTCAAAGATAAAGGCTTTTTTGCCGTTCTCGGTGGCGGCAGCCATCTGGAGCACGCCCACTTCCAGCCCGAGAGCCTTGTAAACGGGGCCCATCCAGCGCGCATCGCGGCGGGCCAGGTAATCGTTGACGGTGATGAGATGCACACCACGCCCGGTAAGTGCATTCAGGTATACTGGCAGGGTGGCGACCAGGGTTTTTCCTTCGCCAGTGCGCATTTCTGCGATTTTGCTCTGGTGCAGCGCCGATCCGCCCAACATTTGGACATCATAGTGGCGCAGGCCAATGGTGCGTTTGGATGCCTCGCGTACGACCGCAAAGGCTTCGGGCAGCAGGTCATTGAGCACACTTTGCTCGATTTCATTGCGTTCTTTGGTATCTTCAATACCATTCAACTCGCGGGCCAGTCGGGCGCGGAATTCATCCGTTTTGGCACGCAGGGCATCGTCGCTTATTGTCTCGAGCTTGGGCTCAAAGGAGTTAATCTGCCCAACCAGCCCACTCAGCCGCTCAACTTCTTTTTTGTTGGGGTCACCCCCAAGGATTTTGATGAATTTTGAGAACATAATCAGCCTTTCGCGACGAAATTATAGCATAGCGGCATTGGAGCAATGTTAGAAATGGTAACTTCAAAGGCTGGCGCGGTGTTGTTACAGGTAATCCCATCACAAAGAGGCCAAAATGAAGAAAATCTTATCCATCAGTGTGGGTTCTTCGGCACGTGACCATACCACGCGGCATGTTTTCCTCGGACAAGAATGTGAACTCTCTCGCCAGGGCACCGACGGGGATTTTGAAAAAGCAGTCCAGCGTTATCGTGATATGGATGGCAAGGTGGATGCTTTTGGCATTGGCGGTGTTGAATTCTTCATCAAAGTAGCCGACAAACGCTATTACATGCGCGATGTCAAACGTATTCGCAACGCCATCAAAATCAGCAAAGCCGGGGATGGCAACGGCGTCAAAGGCCTGCTCGAACGCCGGGCTTTCCTCGCGCTGGAAAAACATCTCAACACGCAGGGCAAAACCCTGCGCGGGCTGCCGGCGCTGCAAACCACCGCGGTTGAGCGCTATGGCATGGGCGTGGCGATGGTTGATTCTGGGCTGGATGTCACCTTTGGGGATTTTATGTTTGCCCTGGGGATTCCGCTCCCGGTAAAAAAGCTTTCCACTGTGCGGATGCTGGCCTCCGCCCTGCTGCCGGTTGTGACCCAACTGCCTTTTTCCTGGCTGTATCCGCTCGGCTCCGAACAAGACAAAGATCCGCAAAAACGCTGGCAGGAATACTACCAGCGAGCGCAGGTCATCGCCGGGGATTTTTTGCAGATCCGCCAGTACATGCCCGATGATTTGAGCGGCAAGATCATCGTCACCAACACCACCACCGCCAAAAACGTGGAAGAACTGCGCAAGCGCAACCTGCACATCCTGGTGACGGTCACGCCCCGGCTGGAAGGCCGCAGCTTTGGCACCAATGTGATGGAAGCCACCCTGCTGGCGCTGATGGACAAGCCCCAATCGTCCGTCACTGATGCCGATTTCCTTGATCTGATTGAGCGTATTCCGCTCGAACCGAATTTGGAAGTATTGAATTGATGCGCCTGAAACCAACAGGAGGGGCGTGTTTGTTGAACACGCCCCTCCTGGATTTAACGGGGGTTACTTGCCAGGACGCTGCTTTTTTAGGGCAGGCTGGGGCGTGACCGCCTTCCGGGGCTGGGCATCCAGTGCAGGAAGCGGCTTCCCATCATCTGACCATGGGTCGAGATCAAACAGCTTCCGCGAGATGTATCGCCCGATCAACTGGATAGTGGCGAGCATGGGCGCGGCGATGACCATACCCAGCAATCCCAGCAGGCTGGCGGCGATGAGTGTGGAAACAACCACTGCGGCAGGGTGGACTTTAAGCGCCTGGGCCAGGATGCGCGGCGCGATGATGCTGTCGATGACCTGGTCGGCAGCCATCAGGACGATGACGACCAGTGCTGCATAAGCCAGCGGAGATAGATCGCCCAGTTTATAATCCTGGAAGAATGCGATGAATCCGAGCAGCACCCACAAGATCGCCGGGCCGATGTAGGGCAGGAACTTGGACAGGCCGCCCAGCAGCGCCAGGCCTATGGCATAACGCACCCCAAAGATGCCCAACACCAGTGTATACACAATCAGCGTAATGCCAACGATGATGAATTGCCCTCGCAAAAAGGCGTTCCAGGTGCTTGCCAGGCCGTCACCCAGGCGGCGAATATCTTCGGCGTAGTTGGGGATTTCGATGCGCAAGATGCCCTCGCGCAGGCCGCCGCTTTCTACCAGGATGAAATAGGAGATAAACAGCACGAAGAATAACCAACCAACAAAGCTGGCTGCGCCGCTGGCAATTGTGCCGACTACGGAACCGGTCTGGCTGAGAATGGGTTGCAGCGACGAGAGCAGCTGCTGGCTGATGGAGCTCAGGTCGAGTGCGGCCAGGTTGTAGCTGAATGGGCCAATGTTGATAACCTGGCTGGAGATTTGCTGGATGAAGCTGTTCAGGCTGTCGAGGCCGGTTTCGGCCTGGGTGATAACGCTTTCCAACTGGAAGAATAATTCCACGCCGCCAATCCCGGCCAGCGCCAGGAAGATCACCAGTAAGGCAAGATAGATCAGTGATACTGCCCAGCCCCAGCCCAGGCGGGTGCGCTTGCGGATAAAATCGGCCACCGGGTAGAGCAGGTAGACGATGATGAACGACATCACCAGCGGCGGGATGAGCGATTGGAATTCAACCAGCAGCGCGCCGATGAGTATTACCAGGATCAGGGTTACGATCAGTTTGGTGGTGGCGTTCCAGCGTGGGGATATGGTTTTTTCGGATGTCATGGCAATGCTCCGTTGTTGCGTATGGCCGTTTTGTGCGTTGGTGTGCTGGATAGGGGCTGGTAAAACGGACATTGAATGCTATAAGCTTACCTGGTTTTTTCAATGATCCACAGGTGTGATAGTCCAAACCATTTAAGCGGGGTTTTTTCGAGGAGTTGCAGGGTTTGGCGCAAGAGTTTGCCAAACGCTCCAAAACGGGCGATGATGTTATCGTATGCGCCAAAAACAATCGTTTTTTCGACGATGGTCACGGGTTGGCCTGCGAACAACTGCGCCAGGTCGTGTGATGTGTAGATTCGCACATGGGGGGCCAGTTTGTCTCGCAGTGAGCGTGGCAGGTAGTTGACGAAGGGCTTGTTGCCGAAATGATACTTTCCGCGCCAGTAAATGCCGTGGGTTTCGAAGGGGTAGCCCAGGTTTGGGACAAAAATTACAGCGCGGCCACCTGGCTTTAGCACGCGCACAATCTCATGGGCGGCCTGGCGGTCATCAGCGACGTGTTCGAGCACCTCGTGGCTCAAGATCAGGTCAAAGGTGGCGGCGGGGTATGGCAGGGATTCACCCGCAGCGTTGATCACGCCCGGGTTGCGCGACCCGGCTTCGGCGGCGCGTTCAAAGTCATATTCCAGCCCGTAGATTTTCCCGCCAAAGGGCGCGAGATGTTCGATGTACATGCCCACGCCGCAGCCATCTTCGAGAATGTTGCCTCGGATGCGTTCCCCGGCCCATTGGGTGATCATTTCCAGGCGGCGCTGCTGCCCTGCTCGCCAGATATAAGATGGTTCGCCGCGCAGGGCGGCCTTTTCCAAGTTTCGGTTGGTCATGGACGCTATTATATACTGTGCGCGGTCTCAGGTTTGTGTTTTGTTTGTGCCAGTGCCTGGAAGTTCGATTGCGCCAGTTTATTTGTCGCGGCGCAACAGCCACAGGCCCAAATATCCCAACAGCGCCCCGGCCAGGTTGGCCAGGATATCCAGCCAGGTATCGAGGCCGCTGCTGTCAAACTGGTAGCCCATCACATATTTCGAGATGAACTCGTACAGTTCGGAGAAGACGCTGAAGAACGAGGTAAACAATATCAACAGGATCAAGTTGGCGGCAAGATGGGCCGGGCGGTTGCTGCGTACATGCCGCAGGCTGACCAGCCCCAGCCCATCGTCGAGGCAGAAATTCAATACAAAATATTGGTAGACCAGCGCAATCGCCATCCCCCCGCCGAGAAAGTGCAGGATTTTGTCGTCAAATATCCAGTAGGGGATCAGCCGGAAGGAAAAAACCACCAGCATCGCGCCGAGCAGGTAGCCGTAGCTTTGGCGCTGATAGCTCCATGGGCGTGAGGGCTGCACCTGGCGTAACACTGGTAGTTTAAAAATCCATAATAGTAGTGGGGGCAGCGCCAGGGTGTAGAGCATGAACAAGGCCCAGGCAATGTTGTAGATGGGCGCGTACCAGGAGATGTTTTCGAGCAGGTAGGCCAGCGGATTGGGCATGGTGTTACAAGCTGAAGCTGTCGCCTGGCTTCAGGATGACTGCTTTTGTGCCGGTTTCCTGTGCTACTCGCGCGGCCCAGGCCTGCCCATCCTGGGCGATCAGTCCCCATGTGTTGTAGTGGATCGGGATGACTACTTTGGGGGCCAGCAATTTCACCGCGCGGAGGGCATCATCTGGCCCCATGGTGTAGTTGTCACCAATGGGGATGACTGCCAGGTTGAGTCCTTCCTCGCCGATCAATTTCATATCGCCAAACAGGCCGGTATCTTGAGCGAAATAGAGTTTTTTGCCATCCTGGGTGGTCAGAAGGAAGCCGCAGGGGTTGCCGCCATTGGAGCCATCGGGCAGTGACGAGCCGTGCAGCGCCTGCGTCAGCTTGAGATAGCCAAACGGGTGTTTGAACCCGCCGCCGATGTGCTGGCCGTGTGTTTTTTCCACGCCTTGTTTTGCAAACCACGAGGCGATCTCAAAGTTGCTGATGATGGTTGCTCCGGTGCGTTGTGCAATATGGACGGCGTCGCCGACATGATCACCGTGCCCGTGGCTGACGAGCAGGAAATCTGCCTCGACTTTTTCTGCCGGGAGTGTGGCGGCGGGGTTGCCGTTGAAAAACGGGTCGATGACCAGCCTGTAACCGCCGGTCTCCAGCCCCAGGGTGGCATGTCCGTGCCAGGTTAATTGGGATGTCATATTTGCTCTCCTTTGCTAACGAATTTTTGCCCGGATTTCATCCGCTTCCTGCTGGAGTTGCGCTGTGCGCTGCTCGACAGATGCGGCCATCGATAGGAAATCGCGCGCCATTGCGCCAACTTCATCGTTGCGAGGTGCCAGGTTTTGTACTTCTGCCGGGTTGAATTTGCGCGCTTGCAGGTCACGCGCAGCGCTGGCAAGCTGTTCCATCGGCAGGTTGATCTGTGCCGAGACGATTAGTGAAACGGTAAAAGCCAGCACCACGAACCCAAATATTGCCGCGATCATGCTAAAAAATGCCAGCTGTCCAAGCACCGATGCGCCAAAGCGAATATCTTCCAGTTGTGATACGCCAGCGCTGCGGATTTCGGCGATGCTGGCATAGATTTTGGTGAATGGCCCGGTGGTTTGGGCATCCAGTTCGGCCACTGCATCCCAGTCTTGCTCATCAGCATCCAACTCGTCTTGATCGTCAACGGTTGCGAGGATGTCATCCACCAGGCGGGTCAGGTCGGCTTTGGTGGCGGAAACAGTTTCCAGGGCGGGTTGGCTGTCTTCGGGCAGGGTCAGCGCCAGGGCAGCCAGGTTCTCATCGATGCGGCGATCCAGCGCCGAGAGTTCTTCCTCAGATTGATATGATGCGCTGATTTCGTAATGTTTCAGGCCAAGTTCATATTGCTTAAACTGCGCTTCGAGCTGGTAAACCTGCCGGTTGGCCTCGAAGGTGGCACTGGCCTGGCGGTTGTAATCTACCATGCTGACCACACTGTACAGGAAAAAGCTCAGGATGAGCACACAAAAAGCAAAAAAGATGGAAAAAACGGAAACCAGCCGGGCCTGCACGTTGGAAGGTGTTTTTGGGGTTTTCATGGCTGCACCTCCTGGCGGGTGGTATCGCGTGATATTTTCAGCCGCCTGCGGCGCGATTCATACAATTCCCGGCGCAGTTTTTCGATTTCAACTTTGCTGGCCTGGTTGCGTTGCTGTTCAGCCCGCGCCAACTCATCCAATGCGCGCGCCAGGCTGCCT
Organism: uncultured Anaerolineae bacterium; assembly: GCA_903822545.1. Lineage (GTDB taxonomy): Bacteria > Chloroflexota > Anaerolineae > Anaerolineales > Villigracilaceae > CAIJPN01. Next base: position 40,086 of record CAIJPN010000093.1, on the reverse strand, counting down.
GCCGAACCGCTCATCCGGTTGTTTTGGGGCTGGTACAGGTCGCCGCTGAGGGCGGTGATGGCGTTGCGCAGGCGGCGCAGGGGCCGCACGGTGGCTGCGATGCCCTGGTAGCCCATCAGGGCCAGCGCCAGGCACAGCCCAAAGGCCACGGCGAGGATCAGGATGGATGTGTTGACCTGTCCGGGGAAGGTTTGCAGCGCATCCAGCCGGTTGTGTTCTATCTCGATGATCATTTCGCGCAGGGATTTGTTCAGGTTCTCGAAATCGGATTCCTGGGCGGCTTCTACCTCGGCGGTGATTTCATCGTCAACCTCTGCCACGGCGGCGATGCGCTCATCCACAAGCCCGCTGTGTTTTTTGCGGGCGGTGTTGAAGGTGTCCACTTTGTCATTGATGTCGCTGGAATAGAGATTTTCGGGGCTGAATCTACCTTCCGCTGCCAGCCTGGAAAATTCTGCCCCGATGGCTTGATCTGCTTCACGGGCTTTTGCGGCGCTGCCATCTTCTTCAAGTTCGTAATTGCTGGTAAACAGTGCGCGGGCCTCGTTAAGTTGCATATCGGCCAGGCTGCTGGCTACGTTGCCTTCTATGGCGTTCAGCACCTCCATGTGCGCAAAAGCGGCATCGAAAGAGCTTAAAAACTGGCTGGCCGCCGCAAACAGGATGGTGGCTGCCAGCAGGGCAATTACAACCCCCAGCTGACCGAGCGAGAAAAACGCTTTGATGTAGGTAAAGATTTTCTTCATGGGTTTCTCCTGCGCGGCTATTTGCTGTCCATCACAATGGCGCCATCCCAGCCTGCGGGCAGCGGGCGATCGAGCATCTCGGCGCAATATTCGATGTAGACTTTGGCGGTTTTGTCAGTGTGATCCTGTTCCAGCACTTTGCTGAACAGGCTCCCGGCTTCGGCGAATTTCCCGGCGGCGAAAAGCTGGATGCCGCGCTCAAAGCCTGGGCGGGTGGATTCTTTCAGGGCCACCATTTCGGCTGGCAAGCCCTCATAAACTTCATACATCCCCAGCGGCCCAGCGCGGCCTTTAACAACAGCTTTCCCGAGCGAGCGCATTTTGAGCGTCTGTGGCAGCTGGCGCAATGTGTCCTCGCTGATGATCATGGATGTGCCATAGAATTTGTTCAGCCCCTCGATGCGCGAGGTCAGATTAACATTATCTGAGAAGGCATCGCCCTGCATGCGCATTTCTTCGCCGATCATGCCAACCATCATCGGCCCGGTGTGGACGCCGATACCAACGCTGATGGGCGGTAATCCGCGTGTTTTGAGTGTCTGGTTGAATTGCTGCACCAGTTGGGATTTTTCGATGCCCGCCTGTACCGCATCGTTGACACCGTAGGGGAAGATCGCCATCATGCCATCTCCCAGGAATTTGACGATGAACCCATCGTGTTTTTGGATGATTGGGCTGACCAGCTTGAGATATTCGTTGACAAAATCAAAGTTTTCTTTGGCGGTCATTTTTTCAGACATGCTGGTGAAGCCGCGAATATCGGAGAACATCACCGCCATCTCGGCGCTGACGTGATCTCCGAGTTTTACGCTGGTAATGCTGTCTTTTTCGAGAAATTCGAGGTATTGCGATGGCACGAAGCGTTGGGCCGCCTGCAAGAATTGTTCCTTCAGCCGGTTCGATTCTGTTATCGATACCGCCATCCCACCCACAGCGCGGGCCAGTTCACCCAGCTCATCGGGGCGTTTTTCATCGCTGGATAGCAGCTCGGGTTGGTAGGTTTTGTTTTCAAAGGCCACAATTGCCCCGGTCAGGTTTTCCAATGGTCTGGAGATGTGCATCATCTCGTAAGCGCTCCAGATGATCAGGGCGGCCAGCGCCAGCATCGCAAGCTGCCCAACGAACAGGTTCAGGCGGGTGCGTTCCTCGATTGCGGCAATCTCTGCGCGCATGGACTGTAAATCCAGGGTGTAGAGCTGCTGCATTCCCTTTTCCATCTGCTGCGCGTTCGGGTCGATCTCGTCGAGATTCATCTGCGCCAGGATGGCATTTACTTCATCATCTTCCAGCGTGGATTCACCTGACTGCACGGCATCTATTTCAGTGAAAAAGTCGTTGCTCTGGGTTTTATACAGATCATTTTGCGTTTTCAAATCTGCCACAGGTTTCCCGCGCAACGACTGCATGTACAGGTACTCATCGAATCGCTGTGAGTACCAGGCATAATCACCATAATCCTGCGCGCGGTATTCTTCGGTGATGAATGTATTTTTGAGCGCGATCTGCGCCTTGAGCAGGTCAGAACGCGCATCGGCGTTTTGCTGCAAGGTGGCGGCATAATTTTCCACCTGGGCAAGCTGCTGCTGGAACTTGGCGGCGTTGACGATACCAATCAGCGCGGTGATTGCCGCCGTCAGTACCAGTGCGCCGATCAAAAATGCCAGGCGCGCCTGGATTGATTTTGCGGGAAGCTGGTTCATAAATCTCCTCACTGGCCGCAACCCTGGGAGGTGCGGGCATAAACCCTGGGGTTGAGCAACAGCATAGAATTTTCCAGGCTGCTCCCAACGTTCACAATTTTGGCTCTATTGGTGTCTTCCAGATTATTCAACATTCAACCTGGCAGTGCATAGCGCTCTTTAATATCTTAGCACATCGAACCTGCGAAATGTGACAGCCGGCACAAAGGTTCAGGGCTTTCATAAAATAAGTTTTTGTCTGCCAAGATAGCCCGGATGCCAATAAAAACAAAAAAACCTGGCGAATCTTGGCCCCTTGTCTTCTGGGCGGCTTCGCTGGCTTAAACTTTGAGAAAGCCCTGAACCTGCCACAAAAACACCACCTGTGTCCTGTATAATTTGAATAGACAGGAAAATCCCCATGCTCATCCATTCCGCATCCCAACTGCTGACGCTCAGCGGCGGGCCCCAGCGCGGGCGCGCCCTTGGCACGCTCGGCATCATCGAAAACGGCGCAGTGCTCATCCGCGATGAAAAAATCGTCGCTGTAGGCAAAACTGCCGATCTGCGCGCCGCCTACCCCCACGAACCCGGCATCGATGTCACTGGCAATGTCATCCTGCCCGGGTTTGTCGACCCGCACACACACGTCGTCTGGGGCGGCGACCGGGCAGGCGAATTCGAGAAAAAACTAACGGGTATTCCATATCTCGAAATCCTGGCAGCCGGTGGCGGTATCATCTCCACCGTTCGGCAAACACGCACCGCCAGCATTGAGACACTCATCTCGCAGACCCGCCCGCGCCTGCTGCGCATGTTCGCCCACGGCACCACCACCGCTGAAGCCAAAACCGGCTATGGCCTGCAAACTGCCACCGAGCTGCGCCTGCTCAAAGCCCTGCTGGCGCTCGACAGTGAAGGCCCGCTCGAACTGGCGTTCACCTTCCTGGGCGCGCACGCCATCGCCCCCGAATTTAAAGACAACCCGCAGGGCTACACCGAATTGGTCAGCGAAACCATGCTGCCCATCCTGCGCCAGTGGTGGGAAACCCACGCCCCGCACCAGCCCCCACCTTTTGTGGATGTCTTCTGCGAGACCAAAGCCTTCGACCTGGCCCAATCGCGCCAGATCCTCCAAAAAGCCCGCGAACTTGGTTTCCCGCTCAAAATCCACGCCGATGAATTTGACAATCTCGGCGGGGCCAGCCTGGCCGTCGAGTTAGGCGCAGCCTCGGCTGACCACCTGGTCAGAACCTCCGATGCCGACATCGCCGCGCTGGGCAAATCTGATACGGTCGCAGTGGCGTTACCTTGCACTCCGTTCGGATTGGCTGAACGCGACTACACTCCCGCCGCAAAGATACTGGATGCGGATGGAATCCTGGCCCTGGCAACTGACTGCAACCCAGGCACCGCCTGGAACGAATCGATGCAATTCGCCCTGGCGCTGGCCTGCCGTTATATGAAGTTGACCCCCGCCCAGGCCATCGCCGCCGCCACCATCAACAGCGCCCACGCCATCCGCCGCGCCGATAAAGTCGGCTCGCTCGAACCCGGCAAACAGGCCGACCTGCTCATCCTGTCGGTCGGTGACTACCGCCAGTTGGGCTATCGCTTCGGCACCAACCTGGTCAAACAGGTCGTCAAAAAAGGCCGCGTCTACTCTGTAGATGTTGGCTATTACCGGACTGCGTAACCCTTAATCGCCGAATTTCCCGACTAAATATAAATATGACCCGCAAACACATCCCTGGTGTTGAGCGGGTCAAAAAATATGCCTGTTCCAATTCATTCCGCCAAGGATAATCCCCAAATATGAGCATGCAATGGATGGTTTTTGCCGCAATCCTCATCATCAACGGCCTGGTTGCCCTGGTGCTGGCCTTGATGGTCGCCATGAAGCGTTACGCCCCAGGCAGCCATTCCATGGTCATGATGTTCCTGGCTCTCACCATCTGGACATTTGGCTATGCCATGATCGTGATTTCGCCAGAACTGGATGGCAAGATACTCTGGCTCAAAATTGAGAATATTGGCATCACCACCACCGCCATCTTCTGGTTCTTCTTCACTTGTGAATACACCCATAACGATAAGTGGCTTACGCGCCCGGTGCGGCTGTTGTTCTTTATCATTCCCACTGTTACGCTGGTGCTGTTATTTTCAGGGGTTTGGTTTGGCTATTACTACACTTCTGCCGTGCCCCAAAACGGCGGCCCGCTGGCAGTCAAGGGCGGGTACTGGTACACCTTCCAGTTGGTGCAAACCTATGGGCTGCTGCTGGCCGGTTTCGTGTTGATGCTCTGGCACATGATCCGCCTGCGCGACATCTACCGCCGCCAGATCACCTTTGTGCTGCTGGGGCTCTTGGTCCCGCTGGTGACCAACATCATCTACCAGTTGCACATCATCACCGTGGATGTGGCTCCCATCTCTTTCCTGGTCACTGCCGCCCTGATGAGCATCGGCGTCATCGGCCTGCGCATGTTCGACCTGATCCCGATTGCGCGCAACGTGGTACTCGAAAACATCCCCGAAATGGTTATTGTTGTGGACGCCTACAATCGCGTTTTGGATATCAACCGCGCCACCATGAACTGGGCCAAGAAGCCCGAAAAAGAGATTATCGGGCAAGATATCATGTCCGTTTTCAAACTGTGGAGCGGCCTGGGGTCACATCTCATGCAAGGGACCCAGGGTACGCTGCATGAGATCAGCATCCCCAACGAGCCTTCGCGCACGCTGGAACTGATCGTCTCGCCGCTGTACAACCGCCAGGGCCTGCTGGAAGGCCGCGTTATTGTGGCGCGCGATATTTCACTGCGCAAACGCATGGAAATCGAGTTGAAACACGCCAACCAGGCCCTCACCGAGCAGATCCGCCAGGTGGAAGCGTTGCGTGCCCAATTGCAAGAACAGGCCATCCACGACCCGCTGACAGGCCTGTACAATCGCCGCTACCTGGCCGATGTTATCGACCGGGAATTGGCCCGCGCCGAACGTGAAAACGACATGCTTTGCGTGGTCGCCATGGATCTTGATCATTTCAAGAAATACAACGACACCTATGGGCACAAATGCGGTGACCATGTGCTGATCGAAATGTCCAAAATGCTCGCGGCGCACACCCGCCGCAGTGACATCTCCTGCCGTTATGGCGGCGAAGAATTTATCGTGCTGATGCCTGGCGCAACACTCGAAGCAGCCCACGAGCGCGTGGAAGAGTGGCGCAAAATCCTCGAAACCACAAAAATCGACTTCCAGGGACAAAAAATACCCATGGCCACCATCTCTGCCGGGATTTCCGCCTTCCCCACCCATGGTTGCGATGGCGAACGGCTGCTCTCCGCGGCCGATCAGGCGCTCTATCTCTCCAAAGAGAACGGGCGCAACCGCATCACGATCTTTAGCTGATCTGGAGTTTTCATGAAAATTGACATTATTGGTGTACCGCTCGACCTGGGCGCTGACCGCCGCGGCGTGGATATGGGCCCCAGCGCCATCCGTTACGCCCACCTGCGCCAGGAATTGTTGACGCTTGGGTACCAGGTGGAAGACAAAGGCAACGTGGATGTGCCCATCGCTGAGATGTGCAGCATCACAGAGCCGAACTTAAAATACATCGACTGCATCGTGCCAATGGCGCGGCGTGTGGCCGGGGCAGTGGCGACTTCCACACAGGCTGGGAATCTCCCGCTGGTGCTGGGAGGCGATCACAGCATCGCGCTCGGTTCGATTCGCGGGGCAGCAAAACATAAAAAGCTCGGCGTCATCTGGGTGGATGCCCACGCCGATTTCAATACGCCCGAAACCACCCCATCCGGCAACATCCACGGGATGCCGCTGGCGGCACTGTGTGGATTGGGTGACCGGCGCCTGGTGCAGCTTTGGGATGAAACCACCCCGGTGGTGGATCCCGCCAAAGTGGTAATCATCGGCGCGAGAGATTTGGACGCGGGCGAGAAGAAAAACCTGCGCGAAGCCGGGGTTTTGGTGCTGGGCATGGAACAGATCGACCGCCTGGGCATGAGCGCCACACTCGAAAAAGCCCTGGCGCACATTGGCACGGGTGTGGATGGATTGTACCTGTCCTTTGATATGGATGTGCTTGACCCGCGCCACGCCGCCGGGGTGGGTACGCCTGTTTCTGGCGGCCTCACCTACCGTGAAGCGCACCTGGCCTGTGAGCTGGTAGCCGAAACCGGCAAACTGGTCGGCATGGATATAGTGGAAGTCAACCCGATTTTGGATGTCCAAAACCAGACCGCCCACCTGGCCGTAGAACTGGCGCTTTCTGCCCTGGGCCGCCGGATCTGGGATGATGATGAAATGCTGGCTTAACGGAGCGTTTTCGCAGATAAAAAACCTCGATTTTAAGCAGGTCACATTTTGGCAGTAGACTCACATCTTCGAAAAGGGTACAATACTTTTATGAGAAAAGGTCCCATCCTGATTGTAGAAGATGTGCCGAATGTGCGCGAATTGCTCGAAGTAACCCTGCGATTCAAGGGCTATCCAGTGGTGAGTGCCACCAACGGCAAAGATGGCCTTGCAAAGGTAGAAAGCGAAAAACCGGCCATCATCATCACCGATATTTTGATGCCAGTCATGGACGGGTACGCTTTTGTGCAGGCGCTGCGCCTCAACCCGGCCACGCGCAGCCTGCCGGTTATTTTCCTCTCGGCCACCTATGTGACGCCCGAAGACCGCAAATTTGCGCTCAGCCTGGGAGCCAACCGCTTTCTCGAAAAACCCATCGACACCGAAGATTTCTTGTTGACGGTGGCAGAGATGATGGCGCAAGATGAGCCTACTGAGCCCATCCCCACCCCGCTCAATACGGTTGATTTTTACACCGGTTACAAAGAGCGCCTGGAACAAAAACTGCGCCACAAAAACACCCAAATCACACGCACCGAACGCCTGATCCCCACCCTGGGACCAGACCAGAAAAAAGCCTTTGAATCAATGTTGAGTGATGCCAGGAACGACCGAGAAAATATCAAAGCCGAGTTGAAGGAAATTCAACGCGCACTGGATGAATTCCACACGAACGGACATTAAACTTATGAACTTTTCCCCCAATTTGCCCGACCTGGAGCGACTTGCCCGCCAGGCCGGGCAAATTTTACGTGATAATTACGAAAAAGACCTGCAAGTGGAATACAAAGGCGTCATTGACCTGGTGACGCATGTTGACCATCTTTCAGAAGATTTCCTGCTGGGCGAAATAGCCCGCCAGTTCCCCGATCATCAAGTGATGTCTGAGGAAAGCGGCGGAGCCGATTACGGCGAACACCAATGGTACATCGACCCATTGGACGGTACAGTGAATTATGCCCACGGCGTGCCACTATTTTGCGTTTCCATTGCCTATGCCCGGCGCGGGCAGCTTGTCTTGGGCGCAATCTATGACCCCATGCGCGATGAGCTGTTCCTGGGAGAACGTGGGCAGGGCGCCTGGTGCAATGGGCGCAGGCTGCAAGTTTCGCAGGCCACCTCGCTAGAAAAAAGCCTGCTGGTAACGGGCTTCCCGTATGACACCTGGTATGCCAAGCGCAACAACTTCGATTACTTTGTCAAGTTTGCGCGTATGACCCAGGGCGTGCGCCGTCTTGGTTCGGCGGCGATTGACCTGTGCTATGTGGCCGCCGGGCGTTTTGATGGTTACTGGGAGCTTTCCCTCAAACCATGGGACGTTGCTGCCGGTGGGCTGATCGCCCTGGAAGCTGGCGCGCTGGTCACAAATGTGGATGGCCACCCGGGCTTTATCCAGCCACCCCAATCCATCCTCGCCGCCAACCCCAACCTCCACCCGCTGATGCTGGAGCACCTGAAACAGTAGTGAGCTGGTTGCACAGGGATTAACATCGTAGGGATGCAGCAAGCTGCATCCCTACGATGTTAATCCCACTTTGTTTTTTGGTACAATCATCCCCGTGATACGAAAAATGCTAATCTTCATCCTGAAAGCCGCCTTTTACCTTGGAATTGCCGGAACAATCGTCCTGGCCGTCCCCCGCTTAATTACAGGAATCTACGCGATGGGGCACACCTACACCGAAGAAACCGTCCCCACCCGCAGCGTGGCCATCGTTTTCGGGGCCGGCCTGACCCGTGAAGGCTACCCCACCGCCGTTTTGCGCGACAGAGTCCAGGTTGGCGCGAATCTTTATTTTGCGGGAAAAGTCCAAAAATTGCTGATGAGCGGTGACAATCGCTTCGTGGAATACAACGAACCCGAAGCGATGCGCAAATACGCCATTGAACTCGGTGTTCCCGATCAAGACATCGTGCTCGATTATGCCGGACGTCGCACATACGATACTTGCTACCGCGCCAGGGCCATTTTCGGCATCAGCGAAGCCATCCTTGTGACCCAGGCCTTCCACCTGCCGCGCGCCATCTATCTGTGCAACATGCTCGGCGTCGATGGAGTTGGCGTCGAATCCGATTTGCAATATTATCTCAAACGCGCCCGCTTCTTCTGGAACCTGCGCGAACTTCCCGCCACATTGAGCGCCCTGGTGGAAGTTCACATTACCCACCCGCTGCCCGTTTTGGGCGAACCAGAACCCATCCTCACCTCGCAACAATAACCGTAATTTCCCCCACCCAACCCGGCCCACACCTCACCAACCTGGAGAAACAATGACCCGCGAAGAAGCCCTTTCCCTCGTCCGTGAATATGTCAAAAACGAAGGCCTGGTTAAACATATGTTGTGTGTGGAAGCCGCCATGCGCTACTATGCCGAAAAGTTTGGCGAAGATGTCGAATTATGGGGCATCACCGGCCTGCTGCATGACTTTGACTGGGAAATCCACCCCACAGCCGAACAGCATCCTGCCCAGGGCGCACCCATCCTGCGCCAGCACGGACTGGACGAAGTCATCGTGCGCGCCATCCTCAGCCACGGTGACAATACCGGCATCCCGCGCCTTTCTCTCATGGAAAAAGCCCTCAACGCTTGTGATGAAATCACTGGCCTGATCACAGCCGTTGCCCTGGTGCGCCCATCGAAATCACTGCACGATCTTGAACCGTCATCCGTTAAGAAAAAGTGGAAAGACAAAGCCTTTGCAGCCGGAACCAACCGCGAAGAGATGGAAAAAGCCGCCGCTGATTTTGGCATCGACTTGTGGGGTGAGCATGTCGGCAACATCATTGCTGCCATGCGCCGCATCGCGCCTGAACTGGGGCTGGCAGGGAATTTGTAACAACCCTCACCCCTACTTTTCCATTTTTTGGTTTTGAAAATAGGGAAGCGGCTTACCACTCCCCCGCATATCCCGTTCCAAATGGATCGGCCTGCTGCGCCACATACACATAATGCAGCTCCACCAACTGGCGCATGTGCAACAGGTCATGCGCCACCCAGGCCGCGAACATATCCCCGGCGCGAATCTCACCACCCCAGGCAGATTCGCGCCGTGTTTTCGGCCAGCATCCCGGCCAGTGATGAAAAATCCATAATAACCTCCCAAAATACTCTTGACGAATCTTGGCCCTTTGGCAATTTCGATGCTTGGACTTTAAGAAATCGCTGCCTATAGGGTGACTCTTCTCGTTGAAATTCCTCTATAATTAAAACATGGAAAACACATCCCTGAACAATGGAATCGAAGCCATGCGCACCGGGCACAACGCCCAGGCCCTCGAATACTTCAAAAAAGCCATCGTCGAAGAACCACATAACCCCGGCGGCTGGTTGGGCATAGCCAGCCTCGTCCCAGAATCCGCCCAAAAAGAATACTGCTACCAAAAAGCGCTGGAAATCGACCCGGCCAATCCCTTCGCATTGCAGGGATTGGAAGAACTGGATGTCACCCCAAAACAGGCTGATCCCGAGCTGAGCCCGCCCTTGCCGTTGCCGCCGGAACCCGAACAGAATGCCACCCTGGCCAGTCTCCCACCCCAGGCCGATGAATTGCCGCCAGCCGAAAGTGACCTGCAGCCAGAAGCGGTGCCGCCCGCCCTGGAGAGCGCCCCCGAAACAGAGTCGGAGCCTGCCGAGACAGCTTCCCGGCGCGACGAGCCAGAAGACTCACAGCCGGAACAAGCTTCACCGGCTCCCATCGAAGAATCATCGCAAGATCGCCCCGACTGGTTCCCCAACTTCGGCGAACCTGTTGAAGATGAACCCGAAGAGCGACCATCCTGGTTCCCCAGGTTTGATGAACCCCCCGTTACCGAGGGTGAGTCGCAGCCCGAGCCTGCCCCGGTGGAAGAAAATTCCCAGAGCGAGCAACCTGCCCAGTCTCCCGCCCCAGAAAACCGCCCCAGTGAAGAATCTGCCCTGGACCCGGAATCAGCCCGCAGTTCCTACTCCATCCTCGATGAAATCGCCAAACTGCCCCCCGATGCGCTGCCGCCGTTGGTGGAAATGCCCCCACAGCCGCAAAAAAGACGTGCTTTCCCGCCGGCCTTCTCATCCGAAAAGCTGGATGTAGCGCTGGCCGCCATTGACCGGCAGCGGCGTCAAAGGAAATGGGCCAATATCATCATCACCCTGGTTATCCTGGTCAGCCTGGGCCTTATGTTTGCCTTTGCTTACCTGCGTTTATAATGTGTGGGAACCGGGGATGCTTTTCGGACTATTTTTAGGGTAAAAGGTCACATTGTATGTGTGACACCCGTCACTTGTGAGTGTGGGGAACCTCCAATAGAATTGGCATTATCAGGTAAAAATACCCTTTATTGACACATTGAGCGAGGTCAGTTATGCAGATCACGAGACAGGCCGATTATGCCATCCGCGCAGTCATGTATATATCCAAATTAAGCCCCAATGAACGCGCTGCCACCAGCCAGATTGCGCAGGAACAGCATATTCCGCCATCATTCCTGGCAAAAATCATTTCCCAGCTTTCAATTGCCGGGCTGCTCCAGACTTCGCGCGGCGCACGCGGCGGCGTCACCCTGGCAAAATCGCCAGAAGAGATCACACTGTTGGATGTGGTTGAAGCGATTGATGGGCCGATTGCGTTGAATGAATGTGTCAACGATGAAGGCGCCTGCCATTTTGGCGATGAGTGCCGCTTGCGCTCCATCTGGTGCGATGCGCAGGAAGACCTGGTTCAGCGTCTGAAAGGCACAAGTTTTGCCCGTTTCATCACTGAAAGTTAGCTTTTTTGTGCTGGTCGCGTATATCCAAAGCCCTCGGATGGATTATCATCCGGGGGTTTTTATTATTTGATGATTACGAAAAGCGTTTCTCAGCTTACAAGAAAAATATTGCCCGCCAGTAACTACAGGACCCCATTCCTGATGATGGCAGCGGATATGGCTCCTTTGGGTATAATGTTTATCGCCAGCGCAACTTTTGCAAAGCACCTGCGCCAGGCTCGGATGGCACATTTTTGATCCAAACACGCACCCAGCATCCCCTTGAGATTTCTCCCAGCATGCCCGATTTCCCCGGACGCCTTGCCATCATCCAGCGCGTGCTGCCATCTTATCGCGCCCCGTTTTTTGATGCGCTGGCCGGGGCCTGCGTGGGCGGCCTGACTCTCTTCGCCGGGCAGCCGCTTCCCCAGGAATCCATTGCCACCGCCCGCCAATTGCAAAACGCCAATTACCAACCCGTTCACAACCTTCATTTTCTGAACCCGCAATCGCCTTTTTACTTCTGCTACCAGCGCAGACTCGACCTTGCCGCCATCAACCCCAATGCGCTGATCGTGGAGGCCAACTTCCGCTATCTTTCCTCGCCCGCCGCCATCCAGTGGATGAAAAAGCGCGGCAGGCCGGTCATCGGCTGGGGGTTGGGCGCGCCGCTTGACCGGGGGCTGCTTTCGGGGTTGCGAAAACGCTTCCTGGCCCAATTTGATGCGATGATTGCCTATTCCGCCCGGGGCGCCGAGCAATATGCCGCCTGTGGAATTCCTGTGGATAAAATTTTCGTCGCTCCCAATGCGGTTGCCCCCGCCCCGGCTTTCCCCATGCCCGAGCGCGAGCAAAACCCAGATCGAGCGCCTGTGGCCCTGTTCGTCGGGCGGTTGCAGGCCCGCAAGCGGATTCCGTCCCTGCTCAAAGCCTGCTCGCTGCTGCCCCGGCAGATCCAGCCCCGACTCGTTATCGTCGGCGATGGGCCGGAACTGGAAACCCTGAAGAACCTGGCCATCGAAATCTATCCCGCCGCTGAATTCCCCGGCGCGAAACACGGACAGGAACTCGCCCCCTATTTCATCTCCGCCGACCTGTTCGTCCTACCCGGCACGGGTGGATTGGCTGTGCAGGAAGCCATGACCTACGCCCTGCCCGTCATCGTCGCCAAAGGGGACGGCACGCAGGACGATTTGGTGCGCGCTGGCAACGGCTGGCAAATCCCGCCAGATGATGATACCGCCCTGGCAGCCGCCCTGGCCGAAGCCCTGGGCAATTTCACGCGTTTGCGCGCAATGGGTAAAGAATCATATCGGATTGTTTCAGAAGAGATTAACCTGGAGAAAATGATCAGTGTGTTTATCCAGGCCCTATCCGCCGCCATCCCATCATAGGAGCACGGCAGATTTCGTATCGCAAGACGATACGATTATTTGCGTGTTCGTCCAGGCACTGGGAGATAAAAAAGCTCTCCGAGCAAAACTCGGAGGGCTTCTCTCTCAACGATACTGCAAAAATTATGACTTTTATTACTTGACTGGAACTATTTATTTTCTATAAGATTTAGATACTGCAAAAACTTACGCGGGGAACAGTTCCGCAGATGTTTGGTGATCACGTTTGCTTGCGTTACAACAAAGGTATCACACCAGGGAAAGGTAGGCTTGCTTATGTAAAAGGATAACTTATGTGCTAAGTCAACAGCTAGCTATTCCAAAATTACCACTTAAACAAGCCAGCTCTGATAATGCCAGAAACCTGTAATCTGTCAACCGTCGGATGCCTGGTTTCAACAATTTATATAATGCAAGGAGAGAAAACATGTTCGACTTAAGTGTGTACACATCTGCAAGCGGCCGCGTTGGACGCCAAACCTGGTGGATTGCCCAAGTCGTGCTCAACGTGATACTCTTCATCGCAGCCTTTTTTGTATCTTTGCTGACATCCTATGATGATTCAGGTTTGATGGGATTATGCATACTGCCAATTGAGTTGGCATTCGTAGCACTCTCAATTGTGGTCTCAGTAAAACGGTTACATGACCTGGACAAATCCGGCTGGTATTATTTGATCGTTTTGATCCCTTTTGTCGGAGGGATCATTCTTTTTGTTCAATGCGGTTTTATGCAAGGAACGATTGGTCCCAACCAGTATGGCGATGACCCCACACAATCGAAAGAATTTAACGATAACTATCGGACAAATGGAGTATATTCTCAAACGCTACAGAAGGGCGGGCTATCTACCCCTGTCATCATTGGTATTGTGGTTGGAGTTGTTTTATGCGTACTTCCAATTATAGTGATCGCTGTTGTGAGCCTTTTGGGATCAACTATCAATGATGTATTTAATACCATTAACTCTGGCTTGTGAAGTAATTTTGAGTTGATGCTGTTTAGATAAAAGATTGGGTTGGATTTCAAGAGCTCCGACCCAATCTTTTATTTCCCTGTCTACCCGTTTCCCATCCCCATTAAATTTATTCATCGCCACATCCCACCCTGCGCGGATGAAGACCAACTGAAACCGGGCTTTTTAGCCCTGAATTTATAACTCAGCTACCCGAATGACTGGTAGATAGGCTTATAATATTAAAGAAGATCCAGAAAAACCTCCCCCAATTGCTTTGCAAAAATCCCCAAAAGTGTAAGCAAAATATTGCCAGCGCAAATGACAACATCATGCTGGCAACCCCAAACAACCCGGTGACGAACGAAACGGTTCTTTCATCATTGGAATGATGGCACCTGCATCTGTTCGATCTCAATCAGCGTAGTTTGGTGGATCAGGGCAAATCAAACCTGCGTGTCTCAAAAGGGCTATAAACTATGAATTTTATTGACATGAAAACGCTGATAATAAACCAGACCCTGACCTACCTGATCTGCACGGTAGTAGCCGGTTTACTATGGCAACAAAATCGGCGGCGTTTTCCAGGTTTGGGCTTTTGGCTGGTTTGTTTTGCCATGCAATCCATCTCAATTTTGTTGATCGCCCTACGCGGCGCCATCCCAGATTGGTTGTCTATTGTTATCGGGGGAAATGCTTTGCCAATTGGGGGAACGATCCTGCTATATATTGGGCTGGAACGGTTTGTCGGGCGACCCGGCAAGCAAATCCACAATCTTGCGATGCTGCTCATTTCAATGTCCATTCATGCTTATTTTGCCTTTATCCAACCAAGCCTGGCCGCGCGCAACATCAATTTTTCTTTTTGTGCGATATTGATATATATGCAAATCGCCTGGTTGCTGTTGCGCCAGGCGGGGCAGGAGTTGCGCCCAACAGCGGGAAGGATTGGATGGGTATTCGTCGCTTTTTCCCTGCTCAGCAGCATTCGTATTTTCGTTAATCTAACAGAAACCGCCGGGAATGACTTGTTGAAGGCAAATGGCACAATTGACACCATATTGATCCTTTCCTACCAAATTCTTTTCTTCTCCATCGCATTTGGCCTGTTCCTGATGGTTAACCAGCGCCTGTTTTGGGAATTACATACCCAACAAATGGCCCTGCAAAAAAGTGAAGCCCGTTACCGGCAGTTGATCGAATTTTCCCCAAATGCGCTCTTCGTTTTCCATGATGGCAGGTTTGACCTGGTTAATTCTGCTGCGCTGAGCCTGATGCGGGCAAATCACCCGGACCAGCTTCTTGGCAGAACTGTTATGGATTTTATCCATCCCGATTATCGTACCATTGTGAGCAAAAGGATTGAGAGCGTTCTCACTTCAAAACAAACCGCGCCCCTGATCGAGGAGAAATTTATCCGCCTGGATGGCTCCACGATTGATGTTGAGGTCACCACTGCCCCGCTTGAATATCATGGACAGTCCGCTTTACAATCAATCGTGCGTGATATCACCGAACGCAAACGGGCCGAGGCTGTCTTGCAACTGCGCTTAAAACTCCTCGAATTTGCAACCGAACATTCCCTGGAAGACTTGATGCAACGGGCTTTGGATGAAATTGGCAATGTGACCGACAGCCCGATAGGTTTTTACCACTTTGTAGATATTGACCAGAAAACCCTCTCACTCCTGGCCTGGTCCACACGCACAGTCCAAGAGTTTTGCAAAACGGAAGGTTCCGGGACGCATTACGATCTTGACCTGGCTGGCGTTTGGGTAGATTGCATTTACAAACAGGAAGCAGTTATTCACAATGATTATGAGACCCGGCCCCATCGCAAAGGGTTGCCGCCCGGCCGCGCAGAGGTTATCCGCGAACTGATCGTCCCAACCATTATTGATGGACAGGTTGTTTCCATCCTTGGAATTGGCAACAAATCTTCAGATTATGATGAAAACGATCTGGCCCTGGTCTCTTATGTAGCAGATGTCATTTGGGGAATTATTGAGCGCAAGCGCACAGAAGCTCAGCTGCGGGTTTACCAGGGTCAGTTGGAAGCACAAAACCTGGAACTCCGCAAGCTTTCGCTGGCGATTGAACAAAGCGGCAATACGGTTGTGATTACAGATGCCCAGGGATCAATCCAATATGCCAACCCTAGTTTTGAACAATCCAGCGGTTACCTTTTGCGCGATGTAAAAGGTGCGAATCCGCGCATCTTAAAATCGGGGCATCAAGACCAGGATTTTTATCAGGATCTGTGGAGCACCATCTCGAATGGTCGTATCTGGCGGGGTGAATTTCATAATCGCCGAAAAGATGGCACCCTGTATTGGGAATCTGCCACCATCGCGCCTGTGCAGGATGATGCCGGGCAGATTACAAACTATATTGCGATCAAGGCAGATGTCACAGAGCGCAAACAAATGGAGGACAATCTTGAGCGGTTGGCAACCACAGATTCCCTGACAGGCGCATTGAATCGCCGGCAACTTACCTCACTTGCCGATCGTGAGTTCGAACGCGCACAGCGGTACGGCCATCCAACATCCATCATCATGCTGGATATTGATAACTTCAAGAAAATCAATGATCGCTACGGCCATTCAACCGGCGATCGTGCCATCCAGCATACAGCGCGTATCTTGCTGGAAAATTTGCGCAGTATCGATTATCTCGGGCGTTATGGCGGGGACGAATTTGTGATCATCCTGCCTGAAACGAACCTTTTGGCAGCCAGGCAAATTGCAGAGCGTATTCGGCTAAAAGTTGAAAAACACAGTATCCAAAGTGGGGATCAAGTGCTGCAATGTTCCATCAGCCTTGGGTTGGCTTGCATAACCAGCGCGTCGAATGTACCTTCGTTGAATTTTGATAGTGCTGTCCAACTGGCAGATAAGGCACTTTATGCAGCCAAAGAAGCTGGGCGAAACTGTGTCAGGGTGTATGAATTCCCATCATCGACCGTTACCTGATTGTTGCGCATCATCCATCTGGGTTGACGCACTGGGAATCAAAAAAGGACTCAACTGAGTCCTTTTTTGATTTGTTAATTCGGTTCTACCTTTTTGGCATGAAAACTTATCGGGGCAACCCGTCAGGGTGTAAGCGGATGCAATTTTGCAGAAAATCCCGGCATAAAGCCATGATTTTTCGCGCCAGGCGGGTCGCCCCTACCCATCACCACCTTAACCGTTATTTCTTTTGGCGAAGGTATTAATCAGTGATCCCGTGCTCTTTTGTTCCCAAGCCGATTTCGCATTTTTTATCCCTGCGCGCTCCGCGTTCTCAGCGGTTAATGGTTTTTGCAGTGAAGCCAGGGTTCCAATATGATCATATTCAGAACCCCTTCTATGGAGTCACCTGGCAGGGTGACCGCAAAATAAGTGACAATTCCTGGCAAACAAGCGCAGTTTGTCACTTATTTTATGGTAATTTGTCTTTATAATCCTATTTGGCTTTTTATGTCCGAACAGGTATTTGGCAAGAAGAGGGGCAGGTAAACACTTCAAAATATCGGGTAACGCTTCAATCAATTTGTTGCCCATTTATATAATGCCCACGGTGAGAAGTGCGCTTTCCGCCTAAAGAAAAAATCGCAATTCTCACCTGCAATGGGCATAGATCTTCAAAGGAGACTCTATGGATCCAATTCTTCTCTCAAGGCTGCAATTTGGTTTCACAACCATCTATCACTGGATGTTCGTTCCGCTCACCCTCGGCCTGGTATGGTATGTGGCGTTTTTCCAGACCCGTTATTACCAGACCGGGGATGAGACCTGGCGCAAGATGACAAAGTTTTGGGGCAAACTGTTCTTGATCAATTTCGCCATTGGCGTTGTAACGGGTATCATCCAGGAATTCCAGTTTGGCATGAACTGGTCTGAATATTCCCGTTATGTTGGCGACATTATTGGCGCTCCTTTGGCCATTGAAACATTGATGGCGTTTTTCCTGGAATCGACCTTCCTGGGTATCTGGATTTTCGGGGAAGGGCGGGTATCCCCAAAGGTTCATCTTGTTTCAATCTGGCTGGCAGCCATCGGTTCGACATTTTCGGCTTTGTGGATATTACTTGCAAATGGGTTTATGCAAGCCCCACCAGCCAATTCTTTTATATTCAATCCAGACAATGGCCGCCTGGAACTGGTAAATTTCTTCGCACTGATCGGGAATCTCAAAGGCTGGATCTTCTTCTGGCACACCATTTCTGATGGCGTGGCAATGGCCGCTTTCCTGATCCTGGCTGTCAGCGCTTACCACCTTGCCCGCAAACAAAACCTGGAGTTTTTCAAACTCTCCTTCAACGTTGCCGCTGTCAGCGGACTCGTGGCTGGCGGAATGATTTTCTTGGGCGGGCACACCATGGGCCAGTACATGGCCGAGGCCCAGCCCATGAAATTAGCTGCAATTGAAGCCATTTGGGAGACCGAACAACCCGCTTCTTTCTCCCTGCTCACCATCGGCGATTTAACCGGGAAACAGGAAATCTGGTCATTCCGCATCCCCTATGCTATGAGTTTCCTGGCCTGCAACAACTTCACGTGTGAAGTCAAAGGCGTGAACGAGCTTCAGGCCAAATATGAACAGCAATTCGGGCTGGGTGACTACATCCCGCTGATGGTGGTCACCTACTGGACGTTCCGCATCATGATGACTTTTGGTATGGTGATGATCCTTATCACAGCCTTTTTCGTGTGGACCATTATGCGTGGAGACATCACCAAAGCCTGGTGGATGAAGTGGGTTCCCTGGCTGCTGGCGCTTCCATATCTTGCCAACGCCAGCGGCTGGATACTGACCGAAATGGGACGCCAACCCTGGATCATTTACGGTTTGCTTCGGGTGGAAGACGCTGTCTCCCCAAATCTCACCCCCACTGACCTGCTCATCTCGCTGATCGGGTATATCGTCATCTATAGCGCACTGGCAGGTTCGATGGTGTACTTGATGAAGAAATACGCCATCGCCGGCCCCGATGCCGCCATGCACGAATCCGTGGATGTGGCGCCTGCCATCGTTGGTTCTCAAGACTAATCGTGGAGAAAACAACATGTCATACGAATCTTTACAAATCCTTTGGTTTGTTCTCATCGCCGTCCTGTGGATCGGCTTCTACTTCCTCGAAGGTTTTGATTTCGGCGTGGGCATGCTCCTGCCCTTCCTGGGGAAAAAAGACGAAGAACGCCGCGCCATCATCAACACCATCGGGCCGGTTTGGGATGGGAATGAAGTCTGGCTTCTAACGGCCGGTGGCGCGACCTTCGCGGCTTTTCCGCACTGGTACGCCTCCATGTTCAGCGGCTTCTACCTGGCCATGTTCCTGCTACTGATCGGGCTGATCATGCGTGGAATTTCGTTCGAATATCGCTCCAAAGATGCCGCCCCGGCCTGGCGCCAGCGCTTTGACTGGATGATCGCCATTGGCTCATTTATTTCTGCGCTGCTTCTGGGAGCCATCTTTGCCAACCTGGCGCGCGGTGTGCCGATTAACGAAAATATGATGTTCACCGGCAATCTTTTCACGCTGTTTAACCCCTATGGTTTGCTCGGTGGTTTCACCACTGTGGCCGTCTTCCTGCTGCATGGCGCAAATTTCCTCGCACTCAAACTGGAAGGTGAACTGCGCGAACGCGTCAACCTCTTCGCCAAAAAACTATGGCTTGGCGCCAGCGCCCTTTATCTCATCCTCGGCGGGTTCACCTATGCCTCCGGGTTTTGGGCGCGCGGCATCATCGATCCAGGGATTGTTCCGATCTCGGCGGTGGCCGCCCTGCTAGTAGCCGGGATTTTCATCAACAAAAAAATGGAAGGGTGGGCCTTCATCCTGGTTGCGCTCAATATCGTATTAACCCAGGCCACCTTTTTCTCAATGACTTTCCCCAACCTGATGCTTTCCACCACCGATCCCGCCTATTCACTCACCATCTACAATGCCTCCGCATCGCAATACGCCCTTGGTGTAACCTCCATTTCTGCGCTCATCTTCATTCCGCTCATCCTCGCTTACCAGGGATGGACCTACTATATGTTCCGCCAACGCATCAGTACCGATAAAAAGACACTGGTGTACTAATAACCCCAAATGATCCGTATAATTGGAAGGTTGAAGATATTCTCGTCAACCTTCCAATTATTTTTTTAACGGTACAACTCCCAGGCTGAATCATGCACCGTAGACTGCTGACTCTCACCCGCGACACCCGCCTCGCTCTCCTGCTAACCGTGTTTTCTGGATTTTTAGCCGGTTTACTGACCATTGGGCAGGCCTGGCTCTTTAGCAGCGTGATCAACTCCGTTTTCCTTGAGAAACAAGCCCTCGCGCAGGTCACGTTTCCCCTCAGCCTCATCCTGCTCACCATCAGCGGACGCGCACTCCTGGCCGGGCTGACTGAAATTTCCGCCAACGCTGTTGCTGTCAAAATCAAAACGGATGTACGCAATCGTCTCTTTGCGCACATGCTCAAACTTGGCCCATCCTATGCGCGCAGACAACGCACCGGCGAACTCACAGCTGCTGCAATCGAAGGGGTGGAAGCTCTCGACGCCTATTTTAGCCAATATCTGCCGCAATTGGTCATCACCACCCTCGTTCCGCTCTCCATCCTCATTTGTGTTTTCCCCATTGACCTGCTCTCAGGCTTTATTCTTCTCGTTACTGCGCCGCTGATTCCGTTCTTCATGATCATGATTGGCAGGGGGGCAGAGCTGATCACCAAACGCCAGTATGAAACCCTGCGGCTGCTGAGCGCCCATTTTCTCGACAGCCTGCAAGGGCTGACCACCCTGAAACTCTTTGGCCAGTCCAAAGCGCAGGCGGGCACCATCGCCCAGGTCAGCGAAAAATTCCGCGATACCACACTGGGGGTGCTGCGCATCACCTTCCTCTCGGCGCTGGCGCTTGAACTGCTTGCCACCCTCAGCACCGCCATCATTGCAGTTGAGATTGGTTTCCGCCTGCTCTATGGTCACCTGGACTACCAGCCCGCGCTCTTTTTGCTGGTGCTGGCGCCGGAATTCTATCTGCCGTTGCGCGCCCTCGGTGCGCGCTTCCATGCCGGCATATCTGGCACAACCGCCGCCAGGCGGATTTATGAAATTTTGGAAACGCCCGCACCCGAAGAGCACATCTCCATCACCGCTGAACAGCCGCGCGACCTCTGTTCCATAGAATTCAAGGATGTTTCGTTTACCTATGCAGGTGAAACTGCCCCGGCGTTGCAAAACATCCACCTGAAAATCCCACCTGGTCAACACATCGCCCTGGTGGGAAAAACAGGCGCAGGCAAATCCACCCTGGTTCAACTCCTGCTTGGGTTTATCCAACCCACTGCGGGAGAACTTTCTCCCTCCACTCACAGCCTGCAGCGCGTCATCGCGTGGATTCCGCAGCGCCCCTACCTTTTCCACGACACCATCGCCGCCAATATCCGCATTGGCAAAGCGGATGCCACCCAGGCCGAGATTATCTCAGCTGCACAGGCCGCGCACCTGCACGACTTCATCCAATCACTGCCACAAAAATATGAAACCATCATTGGCGAAAGCGGAGCCCGCCTCTCCAGCGGACAGGCCCAGCGTGTTGCCCTGGCGCGGGCCTTTCTCAAAAATGCCCCCATCCTGATCCTGGATGAACCCACCTCGAGCCTCGACCCGGAAACAGAAGCGCTCCTCGAAGAATCCATGCGCGCCATCATGCAGGGTCGAACGTCCCTAACCATCGCGCATCGTCTCAACACTATCTTCCAATCTGACCAGATCATTGTCCTGGATGCAGGCCGCATTGTCGAACAGGGCACACACGCCGAACTGATCCAAAACAATAGGCTATACGCGGGCCTGGTGAAATCCCACCTTCAAAGCCAGACTCAAACACCAGGAAAACCGACAGATCAGCATCGTACACCTGCCAGTCAAACAATAGCTGCGCAAGTCGCATCCACCCGCCCGATTGGAACTGCACAAACCCCAACCCTGCCCCGTCTGCTCGCTTTCCTGAAAGGAAACTGGCAGCGCATCGCGCTCTCGGTACTGCTGAGTTCCATCACTATCGGCTCCAGCATTGCGCTGATGGGCACCTCCGCCTGGCTCATCTCCACCGCCGCCATCGCAACCTCCGTTGCCGATCTCGGCGTCTCAGTGGTTGCCACACGCCTCTTCGGGATCACACGTGGCGTTTCCCGCTACTTTGAGCGCCTTGCCTCGCACGATGTTACCTTCCGTTTGCTGTCGCGCCTGCGCACCTGGTTCTACGAAAAACTTGAACCCCTGGCTCCCGCCCGGCTGATGGAATTCCGCGCCGGTGACCTGCTTGCCCGTATTATCGGGGATGTGGAAACGCTGGAAAATTTCTACGTTCGAATCGTCTCCCCGCCTTTGACTGCCGCCATCGTCGGCATTTTCACCGCGCTCTTCCTGGCATCTTTCTACCCTGCTCTTGGCTCGGTTTTCCTGCTATTTTTTCTTAGCCTTGGCCTGCTCCTGCCCATCATCGCGCAGAAAATGAGTATCAGGCCTGCCGAACAAATCATCAACCTGCGTGCCGATTTATCTACCCGCCTGGTGGATGGCATCCAGGGTATGGCCGACCTGCTGGCATACGGCCACGCGCAAGAATGTCTTGCGCAAATCTCAGCCTGCGGGCTGGCGTATGGCAAGGCTCAAGGCCGCATGGCCAGCGTGACAGGTTTCCACAGCACTTTATCCACGCTGCTGAGCAACCTCGGCATGTGGATGGTGCTGTTCCTTTGTATTCCCCTGGTCACATCCGGCCAGCTTGCCGGGCCAATGCTGGCCGCCCTCAGCCTGCTCACCCTGGCCGCCTTCGAGGCCGTTACCCCGCTCTCGCTGGCGGCCCAACTGTGGAATGCATCCCAGTCTGCCGCCCGCCGCTTATTCGAGGTGGTGGATACCGAACCCGCGGTGAAAGACGCTCCTACGCGTTCCCTGGATGACAACTGGCACGCCAAACTCGAATTCTCTCAGCTTTCATTCACCTACCCCAACCAGTCCGCCCCCGCTTTGCAGGATGTGACCTTTGAGCTTCAGCCAGGCGAATCTATCGCCATTGTGGGGCCGAGCGGGGCGGGAAAATCATCCCTCGCCAACCTGCTGCTGCGGTTCTGGGATTATAAGTCGGGGCAGATTATGCTCGGGGGCGAATCGCTCAAGGTGTTGGATCAAGACCAGGTGCGGGAAAAAATCGCCCTGGTTTCCCAAAATACCTATTTTTTCAACACCACCATCTATGAGAATCTGCGCTTTGCCCGCCGCAGGGTCACGCGGGATGAAGTGGAAGCAGCAGCCAGGGCGGCGCAAATCCACGAGTTTATTTTGGGACTGCCCAATGGCTACGACACCATGATCGGCGAGCAGGGTCTGCGGCTTTCGGGCGGCGAACGCCAGCGGCTGGCTATTGCGCGCGCGATCATCAAAGATGCCCCCATCTTGATTTTGGATGAACCCACCGCCAACCTTGACCCGCTGACGGAAGCGCGGGTGCTGGAAACGTTGTTCGCGCTGATGAAAAATAAAACCAGCCTGCTCATTACGCACCGGCTGGTGGGGATGGAAAACCTGGATGCGATTCTGGTGATGGATCAGGGGCAAATCATCGAGCGCGGCGCGCACGCAGCGTTAATTCAACAAGGTGGTCTGTACCAACGCTTGTGGGTGTACCAGAACCGCATCCTTGAAGCCACTTTGCCCTCCGCTCGGGAGTAGTCTTTGCGGCATTCTTCAAGCCGCAGGGTGCGCCGCGCGGTTTTCATTTGCGGGCAGGCCTTAACCCACGGCTTTCTTCACAAGCGCAATAATCATTGTTTCTTCGGTTTCAGTCAACTCTTTTAGCGCAAAAGCCACCGGCCACAGGGCATTTTCGTCGAGTTTTGCCGTGTCGCTGAAGCCGAGGGTTGCGTACCTCGTATTAAACTTCTGCCCGCTTTGGAAGAAGCAGACGACCTTGCCATCCCTGGCATAGGCAGGCATCCCATACCAGGTTTTTGGCGAAAGGGTTGGCGCGCAGGCTTTAATGATTGCATGGAGCCGTGTGGCCATGGCCCGATCTGGTTCCTGCATCTCGGCAATCTTTGCGAGCACGGCGTTTTCTCCCTCTGTTTTATCCTTGTCCGCGCGTTCGGCAGCCTTCAACTCTTGGGCACGCTCCTTCATGGCGGCCCGTTCTTCAGCCGTAAATCCTTTGGGATTCTTATCAACCGCAGTTGCGCCCTGCCTGGGCTGTTGCACATCCTTTTTGGGGGTCATGGAAATCTCCTGTGTGATGATCAATTGGTCTTGAAACAAATGCAGCTTGAGTATAGCATCTCTCACTCGTTTTGATTTCCAGGGGTAACCCATGAATTCCATCCGGTGAAGGGCATTTTTCGCTATGCGGGGGGCCAGTATATTGTGCCTGGCGGTAACGGATACTGTTAGGATGGTTTTTCGCAGCCTTTGCGGGTGTAGTACCACCAGTTGATGGCAGTGGCGGCTGCGTAGAAGGCAACTGTGCCATAGAAAAAGACCAGCGGTGAGCCGGTGTTGGTGATGGCGGAGCCAATCAGCGTGGAGTAGAGAAAGGGGCCGTAGGCGGCGATGGCGGCGGTCCATCCGATGACGCCGGCGCTCTGGCGGGGCGAATCGGCAAAGATGATGGGATACTGGCGGAAGGTGGCGGCATTCCCAATCCCTGTGAAGAAAAACAGGAGCAGCATGACTGCCACAAACGCCGGGAACTGGTCGAGCGAGACGGGCGTCAACAGCCCCAGCCCGGCCATGCCCAGGGTGCAGATGATCAATACGATGCCGGTGATGTGCGTCAGGATGGCGCCGCCATATTTATCAGCCAGCGGGCCAAAGGCGATGCGCGCCAATGAACCGACCAGCGGGCCGAGGAAGGCGTATTGGAGCGGGTCGGGTGCGCCGGGGAAGGAGCCGTATAGCGATTTAATCAGCAGCGGGAAGGCTGCCGAAAGCCCGGAGAAAGAGCCAAAGGTCATCACGTAGGTTATGGTGCAAAACCAGGTGTGCTTCATCCCAAAAATGTCCAACTGCTCTTTGAAGGAGGCCTTAATTGGGACGCTGCGCAGGGTGGCCCAGGCGATAATGCCGGTGAAGATTAAAAAGGGCACGTAGATTAAGGCGGCGCTCTGGAGCCAGATGGGCCGGGTCACTTCTTTGACGGTCATGGTTTGCGCGCTGCCGGTCAGTGTGCCAAAGACGGCCAGGCCGATGATCCAGGGGGTGATGAATTGGGTCAGGCTGACGCCGAAATTGCCGATGCCAGCCTGCAGGCCGAGCGCCGTTCCCTGTAGTTTTTTGGGGAAGAAAAAGCGTGTGCTGGGCATGTAGGAGGAAAAATCCCCGCCGCCGAAGCCGGCTGAGAATGCCAGCAGCATGAAGAGCCAGAAGGGGGTGTTGGGGTTCATTACGGCCAGGCCGATGCCGATGCAGGGGATGAGTTTCAGGAAGGTGGTGATGGTGATGACATGCCGCGTGCCGTAGATGGGCGTCAGGAACATGTGCAGGATGCGGAAAGTGCCGCCTGCCAGGCCGGGCATGGCCGCCAGCCAGAATAACTGCATCGTGTCAAACTTGAAGCCGATCTGCGGGATGCGCACCACGATGGCGCTCATCATGTACCAGGTGGCGAAGGATAGCATCAGGGCAAAGGTGGTGACGGCCAGCGTTTGCCAGGCAATTTTGCGGCCGGTTTTTTGCCAGAATTCGGGGTTTTCCGGCTCCCATTGGGTCAGCCAGGTGTCCATTGGTCGCGCTCCTTGTTTTTAGTGCCCGCCGCCGATGCCGCCAGCGCCAGAAAGTACCATGTAGAGAGCAAAGATCGTTTGCAAGATGGCGATCCCCGCTTCGATGGCGATAAAAATAATGCCGTAGCGATACCAACCGCTGTTGTGGGAAGATTCAGTGGCCTGGTTCATGGGTCAATCTCCTTGGGATGGTTCTGCCAGCGGGCTGGAAAGGCCGATGGCCTGCCAGCTTCCCAGGCCGGAATCAACTTCGATGCGTTTGCCGGGGCGAAAGGCCAGGGCGAAGATCAGCATAAAGGGGATGAAGATGACCGCGGCGACCAGGGCGTAGCCGGTATGGAGGTTGGGTACGCTGCCATAGATCAGCGGGTAAATCACTCCGCCGATGGTGGCCATCCCGCCGATAAAGCCGGTGGCGATGCCAGGGTTTTTGCGGAACAAGACCGGGGTGACGCCAAAGTTGCTGCCGGTGCCAAAGGCGGTGGCAAAGCCCAGGAACGCCAGCGCGATGATGGAAAAAGGCAGGTTGCCGGTCAGGCCCGCCCAGGTGAAGACGAGCATCATGATCGTGACCGCCAGCATGGAGGTGAAGACCCAGTGCAGGCGCGGGGCAATCGGGTCGGTACGATTCAGGAAGGGCCAGGGCGTCCAGCGGTTTCTCAGGAACAGGTCAGAGATGAAGCCTGAAAATGGCCGCCAGAGCGAGGCGTTGAAAGACTGCACCGCCGCCAGGCTCCCGGCGACGATGGCCAGCGCTTCGAGCGATTTGTAGCCGAGGGCTTCAAATTGCGGCTGGAAGGCCAGCCGGTAGTAACCGGGCAGCCAGGCATTCATGCCAACTTCCAGGCCAAAGGTCATCGCATATTGGAACATCAGGGCGATGGCGGCAAAGCGCGTGATCACGTACACTGTGTCTCGGGCGGTGGCGGATGTGCGGGTTTGCGCCACGCGCTCGGCGGTGATGCCGGCCACACCAAAGCGCCAGTAGATTACTGCCAGCGCCAGCGCGAGGATGCCCATGTGCAGGAAGGCGGAGCGATAATCCAGGCCGTAGAGGCGGGGCAGGAGCAGTGCGCCCAACCCGGCGCCAACGTTGCCGGTCCCGGCGTAAATGCCCTGGGCCAGGCCAATCTCATTTTTTTCGAACCACTGGGTGACATGCTGGATGCCGATCACAAAGAATATCCCGGCTGTCGCCACCACCAGCCGGGTGATGAACAACTCGGTATAGTTTCGTGAAAAAGCAGAGAGGATGGAGAAAAGCCCGGTGTAGAGCAGCGCTATCGCGGCGGTCCTGGGTGCGCCGAAGCGGTCGGCCAGCACGCCGGTAAGCTGACGGAAGAAGGGCTGCAACCACATGGCCGAACTGGCCAGGATCGCCAGTTGGGCTTTTTCCAGCCCATACTCTTTCATAATCGCTACCGAGAAGGCTGCCGTGGCAAACCACATGGCAAAACTCATCAAAAAACCGCTTGCGGCCAGGACCAGTTGTCCAACTTTTGTGCCGTTTTGTGTCATTTTTGGCTCCTTAAGGCAGGATTTTTGAGCGGATCCAACATCTCCTGATGTCGGCGTGCCTGCCCACAGTCGAGGGACTTTGGGTTGCGGGGTCAGGGCGCATCTGTGCGGGTCTTGCGCAGCGCGATCACTATTTGCCAGGGGCGCAGCAGGTAGCCGAGCGGCCAGGTGATGATGTGTACCAGGCGCGAGAAGGCGAAGGCCATCGCCATCAGGTAAAAGTTGAAAACATGCAGTTTGATGATGAAAGGCAGTGGCAAGAGCGGCGCGGCATTCGGGCGGAAGGTCAGGATCGACCAGACATAGGGGGTGAAAATGCCCGTAAACCAGGTGGAGCCCCAGCGGTAGTAGCTCGAGATGATGATACCCGTTACCATTGAGACCAGGGTCAAAACCAGCACCACAAAATCCATCGGCGTGCTGACGGCGCGGATGCGGTCCACGCTGACCCGCCGCCAGAGCAGGAGGAACATCCCCAGCGTGGCCCATATTCCCAGCCCGATGCCGGTGATTTCCAGCAGGTACAGGCGCAGGGGAGCCTGGTTCCAGAGCAGGATGCTTTGCGGCAGGAAGATAGCGGTCAGGTGCCCGGCCAGGATGATGGTAACACCCCAATGAAAGGATATCGAGCCCCAGTACAGCCAGCGGCGTTCCAGCAGCTGCGAGGACAGGCTCGAAATGCTAAAGGGGCGATAAATTGAGCGGTAGATGGTCACGATGGTGGCCGTGAACAGCGCCACGTAAGGGAAAATCGCAAACAGCAGGGTATTCCAATCCATGTCAGGCCTCCTATACGGTATAGCGGGCAGATTCCTGCGTCAGGGCCGCGGCCAACGCGAGATATTTCTCATGGACGCCAGCGCCGGTCTCATCATGCTCGAGGCGCTCAAAGCCCTCGGCCACGGCCTCCTGCTCGGCGGGCGGGATAAAGCGGTCGGCCATGGGGAACAGGATGCGGTCTTCCTTCAGGATGTGCTGTTTGAGCAAGCTGGCATAGCCAAAAGCATTTTCCAACACCGCTTCGCGCGCCGATGGGTCATCGGACAGGTTTGCGGCGGCCTCGCGCATCCTGCGCGTGTACAATCGCCCCTGCTCGTGCTCATAAAGCATCATGCCGATTGGCCCGCCCTGAACGGGCACGCCGCTTTCCGACATCGCCACGAACAAAACGCCCTCTTCCTTTTTGTGGTGACAGCCATCGGCGAAACCCTTGATGAAATCGGCGACATCGCCAAAGAATCCGGGGCGCACATCCACACCATGTTCCAGACCGTTGGCGGCCATTTCCAACGCCGCAATGACTTGCTCAATCACACGATGCTCAGACATCAAAATATCGGTGGCTTTCATGCTTTTTCTTCCTTTTTCAATTGCGCGGCCAGCCCAAGCGCCGCATCGAATAAGTGCAGGTATGGGTTGGCTTTATCCTTTTCGCGCAAGACACTCGCCATGCGCCTGAGCGACGGTTCAAACTGTTCCAGCAACTCTGGCAGAGGCCGGCGGGCGGCGGACAGGTAGCGCAAGACCGGCACGATATGGTCGGGCAGTTCACCTTCCGGGTTGATATCCAGATCGGCCATGGCGCGGTTCAGTTTTGCCATGAATTCGCCGCGCTGGTAACTCTCGCCCCACACCTGGAGGCCGATATAGGGGGCGACCGCGGGGCTCAGGTCAAGGGTACGGGTGTACAGTTCTTCCCAGTCGGATAGCGAAACCTGGCCGATATGCCGCACGAAGGCCGCCAGCCCCTTTTTTGCCGGGTGGGAGCTTGCTTCCGTTAAACCGGTTTCCAGTTGCTCGAGCAGGCCCGGCTCGGGGTAACGAAACGCTTCTGCCAGCAGGATGTGAATATCCATTATTCACCTCGTCTGGGTGGCTGGTTGTAGCCAAACCCGGCTTCGCCTTTGTGGCTGAGCGGGTCTCGCAGGGTTTCGATCGCCATCTCGCGGTGGTAAGGCGGCAGGACAAAGCGTTCGGGAACCGTCGGCAGGGTGGTCAGCCTGTAAATGGCTTCCGCTTCCTCGGGGCTGGTACCGGCTTCGGCCAGGGCTTGCAGGGTGGCCGCGTCGATGTTCTTATCCACCGTTTTGCGGCGCATGTAGATTCGCACCGCATAAATCTTGCGCAAGATGCGGCGGATGGTGTCTTCATTGCCGACGCTGAACAGGTTTGCAAGATATTTAAGCGGCAGCCGGGCTTTGTGGAGGTGATTGAACAGTTCAAAATCCTGGTCGGGGTCATCCAGTTCCAGGCGCACACGGCCATCTTTCATGGCGCTCATCACCGGCGAGAGCGGCGGGATGTAGAACATCATTGCCATGGTGCGGTATTCAAGATGCAGCGGCAGGGCAATCTTCCAGACTTTGGCAAACTTGTAGATGGGCGAATCCTGCGCAGCCTTGATCCAGCCAGCGTCGATGCCATTGGCCCGGGCAGCGGCAACCACTGCCGGGTCGCTGGGGTCGAGGAGGGTATCCATAAAGGCAGCCACCAGTTTTTCATCCGGCACTGCCGCCGCGGAGGGAATCCGGTCGGCATCATAGAGCAGCACGCCCATGTAGCGGATGCGCCCGACGCAGGAGTGGGCGCAGGCCGGGGACTGCCCGGTTTCGAGGCGCGGGAAGCATAAAATGCACTTCTCAGATTTGCCAGTATTCCAGTTGTAATACACCTTTTTATACGGGCAGGCGGCCACACACATGCGCCAGGCGCGGCAGTTGTTCTCGTTAACCAGCACCACGCCATCCTCGGCGCGTTTGTAGATGGCGCCCGATGGGCAGGCCGCCACGCAGGCCGGGTTCAGGCAGTGGTTGCAGATGCGCGGCATGTAATTGAACACCACCCGATCCACCTCTTCCAGCGCGGCTTTGACTTCGTCTGAAAGCCCTGCGTGGTTGGGGTCGTTGCGGGCATACAGGTTCGAGCCGCCCAGGTCGTCATCCCAGTTGGGGCCAGACTCGATGTGCAGGGGCTTGCCCGTCACCATCGAGATGGGAATCGCGGTCGGCTGCTGGGTGTTTTCGGGGGCGTTGAACAGGTCGGCGTAGCGAAAGGTGAAAGGTTCGTAGTAATCTTCCAGGCTGGGCAGGTCGGGGTTGTAATACAACTTTGCCAGCGCCCCGGCGCGCGAGTGCAGGCGCAGGCTGATGGCATCCGGTTCGCCATAGCCTTTTTCAAATTTCCAGCCGCCCTTGAAGTGCTCCTGGTTCTCCCATTGGGTCGGGTAACCGGTGCCGGGGCGGGTTTCGACGTTGTTCCACCACATATATTCGGCGCCTTTGCGATCTGTCCACAGGTTTTTGCAGGCAATCGAGCAGGTGTGACAGCCGATACATTTATCCAGGTGAAAGAGCATGCTCATGTGTACACGGACGTTCATGATTGGGTCTCCTTTTCCCATCATCCCCGGCCCACTCCCGTTGGGGAAGGGCCAGGGATGATGGCGATGGTTAAAACTCTACATTTTCCACTTTGCGGACGAAGACATTCGTATCGCGGTTGACACCCGTCGGGCCCCAGTAATTGAAGGCATAGGTGAACTGGGCGTAGCCGCCTGCCATCAGCACCGGTTTGAGACGGGCGCGGGTGATGGAGTTGTTCATGCCCGCCCGTTTGCCAGTCAGCGGCGAGATCGGGATGCCGATGGTGCGCTCGGTAGCGTGATAGACAAACACCGTACCGCTGGGGATGCGGGAGGAGACACAGCAGCGCTGGACAAAAACCCCGTTATCGTTGAATAACTCCACCCAATCGTTATCTGCGATACCCAACCCCGCCGCATCCTTATCATTTAACCAGATGGGATATCCGCCCCGTGAGAGCGTCATCATGCGGTGATTGTCCGAGTAGGTGGAATGAATGCTCCACTTGCCATGTGGCGTGATGTAATTCATCAGTTTGCCCTGCGCCAGCGCCTGGGTAACCTGGGTTTCATCCAGCATGGTATGGTCGGGACGCGGCTTGTAGGTGGGCAGGTGCTCGCCCCATTGCAGGTAATTCTCGTGGTCGAGATAGAAATGCTGGCGGCCTGTCAGCGTGCGCCAGGGAATCAGTTCTTCCACGTTGATGGTGAAAGGCGAATAGGCGCGGCCCTTGTTGATATTGGCTGACCAGGTCGGGGAGGTAAACTCGCGGCGCGGCTGGGCCACCAGGTCGGCAAAGGAATATTTCACCGAGCGCGTACCCTCAGCCAGGTGGGTGAGCGAACGCCCGGTCTTGTGTTCTTCTTCCTCGAAAGCGCGATAGGCCAGTTCACCGTTGGTGACCGGGTCGAGGCGCAGGATGGCCTCCACTACTTCCAGCGATTCTTCCAGGCTGGGGTAGGTTTTGCCGTTGAAGGTGTAAGGCTGTTCGGCGGTCAGCGCTTTGTAATAATCGGCCACCGGGATTTTCAGGCCGTGCATGGCCACGCCGTTTTCTTCCACACCCGAACCCAGGCTGACCATCTGGTTGTACAGTTGGGTGTAATCGCGCTCCACAACGCGATATTTGGGCATGGTTTTGCCTGGAACCGGCTCGGCCTCGCCCTTTGTCCAATCCAGCACATGGGCCTGGGACACTTCGTCGGGGGTATCGTGCTGGAGCGGGATGGCCACCAGGTCGCGCACCGGTTTGGGCAGGTGGGTTTGCGCCATTTCGCTGACTTTCTTGGCGATGGCTTTGTAGATATCCCAATCGTTTTTGGATTCCCAGGCCGGGGGTACGGCGGCCTGCATCGGGTTGACAAAGGTGTGCATGTCGGTGGAGTTGATGTCGGTTTTTTCGTACCAGGTGGCAGCCGGGAGGACAAGATCCGAATACAGCGCCGAGGTATCCATGCGGAAGTTCAAATCCACCACCAGGTCCAGTTTGCCGGTGGGCGCTTCGGAGCGGTAGTTGACCTCGTTGACGTAGCCTTCGGCCATTTCCCTGGCATTCATGTTGGTGTGCGTGCCCAGGTAGTGTTTCATCATGAATTCGTGGCCCTTCATGCTGGTGCCGATGGCGTTGCCGCGCCAGATGAACCACAACCGCGGCCAGTTTTCGGGCGCATCGGGGTCTTCGACCGAGAATTTCAACCCGCCGCTTTTCAACTGCGCCAGGGTGTATTGGATGACTTCGGCTTCAGACTTGGCCCCGGCTGCTTCGGCCTCGCTGACGATTTCCAGCGAACTTTTGTTGAACTGCGGGAAAAACGGCAGCCAACCCTGGCGAACGGCGCGCACCTGGTAGTCGATGGTGTGTTCTTTTTTCTTGTCACCCGGCAGGCTGTCGTAAGCGGTGAATCCGCGCTCGTAGCGCCATTGGTCGGTGTGGACGTAGTGGAACGAGGGCGTATTTTGCTGGCGATTGGGCAGTTTCCAATCGGCGGCGAAGGCGATTGCGCCCCAGGAGGCCTGGTTGGCGAGTTTTTCTTGCCCGACATAGTGCGCCAGTCCGCCGCCATTGACGCCCACCGAGCCGGTCAGCATCAGGGCCACGATGGCGGAGCGATAGAGCAGGTTATTGTGGTACCAGTGATTGGCCCCCGCGCCAATGATGACCAGGTTTTTACCATTGGTCTTCTCAGCGTTGACCGCCCACTCGCGGGCGTAGCGCAGGCAGGTATCGCGGTGAATTCCGGTGAATTTTTCTTGCCAGGCCGGGGTGTAGCATTTTTCATCATCGTAAGATTGGGGATAGTCGCCTTCCAGCCCGCGCCCGACGCCGAACTGCGCCATAGTCAGGTCGAAAACGGTGGCGACGGTGATTTCCTGCCCATCGGCAGTTTCAATCGTCCGCACCGGGATGCCGCGCAGCTGCACGCCGCCCCCGGCGAAATCATCAAATTCCACCTGGAGAATGGCCTCGTGCTGGTCGATGAAGGACAGTTCCGGGTCGAGGTCTTCGTCTGTGGCGCCATCCTTCATCTCGAGATTCCACTTGCCTTTTTGGGTCTGCCAGCGGTAGCCGATGGTGCCTTTGGGCATGCGCGCGCGGCCCGAAGTTTTGTCCCAAAGGAGCAGTTTCCAGTCGCCATTTTCCTGGGCCTGGTAAGATGCCAGTCTTCCGGCGCGCAGGTATTTGCCGGGGCGAGCCCTCACCCCTGCCCCCTCTCCCACAGGGAGAGGAGAAATCTCGACGAGGAAGGGCAGGTCGGTATACTTTTGGACATAATCCACGAAATAGGGCACCTGCCGCTCGACGTAGAATTCCTTCAGGATAACGTGGTTGACCGCCATCCAGAAAGCGGTATCCTGGCCGGGGTGGAGCGGCATCCAATAATCGGCATATTTGGCGGCCTGAGAAAAATCCGGCGCAAAAACGGTCAGTTTGGCCCCGGCGTGGCGCACTTCCGAGATGAAGTGCGTATCGGGAGTGCGGGTCATGTTGATGTTTGAACCGATCAGGGCGACGAAGCGGGCGTTGTACCAGTCGGCCGATTCGTGCACATCGGTTTGTTCGCCCCAGATTTCGGGGCTGGCGGGGGGCAGGTCGCAGTACCAGTCGTAGAAAGACATGGCAACGCCGCCCATCAGTGTCATCAGGCGCGAGCCGGCCGCGTAGGAGATCTGTGACATGGCCGGGATGGGCGAAAAACCGTTGATGCGGTCGGGGCCATATTTTTTGATGGTGTGAATGATGGAGGCGGAGATCATTTCGGTGGCTTCGTCCCATTTGATGCGCCGGAAGCCGCCTTTGCCGCGCGCCTGCTGGTAGAGGGCGCGTTTTTCGGGGTTGTCGACGATGGAAGCCCAGGCTTCCACCGGGTCGGCGTGTTCTTTGCGCGCCTGGCGCCATAATCCCAGCAGCACGCCGCGCCCGTAGGGGAATTTGACGCGGATCGGGCTGTAGAGATACCAGGAATACGAAATTCCACGCTGGCAGCCGCGCGGCTCGTAGGGCGGCAGGCCTTCCTCCAGCAGGGGATAATCTGTGGCCTGGAGTTCCCAGGTGACAATGCCATCTTTGACGAACACTTCCCACGAGCACGAGCCGGTGCAGTTGACGCCGTGCGTGGTACGCACGCGCTTGTCGTGCGCGAAGCGATTGCGATAAAACTCTTCCCACTTGCGCTCGGCTGGTTCAATAGTTTCTTTCGTCCACTTTGCCATGATAATTTCCTCCGATTGTCTATTACAGTTTGCCGTTCTTGCGCAATCGCTGCGCCAGGCTCATGCGCTGGCGCGGCCAGAAAAAGAACATGCCCAACAAACAGGCCAGGCTGAATGCCGAGCCTGCCCCAAGCGCCAGGGCGAGATTAAGCGGTGTCCGCGGCTGGCCTTGTTTGTCGGCGCGGGCGAAAAAGGCCAGCAAATCGGCCTGTTCGGAGATCGTCAGCGGCTGGGCGGCAAAGATGCCCTGCATGGTGGGGAAGGGCAGGGTTCCGAGCGTGGCCGCCAGGCCCTCGCGCCCATATTTAGTGTAGAGGTGGGTCTGGTCTGGCCCCAGCGTCCCGCCGCCAATCAACCCTACGCCTTCGATGGAGTGACAGGCCATGCAGGGTGTTCCGCCGTTGAGGAGGGGGGCTTCGCCAGTGAAGAGTTTTTCCCCGTAATCGGAATCACCATTTAGGGCCAGGATTTTCGCTGCGCCGGTGAGGGGTTCGGGCAGGGGGGCAACCGTCTGCGCAGGGTCGGCTGGCGGGCTATCCACACTGGTGAAGTAGGCCAGTAAATCCGCAACTTCCGCATCGCTTAATCCCTGGTTTGACATGGGAATGTTGTTGTATTCGGCCAGCAATTGGGTGGCGATTGGGTCGCCCGCAGCCAGGACTTTCTCCGGTTCTTTGATCCAGGCCGTCAGCCAGGCCGTATCACGTCGGGTGGTGATTCCCAACAAATCAGGCCCGACCAGTTTGCCTTTGCCAATAGTATGGCAGGCCGCGCACCTGGCGCTAAAAACAGCTTCGCCATTGGCTGCATCTGCCCGGGATGGGGCAGCCTGCGCCAGCGTGGCTGTGCCAGCCAGCAGGAAAGCAATCAAGCCGAGCAAAAGCAAACGTTGGGCCGGAGTTTTCTTCTTCATAAATTACACCTCGTCAAGTGGATGGGATGACAAATCAGGCCGGTGGATGCTGCGGATGGCCTCGACCAGGTCCGCGCCCCGGGCTGGCAGGCTGTGGGTGGAGAAAACGCGCAGGGTCTTATCGGTCAGCCCAGCGCGAATGACTGAAAGCTCGGGGTAGCGCTCGATAATCGAGGCGATCAGCCGGGTGACAGGTCGGTTGTGCGGGTTTTCGCTGGCAATGACAACCACATCGGGGCTGACCGTTTCAAGGCGCTGGCAGACCTCCTCGTTAATTTCCCACGGGCCGAGGATTTCCATATCCTGAGCAGCGCGCAAGACAGCATCCAGGCTTTCACCGAACAGGTGTTGGGAGCAGACCAGCAGGACACGTTGTTTTTGCATAACTACAGGATACTGAAAAAGCTGTGCGGCCGTATCCCTCCCCATCCCGCAACAGGAACGAAAAAAGAGTGATTTAGCACCACTCTTTTTTAGAAAGAATTACTTCTTTTTAGCTACATCAGCCCGCGGCCGCGCGCCACCCTGGCCGCCTCGCGGCGTGTGGAAACTTGCAGCTTGGCCAGGATGTTGCGAATGTGTGTTTTGACCGTATTCAGGCTGATGCTCAACACCTCGGCGATCTCCTTATCCGTGGATCCCAGCGATGCCTGCAACAATACCTGTTGCTCGCGTTCCGTTAAACCGGTGTTTTCCTCCCGATCAGGTTCACCGGCAAACTTGCTCAGGCGGCGGAATTCGGCCAGCACATGGCCTGCCATGCCGGGCGAGAGCGCCGCCTCGCCGTGCAGCGCCCCGCGCAACAGCGCCAGCATCTCTGCCGAGCGGATGTCTTTGAGCAGGTAGCCCTGCGCGCCATTCTTCAACGCTTCGAATAACTTCTCGTCATCATCGCGGACGGTCAGCACCACAATTGTGGTGGCTGGCAAGGCCTGTTTGATCTGGCGGGTGGCTTCCAGGCCATCCATGCCTGGCATCTGCACATCCATCAAGATCAGGTCAGGTTTAAGCTCGCGGGCTTTCACCAGCGCCTCCAGCCCATCGTTCGCTTCGCCGACCACTTCCATATCCGGCTGGTTGTTGACAATTCCTGCCAGCCCCTCGCGGAACAGGGCATGGTCATCGGCCAGTAAAACGCGCACTCGTGGCATGGGTTATCCGTCCTTCCCCATGGGCCAGATCAATGTAACGCGTGTTCCGCGCCCTGGCGCAGATTCAACCTCAAGCTGACCACCGACCAGCATGGCGCGCGACTTCATGATCTGCAACCCAAAATGGCCGCTCGGCCCGGGCTGAGTGGCATCGAACCCGTGGCCATCATCCTGAACCGAAACATAGTAATGCCCTGCAGTATTTCCCACCTGGAGCGTGGCTTTGTGCGCCTCGGCATGCCGCGCCACGTTGGTGAGCGCCTCGCGGGTGATGTTCAGCACCTGGTCCGCGACTTTGCGCTCAGGCCTGGGCGCAAAAGCCGAATCTTCATACCAGGAAACGGGCAAATTGTGTTCCGCGGCAAACTCATCCGCAATGTTATGCAGCCGGGTGCATAAATCCAGCGCGGAGGGGCTGTCGCTCATCAGGTTGTTGATGGCGCGGCGCACCTCGGCTGTGGCAGATTGGATTGTCTGGCGGGTTTTCTGGAGATGTTCCAGCGCAGCCCCATCCCGCCCGGCCGATAAAAACTCCACCACCTGGTCAGTCATCAGGCCGAGGTAGCTGAGCGTTTGCCCCAGGCCATCGTGCATGTCGGCAGCCACGCGCCGGCGCTCTTCCAGCGTGGCGACTTTTTCAGCCTGCGCGTACAACCGGGCATTTTCCAATGCGATGGCGGCAGCGTTGGCAAGTTTGGTCAGCATTTCGGCCGATTCGACGGCAAAACGATCCTGTGAAACACTGCCCACACACAGCGCCCCAATCACCCGCTCGCCGATGCGCAGCGGCGCGGCCAGGTGACTGACCTTATAGGGGTCAGCCATCATGCGGCAGCCACCCCGGCACGCGCCCAACCCGCAGACCAGGGCCTGTTCGCTTTTCAACACGGCCCCCGCCAGGTCTTCATCTGCGCAGACGGTGTGCCCGGCAACCGCACTTTCCGGCCCACTGACGGCTTGCAGTTTCATCCAGTGCTGGCTCTCATCCACCAGGCAGAGCGAAGCCACCTCGCTGCCCAGCAAACTACGCGCTTTTTCGGTCACCGAGTTCAACACCTGCTGGATATCCAGCCGCGATGAGATGTCGCGGCTGACTTCGTTGAGGGTTTCCAACTCACGGGTACGCCGGGCCACGCGCTCTTCCAGGCTGGTGTTTAGTTGCAGCAATTCCTGGCGGGATGAACGCAAGCTGAGCCGGGTAGCATCGAAGGATTTGGACAGTTCGCGCAGTTCCACCGGCCCTTCAACCGCCACCACCGTATCGAGATCGTTCTCCCCAAGACGCTTCGCCGCCCGTGAAAGCTGCCGGAGCGGTAAAAGCACAGATTGGCGCGTGATCCAGGCTCCTGCCGCCAGCAGGGCCAGCGCACAGGCCAGGAAACTGATCTGGATGGCGCGCAACCGGTTGACTTTGGCAGTGGAAGCGGCCTCGTAGAGCCGCACAACCACGTCGGCTTGCTGCACCAGTGTGGAGGAGGTCTGTTCAACGGCGGCCAGCGTCAGGGCGAAAGCAGGATCATCGCCGGGGGGTTGTTGCAGCCTGTCGAGCAGGATTTGATACTCCCCCCAGGTTTGCTCCACATCTCCCAACGCGGAGCGCAGCTGTGGGTCTTGTGTGCCCGGAATCGAGATGGGGCTTTGCGGCAGGTAGGGAACGGATCCACCATCTTTCAGCGCGGAAAGAGTCTGCCCAAATATTTGCTCCGATTCTTGCAGCGCGGCATTGTTGATGGCTCCGCTTGCGCCTGCTTCAAAGGCCAGCCGGGCCATTTGCTGCGCCAACATGCGCTGGCGTCCAGACAGGTTGATCAGCACGGCATCCTGCCGCTGGGTTTCTAATCCCCAGGTGGTTGCGCCAACCGAAATTAGCACCAGCAGTGCAAAAGCGGAGAAAAGGGCAATTAACCTGTTTTCAAGGGTGTTTAACATGAATCCTGCTTGATTCGGCCAAT
Organism: uncultured Anaerolineae bacterium; assembly: GCA_903822545.1. Taxonomy (GTDB): domain Bacteria; phylum Chloroflexota; class Anaerolineae; order Anaerolineales; family Villigracilaceae; genus CAIJPN01. The sequence continues at coordinate 1,834 of CAIJPN010000093.1, read as the reverse complement.
ATAGTCTTATTCATTATACCCACCGTTGAACCCTTAACTCAAGTACGAACCCAACCTCACCCAATGCTTTTTTAGTCCGAGCGCCAATCGCCATGGAATTATAAAAACTTGACGGCCTTGGCAGGATTGGGTGTTTCGCGGTTAGCGTTATTGTTCCGTTTATGGAAACTGGCGGTTGGATACCGATTTTTATCACGATCCAGACTGGCAATTGATCGGCGGGAAAGAAAAGGCGCGGTTTGGGCCGCGCCTTCTTGTCACTCTTTATTGGTTACAAACTACGCATCTTCTCAAAATTTCGGGGCGATGCTTAACGCAAAGTTGCTGGGACGCAATGATTTATTGGTCACAAAACCGGCCTGGAAAACCCAGCAAATCACCGAGAAACGGAGGCAAAGAGTTCACGGAGAGAAAAACGCCAGTTTGTTGTCAAAAACGCGAATTTTCCGCCAGGAAAAACTCAAAAACTCCGTGTTCTCCGTGGTGAAAATAATCTTTGTGCAGCAAAGTCACCAAACTGCCTTATTAATCTTCCGGTTTGGCAAAAATCATGCGTCCGGCAGCAGTCTGGAGCACTTTGGTAACCGACACATGTTTGATACGGCCAATGTAGCGGTTGCCATTTTCGACCACAACCATGGTTCCATCATCCATATAGCCAACACCCTGGTTCATTTCTTTGCCTTCCTGGATGATGTTGATTTCCATTGATTCACCCGGCAGCACCACCGATTTGACGGCATTGGCAAGTTCGTTGATGTTGAGAATGGTGACACCCTGCAATTCAGCGACACGGTTCAGGTTGTAGTCATTGGTCAGGATTGGGCATTTTAACTGGCGGGCCAGGATGACCAGTTTATCATCTACCTCGCGCATGCCATCCACATCGATATCGCTGATGCGCACGGTGATATTTGTCAGCTTTTGCAGTTCGGCCAGCACTTCCATGCCACGGCGGCCACGCTGGCGGCGCAAGCTGTCAGAAGAATCGGCGATATATTGCAACTCGTTCAAGACAAAGCGCGGGATGAGCAGCGTGCCCGGCAGGAACCCGGTCTTGGCAATGTCAGCTACGCGCCCATCGATGATGACACTGGTATCCAGCAGCACGTTGCGGGCAATCTGGCCCCAGGTTCCGGCTGTACTTGCGTCACCGCTGCCGCCGCGTCCCATAATCGATGAGAAAACGTTCATCATATCGGTTTGGCGCATCACAAACAGGGCAACGCCAAAATATCCAAACAAAACCACCATAATGACCGGCAGGATGTTCCCCAACGGGTCGGGCAGCAGCGATAACGGGAAGGTCAAAAGGGCAGCAACCACCAGCCCAACGACCAACCCCACCAGCCCGGCAAAAAGCGATTCTGCTGAGATACGGCTCAGGCGTGCGCGTAAAGCTTTCATCGGTTTTGTGGAAATGTATGGGCTGAATACCGCGCCAAACACACCTCCGATCAACCCAAAGCTGACTGTGATAGCATATACATCTCCCTGGATTGCACGGCTGAAACTAAATCCAAGATACCCACCCATGAACAGGAACAAACCCAAGCCAATAACACGAGCAATAAAATCTGCGCTCATAATAATACCTCCATAAAATGATAAGAGAAAATAATTACACAGCCATAATAGCATGACCAATTAACTGCGTCAATCAGGGAAAGCACTAATGAGCCTCATCTAACGATATTAGGGTTGTTCCCGAATAGGGTCAAAGTAAGAGTAAATTCCAGAGGCCAGCGCAAAGAGCAATGACATCATCTTCCATGTTGGCCTTGCGGTTGCGGAAAGCATGCACCAAAACGTTGAAACGCTTAATGCCTGCAAT
>CAIJPN010000092.1 GCA_903822545.1 uncultured Anaerolineae bacterium | reverse complement strand
TGGGCGGTTTTTTAGACCGTAAATCCGATGGCGAACCCGGTATTACCGCGATCTGGCGCGGTTGGCAAAGACTTCAGGATTTGGCCGATACTTGGTATATTGTCGTCAACGGCAAAACCCAACTTGTGGGTAATAGATAGCATCTACGGAACTTCTATGGGGGTTGGGGGTTTCCCCCTTTGAACTATTTAAGGAGAAATTACGATGGCTACAACTGATAATGTCGCAACATCAACATCTTTCTATGATCGCCCTGGCACTGAAAAGGATATTATCCCGATCGGGCCGGGCATTCCGATGGGGTTTGAGCGTGTTTCCAATGTATCGGTAGGAATCGGCGGCGTGTATGGCAGTTGGGGCGATAGTTACAATAATGAAAACCTGCCCGCTTTTATCGAAGCGCGCCTGGGCCGCGCCATGCTGCCCGAGGAGCGGCTATCGCTGGCCGACCTGGGATTTATCAGCCGCCAGCATATCGTCCAGCTTTCGCATGAGGATAATGCCAAGGTGGAAATCGAAGTGGGGACGCGCTTCTTGAAGGAGGCGCTGAAAGCCTGCAACTGGCAGGCAGCGGAGGTGGAGGGTGTCTTGATCGGTCTAAGCGCCCCACTTTCAGATGATTACCTGCAAATCATCTGCCGCAATGCCGGGATTCCGGATTCAGCCCTGAAAGTGGTCATCCACAAAGCCTGCGACAGTTCAACGAGCGGGCTGCACCTGGCTCTCAACCCCGCCCTGCCAGAGAATGTCCAACTTGAGAAGAACATCGCCGAGCAGCTTTACGGCAAAAAAGTGCTGGTAGGCGGTATCGAGGGCCTGAGCCGCTTTGTAGATTCGTCACCGGATACCAATGCGCTGCAACTGTTCGGTAACGCCGCCGGTGTGATTGGCGTTATCCCTGGCAAGACGATGAAATTCCTGGCGGGCAAATCGCACGAAGTTTACGATGAAGAAGGCGTGTTACAGGTGCTGATGTATTACCCGCATAATCCGCAAAAGGTGGATGGCAGTAACGTGGATGTAACCCAGACCAGCCCAACGCACATCCGCGTGGCCGGGCTGATGCACGAACCTGCCAGCGGTGACTCCATCGCCATGGCCGGGCCAATGGGCATGGTTAAACTCTTTGTGCGCACGGGCGTACAGCTGGTGCGCGAAGTTTATGCCATGTACCAGGCCAAACTGGCCGAACTAGGCATGGAAGGCAAAGCCCCGGCGGTGGCGATTGTGCACCATGCCAACTACAAGATCAACAAGCTAAAAGAGAAGCATCTCTCCAACGAAGGGATTGTCTTGCCGATGCCCTGGCTGGTAAATGATTTCGGGAATGTCAGTGCCGCTTCAAATATGATCGCCTTCCTGCGCTACCTGCCGCAGATGAAGCCGCAAGATCACATCCTGGTCGATGGTTTCGGGGCAGGGACGTATTATGATGCGCTGGTGGTGGAACTCGGCGGGTAGTTTGGCCGGTAAAAAAACAACGCGCGGAGCAAAACTCCGCGCGTTGTTTTTTGGAGTGCAAAAGCTCACTTTTGCAGACCCAGGTCAAGAGACCTGGGAGTCCGATGGGGTAATGGCAGTTTTTTGTTCCTGTTTGCGCACAAAGAAGGGATAGCCGACAAACAATATGGTGGCAAAGGTGAACCATTGCAAGGCGTAACCCATGTGCGAGCCTTCAGAAATCTCCACTTCGGGTTGATAGGGGTATGGAGGCTGAGAGGGAGCCGGAGTCGGGTTGGGTTGGATAAAAACCGGCAGGATTTTATGGGGTGTCTGTAGCGCGATACGCTCCAGGTTAACGATATTCCAGAAATCGAGGCGGGTTTGGCCGGGAGCCAGTTCTGCATCGGGGATGCCGCCCACATCGGGTTTGGTCTGGCCGAGACGCAGGATTCCGTTGATGGTCACTGAACCAGGCTGGTCATATTGACGCCACCCTTCAGGGGCAGCATTGCCCTCTGCAGGAATCCAGCCACGCTCGATGATGACGGCTGTTCCATCGGCCAGTTTGAGCGGGGTGAGAAGCTGGTAGCCGTATTGGTCACCGTGATACTGGTTGCGCAGTGCAACCTGGTTCTCAAAATCGTACTGGCCGGTGACGGTGACGCGGCGATATTCCTGGTCGGTGAGGCCAGGCTGGTCGCCGGTGAGAGTCAGCGGGGCCATGGCAACCATATCCAGGTAGTGGGTGTTGAAGGCGCGGCGCTGTTCGAGCCGGTCTAGCTGCCAGATGCCAAGGCGGGCGCAAACCAGCGTTCCAGCGATGACCAGCAGGGTTGTCCACCACCAGCGGCGGTTAAAGAAGGTGAGAGGAGTCATCATTTTGGAGTCCAAAATCTCCAGGGTTTGGCATTGGGGGAGGAAAAGCTTCAAAGTCAGGAGACTTTGGAGCGGGCAAGTTCTATTTGCGGTTGTCAGGAAGCAGGGCTTTCTGATGGCGGGGCGTTTTTGGGTTTGAGGGGTTTGGCGACGATGCTGTAAAGGGCGATCAACGCACCGAGAGGCAGTCCGCTGAAGATAATGCCGTAGAGGCGCGTCCAGGTGGTGACGGGTTCGCGCACATCCAGGCCCATGTAGCGTTGGGGTTGGAATGAGCAGGTGTAGGCGTAGCTATTGGCCTGGTCAAGTATCAGGCTGGCTGAAGTGCCCGAGGGGACGAGCAAAGGCCCGAGCGTATGCGTTTCTTTGTCCTGATTGTTGACGACCAGAGTATCGCCGGTGACAAACACCATGTTGGCAGGCAGGGATGGGCTGCTTTCGCCATTGGCGACGCGTTCGGCCGTCCCGGCGGGGATGACCAGTTCGATGCGCTGGGGTGCGCGCCCGGCTGCGCTGCGCAGGAAGAAGAAGGTGGTTTCGTTGATGATGGTCGATATTAAAAGACCGGCAAGAATTGAAATAAGGGTACGTTGGATGATGAGTTTTCTCATAGCGGTTTTCCTGTTGTTTTCCCCCGGGTGCGCCGCGCGCTTTGGAAGCGCGCGGCGCGTAAGTGCTTGCGGGGGTGTTTAGCCGCCCAGCCTGCCGATCAGGTAGAGGGCGGGGTAGAAGAATATCCAGACGACATCGACGAAGTGCCAGTAGACGGTGGCGGCTTCGACGGCCCAGTGTTGTTCGGCGCTGTAGTGACCACGCAGGGCGTTGCGAATGATGATGCCGAGGAAGATCAGGCCGGTGAGAACGTGAAAGGCGTGCATGCCGGTCATCATGTAGAAGACGGCTCCGGCAGCGCTACCACTGGCGGTGAGACCTTCGTGGGCGGCATTGGGCCATTCGACAAAAACCACGCCGAGAAAGAAGCCCAGGCCAAGCAGCAGGGTGATTGCTGCGCTGGTGACGAAACCTTTGCGGTCGCCCTGCGCCATCAGGGTTTCGGCGCGGTTCATGAAGAAGGATGACAGCAGCAGGGCAGCGGTGACGCCCAGGCCGAGTACCTGGTCGAGGTGCGGGCGGGTGAGGCCGAGCAAGTTGAAGCGCGCTACCAGCAACCCGCCAAAGAGGAAAGCATCGGAGACGATGAAGAGCCACAGCCCGAGGCGGTTGGTTGCCAGCTTCCAGGCAAAGCTGTTGTGATCGTGAGCATGCTCATCTTCATCTTCAAAGAGTTTATAGATGTGCATGTAATAGTATACGACGATCCCCGCCTTTATGAAGGCTACGGTGGTGAGCAGGAGGAGGGATGCGTTGGTGATGGCAATGAAGAACTCCACCGCCGTCAGGAAAGCCAGGACGACAAAAGTGACGATGCCCTGGAAAAGGCTATTTGAGTGAGAATGTTCGTTAGAAGACACGGTTTGCCTCCAGGTTACATTTTGACGTAGGTGGAGCCGGGCAAGCCGTAATCATACGGTTCACCAACGACTTCAAATTCTTTTTCGTAGTTATAGGCAGGCATCGGGGAAGGCACCTGCCATTCGGGTGAGCGCGAGTCCCAGATGTTGCCGGTAGCTTTTTCGCTGCTCTTGAGGGTCTTGTAGATGTTGAAGAAGAAAATCAGAACAGCGAGGGCGATGCCGAAGGCGGAAATCGTCAGGATGACGTGCCAGGCGTCAAAGCCCAGGGTGGGGTCAAAATCGGCGATGCGGCGGCGCATGCCTAACAGGCCGATGCGCATCATGCCCAGGGTCAGGATAAGGAAGGAGGGGGTCATCAACCAGAAGTGCCATTTGCCGAGGGTTTCATTCAGCCGTTTGCCGGTGGCTTTGGGGAACCAGTAGTAGAGTGCGGCAAAGAATGGGAAGATGTAGCCGCCAAACATGGTGTCGTGGAAGTGTCCGACAATGAAATAGGTATCGTGCAGGTGCAGGTCGGTGGCTACGGTAGCATTCGGGGGGCCGGTCAGGCCGCCGAGCAGGAAAACCACAATCCCGCCAAGCAGGAAGAGGAATGGGGTGGGCATTTCTCGGGTGATCTTGCCTTGCCAGAGTGTGGCAACCCACGAGAAGAATTTGACACCGGTTGGGACAGCCACCAGGAGCGTGGCGTACATGAACGGGACGCGCAGGTATTCGTTCATGCCAGATGTGAACATGTGATGCGCCCAAACCAGGAAGCCAACCAACGCAATGCCGATGGAGGACATGGCAACCCACTTGTAACCGAATAGCGGTTTGCGCACAAAAACGGGCAGCAATTCAGAGATTACGCCCAGGCCGGGAAGAACGAACACGTAGACGACCGGGTGCGAGTAGAACCAGAACAGGTGCTGGAACAGGATCGGGTTACCGCCTTTGGCAACATCGAAGAAGGGCATTCCGAACAGGCGCTGGAACATGCTCAGTTGGAAGGCCAGGCCGATCATCTGGGTGGCGGTCAGGCTGATGAGTGATGTGGCCAGCGAGGCCCAGACGAAGATCGGCATTTTGAAGGCTGTCATGCCTTTGGCGCGCATCCGCAGCACGGTGGTAATCAGGTTGAGCGCTCCCAGGATGGACGACCAACCAGCCACCCACACGCCCAGGTAGAACATCTGCATCCCAAGCGGGGCGCGTGTGGCCAGGGGGGGGTAGCCCGTCCAGCCGGTGTCGAAGCCGCCAAAACCGAGGCTGCCCAAAAGCAGTACCGCCGCCGGGATAGTGACCCAGTAGGAGAAGGCGTTCATGCGCGGGAAGGCCATATCCTTCGCGCCGATCAGGAGTGGGACGAGGTAGTTGATCACACCGGCGATGCCCAGCAAGATGGAGACGATCATCACCATGCCGTGCAGTGACATCAGGCTGTTGTAGAGGTTGAGCGAGATGATGTCCATGCTGGGGCCATCGGGTTTCAGGCGCAAGGCAAGTTCGGTGCGGAAGATCAGCGCAAACAGGCCGCCCACGCTCAACATCAACAAAGATGTCATGGTGTACTGGATGCCGATCACTTTGTGATCAAGCGAAACGCCGAAATAGGTTCGCCAGGTAGGCTCTTCGGGATGGTGATCATGGGTCTCGTCGCCTTTGGCCCATTTGAACCAATCCCCAACAGCGCCAACGCCCGCCATGAACGACAGCGCGCCGACTAATCCGCCGAAAACCCAGGCGGGTTCGCTCAGACCGTAGTTGCGCAGGTCGAACAGGGTGTATTCGCCACCCCCAACCGTATCCAAAATCCAGCGGACGAGAGTCACAAAAGCTGCGCCAGACAGCGTGCCAACCACCTGCCAGACCAGGCCGCGCACAACGCCATTGTAACCAAGCAGGCCATAGAAGAAAGCCAGCGCGCCCACCAGGAAACCAAGCATCCATGAGGGCACATCGGTAAAGTAGTTGGCGGAAAATTTACCGGTTGTCAGGGCATGCAAAATGACACCCAACAGTAACCCGGCCACCAGGCCGCCAACCAGGAACAAAAGGCTGGTGATAAAACCACGTGAGGAGCTGTTTTTCATTACAGGCACTCCTATTTGAGAGTTTTGATGAATTCGATCAAGTCGGCAATCTCAGTATCTTTCAAGCCGAGCGCGGGCATGGCATTGGCCGGATACCCCTTAACAACCGTGGCACCGGGCTCTTTGATCGATTCGACCAGGAAAGCCTCATCTGCGGTGACGGTGGCCCCATCTGCGAGTTCAACGTTTGAGCCGAACAGGCCTTTCCAGGTGGGGCCAACCCCGGCAGCGCCATCCAACGAGTGACAGGCCTTGCAGCCCTTCTCTTCATAGAGTTTGGCGCCCCGCTTGGAATCTGGTTTCCCGGCGGCGGCAGCCTCGGCAGCCTGGGCGGCGGCAACCTGCTCACTGAGCCAGGCGTCATAATCAGCCTGGCTGACTACAATCACCGGGGATTCCATATAGGCGTGAGACGCGCCACAAATTTCAGCGCAGCGCACTTTATATTCACCAATCAGGATGGGAGTGATGCGCAAATAATTAGTTTCACCCGGAACGAGGTCTTGTTTTACGCGAAATTCTGGAACCCAAAAAGAATGGATCACATCCAGGCTTTGCAGGGTCAGGTTAACCTGTTTGTTGACTGGCAGGTAGAGTTTGTTGGACGAAAAACCCTGAGGGTAGTCAAAGCGCCAGCCCCACTGGAAACCCACCACAGTCACATCCATAGCCTGAGGATCAACAGCACGCACCTCAGCCAGGTTGCCCGCGCCCAGGTAGCCAAGCCCAATCACCAGGATCAGTGGGATGGTTGTCCAGGTAATTTCCAGCCCGGTATGACCCTCGAAATGGGCACCTTCACCAGTTTCTCCTGGCTTGCGACGAAAAACTACCAGACTGTAAACCATCGGAACCATGATCAATGCAAAAAAGAATGAGATGGCTTTTATCTGGAGATCAAACATCCAGTCGATAGGCACAGCCTGGATGGAGGCTTTCACCGGGAAGAGCTGGGCTGCGTCCAAGCCCATATTCACCAGTACCGCCACCAGGATGACCAGTATCCCGACAATCACAAAATGACGTGAATTCTGCATACGCTTTCTCCTCGAGAAACAATAATTATTCTTCTTGCCAGGGATCGTTTAACCAGTTTTGAGCATCAGCCGGGGTAAGCTTCCGGCGATCATAAATCACCACTTCGCCCGCATCACCCAGCGATACCAGCATCATTTGCATGGTTGATTTTCCATCAAAAAAATGTTCCAAAAATTCAGCCCGGTTAATGGTTTTATCATCGTAATCCACAATCACCAGGTTGGGCTGGTGCTTCTCCAGGGCCGCATCAGCCTCAGCCATATTGGTGGGCGTGGCAACAATCAAAGCCTTCCCCTTCCAGCGATCTGCGTATAAGGTACGAAGACCTTCGCGGAAAAGCGGATTGGCTGAGATGATAACAACACGCCGGACTGGAATTTTATGATGGGTCATGAATGGGTATCCAGACTGAAACAAAAAGCAGATAAACACTGTCATAATTTACCAAAAACCAGACGGTTTGTCAGCAAAAGCCCCTACGCGAAGGGGGGATTTATAAAACGAAAAGCGGGTGATTTTCAAATCACCCGCCGCTTTCTTAGCCAGCAAAGACCGCAAAACGCTTGCGATTAGATTAATTCCAACTGCGAGGCGCGCGCCACCGCTTCGGCGCGATTATTGACTTCGAGCTTTTCCAGGATGTGCCGGATGTGGGTTTTGACCGTGTTCTCAGAAATAAACAACACCCCGGCAATTTGCGAGGTGGTCTGGCCGCGTGCCAGGCATTTGAGCACATCAATTTCGCGGTCACTCAAAATACTGCGGTTACGGTCTGCCTGAGAGCGGCGTACCGCTTGCAAAACACGGCTGGTCACTTCCGGTGAAAGCACTGAATTCCCGGCCATGGCCTGTACCAGGGTTGAGTGCAGCACATCAGGCTCGGTATTTTTAAGCAGGTAACCATTCGCGCCCGCCACAATCGCGCCAATCAGGTCTTCATCATTCTGCGAAATCGTCAGCATCAACACTTTTTGGTCCGGGTTCAGCTTGCGGATGGCGGTCAGGGTTTCAATACCATTCATCACCGGCATGTTAATATCAAGCAGGATCAAATCTGGTCGCTGCTTCTCAAAAACCCCCAGCGCCTCCTTTCCATTGGTTGCTTCCCCCACCACTTGCAGGTTGGGCATTTCTTCCAGCAGGCTGATCAGCCCACGCCGGAAAAGCGCATGGTCATCCACAACCATCAGGCGCACAGGTTTGTTCACATTTCCTCCTTAACCGTTACCGGCAATTGCAGCGAAATCGTAGTGCCATGACCAGGCTGACTTGAAATCTGGAAATCTGCGCCAATCATATCGGCGCGCTCCTGCATCCCACGCAAGCCATAACGAGTGGCAGCATCAACCTGTTCAGGCGAGAACCCGACACCGTTATCGATCACTTCAATCACCGCGTCTGCGCCCACCCGCATCCCGCGAATGGCGACCACCGAGGCCCTGGCATGTTTACGCACATTGCTCAGGGCTTCCTGCACAATGCGGATGAGATGCGCCTGGTAATTGGGGGGATAATCCAGGCTCAGGCTGAATCCCGTCAAATCGACTTTGGTGCCGGTTCCCTGTTCGAAATCAACCGCCACCTGTCCGATCCAGTCTTTCAGGCTGGCAGAGGGCGTGCGCCGCAAATTATCGATGGCCTGCCGGGCATCAAGGTAAGCATCCGACAGGGTGCGGTAATTGGCCTGGAGTGTGCTGGTCAACCGCTCGGTGTCACCGCGTGTAAGATAATTTTGCATCTGGGCGGCCTGGATTTTAAGAAAGGCCAGGGTCTGGGCCAACCCATCATGGATTTCGCGCGCCAGGCGCGTGCGCTCTTCCACCACCGCCTGGTACTCCACCTGTACAACCAGGTGGGCATTTTGGATGAGCAGGGCAGCCTGCCCGGCCAGGGTTTCCAGCAAAACCAGGTGACGTTCGCTGAAAGCCTGGGATGTATTCGAACCAAGCACCAGTACGCCGTAGGGCGATTCGGCCCGCCAGACAAGTGGAACTGCCAGCAGGAGCTTCCAGTGATCACGCTGGTTCAGGCGGATGTTTTCCAGCGAGAGACTGTGGCTGCTTTCGAGCACACTCTTCCAAACACCTTCGAGGAAGGGCAGGCCGGGCATTGATTCAGCCACGTCCCCGCCCCGAGATTTGGAGTAAAGCTGCGGGGCAGATGAAAACCCGGGTTGAACCGCGCCCGGGATGTAGAGTAAAGCAAAATCGACATCCAAAGCCTGTTGGACGTTTTCCAAAAGATTTTTGAGTAATTCGGGCAGTTCGGCTTTGGGGGCGGTATTTTTCTGCAAGTAGCGCAGCGCGGCGATTTCCTGGTCGCGCGCCAGCATGTTTTCCAGGGCTTTGGCGGCAGTCTGGATCAGCCCGGCGATAAAATCACGGGTTTCGGGCGAGATTTCTGCGCTATCTTCAAAGAAGTAGTTGAACACCCCGGCCTCGCGCGTGCCGCTGCGCAAGGCAAAACAACTGACCGCCTTGCTGGAGATGCGCGCGGTTACGGGAACGAGCACACAGCCGGGGCTGCCGTGCATGGCTGTACAGTTTTTGCACATCTGGCGCGTTTCGGGCGAAACCAGGCGGCTGGACCAGTTTTGCAGGGCATCGGCTGGCACATCGCCATGGAAAAGCGCCGGAAGGGTTTTGCCCCACTCATCATAGGGCACAAAGGATGCGCCGCTGGCTTTCAGGGTTTCAACCCCGGCATGCAGGATGGCTTCGATGATATCTTTTTCTGAGCAGGCTTCGAGCAGGCGGTGATGCACATCGAGTGAGATTTGCAGGCGGCGGCGCACCTGTGAGATTTCTTGTTCGCTTTGGGCAAGTTTCTGCCCGGCGGCAACTCGTTGCAGGGAGAGTTTTAGCCAATATTCCAACACGGCCGTGCTCAGGGCGGCAGTTAACAACCCCACCCCAACCCCAATGTAGGGATGCCAGGGCAGTTCTGTTGCCAGGAAAATGCTAAAAACGAGCGCCAGGGCGGCAAATGTTGCATACCTGGCGCGCAGCAGGTCACGATCCATAAGAATGCAGTTTATTCCTTGATAACGGCTAGTACTTCGGCGCTGTGTCCAGCCGGTCGAACATCTTGAAAAACTTTTTTGAGCTTGCCATCAGGCGAAATGATGAAAGTGGTACGAAAAACACCCAGGTATTCGCGTCCCATGAACTTTTTCTTACCCCATACTTCATATAGTTCGCTGACTTTATGCTCCACGTCGGCCAATAAAGGGAACGGGAGTTGGAATTTCTGCTTGAATTTGGCGTGGGACTTGGATGAATCAGGGCTGACACCCAGGATGATCACTCCTGCATCAACGTAAGCAGAATAATCATCACGGAAGTTGCAGGCTTCGGTAGTGCAGCCGGGGGTGTCATCTTTTGGATAGAAATACAACAAAACGGTCTGGCCGCGATAGTCGGCCAGTCGGCGGGTAACGCCATTTTCGTCAGCGAGTTCGAACTCGGGGGCAGCGATTCCAGCAGAGATAGGCATAACGGGTTCCTCCTGGCGGTTATTATAATCGACCTTGTATGGGGATTTTGGACAAAGTTTATCGGGAATATTTACAACACCCTGGCGTCGCGCAGCGCCTGTTCCACGGTTTCCACCGTTGCTGGTTTGATGAGCACATCCCTGGCCCCACCCTGGATGGCCTTGTTGCGCGTTTCCCACTGATCGTCAGATGTAACCACAAATACCGGCACGCGGCTCAGGCGTGGGTCGCGCTGGATGAATTTCAGCAGTTCCAGACCGTTCACACCTGGCATGTTCACATCCAGGAATACCATCGATGGCACATGCGCGCTTAAAATACTGAGTGCAGGCTGCGCGCCATAAGCTGCGCGTGCCTGGATGCCCAGCGCCAGCAAAATCTGCACCATCGTATCTGCGGTAGAACGATTGTCATCAACCACCAGCGCCAGACTCATTCAGCCCTCCAGCACAATCCGGCCCATTTCGGCCACGTTGTAGCCGGGCATTTCACTCACAGCCTGGCGGAAGGCCGGGTTGTGCAGCAACTCCATCAGCGGAGCCATCAGCGGGCTATTGGCGTATTCCAGTGGCATCGCCAGGTCATAACGCTCCTGGAAGAGCGGCACAAACGCCAGGTCGAGTGCGCGCGCCGCCGCCGCGATGCCCAGCCCACAATCGGCGCGGCCCGAGGCCACCGCCGCGGCCACGCCCAGGTGAGTGTACTCTTCATCTGCGTAACCGGAGATTTGTTCGGTTGCAATTCCCAGCTTCTCCAGGTGGAAATCGAGCAGGACTCTCGTCCCGGCGCCGCGCTGCCGATTAATGAAGCTGACTCCACCCTTTGCCAGGTCTGCTATGGATGCAACGCCCCGTGGGTTGCCTCGCCGGACGATAAAGCCTTGCTCACGCCCAACCAGTGTCACCAGCCTGAGCGCAATCCCGGGCACATACTGTTTCAGGTACGAAAGGTTGTACTCGCCGGTCTGCGGGTCGAGCAGGTGCGTGCCTGCCAGGTGCGCTTCGCCGCGCCGCAGCGCCACCAACCCGCCCTGCGAGCCGACGTTGGCCGAGACAAATCTCCGCCCCTGCGCCGCCAGGAATTGCGCGATCAAATCCAGGATGACATCGTGCGAGCCGATGCAGAAAATCGTGTTCTCAATCTCAGCCTGCGAGCGATACAGCCGCACGCGCACGGGCTCACCGGCCTCCACGCCCTGCACACCGCGCGGAAGCACCACCAGCCCATCAGCGCGCACCAGCGAGGTGATCGTCCCGGCCCCACGCGCCAGCGGCGCGGCCAGCGTGCGCGCGCCGACTTTGCCCACCACCACGCGGATGTAATCATCATCGCCGCCGGGCGAGGTGGTTTTGCGCGTGATCTGCGCCGAAAGTTCGGGCAGCACCAGCGGCGGGCGTCCCTGCCAGGCCGCCATCAGCGGCTCGACAAAGATTTCCACCGTCAGCGCGGCAGAGACGGGGTAGCCGGGCACGCCAACGATGGGGACTTTGGCAGATGGAAAGTGGAAAGCAGATGATTCACCGGCCAAATTTCCACTTTCTACTTTGGCTTTATCCAGCATCCCCAGGATGACCGGATGCCCCGGCCGCACCGCCACCCCATGCACCAGCAGCGTCCCGAGCTTTTCCACCACACTGGATGAGAAATCTTCGGCCCCGGCAGAGGAACCGGCGTTGAGCAGCACCAGGTCGTGCGTCTGGGCGGCTTCGCTAACACGGGCGCAGATTTCATCAAAGTTATCGGGGGTAATGGGGTAACGGGTGGGCTGGCCGCCCATCGCTTTGATCTGCGCCGCCAGCACCAGCGAGTTGTATTCCAGGATGTCGCCGCGTTTGAGTTCTGCGCCAATCGGCACCAGTTCGGTTCCGGTTGGCAGGATGGCGACACGGGGCCGCCTTGCCACTTTAACGGTGACATGCCCGGAGGCGGCAATCGCGCCTAAATCTGCGGGGCGCAGCAAATGCCCGGCAGGCAAGACAAGCTGGGTGGCGACAATATCTTCCCCCAGCGGGCGGACATGACTCCATGGCGCAACCGCAGCCCGGATGCGGATATAAGCCGGTTTGCGAACATCCTGCAACTGCACATTGCCCGCTGAATCTAGCGGCTCGACGTTTTCGATGGGGATGACGGCGTTGGCCCAGTCGGGCAGGGCGTCGCCGGTATCGACGTAGGCTGCCTGCGGGGCAGCCCCCGCCAGCAGCAGTGTGACCGGGGTGGACGGCATGGCGCCGGTGCTGGATTCTGCCCGCAGGGCAAAGCCATCCATGGCGCTGGCGTGGTAATGCGGCGAGGAGTTGACTGCCCAAACTGGCCCGGAAAGGACGCGGCCCAGGGCATTTTCATCCAGCGGGATTTCTTCCACGCCGAGCAGCCGCCACAGGTCAGCCTCGCGCAAGGCCTGTTCGAGGCGGGTTTGAGCTTCGATGAGGGGAATATCGTGAAGGTAGACGGACATGGGATGATGTGTAGTGAGAATTAAGCCAGGAATTGTGGCAGGTCATCGCAGAGCAGGCTGTCGATGGGTTTGATGTGTGATGCCAGGAATGGATCAACTATCATATTTGGGCGGATGTCGCAATAATAGACGCCATCCAGCGGGTTAAGTTTGACGGTGTAGCCCTTGAAATGCCCCGGAAGAAAGGTGGAATTAATACCGTACTCGTTCTCTGCTTTTGCGCGTTTGCGCTGCACGTCGTTCAGGAAGATGGCGACATGCGGCGTAGCGGTTTCGGTCAGGCGGCTATAGAGAAATTTATCCATAAAAATCTTGTCTAGCCGGTCTTTGCTGGATGTTTTGACTGAACCGACGATTTTCAATTGATTCTCATTGAAAACAAGGAAATCGTGCTGGTAGCTCATGGAAAATTGATCGATACCGTCTACTGTCACCGGAATATTGATTACCCCGCTTCGGCAATCAACCCCGATTTCCAGCAAAAGCAGGCGAACCAGTCGTTCAAAAAGGTCACCATTGATTTTCCTTGCAGTGTTTAAGCGGCCAGATGGCAGGGCATCCAGGGTCGCGCCGATGCTTTGTTGGATGGTGTAGATCGAATTTCGCAAAATTGCCCGGCTGGTTTCATCACTTTGGGCTATATTCCCAACATTTTGCAGGATTTTTATGAATTCCTGGCTAATGAAGGCACTATTTTCAGCAGAATACATCAAATTGACATTGATTGGACGCGTAATATTGAAAAACCCCTCGCGCCGGTACTGGAAGAAACAATAATTTTGCTCATTTTGGGAAATAATAACCGCCTGCAAACCTGATTGGATAAAGTCCAGGTATTGCTGGCAAAATTCGATGTAATTTCTCAAAGTTTGGAAGTTATTTTTGTCCGTGGCAATATCAACAAGCTCTGGAATATTCATCGTATGCTTTCCCGGCGGGCGGCATTTTTCCGGTCAAAATCAATCCATTCGGCGACAGGCAGTTTGCGCACGTTTTCCAGCCGCTCGATGGCCCAGCGGTTATATTGGGCATTAATATCGCAACCGGCCCATTTCCTGCCAAGCTGCTCGGCCACCACAATCGCTGTTCCCGAACCTGAAAATGGGTCAATGACCATTTGGCCGTCATCGCTGGCAGCCAGGATCAATTTTCGTAAAAGTTCTTCCGGTTTTTGGGTCGGATGGGGCGTTTTCTCGCCCATGCCATTACAAGTGGTCGGGATTTCGATCACATCTTTGGGTTTTGCTCCCAACGGGTTGGGTGTCCACTGTTCTTCGCGCTCTTTGCCGTTGCCGAAGTTGCTGGTAGCAGCTTGCGGGTGAACAGGGTATTTCAGTGTATGTTGCCCATACGAGATGCGCACAGAGTCAATCCGCAAGGAAAACTTGTTCGATTTTCGCAGGTGCAGGATGCTTTCGTGTGAACGCCCCCAATCGTTTCCCAGGTTGGCTTTGTTGCGATAGTTCCAGACCAGCCAGCGGCACGAATCAAAATATTTCGATGACGGATGTTTTAAATCTGCCAAGATTTCTGAATACCCGCAAATATACAATGAACCGGTTTCCTTCAACACCCTGGCAGCCTGGCTGATCCAGCGCAACGACCATTCGATATAGGCTTCCTGGCTCTCGAAAGTGTCCCAATCCGCTTTTTTGATGTTGTATGGCGGGTCGGCAAACACCAAATCGACCGAGCCATTATCCAACGTGCCCAACCAGTCCAACGAATTTCCCAGGAAAAGTTTCCCGTTGGGATGTTCATAATGCAACTGCACCTGGCTGGATTCTTCTATTACCGGTAAAGTTTGCCCGTTATTCACGGCAAATAACAATGGAGAATGAACAGTTTGCTCGGGTTTCATGGCAATAATATAGCATAAAAAAATCAAAATGCGCGCAAAAGTTGAATAACCGCTGTGGCTATACCCGGTGCGGGTATTATATAATCGCCCCAAAGGAAACTACCATGCCCTACCAACCCCTGACCGGAATTCGCATCCTCGACCTTTCGCGCCTGCTGCCGGGGCCGTTTGCCAGCCAGTTTTTCGCCGACCTGGGCGCAGAAGTCATCAAAGTGGAATTGCCCGGCACAGGCGACTATGCCCGCAGCCTGCCGCCCGAACTGGGGCTGAACGGCATGTTCGAGATGGTCAATCGCGGCAAAAAGAGCCTGGGGCTGGATTTCCGCACCCCGCGCGGACGCGAAATCCTGCTCGAACTGGTTAAAACCGCCGATGTGGTGTTCGAATCCTTCCGCCCCGGCGCGGTGGCGCGCTGGCGCATCGCCTACGACGACCTGCGCGCCATCCAACCTGGCCTCGTCTACTGCTCGCTCAGCGGTTACGGGCAAGATGGCCCCTACCGCGACCGCGCCGGTCACGATCTGAACTACATCTCCATCGGCGGCGCGCTCTCGCCCGAAGCCCCGGCCCTGCCCAACCTGCCGCTGGCTGACCTGAGCGGCAGTATGCTGGCGGCGGTTTCCATCCTTTCCGCGTTGGTTGGACGCCAAAAAACCGGCCAGGGCGCATACCTCGATGTCTCACTGCTGGATGGCATGATCGCGCTCTCCTCCCCGCTGATCGGCGGCAGCTACTTCCACGCCCAGCGCACCGGCGGCATCCCGGCCCCGGTCACAGCGGGAACCGCGTTTTACACCACCTACGCCGCAGCCGATGGGCAGCACCTGGCTTTTGCCCCCATGGAAAGCCATTTCTGGGAAAGATTCTGCCAGCGCGCCCGGCGGATGGATTTACTGCCCCGCCAGTTTGATCCCGATTTGGAGGCCGAACTGACCCGTTTCTTCCTCCAAAAACCACGCGCCGAGTGGCTGGAACTGTTCTCCGGGGCCGACGCCTGCATCGAACCAGTCAACAGCTTCGAGCAGATGCTCCACGACCCCCAGGTGCGTTCACGCGGACACATCCAACTGGAAAACGACATCCCCGTAGGCATCCACAGCCCCTTCATCTTTGCCCGCGCCCAAAGAGACCCCGCCCCGCGCCTCGGCCAGCACACCCGAGACCTCCTCGCCCCGCTATTCTCCCCCGAAGAGATCGACCAGCTCGCCAGCCAGGGAATTATCAGCTTGTAATTATCGAGAGTCAACATCCCCGGTTTAAAAATCCTGCCCATCTGGTGAAAAACATTTTTTGTAACTAACCCAAGTTGCTACCTTGATATGTCAAACTGCCTTTTTGCAAGGAGTTCCCTCACCCC
>CAIJPN010000091.1 GCA_903822545.1 uncultured Anaerolineae bacterium | reverse complement strand
GGCGGTTTTTTAGACCGTAAATCCGATGGCGAACCCGGTATTACCGCGATCTGGCGCGGTTGGCAAAGACTTCAGGATTTGGCCGATACTTGGTATATTGTCGTCAACGGCAAAACCCAACTTGTGGGTAATAGATAGCTGTAACAGTGTTAATTCTTCCACATGCTATAATAATTGTCATACCTTTCACCCCTACTGCCCGGAGGAGAAAATGAGCGATCTGGCAATTTACCCTTTGACCGATGAACACAAGATGATCCGTGATGCTGCGCGCGATTTCGCCCAAAATGAAATTGTGCCTGTAGCCGCCGAACATGATGAAAGCGGCGAATTTCCCCATAAAACCATCAAAAAGATGGGTGAAATGGGTTTTATGGGTATTGAAATGCCTGAAGAGTATGGCGGCGCGGGCATGGATACGCTTGCCTATGTGCTGGCGCTGGAAGAAATCTCCAGGGCAGATGCTGCTCATGCTGTCATCATGTCGGTGAACAACTCGCTGTACTGCCACGGCATCTACAAATTTGGTACAGAAGAGCAGAAGAAGAAGTTTATTACTCCCATCGCATCGGGGAAGGCCATCGGCGCGTACTCGCTAACTGAACCGCAATCTGGTTCAGATGCGGGTACGATGAAGAGCCGCGCTACCCGCGATGGGGATTTTTATGTGCTCAACGGGCGTAAATCGTGGGTGACGAGTGGGCCAGTGGCCGAATATATGGTCGTTTTTATGATGACCGATCCGGAGAAGAAGCAAAAGGGTGTCTCGGCCTTCCTGGTGGATACCAAAAACCTGGCGGGCTACAGCAAAGGCAAGAAAGAGCCCAAGCTGGGCATCCGCGCTTCGGCAACCAGTGAGATTTTATTCGACAATGTGCGTATCCCGGCTGAAAACCGGCTGGGCGCTGAAGGCGATGGTTTCAAAATCGCCATGACTGTGTTGGATGCGGGCCGTATCGGCATCGCCACCCAGGCCCTGGGCATTGCTGAAGCCGCCTACGAGGCCGCCCGTCAGTATGCCGTTGACCGTGAAGCTTTTGGGCAGTCGATTGGCGCGTTCCAGGGCACAGGCTTTAAGATCGCAGATATGAAGACGCGCATCGAGGCGGCGCGCCTGCTTATTTATAATGCGGCGATTAAAAAAGAAAATTCCAAGAAAACCGGTGAGCGCTATTCGCTGGAAGCATCCATGGCGAAGTTGTTCGCTTCTGAAACGGCGGCTTATGTTACAGATGAGGCTGTGCAAATTCATGGGGGCATGGGCTACAGCAAGGAACTTCCCGTGGAACGCTATTACCGCGATGCACGCATCACACGTATTTACGAAGGCACCAGCGAGATACAGCGTCTGGTTATCAGCCGGAGCGAACTTGGATTGAAGTAAACTTCTATGCAACCCAACAATGATATTTCGGTGCTCGACTGGTTGAAAGAAAAGCTAAAAAACCCGCGCGAACTGTTCAAGCGCACCAGCCCGGGTATCGAATCTCCCCACAAACACATCGAATCACTCGAAGTACTCGAGACAATGGCGCCCGCATCAGAATCACCCTCAACAGGTGATCCTGATGCGGGTTTTTCGGATGCCCCAACGCTGGAGCGTCCGCCTGACCTTGAATTGGATGAGCAGCAACATCCCGGCGCCCACGCAACGCGGATCAAAATAGTCACGGATGTGCCGCATGGAACCACCGTCCACATCACATTGAGCGCTGATGCGCAGGGTAATCTCAGCGTGCTGAAGCGCTTTGCGGGGAAACCTGCCAGGAAAGCATCTGTTGCCTGGGATCCTGCGCATAGCCCAGACTTGAAACATTTCTTGGGGCAGTTCAAAACGCAGGTGGCGTTTCATCCTTTCAAAACATTCAACCTGGCAAACTGGTTTGATGATCTTACCCACAGGCTGCCGATTTTACACAATGGTCTGGTTTTCATCATCCTGGCGATGCTGGCCGTTTATGCGGCGGATGGCGCCTTCCGACAGGCCAAATCTTACACTGAGCCTGGGCTGATGCCATTGTTATGGGCAGCCCTCCTGTTCAGTTGGGCCACCTGGGTTATTCATCGGGCCGGGGCTGGCCTGCTGGCCGATGGGCCTGGCGCAGGTGGGGGAGGGGTCACATCCAACCAGCGCCGCAAAAACGCAGGGGTGGGACTCCTCATTGGCGCTTTCATCCTGGTGTTTTGGGTTGCTCGTGATGCCGCAGACGGAGACCTGGCCCCCGGCACCATGTGGATGCTTATTCGCTGGGTGTTGGCAATGCTGATGGTCAGTATGGCAGCCTGGCTCTTGCAAGAGAACCTTCCAGGGGAGCAAAATCCCGGAAAAACCAGCAAATGGCCGGTTGTGGGAATGATTCTTATCCTCCTGCTGGCGTTGGGGCTGCGCATCTGGAATGTTTCCAGCATCCCATTCACGCTGGGCGGTGACGAAGGCGAACAGGGCACAGAAATTTTGCGGATTTTGAATGGAACCCTGACCAACCCATTTACAACTGGCTGGTACAGTGTGCCCACCTTTAGCTTTTTCTTCAATACCCCCACGGTAGCCTTGTTCGGCAACACGATTTTTGGCCTGCGCCTGACGTGGGTGCTGATTGGCACCCTCAGTGTGCTGACAACTTACCTGCTGGTGAAAGAACTCAAAGGAACGCGCCTGGCGATCCTCACCTCGGCGCTGGTGGCGACTTACCATTACCATATCCATTATTCGCGGCTTGGCTCGATGCAGGTTTCAGACACGCTGATTGTGGCGTTGACTTTGTTGTTTATTATGCGCGGCTACCGGCGCGGTAACTGGCTCGATTGGGCCCTTGCCGGGGTGGTGGCGGGCATTGGTCAGTATTTTTATGCGGGCGGGCGGTTGGCAGTTATCCTGGTCTTTTTCCTGGCTCTTTACCTGTGGGTACGTGATGGGTTTAAGATCACGCGCGCCAACCGGGCCGGGTTAGGTGTTTTCCTTCTGGCGCTGTTGGTGGCTGGTGGGCCAATGTTTGCCTATGCCACACGCTATCCTGATACGTATAATGCGCGCACCAACCAGGTGGGTATCTTGCAAAATGGCTGGCTGGTGAACGAAGCCGTGAAACTTGGTAAAACCCAGGGCGAAATCTTGCTCGACCAGTTCTGGCGGTCGGCGCTGGCCTTTAATGCGTACCCTGACCGGGCTGTTTGGTACGGGCTGACCGAACCGCTGTTGGATAAGCTGGCCGGGATGCTGTTCTTGCTGGGGGTTGCTTCTGCCACGCTGTGGAGCATCCGCGACCGGCGACTTGCGCCGATGGTGGCCTGGTGGTGGGCCGCCATCTTGACAGGCGGGATGTTGACCGATACCACCCCATCCAGCCAGCGCTTGATCACCACCGCAGTGCCGACCATGTTTTTTGTGGCCTGGGCTATTGAGCACGTAATCGTGCTGATCCAACAACGTTTCTCGATGCGATTGGCGCTGTCTTTTGGAGTAACTATCACACTGCTGCTTAGTGTGATCAGCCTTAATATTTATTTCAATGAATATAGCCCCAAACGCATCTATGGCGGCGAGCACGCCATGATCGGGACGATGCTCAGTGACCATCTACTAAACGATCTTGGGCCGCAGCCACAGTTGTTTTTCTTTGGCGCACCGCGGATGTTTGCCGCCATTGGCACCATGCGCTATTTAACCCCAGATATTCCACGCATTGATGTATTCGAACCGCTGACTGCGCCCTTCAACCCCGGCCCGCTGCCTGGGGGCAGCACCCTGCTATTTGTCTTCCTCCCTGAGCGGGCGAGCGAGCTGCAATGGGTTCAGCAAACTTTTCCAATTGGCCAGCTGCAAGAAATCTATTCACCTTTAGATCCCAACCGGGTATTGTACGTGATGTACACTGTCCAAAATTGAGATAAGCCCAATATGAAAAGTGTCTATTTTTACCAACACGGCGGCGCGGATGTTTTGCAATATGGTGAACTGCCCACCCCCCAGCCGAAACCTGGCGAGGTGCTGGTGCGGTTGCGCGCAGCTGCGCTGAACCGGCTGGATCTGTGGGTGCGCGAAGGCTGGCCGGGGCTGAAACTGGCGATGCCCCACATCCCAGGTGCAGATGGGGCCGGGGAGATCGCCGAACCTGGCGAAGGTGTCAGCGGTTGGAATGTGGGCGATGCGGTTGTAATCAATGCCAATTTGGGCTGCGGGAACTGCGACTTTTGCCAGAAAGGCCAGGATAACCTGTGCCGCAACTGGCATTTGCTCGGTGAAACCACCTCGGGAACGTATGCCCAGTTTGTCAGTGTGCCGGCCCGGCAGTTGTTCCGTTTACCAGCCGGGTTCGATTTCCACACAGCTGCTGCCGCCAGCCTGGTTTTCCAGACCGCCTGGCATTCGCTGGTGGTGCGCGGGGGGCTCCAGCCGGGTGAAACAGTGCTTATTGTCGGCGCATCTGGCGGGGTGAATACAGCCAGTATCCAGATTGCGAAATATATTGGCGCGCGGGTGGTTGTTGTTGGTGCGGGGACAGGAAAGCTCGCGTTGGCTGAGTCACTCGGGGCCGATGTTCTGATCGATCGGGAGAAAGCACCAGAGTGGGCCAAAGCCGTTTTTACGGCCACCAACCGTCAGGGCGTGGATGTGGTGGTAGATAATGTTGGGGTGACGTTCCCACTTTCCATGCGCGCACTCCGCAAAGGCGGGCGCATCCTGACAGTCGGCAATACTGGCGGGCCAAAGTTCGAGATCGATAATCGCTTTATATTCAGCAAACATCTTTCCATTATCGGCTCGACCATGGGCACCATCCAGGATTTTGCTGATGTGATGGGGTTGGTGGCGGCTGGGAAGCTCAGCGTGGCGCGTGATAAAATCTATCCGCTGGTTGAGGCCCGCGCTGCCCAGGAACGCCTGGCGCAGAACGAACAGCTCGGTAAAATCACCCTGGAGATTGAATAGCTGGATGAAGTTTTGGCCCTGGCTTGAGTTTTTGCTGGCGGTTTTGTGGCTGGCATACCACTTTATGCGGCGTTTTCCAGCGCCGCAAAATTTTTCATTGCGCAAGAAACAGCGCGATGATGTTTATTTGTGCTTTGAAACAATTGGCATGAACTGCGTTTTTGCTACCCCGTCGATTTTGTTACGTGCGGTGCGGTATGACCAGCAGTTTGATCGACGCATCCCACTCGTGCAGGGCCTGCCTGCCTATGGCAACCAACAGCGCTTGGTTTTTGGTTTCAAAGTTGCCCGGTAATCCAAAAACAAGATGCCTTCCCTCCCCGATCCCACCCCGGGATATTTTTCCCTTATTCCTGTTCATAAGATGGTGATCCAGGTCACCATCCTTGTTTTTACTTTTCTGAATGCCCTGCGGGTGTTCGTGGCGTTTGAACTCCAGGGGGTGCTCGAAAAATATAGCGCGGATGTTGCTTATATTGTTGCCAGCGGCGCTTTTTGGGTGGTCATTGGTTTGGTAAATTCGTACTTGTTTTTTACAAAAAACCGTCATACGGGGCGTGTCACAAGCGCAGTTTCTGTGTTCTACTTTGCATGGTACTGGTTTGACCGGGTTTTTATTCAGTCTACCCCATCTGTCAACCATGTGTTCAGCCTGGGCGTGAGCATTGTCGGGCTGGTTTATATCCTTTTGTTAATCAATTCTCGCCAATATCGATCCGTTTTCAGCAAGGAGACAGGATGAGTGAAAAGTCCCGCATCAAAGATTTACGTGAGCGCAAATCCAAAGCCCACCTGGGTGGTGGAAAAGAGCGCATCGACGCGCAGCACCAGCGCGGAAAATTGACCGCCCGTGAACGCATCGACATGCTGCTCGATAAAGGTTCCTTCCGCGAAGTTGATACCTTTGTCGTGCACCGCACCCACGATTTTGGGCTGGAAAAGCAGAAATTCCCATCTGATAGTGTTGTGACCGGCTGGGGCACTATCGACGGGCGGCTGGTGTACGTTTTTTCGCAAGACTTTACTGTTTTTGGTGGCTCCCTGGGAGAGGTTCACGCCGAAAAAGTGTGCAAAATTATGGATATGGCCATGAAGAACGGTGCGCCAGTCATCGGCATGAATGACTCTGGCGGTGCGCGCATCCAGGAAGGCGTTGTTTCTCTGGGCGCGTATGCCGATATTTTCCTGCGCAACACCCTGGCCAGCGGCGTCATCCCGCAGATTTCAGCCATCCTGGGGCCGTGCGCGGGTGGGGCAGTCTATTCACCGGCGTTGACCGATTTCATTTTTATGGTGCGCAATTCATCGTACATGTTCGTCACCGGGCCAGATGTGGTTAAAACTGTGACGCACGAAGAAGTCACCCAGGAACAACTCGGCGGGGCCAATGCCCACTCTGAGAAATCGGGCGTTTGCCATGTGGCATCCGATAGTGAAGCCGATACACTTTACCGCATCCGCAAGCTGATGAGCTTTATTCCGCAGAATAACATGGAAGACCCGCCCTACAAATCTAACGGCGACGACCCGCTGCGCATGGAAGAAGCCCTCGATAACATCATCCCCGATGATGAGCGCAAGCCATACGACATCAAAGAAGTCATCCAGATGGTGGTAGACAATGGGGATTTTTACGAAATCCACGAAAGCTACGCCATGAACATCGTGGTCGGCTTTGCCCGGTTGGGTGGGCACTCTGTCGGTGTGGTGGCGAACCAACCGGCAGTCCAGGCCGGGGTGCTGGATATCGATGCCAGCGAGAAGGCCGCGCGCTTTATCCGTTTCTGCGATTCTTTCAATATCCCGATTGTGACTTTTGAAGACGTGCCCGGATTTTTGCCTGGAACCGTGCAGGAGCACGGCGGAATCATCCGCTCGGGAGCCAAGCTGCTGTATGCCTACTGCGAAGCGACTGTTCCCAAGCTGACGGTGATCACCCGCAAAGCCTACGGCGGCGCTTATGACGTGATGTCATCCAAGCATATTCGCGGCGACTTCAACGTGGCCTGGCCGACCGCCGAAATCGCGGTGATGGGGCCGGATGGTGCGGTGAACATCATCTTCCGCAAGGAACTGGAAAAAGCCGAAGATCCGGTGGCGCGCAAAGCCGAACTGGTGGCGGAATACCGTAAAAAGTTCGCCAACCCGTATATTGCGGCAGAACGCGGCTACATTGATGATGTCATCGAACCGAAGGAAACCCGCCCACGCCTGATCAACGCCCTGGAGATGCTCCAGAACAAGCGCGACGCCAACCCGGCCAAGAAGCACGGGAATATACCCTTGTAAATGCGGAAGGCAGAATGCACAATGCAGAATAAAAACGCACCATCTGCATAGCGCATTCATTATTCTGCATTCGACAATCTTCATTTACGGAGTTCCCATGTTCAAAAAAGTCTTAATAGCCAATCGCGGCGAAATTGCCGTTCGCATCTTGCGCGCCTGCCGTGAAACGGGTATCGACACGGTGGCGGTATTTTCGGAGGCCGACCGGCAGGCGCTGCATGTGCGCCTGGCCGATGAAGCCTACCTGCTGGGGCCAGCGCCCTCGCGCGAATCCTATCTCCGGGCAGATAAAATCATCGAGGTGGCCCGCAAATGCGGGGCGGATGCCATCCACCCTGGCTACGGCTTCCTGGCCGAGCGCGAGGATTTCGCCGAAGCCTGTGCCAATGCCGGGATCACCTTCATTGGGCCGCACCCATCGGCGATTGCGGCCATGGGCGATAAGATGACCGCCCGCGAAACGGTTCGCAAGGCCGGGGTGCCGGTGGTGCCGGGCACGGAAGATGTCGGGAATATGTCGGATGACGATCTGCTGAGCATTGCCCCACAAATTGGATTCCCGCTGTTGATCAAGGCCACCGCCGGGGGCGGCGGGAAAGGTATGAGAGAGGTCAAAAGCCTGGAGGAAATGCCGATCCTACTCAAGTCGGCGCGGCGTGAAGCAGAATCCGCTTTCGGTGATGGGAATGTCTACCTGGAAAAACTGGTTGAAGGGGCGCGCCACATCGAAATCCAGATTATGGCCGATAACTTTGGGAACGTGATCCACCTGAATGAGCGCGAGTGTTCCATCCAACGCCGCCATCAAAAACTGGTGGAAGAATCGCCATCCCCGTTTTTGGATGATGATTTGCGCCAAAAAATGGGTGAAGTGGCGGTAAAGGCAGCCCAGTCGGTGAATTATGTTAATGCCGGGACGATTGAGTTCCTGGTGGACAAGGACAGGAATTTTTACTTCCTCGAAATGAACACACGTCTCCAGGTGGAACACCCGATCACGGAATTGGTGACCGGTGTGGATATTGTCAAGGAGCAGATCCGCATTGCGCGTGGACGTCCGCTGCAATATAAACAAGAAGACATCAAGATCAATGGCGCGGCAATGGAATGTCGTATCAATGCCGAAGATCCGTTCAATGGTTTTATGCCATCCACGGGCAAGATCACGCATACCATCCTGCCTACCGGCCCCGGTGTGCGTGTGGATACGGGCGTTTACCCCGGTTTTGAGATTACACCGTACTACGATCCGATGATTTCCAAGTTGATCGTGTGGGCCGAAACCCGCGCTGCTACCATCCTGCGGATGCGCCGCGCGTTGGAAGAGTACCGCATCGTGGGTGTGCGCACCAACATCCCCTTCCACCAAACGCTGATGGACAGCCATCGCTTTATGGGCGGGCAGTACGATACTCGTTTTGTGGAGGAACGTTTCGCCATCCATGAAAACAAAGACCCCAAGATGATGGAAATTGCCGCGGTGATGGCTACGCTGGTGGCGCATGAGGAAACCCAGCGTGCTGCGCAGTTTGTCCAGCGCAATGAGCGTGATACCTCCAACTGGAAGTGGGTTGGGCGTTGGGAACGGATGCACCGGTGAGCAGGAGATAACCCATGAAATATATAACCACGATTGACGATAAGCAATATACGGTGGATGTCATCAACGAGCGGCATGTCAGTGTTAATGGCAAAATCATCGAAGTAGATTTCCATACCGTTAGCGGGCAGCCAGTATATTCGATGATCAGCAATGGTAAATCGTATGAAGCCTACGTGTACCCGGAAGATAAAGACTGGCAGGTTTTGCTGCATGGGCGCCTTTATCAGGCTACCGTGGAAGATGAGCGTGAACAGCGCATTCGCTTGGCGGCGGGGGCAGGGACGGCCCAGGGCGGCGAGTTTCACTTGAAGGCGCCCATGCCGGGGCTGGTGGTTGCCATCCCCGTGGAAGAAGGCCAGGCTGTTAAAAAAGGCGAGGTGCTGGTCATTCTCGAATCAATGAAAATGCAAAACGAGCTAAAATCGCCGCGTGATGGCGTGGTGCAGCGCATTAAAGTCCAGCCCGGAGAAAGCGTTGATCAACGCGCGTCGCTTTTGAGCGTGGTGTAGTGATGGCACACAACAATACCGAAATCGAAGCCAAATTCTACGTTCTCGACTTGAAAAAGATCGAAAAACGATTGCAAAGCCTGGGCGCAAAACAAATTGTCGCACGCCAGTTCGAGTATAACCTGCGCTACGATGATGACAAAAACAGCCTGAGCCGCAGCGGCAAAGTTTTGCGCTTGCGCCGCTATGATGATGTGCGCCTGACCTTTAAAGGCCCCGGGAACTCTGAAAATGGCGTGCTCAGCCGCAGCGAGATCGAACTGGTTGTAAATGATTTTGATTCAGCCCGTCTGTTTCTGGAAGGGCTGGGCTACCATGTAAATATTGTCTACGAAAAATTCCGCGCCATGTACGAACTGGAAGAGCGCCTGGTCACGCTCGATGAATTGCCCTACGGCAAATTTGTCGAAATCGAAGGGGACAGCCCCGAAGCGGTGCGCGAATTTGCCCAAAAGCTCGGCCTACAGCCCCAGGCTGCCATCCCCACCAGCTACCACAGCCTGTTTGACCGTTTTTGCCGTAACCGCAGGCTGAAATTGAAAAACCTGTGTTTTGCCGAGTTCGATGGGCTGGAAGTTTCCCCGCGCGATTTGGATGTATTTCCCGCTGATAGCTGATAAGGAACAAGACTATCTCTGCAAATCCGGTTGATTCAAACCGGATTTGTTGTTTAATTAACATAATATCAACCCCTATCAGCACATCCAAAGGAGAAAAGACGCATGAAACAAGCTGCCTGCATCCTCTTGCTCATTATCCTGCTCAGTGGGTGCGCCAATTCGGATGCCACTCCCAACATGGATTCCAGGGTACAGACTGCTATCGCCAATACGGAACAGGCCAAAGCCAGCATCGATAACGCCGTCCAGCAGACCGTCACCGCATTGCAGCCCATTCCTGCCGGGACAGGCACCCCGCCCACACCTACGCCCATGCCCCCTGTGGATGCATCCACCCTCACGGAAGAAGAACTGGCCGCAATGATTGAAACGGCTGTTGCCAACGCTTATCTCTATGCCGACCAATCATCCAGCACCACCACCAGCGCCACAGCTGACGGAACCATCACGGAAGAAGAATACTACTCCACCTACTATAACTACTACGTTACCGAAGCCTATATTGAATACGCCGAAAGCCTGATCAACTCTTACGTTGAATACTACGGCGAGTACGCCGATGCCGCCATCGATTCGCTCAATGCCATTGAACAAGACCTGAATGCCATTTCGGAGAGTGTGGCCGAAATGACATCCATCCTGCAACAGGGTCAGTCCACCGCTCAGGCTGCCATCGATACAATCAATGCCACAGCTGCCGCTGTCAAAGAGAAAGCCGCGCAGATTAAAGATTTGCCTGGACAGTGGAAAGACCAGGTTGACCAAGGTATAAACGATCGCGAAAACAAGTTCATGAACATGGCCCCCACCGATATCGCCAGTGACCGCGATGGCGCACTACTCCAGGTTTTTGATTATCTCGATTCTTTCAAAGCTGCCCTGGGCGATGGCAAAATCAACCCAACCGAAATGTTCGATATCGCCCAGCGTGCTGCCAATGCCCGTGCCAGTGTCGATAAAAGCGGCGGGCCAGCCCTCAAAAACCTGCTTTCCAGGCTGGATACTCTGACCCGCAACGCATCACGTGGCGAATGGTCGCGCGCTGGCAGCGGGTTGAGCGACTTTGAGCGCGCACTGCCTGACCGCCCCAAACGGCGGCCCTAAGTGTCTGCAAAAGAATAACTCCGCATTTTCGGATACCCCGTTTGACCCCCATCCCCCGCCTTCCCCCAAATACGGACTGGAGAGCGTCCGTATTTGGGGGAAGGCGCTGAAACCTGGCAAAAAAATGGGTTTCTCCTCCCCCAAATCCCCAAAACCAGGGGATTTGGGGGAGGCTGGGAGGGGGTTGCCTACGAATGTTAAAAATCAATCTGCGGAGTAATACTTTTACAACCCCTAAGCGCTCAAAACCGATCCAAGCCAGGATGCTGCCCACATTTCCGCAGTTTCGCCAAGCAATTCTGGCAGGATCATTTGGAACGGATTCAAAGCCCCGGTCGTGAACGCCACGATTGGGGCTTTTGCTTCCTCCCTGGCTTTGGCGCCACGTGCATCCAACAGACGTTGGGCCTGTCTGGCCACTGCCGGGGCCGGATCAATCACCCGCACTTTTCCACCGCAAATCTCCTCGATCAGCGGAATTACAAACGGATAGTGGGTACAACCCATCACCACCGTATCCACCCCTTTTGCCAGCATCGGATGAAGGGCATTTTCCAAAATTTGACGGGTTCCCGCCCCGTTTAAGTCACCCGCTTCGATCTGCTGCACCAAACCCGGGCAGGTATCCTGCAAAACCGTCACGCCCTGCGCGAACCGCTCCACCACCGAAGCATACAGCGCCCCCTGGAAGGTGGCCGGGGTGGCTAAAACGCCCACCACGCCGCTTTTCGTATGCTCTGCCGCCGGTTTGACGGCTGGCTCCATGCCCACAAACGGAATCCCCGGGAAACTCGCCCTCAGGTGATGCAGCGCCGCCGCTGACGCTGTGTTACAAGCCACCACCACCAGCTTCGCGCCGCGCGCCAACAAAAAGCGCGTGATCTCTTCTGAAAACTGCTGGATTTCTGCCATAGGGCGCGGCCCATACGGAACGTGCCCCTGGTCAGCCAGATACAGGATCCGCTCGCCTGGCAGCAACGCGCGGATGGCCCGCAGCACCGACAGACCGCCGATGCCTGAGTCAAACACCCCAATCGGGGCATTTTGCCCGCTATCCGCTTTCAACCCCTCACTTATCACTTACTTATTCCCTGCCGCATCCACAAAGGACTTGAACAGCCGCCGCATCGGCTCCTGGTCAGTCAGCCACTCGGGGTGCCACTGCACCGCAAAACCAAAGCGATGCTCTGGCAGTTCAACGGCCTCGATCAGCCCGTCCGGGGCATAGCCGACGGCTTTCAGCACCGGGGCCAGTTTTTGGATGCCCTGGTGGTGCAGGCTATTCACTTCCAGCAGCGGTTGGCCGAAAATTTCGGCCAGGCGGTTCCCTTCTTCCACACGCACGGGATGGGCCAGGTGGTTGCGTGGAATATCGGGATAATAATCGTGGCGTTGTGCGCCGGGATGCTGATCAGCAATATGGGTATAGAGCGTCCCGCCCAGGGCCACGTTGATCACTTGCAAGCCCCGGCAAATGCCCAGGAAGGGCTTGCCAGCCTCGGCGGCATGACGCACCAGCGGCAGTTCTAGCGAGTCGCGTTCCGGGTCCACGCCACCCACACGCGGGTGGTCGATCCCGTCGAAAATTT
>CAIJPN010000090.1 GCA_903822545.1 uncultured Anaerolineae bacterium | reverse complement strand
CATTGCAGGCATTAAGCGTTTCAACGTTTTGGTGCATGCTTTCCGCAACCGCAAGGCCAACATGGAAGATGATGTCATTGCTCTTTGCGCTGGCCTCTGGAATTTACTCTTACTTTGACCCTATTCGGGAACAACCCTAGTTAAGACCGTTTTTCGTGATGCCCGTCAGGGTATTAGCGTTGAGCCATTCGCTCCCCCGGATGGAACCTGGCGGATAAGCCCTCGCCAACCGGTTCATGGGAACGTACAACGGGTATTGAGTATCGCTGGCAGTGGCTCCCGCAAGCCCGTTCCAGGCTGCCAACGGACATTTTCCACATAATCCCGCCGAAAACGAGGCGCGTACTGATCATGGGTGGCTGAGTTTGTTTTTTGCCCACACTGGGCAGTTAAAACAAAAACCGCCGGAGTTCTCTTTAGTCATCCGCCATAGGACGACCCGTTCAAGCCAACGTTTAGTAGAACATTCCGACGTTATAAAATTTGACAGGACAGGCCCATCAAAGAATTGTCAATATGATAGCACGCGGGGAGAGAAGATGTCGTCACATAAAAAACCAAACGAAAAAGAAAGGCGCTGGCTACACCAGCGCCTCAACAGCCATTTCCAATTCCCGGTCATCGGGGGTGATATACAGCCGGGTTGTATTCAGGTTGGAGTGGCCTAACAACGCGGCAACTTTCTCCAACCCGATCCCCGAGTTCACCAGGTTTTTTGCAAACGTGTGGCGGCAAACATGCGGGGTCAGTTCTTCCAAACTTGCATCCTGGGCGTAGCGTTCCAAAATCCGCTGCACGGCCCGTCCGCTCAGGCCCTCGTGCTCACCTTCCACGCCGATCCAGACCAGGTTGTTTTCAGCCTGTGGACGCACGGCCAGCCATTCCTGAATGGCTTTCCGCGCTTCCGAGTTGAGCGGCACCTGGCGTTGTTTGCCGCCTTTACCATTTTGCACCGTGACCGCGCCTTTCCGTTCAGAGATTTGCAGATCGCCCAGTTGCATGGCCACCAACTCACTCAAGCGCAACCCAGTGTTGATCAGGAACAACGTCAGTGATGCATCGCGGCGGCGTGTCACCCAACGTTTGGGGTAGCGCAGATTGGAGATTTGCAAGTCGCGCTCGATGGCCCGCTGCAAAGCATACTGCTCGTTCTTATCCAGCCACTTGGGCGCGCCGGAAAAATTCTTCACCGATTTTACATCGACCGTTGGATCACTGATGATCTGGCCGGTTGTCATCGCCCGCCTGGCATAAGCCGACAGGGCAGCCAGGTGACGGTTGATCGTGCTGGCTTTGCGGCGCTCCATCGTGAGAAGATGCTGTTTGTACTGGCGCACATCGGTTGGGGTCAGGCGCTCGGGCGTGAGATCTTCACCGTTGATCTGGCTAAACCAGCGAGAAAAATGCTCCATATCCAGCAGGTAGCCACGCACCGTATGCTGGGAACAATCCCGCTGCGCTAAGTAAGTTTCAAAATTTGGATCAATGTTCATCTTACGTATCATTTCTTTTCTGGTAACCAGAAAATCGGTTGAATTTCTGGTTACCAGTTATTTGAGAAAATCATCAACGGCATCCAGCATTTCATCATCTGAAATGCTATCGTCCGAGATGTGGATGGTCATGCCACCTGTGCGTAGGGCTGTTTTGATGGCTGTGGCGCGCCTGCCAGGGGGCAACTTGCCCAGGAAAGCGATCAGATCATCGTCTTCACCCACCCGCAAGCGCAGGTGGATGAAGATTTCCCAGGCTTTTGCGTCCGCTGCCGGTCGTCCGCGCGCCATTACTTGCCCTTACGCGCCTGCTGGAGCAGGGTCAGGCGGTATAAGCCGCGCGCGATGGCCTGAACCGGCTCGTCCGGCATAAAAGCGCGGCCATTGAAGCGGGCTGGCAGGCTGTCCTTTAGCAGCACCGCGCCACCGCCCATGATCAACACCACCGCGAAGCGCTTCCAGGCCGTGCCCCACTGGCGTTCGATCACGCCAGTCACTTCGCGTTCCCAGATCGGCAGCGCCTCGCGGGTATCCAGCTGTCCGGCGCGCAGCTGCATATCGAGTTCGCCCAGCGAGTACAGGCGCTGTCCGTTCACGATTTCCAACAGGCGGCGCACGCCCGAAGCGGCCCCCGAAGTGAAGCGCTGCACCATCTCGCGGTTGCGCACCACCATCAGCTCCACCGTGCCAAAGCCAAGGGTGATAACGCCGACTTCACTGTTGAACGCGCCTTTGCGCTCGGGGATGAACTGACCCTGAGCATCCAGCAGGTAATCGAAGAGTCCACCCGTCACCTGGCTGGCCGCTTTCACATCGGCAATTTCCGCGCTGAAAGGTTCGCCGTCCGCATCCCAGGTGTGAGAGCCGCGCAGCCAGCGTTTGACATTCTCAACGTTCTGTTCGGCCTGGTCGCCGGTGAGCACCTCGTTGGGCAGACCTACCACCACCGTGAGCGGAGCAGCAAATTTGCCGTAGCGCTGCTGGTAGCGGGTCAGGGAACCGTGCAGGAGCGCCTTCATTTCGGGCGTGCCGTTGAAGCGATCCACATCCAGGTTTTCCACGGGACGGCCATAATCGTGCGAGCCAGCGCCCACGTAGAATGAGCCGCTGTCGTTATGAATGGCCAGCGGAGCCTTGGACTTGCGCAGCCCGATGGTGGAGAGCACCTTCTGGGTGCCGTTGGTGGCCACCTGGGAGACAACTTCCAGGCCGCCGGGCGCGCCATAGAGTTTGAAGGCGCCATTACCGGCATCGATGCCGAGGGGGATAAGATTGGTTTCCATGATGAGAATTACTCCTTTTTGAAATTGGATTGATTGAAATAGGTTGGAGACGGCTGGAGTGGGTTGGATGCGGTTGGAGCGGTTGGGTGGTTGGAGACTAAAACGCGGATTTTCTCGGTCACCGCGAAAGAATTGTCTGCCCTGGCATCTTTGGCGACCCAACCTTTGAGCGACCAGGCTTCCAGGGACTTGCGCGCCTGCCATTCGGTCACCCCGCCCCACTCGATGACTTTGGCGCGCGAGAGCCTGCCACCCTCGGCCAGGGCGCGGGCGAACAGGTTGCTTTCGAGTTCGCTCAGGGTGGAGAATGTCTTTTGGCCGCCGAAAACAGACTGCTCGACAAAATAGGTCTGGATCGGCCCATGCCGGTCGCTGATCGCCAGGCCGGGGCGGGTTTCGGGGATACGATCCGCGCCTTTGCAGCCCATCCGCTCGGCCATCTGGCCGCTGCGCACCCGGAAGCAGAGCGTCAGTCCCACCTGGTCACGCACCGGCCCGATGATGTCCTTGGTGAATTCCTGGGCGGCGAAAACGAAATGCACACCGAATTTCCGTCCGCGCCAGCCGAGCGTGGCCAGGGCCTGGCCCATCTGCCCCTTCGCGCCACCCAGGGCGGTGAGCACCGT
>CAIJPN010000089.1 GCA_903822545.1 uncultured Anaerolineae bacterium | reverse complement strand
CCGCTGCCCGAGAAACCCATCCAACACAAAGGCTCGTTCTTTGGCAAAGAAGAACTCAGCGACGAGAGCGGCGCGAAAATCATGCTCAACAACATGTTTGAAGTCCGCTACGTGCTGTATGCCCAGGCCAACGGCGCGCGCGTCATCCACATTCCAGAAAAGATGGTCGAAGTCACGCGGGCGGTCAACGAATACGTCAAATACCTGCGCGACCTGCGCCAGCGTCTCTACGAAGCCTATTTCCGCCGCTCGCTCGACCAAACGGCGGCGAATCGCTTTGTGGAGGAGACGTGGCGGAAGTTGAAGTTACCTGCTATGATTGAATAGCCATAGGAGGCTGCCATGCTTGAAAAAGTCGAATTGCGAAATTTTACTGTTTTCGGGAACGTAGACCTGGAATTTTCCCCTGGGGTGAATTTAATCATCGGCGAAAACGGAACCGGCAAAACACATTTGCTGAAATTGTTGTATTCTGTTTTGGAGTCCAAGCGGGCCAATCCTGATTCTCCATTCAAAATTGCCGATAAACTACAAAAGGTTTTCTTGCCGCGTGATGGTCAAATCGGACGGTTGGTCAAGCGCGTCAATAAAAGCTCCAACTGCGAGACCACCATAACGCGAAATGGGAAGAAATTAAAGATTGAATTCAGCAGCCATGCGAAAGATTCCTTGAACGATGTAAAAGATTCCTGGAAAAATGGGCACGGCCTGTCCGTGTATATCCCGGTCAAGGAGATGCTGGCCAACGCGCCGGGTTTCCGGTCGTTGTACTCGCACCGTGAAATCCACTTTGAAGAAGTGTATTACGATATTGTAGACCGCGCCTTTGTGCCGATTCTCAAAGGCCCAATCTCGGAAGACCGTAAAAAACTCCTTGATATGATTCAAACGATTATCAAGGGAAAAGTTGTCCAAAAAGGCGAACAGTTTTTCCTGAAAAGCCAACAAGGCGAATTGGAATTTACCCTATTGGCCGAAGGAATGCGCAAATTTGCTCTACTGTGGCTATTGATTCAAAACGGGACTTTGCTGGAAGGTTCCACCCTGTTTTGGGATGAACCGGAAGCCAACATTAACCCGTCCATGATCCAGACCCTGGTCAAGATTTTGCTGCACCTGCAAGCCCAGGGGGTGCAAATCTTTATCGCTACTCATAGTTACGTGGTGCTGAAAGAATTTGACCTGCAAAAAAGTGCCAACAACACTGTGCGCTTTTTCGCGCTCTCGAAAGACGAAAAAGCGGGTGATATTACCTGCCAATCAGGTGATGGCTATTTGTCCGTGATTCCCAACAGGATTGCTGACGCTTACGATGAAATCTACAACAAAGAAATGGCGCGGGTTTTGGGAGAGTAGCCATGATTTTGGAAGAAGAAGATATCCTGATTGATTTCCAAACCATCGTCGCTGGCGAGAAATTTGACGATGAAGCCCGGCATGGCCTGAGTCATTGCATGAAGGCGGTGGATTTCGTCATTGAAACACCATCCAAAATCCTGTTTGTGGAAGTCAAAGACCCGCAGCACCCGCAAGCGCCATCCAGGGGCAGAAAGAAATTCCTGGATGGTTTGACTTCGGGGGCATTGATTCGCGGAAGCCTGACGACCAAAGCGCGTGACACCTTTCTGTATAAATTGGGGCTTGGCGAAGCGCCCAGACAAGGGAAGCCAATCCATTATTACGTTTTGATTGCACAGGACACCCTGGACAGTGCGCAACTCAGCAACCTGGCTGATAGTTTGCGCGCATCCATCCCAACGGTTGGCCCGCACAATAAGCCCTGGGCTACCCCATTTATCTCTGAATGCGCCATTTTCAACCTAAAAACCTGGAATGAGAAATTCCCGCGCTTCCAGGCTCGCCGAAAATCGGCGACAACATCCGACTGACCTACGCCGATCATGGATACACCAGAGGGAATTAAACTGGTCGAAATTGTTGGTAATCGTTTTTGCCTGGAACCCGAAGACGGGCAAAAAGTATATGCTGTCATGGCAACTTTGAAACAAGTCGTAGAAGCAGCAAAATCACACTTTGCAATCCAGCAAACCATTAGGTAAGGGGAATCATCCATGTATGAGAATTTCAACCTGTCAGATTGGCCGTTCCGAACAGCGGCAGATGAAAACTTTGCGTCTGTTTGGGCCGGTCGCGCCAAAACCAAAGAGCAGTTGGAACGACTGCTGAAAAAGATGACCTTGTTCCCCAAGTCGGGGTTGCATGTTTTCTGGGCCAACTTTGGGATGGGGAAAACCCACACGCTTTACCACCTGAAATATTGCTGCTCGCAAACCAAGGGGCAAATCATCCCGATTTATGCGGTAATGCCTAAACGCTCCACCGGTTTCCTAGAACTTTACCGCGAAATTGTCCAAGCCTTTCTCAGCACTGAAATGCGGGATTATCTTGGACGGCAATTGGTAGATGTGGGACAGAATTCCAAAGGCGCTAGCGTGGCGTTGCACCCAATGTTTT
Organism: uncultured Anaerolineae bacterium; assembly: GCA_903822545.1. Classification (GTDB taxonomy): domain Bacteria; phylum Chloroflexota; class Anaerolineae; order Anaerolineales; family Villigracilaceae; genus CAIJPN01. Next base: position 27,498 of record CAIJPN010000089.1, on the reverse strand, counting down.
CGAAATCTCCGGGCGTGGTGCGTGCATTGCTGTCCATGCGCAATGAAGATATCGAGTTAACGACAGCTGCAATGCAATGGCTGACCGCCCAACCTGGTCTGGATGCCCACTCGATGAAAGCCATTGGGGTGTCTTATCGCATCAAAACACCAGAAGATGCTATCTATGCTTTGAGCGCGTTGATCAACTTGGCTGCGTTTGGCGGGAAACAGCAACGCCAGGTTCTGCTGATGATTGACGAGTTCCAGCGCGTTGGCGAACTCCGCCCGAACATCATCAGCCAGGTCAATTCCAGCCTTCACACGGTTTTCAATGCTCATCCTACTGGCTTGCAGTTGCTCCTGACATTTTCTTTTGGCAAAAAAGAAAATGTGGATTACCTGCTCAGCGCCGAACTCAAAAGCCGGGCCGAGCCGCAAACTATAAACCTGGATGTGCTCAGCCGAGAAGAAGCCGTGCAATTTCTATCGGATTTACTTGGGCAATTCCGTATCAATCAAAATGATACGCGGTCCCTATATCCGTTTTCGCAGACAGCAGTCAGTGCTATGATGATGAAGATTGCGCAAAAAAAGGCCCTCACACCCAGGCGCATTATGCTTTATGCCAATTATGTGCTCTCCGAATACACGTTGAATACTAACGATTCTATTGATGAAATAACAGAGTCTGAGATGATATCTTTGCTTAATGCGCCACAATTGGGCGATATGGATGTAGATTCAGAAAATACTTAATCTGCTTTGGTTACAGAAAATACTGATTTTTTCTATGGTCGACAACGCTTTAGAACAGGTCGTCAGTTTCATTAAGGCAGGCAACACAGAGCAAGGTGGGAAAATTCTGGTAAGCCTTCTAAAAGAGAACCAACGACTCGAAAGAGCTTGGGCTTGGTTATATGCGTGCGTAAAAACGGATGACCAAAGGATATATTGCTTAAAGAAAGTCATCGAGCTCAATCCCCAACACGATAGAGCTAAAGCTGCTTTGGAAAAGCTAATGGGGCAGCAAAATTCCCAAAAAGATGCAACATCGATAGCTACAGAAGAAATAAAGACTCAACAAGCTCCAAAAGATAATCAGCCACAAGAGCCAACTGCGAAAGTGAAAGGGCGCAGCCCTTTACCTAAAAAATCAACAAATGCAGATCGAGAAAGAATTGCTAACAAAAACAAGATTAAGGTGGAGTTTGTTAAACCCACAATTATTTTTAATAAACCTGATGATCTTCCCTATTCTTTTGAGAGACCTACACCTGCTGACCTACCTGATATTGAAAGTGCAATGTTTGGCACAAGGTTGATGATAGGCGGAATCTCGATTACAGCTCACGATTATCCTAGGTGTATTGAAGCTGGGAGAACACTTCATAAGTCCCAATGCCATATTTGCGAGTTTTTCGCCGAATCTGATTGTCCGATTAGGCGCGATCCTACACTTGTCCGCGAAACCCAAACACTTTTTGCTCAAAATAAGCGATATCTGCAAGAATACCAAGATCGTAGGGATGCCGTATTAGATGCTATTTATCATGAATTGAAAGCACATGGTCGACCGCTCCATTATGAAGTCCTTGCCAAAATTATGAGAGATCGTCACCCTGAATTGCGTTTAAATGCGAAAAAACTTGTCCATTACATGGGCTGGCATCCAGAAAAATTTGAGTGGGTTGAAAAAGGGGTATATAAAGCAAAGTACTGAATATGTTTTACTGTATTTTCATCACGCTCAAATTCATGCCCATACCTTTGCCGAATACTGATAACAAATCTGCTGACCAGAACACTGGAAACCCATGATCCACGATCTCTCCCACTACATCCAGGCCTTTACCCGCCAAATAAGCCCCTGTGCCTGCTCTTCACGCTGGCTTCACTGACCTGGCAGCGCGCTAATGTCTTTCGGGAGAATTTGGTCATCCCTGAGACAGATGGTTACATTGTGAGATTGACTTTCGCCTGCCTGATCGCTGCCTGCGCCCTGACCGCCTGCCAGCCCACATCCACACCAGCCATCGACTTGCCTCCTGCCCGCGCGCAGATCATCACCGCAACTCCATCCCCCGAAGCTACACCTTCTGAAACCACACCGCCTGCCAGTGCAACTCCCCAGCGGGACATTCTCTTCCCGTACACCATCGCTGGTTTACGCGAACGAAACTATCCATCCGGGGAAATCCAGGTCGGCGAACCACTCGTCGTTATCGATTCCTACACCCGCTACCCCATCCACTATACCAGCGATGGCCTGACGATTACCGGCATCTTGCAAATCCCGCCGGGGGATGGGCCATTTCCGGTCATCCTGCTCAACCACGGCTACTTTAATCGCGCCGAATATCGCTCCGGGGATGGCACCGACCGGCTGGCTGAATTTCTCAACCAGCGCGGCTACCTGACCCTTTCATCCGATTATCGCGGCTGGAGCGGCTCGGACGCCGGGCCGAGCCTGTTCCACACCGGGCTGGTGGTGGATGTTATGCACCTGCTCCGGGCGATTCCATCTGTGCCCCAGGCCGATCCTGGCCGGGTTGGGATGCTGGGGCACAGCATGGGCGGTGGGATTACCACGAAGATCCTGACGCTGGGCGTTGATCTGCGCGCGGCGGTCCTGTACGCCCCCAACTCCGCCGACGATGCTGACCTGATTGCCCGTTGGGGCTATGGCTGTATCAGCGACATCAACCCATCCCAATGCAATTCCGCCGACATGCTCCCTGCTACCCTGCCCGCCGAATTGCTGGATGCCTACCGCCAGGCCGCCCTCGATCCGCTTCAGATGCGCGAAATCGCACCCATTTATCACCTGGATGATATCCACATCCCGGTTCAAATTCACATTGGCGAAGCGGATGGCGATTACATCGGCAGCACCCCACCCGAATGGTCTTACAAACTGTATGACGCCATGCGCGAAGCGGGAGTGCCGGTTGAATTAGTCCGCTACCCCGGTCAGCGCCACTCGTTCACCGGCCAGTCCCGCGATTTGTTCCTGGAACGGGTTGCCGTGTTTTTTGATCAGAACGTCAAGAATCCGTGATGGAAGCTGAGTTTTTTGGAATCTGCTGGTAACCAGGCAATCATGCTTTTTGTTCTTGAAATGGATGGATCCCTGATTTTCTTACATCAACTGATTTTCACTGATATAATAATTTTCAGCATTTGCTGAAAACGGTGATTTTAGTGAAAATATCAAAAAACACATCTACTACACTGCAAGAGTGTCTGAAACAAATCCCCTTTGTGGAAGTCACATCTGCCCAACCTTGTGCAGATTTCACTGGGGAATGGGTTTCCTTAAACGCCCAAGGGGGTGAATTCAAACTTCTCATCCGCACCCAACCCAATGGACAGCCCCGATTGGCGCGACAGGCGGTTTACGAGCTAAAAGCTGCCATTTCAGATGTGCCCAATGGCTACGGGGTTTTCAGCGCGCCTTTTGTTTCCCCGCAATCAGCATCCATTTGTCAGGAAGCTGGGATCGGGTATTTTGACCAGGCGGGAAATTGCCACCTATCCTTTGGCTCTATCTACATCCACAAAGAAGGCATCCCTAACCCTTTTAGCGCAAAACGCGATTTGCGTTCCATTTATTCGCCCAAGGCCGAACGAATTTTGCGCGTTTTGCTTTCTACGCCAAGGAAAGCCTGGAAGACCCAGGAATTGGCCGATGCTGCGCAAGTCAGTCTGGGGCAGGTTGCCAACATCAAGAAATTGTTGACTGACCGTGAGTGGTTAAAAGCGGATACGGTCGGCATGGTTCTGATCAACCCAACCGCATTGTTAGATGAATGGGCAGAACGTTACGATTTCCGCCGTAACCAGGCTCTGGACATCTATACCCTGGCAGATGTGGCGGAAGCGGAATACCAGCTTGGCGAAGCCTGCCAACAACTGGGCATCCAATATGCATTAACCGGGTTTTCAGCGGCCAGTCGGATTGCCCCAATGGTGCGCTATCAACGGATGGCCGCTTATATTGGTGGTAATGTAGATGTAGTTCTTACAAAATTGGGCTGGAAACCGGTCAGCAGCGGAGCGAATGTGAGCCTGTTGCTTCCTTATGACGATGGCGTTTTTTATGGCAACCAAACGGTTGACCAAGTGCAGATTGCCAGCCCAGTTCAGACATACCTGGATTTACAAACTTCACGCGGGCGCGGGCAGGAAGCCGCCGACGCCACGCGCAAGGAGATTTTGAAAACATGGTAACAAAACGAACCGATTACACCGCCGAAGCGGTTGAAGCTGCCCGGAGCGTGATGATTGAATTCTCCCGCATCCTGAGTGAATACCAGGAAGATATGGTTATTGTTGGGGGGGTGGGTGCCGGAATTGTTGATTGAAAAAGCGCCTCGTGCCCATATTGGCAGTCTGGATGTGGATATCGCACTCAACCACCGCACTTTACAAGAAGTCGGTTATAGAACCATCTTGAAACTGCTTCTTTCGCACGGTTATTGTCAGAGCGAACAGCCTTTTATTTTCTTCCGAACCGTTCAAATCGGAGAACGCCAGATTGAAGTAGAAGTCGATTTCCTGGCAGGCGAGTATTATGGAACCACACGCAGTCATCGCACCCAGAAAGTTCAGGATATGCGTCCCCGAAAAGCGCGTGGCTGTGACCTGGCACTTTCATTGGCAACCGAAATCAGGGTGAGCGGAACCCTGCCGGGCGGAGCCAAAGATACTGCCACCCTACGAGTAGCGTCAATCGTTCCATTCCTGGTAATGAAGGCGATGGCCTTGGCCTCCCGCTTGATGGAAAAAGATTCCTGGGACTTTACTACTGCATCCGCTACTACCCAGGCGGTATCGACAAGCTGGCTGATAAATTCAAGCCGCATCTATCCAACAAGCTGGTTCAAGAAGCCCTTGGAAACATTGCCGAGAAATTTGCTTCACCTGATCATGTCGGGCCTGTCCATGTTGCCGATTTCGAAGATATTGCCAGCCCAGAAGACAGGGCCATTTTGCAACGCGATACATTTGAGCGTATGCAAACGCTGATCGCTCGATTGCAAAATAGCTGACTGTTGGGGGCACCGTAAACGATTCACCCGGCGCAGATTTCATGCCTGCCAGCTTGCCGTCCAAAGTCCGTGTGCTGGTTTCGGCGCGTTTCCTGGCCGGGGATAACGATGGCATCCCCTGGCTGCGCCGCCTGAACTGGAATCGCAACGGCCTGGCGCTGGTCCCCTCGCTTGATCCGCTCGACAAGCCCGGCGTGGCGGATGTGCTCGATAAGATGGGCTGCCCGCTGGACGAACTCAGCCGGGATGTGGATATTGTCGCCGAACTGCACCGCCTGAGTGCCGGTGATCCGCTGCTGGTGGGGCTGTATGTTGGCGATCTGTGGGCCAAAGGCGAGGCCGCCCGGCGGCTGCAACCCCAAGACCTGGCCCGGATCGAACCCGGCTACAAAGGCTACTTTGACAAATGGTGGGAAGACCAGAAAAAGCTCTGGAAAGACAAGAAACCCTGGCTGGAGAAGCACATCAGCCTGGTGCGGAAACTGTTGGCCGGGGCGCTGGGTTCCCTGAAAACGGAAGATTTGCAGGCGCTTGCCCCCGAACTGGAATATGACTACATCCTGGATGCGCTGGAAGTGCTGGGACGTTTCATCATTGGCGACAACCAAAAACAAGGCTACACCTTCAGCCATCCCAAGCTGGGCCAGTATTTCTGGGAGGCCATGCCGCGCCAGGAACAGTGGCAGATCGAAAAGCGCTTTCTGGATTGGTGCGAGCAGACCCTGAACGAATTGATCAGCGGTGAACGCGATGCTACGAAAAAAGGGCAAATCCCGGTTTATGTAATCACAAACTACACCGCCCACCTGCTACGCGCCAGCCAGCCGATTGAAAAATTCCTGCCACTGATTCAGCAGCATGCCTGGGCGCAAGCCTGGTTCACGCTGGAAGGGGCCTATGGCGGCTATTCCCAGGATATCCAGCGCGTTTGGGAACAATGCCGCATCCTGGACAGGCAGGCCATTGAAAAAAACGACAAAGCTCCATACATCGGCCAGCAAATCCGCTGCGGGCTGATCGAAGCCAGCCTGCACAGCCTGGCCGGGAATATCCCGGCAGAGTTGATCCCTGTCCTGGTGCAGCAAGGCATCTGGACATTACCCCAAACCTGGGTCTTTATTCGTCAGATGCCGGGTGACAACCAAAAAGCCTATACAACATGTGAGCTTATTCCCCACCTGAATGATTCTCAACTGTTGGAAGCGCTGGAAGCCGGGCAGGCGATACAGGATGAAAGATCTCGCGCCCTCGTGATGAGTGCATTGGCGCGGCGCCTGCCGGAAATAGAACTGGGGCAGGTGCTGGAAGCAGCGCGAACGATTCAGAGTGAAGGGAATCGCGCCCGCGTGTTGAGTGAACTGGCGCAGTGCCTGCCTGAAGTGAGCGGGGAAGCGCTGGAAGTTGCACGATTGATCCAGAATGAAGGGCTTCGCGCCCGGGTATTTAGCGCATTGGCACAATGCCTACCAGAAGTAACAGATGAACTGTTCCCAGAGATCGATTCAAGCTTTCCCACGCCGCCCTTGCGGATACTTGTTGGTCATTCCCTGGGCGGTTTACTGGCGATCCATGCGCTTCTAACCCAACCAGGAATGTTCCAGGGATATATCGCAATAGACCCTGCCCTGTTGTGGGATAGCCAGCTTTTTACTCCTACTGCCGAAGATAAAATCAAAACAATCGGGAAACTTGGCAAAACCTTATACATATCTTCTGCCAACAGCCCGGAGATACTGGATGATACTCCCATAAAAATGCGTAAGACCATACACTTTAGTTTCCGCTAAAAACAAGTAGCCGTAGATACCAGAAATCAATCCTGGTCTTGAAAAGGCGCGAATTGTGTGTAAAACTCACCCAAATGGCTTTGCACTGGCCGGTTTTGCGCTTCGAGCCAGGGATCCTTTTGGCAAATGGGCCGTCACCGAGTTCTTTTTTCGAATTTGCCCGGAAAGTACGGCATCTTTTGGAAATGGCTTGCCCGCAAGTTGCCGCCGAAAACGGCCAGGCGTTCTTCTTGGTTTGCGATCCCAAAAACCGGTGGGGAGGGCCGGGAAAGTTGCGGCCAGAAAACTCAAAATTGAACCTGCCATGAGCGCCAATTCAGGCAAACGCTGGACACTCTCCGGGTTGTGAACGAATTGACGCTGGGCCCCAACCATTTGCTTGGCACTCAACGGGATTTGTTCCACCGGCCAGCGGTCTTTGTAAATGGCATGCACACTCTCGGATTTGAGCGTTACCGGTGTTGCCAAGAGCCAGGGTTGCTCAAAAGCAGGGTCATAGAAAGCATAAACATCGAAGGTTGGGTTATTTTCATCTGGCACAACCTTATTCAAAATCAGCTTGCGCCAAACCTCGACACGGATCTCGCGTTCGTCCGCCACAAAAACATGGTTTTCATCGGCGCTGGTGGCCTCGAGCGTTTTGCCTTTGTATTTGCGCGGCAATGGGCGCAGCGCAAGACCGTAGATTGGCTTGCGCCCATGCCCACTGTAAGCGGGCAGAACATTCCGCCGCGCGGTGAAGTTGGTTGCCAAACGCAGCACATACCGCTCAATTCCGGCTTCTTGTAGATCGCTGATCTTTAGCCCGGCATCCACCACCACAATTTCATCGGCTTGGAGACTTTTTTGGGCCTTTTTGAGCATCTCTTGCCACAAGCGTTTCTCGCTGTGATCGCTAGGATGAACTCGTTCGAATGCTCGGGGCAGGGCCAGTCTTTGTCCGTTGATCTCACCCACTTCGCCGGTAATCCCAAAAATCACCGCGGGCAAGGCGCGGTCTGCATCGGGGTGATAGTGTTTTCCGGGACAGCCCTTGAGTGTTGGACGCCAAAAGGCGGTCACGTCAACGACCACTGGCAGGTAACCTTCGTAACGATGCTCTTGCCAGCCAGGTTGTGCTTTGACGTGCTCACGCCAGAGTGTCAGCATGATCGACATCTGCCACTTTCCTTTGCGAAAGGCAGCCCAGGCTCTCCGCACGGCGGCATTATCTAAACCGATGGATTGAAGTGATGGGATGATAGCTCCGCGATTAGGAAGTAACGCACCGCTGACCAACATTCACCAAAAATGTAAAAGTGCTAAATTGGTTCCGACCGGCAGTTCCTGTATCAAAATGGTTAAGACGCCTATGGTATGATTTGTCATGGTAATGGGTTCCTGTGAAATTTGTTTCGCGAAAAACAAGATTATCACGTTTTGAACCCATTACCTCTTTTTTATCCAGTCCAGTTAGCGGAAACTAAAGTTGGAAAATAATCCTAATTTTTCCTGCGCAAGGAAAACAGTTTGAAAAAGCCCTGGATGTAATCGGGCAAAACGCCAATCAACATCAGCAAAAAGACATCCGGCAAAACCAGGCGCATCGTGAACAGGGTCGGCCACAGGTTGAAGCGGTCGCCGTAAAAGCCCTGGATCTGGATCAACACAAACACGTTGATCGCAGTGGGAATCAGAAACGACAGCGCGATATCCCAGGCCAGTTTGCCCTTTGGCAGGTTTTTGCTCCGCTCCCGCCAACTGCGCAGGTTGAGCAGGCCGCGCCCCTGGAAAAAGGCCAGCACAAGCGTCAGCAGTCCAACCGCCCAACCCATCCAGCGCACCGACCAACCAGCCGAGACAGGTTCAGTTGCCCGGCCAAGCACTACGTCTTCGATGCCATCCCGAATTTGTTTGGCAGAGACAAGATGGTCAAACTGGTGTCCCTGGTTGATGAGCAGGACAAAGGCGCGGTCGGCGCGGGGGTAGATGTTGACGTCCGTGCGAAAGGTGTAGTTGGCGCCGCCGTGCATAATCAGCGCGCCATCATCATAAACGAACCAGCCAAAGCCATAGGAGTCGAGCCCGGGCGTGAAGATTTGGCGCATCATCTGCGGCGACACCAACCCCGCGCCGTCGTTTTTCATCGCGAGGGCATAGCGGGCCATGTCTTCGGCGGTGGAAACGATAAAGCCAGATGGAATGTCATATTCGGGGATGGCCTCCGTCATCGGGGCGTTGAAACCGAACAGGCGGGTGTAGCCCTGGGCCATGTCACGCGCCTCTTGCGGGCGGGCGGTGCTATTGTTCATGCCCAATGGCGCAAAGATATTCGCCTGGAGGTAATCGGCATAGGTCTGGCCGCTGCGTAATTCGACGAGATAACCCAGCACATCGTAACCAAGGTTGAAGTATTGGAAACGTGTTCCCACCGGCGCGGTCAGGCGGGCCTGCGCCAGCGAACGCGTGGCTTCTTCAAGCGAAGAGTCATGGGGCAGGATGACCGAATAGCCAGTGCCAGACAGTCCGCTGGTGTGCTGGAGCAAATGCCGGATGGTGATTTTAGCCGAGTCGCCTTCATCCGCAACCCGGAACCAGGGGATGTAGGTCTGCACCGGGGCGTCCAGGTCCAGTTTTCCGGCTTCCACCAGTTGGGCAATCGCCAGAGCGGTGAAGGATTTGGACTGCGAGCCAATCAACATGCGGGTTTGGGCTGTCATGGCCCGGCCAGACCCGGCAGTACCATAACCTTGCAGATAGGCGATTTCATCACCCTCGATGACCGCCAACGCGACACCGGGCAGGCCGTGTTTTTGCATCTGGGCGTTAATGACGGCGTCCAGTTCTTGGAAATCGGCGTTCTTGACCGGGTCAGCATGGGCACGCTGGGTGACAATCGCAACTGCGGCCAGCAGGCAGACCGCCATAAGTGGCAAGCCCCAGCCTGTTTTGATAAATGTTTTCAGGTTCATGATTTCAAAATCTCCTTGTCACCGTGTTTGCGCGCGTTCTGTGGTTTGGATGTTGTAAACAATGTTCGTAATGTGCAGTTTGCCATAGACGAAATCGCCGTCCGGGTAATGCCAGATCATCTCGCCGTAGGTGGGCAGGTTGTAACCGTTGAGGTTGCGATAGCGCGACACCGGCGTCGAGAACGGGTATTGCTTCATGGCGGACACATCCCAGCGGTCATTGGATACAAAGTTGACCAACTGGCCTGCCTCGTTGAAATAGAGCATGGCGCTGATGGTGACGCCCTGGTTGGTAAAAGTCCCTTTGACCGTCAGGTCATCAACCGCCTGCCAGGTAATGCGCTGGTCAATCAGGGTGGCGGGAGCCATCAGGCACATATCGTTGAACATCGTGACCGTATCCGCTTCGAACATGACTGTGCCGTCCACCTTGACCAGCGGCAACAGCCCAAAGAGACGGACATTCATCGCGGCGCTGTTTTCCTGGTAGCGGTGATAGCCCGGCACGGTCAGGCCGAACATCCGCCCTTTCATAAAGAACAGGCGGGTCGGCTGGTCGAAAAAGTTGTACTGCTCGGCGGTCAATGGGAAATATGCGCCCCCTTGCCGGCTCATCTCGCCGGTCATTTCCGCGAACATGCTGACAACCTTCGGCTTGCCTACCACGCCGACATAGCGCAGGTAACGCTGTACCGGCGGTGGCAGGGTTTGCAGGTCGGCTTCGGTCAGGGTTTCCACTGGCAGACCGCGCACCCGTTCCTGGGCGCTGGTTACATCCTGCCGGTAGCCGCTCTCGAAGCGCAGCCTGCCCAAAGCCAGGAGCGCAACGGTCAGGAGAATCAGGTTGGGGATGGAGCCAACCCTGGCATCCTGCCAGGCGGTGAAGATGAGGACTTGCGAGAGCAGCGCGCCCACGCTGGCAACCGCCCACCACCACTGGACTTTGAAGGCAATGGCGGCTGTGATGATCAATATCAGCGCCGCAACCAGCCACAGGAAACCGAGTGGACGGCTGATGGGCTGTGTCAGTTCATTGATTTGCGCCAGGTCGAAGGCTTTCAAGAAGCCAAGTAAGTGAATCAAGCCGTGGAAGGCAACCATCAGGATAAAGATGATTTTTGCGATTGAATTGACCATCATTGGTTCTCCTATCTCCGTTCTAATCTCCGTTTTTGAACTCGAGTTCGAGCAGGGTACAGCCCACATTGTGCAGGCGGCGGAGGATGCCCAGCACACCCGCCTGGTCGGTTCGTAGGTTGGCGATAGTAAAAGCGTGCTCGCCAACCTTCAGTGTGGTTCCGGCGGGGCAGTAATCGGCCAGGAAATCATCCCCCGGCGCGCCGGAAAAATGCAGGGTGTAAATGTGAGTATCGGTAGTCGTCATGGGCTTATCCTGTGTACGCCCCCAGTTTAAGTCCCTCCAAACAAAAGCGGACTACATGAATATGTAGTCCGCTGGCAGGAAAAGATGTGGTTTGTGGTTAGAACAACCCCAACGCCCGCCCACGCTCAATGGCCTGGGTCTGCTTCTCTACCCCCAACTTGCCATACATCCCTTTGACGTGATAGCGCACCGTATTGACGCTGACCACCAACCGCCCGGCTATTTCAGCATAGGACAGGCCCTCGGCCAGCAGGCGCAGCACTTCCAATTCGCGCTCGGTCAATTGTTCAATCAATTCCTGAGAAGTAACCGTCTGTTGGCCGCCAGCCTCATCGATAAAAACCCGCTGGTAGCCTTCGGGCGCGCCCAACGCGCGGGCGCGCGCCAGCCAGTCTGCGCCGCCGCCAGTCTTTGACCCCAACACCAACGCCTGGATCAGTGTTCCGGTGCGCCCCTCCGCTGTGGCGCTTTGCACAATCCGCTTCGCCAGCGAAAAAGCATCGGGGTGGCGGCTGGCAATCATCCAGCGCAGCCAGGCCAGGTGAAGGACATCCGTGCCATAACTCACCGGCACATCCGCCAGCACGCCGGATGCTCGTAACGTGACTTCGGCCTCGCCCAGGTGGCCCTGCGCCACCAGCAGGTTGGCCTTTTGCGCCAGCCAATCCGGGCGCGCCCAGCCCGGAGCGCCTTTTTCCAGGGCTTCACCGGCCAGGCGCAGGCATTCCGCCGCGGCTGGCAAATCGCCCTGTCCCTGATGCAGGCGCGCCAGGTGAACATTGCCATACACCACCGAAGCCGGTTGCGCGGACAAGGTCGCCAGCCGGATGCCATGCACAAGCGATTCGCGCGCCTGCTCCACCTGGTTCCACTCATAATAGACCTGCCCCAGCACGGCATGGACAGAACCGATCATCACCGGAGCAACCTGCGAGATGGTTTCGGCGCGCTCGATGACCTCCCTGGCCCGTTCGGCCAGCAGGCGCAACCGCCCCAGCGGGTACCAGATCAGCGACAGGTGCGCCATCGCCACCATTGCGGTCACATGGTCATCCAGCGCGTGGGCAGCGCGCATGGCGTCTTCCAGCGTTTCGATGGCTTCGGCAAAGCGTCCCGAAGTACGATACGCCGTGCCCAAGGCCAGCGCAGTGGAAGCCCTCAGGCGGGTATCATCACCCGGCGCGAGCGCCCAGGCCTGTTCCGCCAGCGCCAGCGATTCGGAATTCTTGCCCTGTGCCTTGACGATGAAAGACTGCAAGGCCAGCAGGTCAGCTTGCAGGGCGCGGGCTTCGGCGCCGTCCGGCGGCAACGCCGCTTGCGCGGCCATCAAATAGGGGATGGCTCCCTTGTAATCGCCGTGCAGGATTTTTCCCCACACAATCACCGTATTGAGTGTGGGTTTGCTGTTGCGCTGCGCCTCTGGCAGACTCTCCACCCATTTCATCAGCGGGCGCGAGTGGCCGTGCGTGAGCAAGCGCCAGCCATATTTTTCCAACAGCGCTGCTGCCCGGGCCTCATCGTCCGCCGCCAGCGCATGTTCGATGCTCGCCACCGGCATGGCCTGCCCCTCGTGCCAGCGGCTGGCGCATTGGTGCAGGTCGGGCAGGCAGGCAGCGCTCTCGCGTTTCAGGCGGTGTTGGAGCAGTTCGGCAAACAGGTGATGGTAGCGATACCAGCGCCCCTCGTCATCCAGCGGAATGATGAACAGGTTGGCAGACAGCAGGCGCTCCAGCAGGCTGGCGCTATCGGCGCGCCCGGTCACGGCATCGCACAAATCCCCGTTCAGGCGCGGCAAAATCGAAGTCTTCAGCAGGAAATCCTGCACATCCGGTGGCTGGGTCTTGAGCGCTTCTTCGGTCAGGTAATCCAGGATAAAACGATGACTGCCGCTCAGGGTCTGGACAAACGCCCCGGGATTTTCGCGCCCCTGGAGCGACACCCCCGCCAATTGCAGGCCCGCCGCCCACCCTTCGGTGCGTTCCGTTAAACGGGCCACATCCCCGGCTGGAAGTTCCAGCCCCAGCCCTTCCCGCAACAACTGGCTGGCCTCGGCTTCTGAAAAACGCAAATCGGCGGCGCGGATTTCCGTCAACTGCCCGCGCGCCCGCAAACGCGCCAGCGGCAGGGGCGGGTCTTCGCGCGTCACCAGCACAAGATGAAAGTTACGCGGCGCATGCGCCAGCAAACCGGCCAGTGCCTCCAAAATAGTTTTATCCTGGATGTAGTGAAAATCATCCAGCGCCAAAATGTGGGGGGATTCCCAGCCCAGCATTGCATTGACCAGGGTGGTGACCAGCACCTCCACCGGCGGGGTTTGCCCGGCATGCAATGCGGCGAACAATTCCGGGCAGAAGGATTCATCCCGCTGGCGCAAGGCGGCCACAAAATAGGTAAAGAAACGCCCCGGCTCGTTATCCGCTTCGTCCAGTGAAAGCCAAGAAATTGATGATTGGGGATTGGTGAGCCACTCCGCCACCGCCACGCTTTTGCCATACCCCGCCGGGGCCGAAACGAGCGTGAGCGTACGCCCTTGCCGAAGTCCGGTCTCCAACGTAGCGACAATGCTCGCACGCGCCACCGGCTTGTGGCGGGGCGTGGGCGGGAAAAACTTGGTGAACAGCAGGGCGGGCATAGGTATATTTTACAGGATTAAGACGCGATGCCTTGCCAGCCCGTTGCGAAGCGAATGGCATGAGACAAACTCTGACTCCAATTATGCAAGAAAGTTATTCTCTGAGCGCCTGGCGCTGCGCCAGCAGGTTTTCACCTGGCGTTCCATCCGGGATTTCACAGCCCGCCCCGCTGAACAGGCGTTTGCCACCTTTTTGGATGCACTCCCGTACTGCCGCCCTGACTTTGTCTTCCGTGCCCTGGAGCATGACCGCCACTGGATCAAAGTTGCCGCAAATGGCGGCTTTGTCATCGAACAGTTGGGCAGCCTTTTCGATGTCCACCATCCAGTCCAGGTCGATGATGTCTGCCCCGCTCTGGAGCATATCGGGCAGCAGGCGGCTGGTGTTGCCGCAGATGTGTAAGCGAGCCACCGCGCCCATCTCGTGGATGGCGGCGAAAATGCGCTGTTCATAGGGCAGGGCAAACTGCCGGTACATTTTGGGCGAAATCTGCGAACAAACCGCATCGCCCAGCCCGATGATGTCGGCCCCGGCCTCGACCTGGGCGCGGGCAAAGGCGATTTCAACTTCGGCGCAGGTTTCCAGCAATTCAGTCAGCCATTCCGGGCGAGTGACCAGGTCGGTCATGGTCAGGTACATGCTGCGCAGGTCGCTGGCCTCGGCCAGGGCGCCCTCCACCCAGCCCATGATCGGGATTTCGCCCCCGGCTTGTTCGCGAAACAGGCGGATGGCCTCCAGCCGGTCACTCATCCGCTTCCCGGTGGCCGGGTTGGGCGGGATGAGTTTTTTCAGGTCATCCGGCTCGGCAATCAGCGGTTTGCGGTTCAGCGGCAGGCTATCCAGCGGGAAGTCCACTTCCAGGCCAAAATCGGCGGCTTCGCGGTAGGGGTCGGAGATGGCTTGCAGGAGGTCGATGCCGAAATCGGCGGCGACGGCCAGGTTGGCATCCACCAACACGCGATGGTCGAGATAATAGTGCGAGAGCGGCGCGCCAATGTGGTGCGCGGCGCGGGTCATGAAAATGTCAAAGTTGGGGATGCGGTCCACTGGCTGGCCTGCCAGGCGGGCGGTAAAGCGTTGGTGGGAGTTCATGGGGTTTCAAAAGTCACTTTTCGCAGGATGCTCGCGCCGAGCGGGATGAGCCGCGCAGGGTACGGGTCCCCGCCGGGGGTGATTAAATCGCCTGTCAGCGAGAGCGAGTCGAAGGGGCGGGATGGTTCAAGCGGGCGGCGCTCCAGCGTGAAGGCGATTTGGGGCGCAAGACGCAGGTTCAGCGGGGATGAATCCGCCGGGGCGTAGTATAAATCCCGGAAACCGGGGGCGTATTCCCGGCCCGGCGAACATTTCCCATCCAGCGGCAGGCAAAACAGCAGCGGGCCATATGTAAAAATATTTTCAGCGCGCCAGGGCCGGATTTTGACATCCGTTTCAAAGCGCAGGGTGATGGCGTCGCCGGTTTGCCAGGTTTTGTGGATGTGGATGAGATTGTCCTGGATGGTGAAGCCCTCCGTATCGAGCTGGAAGCCGCTGGCCCAGGCTGGAATTCGGAAACTGAGCCGGAATTCCGTGGGTTGGGCGGTTTCCACCCTGAAGGTGATGGCCGGGTCGAAGGGGTAATCCGTTTCCTGGGTGATGCTCACACTGACGCCGTTGACCTGCGTCTGGAGGCTGGACGCGCCATACAGGGCTGCCACCAGTCCATCGGCGGAGTGCAGCCATTGGGCCTTGACGTAGTACGGCGCGATCCGCCCGGCGTTGGGCACACAGCACACGGCCACATCCTGGTGAACCGGCGAGTATTTATAGCGGATCTGCGGATTTCGCTCATCCTGCGGGTCATCCGGGTGGAGCGGGCCGGTCATCGAGAGCGAGTTGTCTGTTTTCAGGTAGGCAATCGAAGTTTCGGAAGGGTGGCGCGCGCCCTGGGCGGCGTTGAAAAACAGCCATTCGGCGCGGTCGGCCCATTGCATGTCGCCTGTTTTTTGGAGCAGGTGGGTATAGGTATCGAGCAGTTCGTGAATGGAGCAGTATTCGTAGCCGATCTCAGACGCGTCAGCCTGCCGCCCGGCGATGAATTCATCACCGATGGGCCCGCCGGAGGGGGTCAGACAGGTCTCCAGCCTGGCAAGTGCGGCGGCGAGAGCGGAATCCAGATGCGGGTCGTCGGCAGCGCAGGCAGCCGTCAGCAGCGAACGGATGTGTTCGTAGGTGTGAACGCCGTGGGCCTTGAAGCGGTAGTCGCTGTCGAGCAGGTGCGCGAGTTGCAGGTCATCCTGGCTGAGCGGCTGGCGGCTGTATTCCAGGTAGAGCCAGCGGGCGTAATCGAGATAACAGGCTTCACCGGTCAACTGGTAAAGCTGGTCAAGCGCATCAGTGAAAACCAGCCCGTGACCAACTCCGGCAAAATCGCCTTGCACCTCGAAGGGATGCGATTTCCCGAGAGGGTAGGCGCGCATGGTCACATCCACCGCGCGGCGAACGGCTTCGAGGAGGCGTTGATCCTGGGTGGCCTGGTGCCAGGCAAGCAGGACGCGAAAAAGCGAGGCCTGCGCCCACAATTCGCCGTTCTCCCCGCTGAAATTAAAACGCAGATCGGGAGCGTAGATGCCGAGGTAGCCATCCGCATCCTGGGTGGCGAGCAAATGCTCAATCCGGGCGCGGGCCTTTTCGATGAACTCCGGCTGGTCCAGCAGGAGCGCGGCGCGGGTCATTCCATCCAGCCAGTTGGACTGGGTTTCGCTGTTCCACCACAGGAATTGAACTTCCCATTGGGTTTCTTTTGCCACCACGCCCAGTTCCTTGGTTTTGGCGGCCCTGGTCAGCCGGTTCGCGCCGTAGATGTCATCACGCTGGATTAGTTCGGGGACGAGTTCATCCAGGTGGCCGACAAAGCCCTGCTCAAGGTCGCGGGTCATCTGGGCGCGAATCCAGCCTGAGGGTTTGATTGCGCCAAAGGGCAGGAAGTGATAGGTTTGGGGGGTCGCTGGCATAGATATTATTGCTTCCCCAGCAAGAATTCCAGCGGGATGTGCACCCGCTCGCGCCAGGAGCGCTCGGAGTGTTCAGCGCCTTCAAACTTGCGCGTTAGCCAGTCTACGCCAAAGGTGTACCCGGCGGCGCGCATGTATTTGTCCATGCGGGTCTGAAAGGGTTCGTAGGCAGCATCGAGGGTTTCGGTGCCGTAGTCGAAATAGATTTTGTGATTCCCCGGTTTGGGCAGGACGCTGGCGAAGTAATCCACCAGCAGGTTTTCCCCGGCCACCCAGTGGGTGGAAACGCAGCCCGCGCCGCCGAACACCTGTGGGTAGCGGGTCAGGGCGTAAAGGGAGATTAATCCGCCCATGCTGGAACCCATCACGAAGGTGTGGGGCTGACCGGGTAAGGTGTGGAAGGTGGAATCGACGAAGGGTTTGAGTTCCTCCACCAGGAAGCGCAGGTAGGTATCGGAGTAGATTTCACCCGGCAGGCGGTCGGGGAAACGGGCGGCGAAGGCGCGGCCCTGGGGCGTTTCTGCTGGCTGCTGGGGCAGGTACTCACCCCAGCGGTTTGCGCCCACATTCCAGACGCCAACAACGATGAGGCCGGGGATTTTGCCATCGTCCATTAACCGAACGATGGCCTGGTCTACACTCCAGGGGATGCCGCCGTAGGAATGGCCGGGGAGGAACAGGTTTTGGCCGTCGTGCATGTAGAGGACGGGGTAGTGGACATCGCCCTCACCCCCGGCCCTCTCCCGAGGGGAGAGGGGGCTGTAACCGGGCGGGAGCCAGACATCCACATGGCGTGGGGGGACGAGGCGGGAGGGGAAGTTTTCGTAACGTAGGAGCGCGCCGGGGATGTGGGGGAGGGTGATGGGGTTCATAATGGATTTGTGCGTAGGGGCGAACCGCCCAGGCATAACCAGCGCCATTTCTGGCAAAGTGATCTGGCGTAACGGAGCACTGGTTGGCTTTGAAGGGTCGCCCCTGCCATTTTAAGCCAGAAACGCCCCGGTTTGGGCGGGCAGGTCGAGGGTCAGGCCGCCGTTTTCGGGGGTGACGGGGCAGTTGTTGAGCGCGTCATTCAGGAGGGGCAGGCCGGGCAGGAAGATGCGGCGGGGTTCAGCGGAAAGATTGAAAGCGGCCACCACCATCCCGGCGGCGGATTCGCGGGCGTAGGCGAAGGTCTGATCGTCGAGGTGGAGCAGGCGGCGGGGGCTGGCGAGCAGGAGCGGGTGTTCGCGCCGTAGGGCAATCAGGCGTCGGAAGGTTTCGCGCAGGCCGGCGTCCTGTTCGGCGTCCCATTTCATCGGCAGACGGGCTTCCTCGAAGATGCCGAAATCGTTCTGGTGAATGGGGCGTTCCTGCGTTACTCCGGCTTCGGTGCCATTATAGATAATCGGCGGGCCGGAGAGGGTGAAGAGCGCCAAGGCGGCCAGTTTGACCCGCGCCACGTTGCCGCGCGCGATGAACAGGAAGCGGTTCATGTCGTGGTTGTCGAGAAAGGCCGGGCGCGAGAAATTCGCCGGGAAAAAGGCTTCGTGCTCGACCAGGGTGGCCTCGAAGCGCGCCGGGGACCAGTTGCCATGCCCAAAAGTTTCGCGCAGGGCGCGGCAGAGCAGGAAGTCCAGTGTGCCGTCCATCGTCCCGGCGTAGGAGAGTTGGGTTTCGGGGGTGTGGATGATTTCGCCAAATGTCCAGCAGTCGGGACGGGTTTCGCGGCAGGCGCGGCGGAAATCAGCCCAGAAATCGTGCGAGGGGCCGTAGGCGTAGTCGAGACGGAAGCCGTCCACGCCCATTGCGAGCCAGAATCGGGCGCTTTTGAGCAGGTAGTCGCGCGCCGGGCCGGGTTTCAGGTTCAGTTCGGGCAGCTCGCGCACGCCAAAGTAGGTGGCGTAATCGTCGGGCCAGTTGAGCCAGGTAAACCAGTCACGATACGGGCTGTTGGGGTCGGTTTTGGCGGATTGGAAGGCCGGATGCTGTTCGGAGCAGTGGTTGGCGACGAAGTCCAGAATGATGCGAATGCCGCGCGCATGGGCCTCGGCCAGCAATTCCTTGAAGTCTTCCAGCGTGCCGAAGCGCGGCTCGATGCTGAAATAATCCATCGCGTCGTAGCCGTGGTGGGTCAGGCTGGGGAAAATGGGCGAGAGCCAGAGGGCGGTGAAGCCCATCTCGCCGATGTAATCGAGTTTTTGGATGACGCCGCGCAGGGTGCCGCCGTAAAAACCAGCCAGGGTTTCGGGGTTTTTCCAGGGCAGGCCCTCGCCGGGGTAAAACCGGTCAACAAAGACGTGGTAGACAACGGCCTCGCGCGCCCAGGCCGGGACGGGGTCATCGGCGACCCAATAGGCGAAGCGGGTGGCGTCGGCGGCGGTGGCGGATTGGTTGTCGGCGTAGACCCACTCGTCGGAATGGGCGGCGATGCGATAATGCAGCATCGTCCCGGCGGGCTGGGGCGGCAGGATTCCCTGCCAGGTGCGGAGGTAGCCGCCCAGGGCGTTGTCCCATGTTACGTTAACCGGAGTCAGGTCGAGGGCGGCTTCGAGTCCGTTTTCGGGTTGGAACCAGCAGGTTAAGCGGTCAAACGGCTGCGGCCCGGAAGTGGTCACGGTCAATTCCACCGGCTGGTTTGGTTTGACATCCAGCGGATTCCGCCGGTTGAGATGGCGGACGCCCGCCAGGCCCGCCTGGTGCATGGCCAGACGGGTCTCCGGGTCGAACAGGGTGCCGAAAATGTTGTCGTTGTAAGACATACTATTCCTTTACCGCGCCGACGGTCAGGCCGCCCGCGATCTGGTCTTGCAGGGCCAGGTAAATCGCCATCACGGGCAGCGCGCCGATCAGCGCGCCCGCCGAGAACTGGCCCCAGTTTTGGGCGAACTGGTTGTTGGTAAAGAGCGCCAGCCCGACCATCAGGGTGTAGTTTTCGGCCTTGGAAAGCAGGATGCGCGCCAGGACGAAATCGCCGTAGGTGCCGATGAAGGCCAGGATGCCGACGACAACCAGGATGGGGCGCAGGAGTGGCAGCAGCAGTTGGGTGAAAATCTGCCAGTTGGTGGCGCCGTCGAGCATGGCGGCTTCGTCGATGGCGCGCGGGATGGTGTCGAGGAAACCTTTCATCAACCAGATGTTCATGCCCATCGAGCCGCCCAGGTAGACCAGGATCAGCCCGGCGTGGGTTTCGAGGCCCAGCCAGGGGATGATGTGGCCGGGTTGCTCGATCATCAGGTAGATGGCGCCCAGCGCCAGCAGGTTGGGGAAGACCTGGATCAGCAGGATGGCTTTGAGCATGGTGATGCGCCCGGCAAAGCGCAGGCGCGAGAATGCGAAGGCGGCCATGGTGGTGATGGAAATCGACAGGATGGTGGTGATGCCGGAAACCTTGATGGAGTTCCAGACCCAGTTCCAGAAGGGCAGGAGCGGGTCGTTGAACAGTTTTTGGAAGTTCTGGAACCCGGCCTGGGGCGGGATCAGGCTTTGGGAGCCGAGCTGGCTGGTGGGGTCGAGGGCGGCAGAGAAAATCCACAGCACCGGGAAGACCGAGAAAACCACCAGGATGACGGCGACAATCAGTTTGAGTACCAGGCTGACCCGTTTCATGAAACTCTGGGACGAGCGCAGGTTCTGGTAGGTGGCGGCAAGGTTAGACATTTTTACTGACCTCCTCCCACATGTTGGTGAAGCGGAACTGGACGAGGGTGATGGTGCCCACGATGAAGAAGACCATGATGCTGATGGCCGAGGCCAGGCCGTACTGGACGCCGCGCCCGCCCGAGGCGAAGGCCAGGTTGTAGACGTAGCTGATCAGGATGTCGGTGTGGCCGGCCTGGGTGGTTGCGCCGACAATCGGCGGGCCGCCGTTGATGAACAGGTAGATCAGCCCGAAGTTGTTGAAGTTGTAGACGTAGGAGGCAATCAGCAGCGGGCCGACGGCCACAAGCAGCAGCGGCAGGGTGATGTTGCGGAACGATTGCCAGCTGTTCGCGCCGTCAATTTTGGCGGCTTCGTACAGGTCGGCGGGGATGGATTGCAGCGCACCGCTGGTGATCAGCATAAAGTAGGGATAGCCCAGCCAGAGATTGACCAGCAGCACCCCGGCCTGCGCCCAGGTCGGCTCGGAGAACCAGGGCGGCGAAAAGCCGAGCCAGGTTTTGGTCAGGTGGTTGATGATGCCCAGGTCGGGGTTCATCATACCGCGCCAGATCAGCACCGTGATGACGGACGGGATGGTGTAAGGAATCAGCAGCAGGGTGCGGAAAACCTTTTTCAGCGGGAAGTCCTTATCGTTGAACAACAGGGCAATCGCCAGCCCCAGGCTGAAGGTCGAAAGGACGCTGATGGTCGGGAAAACAAAGTTCCAGACCAGGATTTGTAGCAATGGGCCGCGCAGGGCCGGGCTTTGCACGAAGTTGACGAAATTCCGCAAGCCGACCACGGCCCGGTAACCGGGGACGATTTGCTTGCCGCTGGTGCGGGAGGTGTAGGTGCCGTCCACATCGTTGTAGACTTCGCCGTTTTCCTGGTCGGTCAGGGTGTTGGCGGCGGCGTCATAGATGTAGCGCGGTTTGAGTTCGGCGGCTTCGGATGGCGAGCGAATCTGGATGGTTTGTCCCTCCTCGCCAAACTTGATTTGGGGCAGGTTTTTGTCGGTGGCGGCCAGGATGGGGTTCAGGCGGGTAAACCCCTCAATTGATGCGGGAATCCCGCTGGAGTCCGCCTGCCCGATGCCGGGGGCACCGGGTTTGGCCGGGAGGAGCGCCGTCCCAACTTTGGCGATGTAGGTGTTCCCCTCCGCGTCTGAGAGCCAGAGGGCGTAGGTGTTGTCGGGGGCTTTGAAGGCCGTCCACTTGTAGGATTTGCCGGTCTTGGGCAGGTAGGTTTCTTTTTCGATGACGGCCAGCGCCTGCTGCTGGGTGAGCAGGTGTCCATCCCCGTAGTTGGTGAAGGCGATGTAGATGGTGAACAGCATCGGGTAGATGGTGAACAAAACCAGGAACGAAAGCCCGGTCACCATCCAGCGGTAGGCGTAGGCCTGGGGCAGCAGCAGGACGATATTGACGAGGAGAAAGACAACCCCCACGACCCCCGCCAGTTGGAAAGACCCCAATTGGACGGCCTGGTAAATGAACCAACCGGCCCCCAGATCAAAAATAGCGACAAAAACCAGGCGCAACAGGGTGGAGAATGGGTTCTCCGTTTGCTTTTTGCCTTTTGGAACAGGATTTGCGATGGTCATTGAATATTCTCCTGATTGGGGTACACCTATCCCCCGGCCCCTTCCCTTATATGGAAGGGGGTGTCACCGAAGGCGACGGGGGTTAGGTCTCGTCTGGAGCATAAAATCGGGCAGGAGGCCGGATTGCCCGGCCTCCTGTTTTGTCGATGGCGGAAACTACTTGATTGTAACGGTCAGCACGTGCGTTTCGGGGTCATAGGAGAAAGAGACTTCGCCATCGGCTTTGAGCGAGAATTTGATGTTGTCGCCGCCGGCTTTGCCGTCCACGCCGTAGTTGGTGGTCCAGGTGCCATCGAGCGCGACTTTGGCTTCGTAATCGCCAGCCTTGAGCTTGAAGGGGCCGGAGGCATAGCTCTTGCCGTCGTCGCTCTTCTTCATGGCGGTGGCGGCGCAGTCCGGCTTCCAGTTACCTGCGTCACCATCACCGCAGCCGGCCTGGTTCTGGTACGAGCCGGGGACGTTGACCATGCCGGTCAGCGGGTTGGCGATGACATCGCGAATTTTCTTGGCGGCATCCTGCAAGGCCGCATCGGGAGCCTGTTTGCCCTGGAAAACCAGCGTGATCGCCGTTCCCCAGTTGGCCCAGACCGCGCCCATCGCCGGGATGGCGGGCATGGGCTGGGAGTTCGCGCCAGCCTGGCCGAAGGCCAGCAGGTCGGGGTCGGAAATTTTGTCGAAGACTGGTTTGTAGGCCGAGGGGCGATTGCCGCCGGTCTGGAGCTGGGCCATCACATCATCGGTGGCGATGTATTCGGTCAGGAAGGACTGGGCCAGCAGCAGGTTCTGGCTCTTGGCGTTCAGCATAAAGCCCTGGACGCCGGAGAAGGGCGCGCCGTTGCTGGGGAAGGTGCTCATGCCGTAAGGGACTTTGGCGGTCTTGATGGCTTCTAAATCCCAGGGGCCGGAGATGAAGAACGGTTCTTTGCCATCGGTGAACAGCTTGAGGGCCGTGTTGCCGTCAATGGTGGAGCTCAGACAGCCGTTTTTGACATTCTCATCCAGGAACTGGACGGCCTTGATGAAGCCTTCGCTGTCCAGGCCGACATCCTGCGGGTTGTAGTTACCCTGGGCGTCTTTGCCGAAGATGTAACCGCCGAAGGATGTGTAAAGCGAGAACAGGTGATAGTCGGGGCTGCCAAAACCGAGGCAGTAGGTGGCTTTCCCATCGTCCTGGAGTTTCTTGCCGGCGGCCATCAAATCTTCCCAGGTCTTGGGCAGGTCGGTGACCAGGTCCTTGTTGTAGAACAGGGCCACGTTTTCCACCGCGTAGGGCATGCCGTAGAGTTTGCCGTCGATGGTGAAAGCATCCAGCGTGGGCTGGAGGAAAGCGGATTTCTTGTCACCCAGGTCGAGGGGCGCGACGAGGCCGTTGGCTACCAGTACACCGGCCTGATCGTGCGGCACGATGATGATGTCGGGGCCGTTGCCGGTGGGCGCGGCGGTTTGGAACTTGTCACGGATTTGGCCGAAATCGGTGATCTGGATATCGACCTTGACGTTGTACTGGGCCAGGAACGCATCGGCCACCTGTTTAAAGACCGGCGCTTTGGTGGCATCCACCCACATGACCAGGGTGGCGGCGGGTTCGGCGGGCGCTTCAGTCGCGGGGGCAGCCGTAGGCGCTTCGGTTGCCGCGGGCTGCTCAGGAGCGGGAGTGGCAGCGCCACCACCGCAGGCGGCCAGCAACATGGAGGCCGCAACGAACAGGGATAGAACAAGATACAGTTTGCGGAACATTTTCTTCTCCTTTTGTTGGTTTTGACTTGTAAATGTCAGAGTAACGGAACTAGAGCCCATTATAAAAACAGGCCGTTGCGCAAGCGTTGCGCGGAGGTTGCGCCACCCCCTCCCGGCCTCCCCCAAATGCGCGAAAAGAGATTCCTGCTTCCCAATGTCGTTCTGTTGCGCATTTGGGGGAGGTGGCCGGAGCCCGGAGGGGGTCAGGTATAATTTCTCCATGCCCCGCCTGACCCTGCGCCTGTTCGGCCTGCCGCGCGTTGAACTGGACGGACAGCCCGTTGTGACTGACCGCCGCAAGGCGCTGGCCCTGCTGGTTTATCTCGCTGTCAATGGGCTGGATGCCACCCGCGAATCGCTCGCCACCCTGCTGTGGCCCGACCAGGATACCAGCCATGTGCTGGCGTATATGCGCCGCACGCTCTGGGAAATCAACCAGACCTTTGGGCCGGGCTGGGTGCGGACCGAGCGCGATATCGTCGGGCTGCACGCTGATGCGCGGGCGCAGATGTGGATTGACGTTAGCCGCTTCCGCACGCTGGTGGCGCAAAGCCGCGCGCGTGATAGCCGCCAGGATGTCATCCCGCTGCTGGATGAAGCGGTGGGGTTGTACCGGGATGATTTCCTGGCCGGGTTCACCCTGAAAGATGCCTCGCTGTACGAGGAGTGGGTCAACGCCCAGGCCGGGTCGCTGCGGCGCGATTACTTCCTCGCGCTGGAGGCGCTCGCCGGGGCGCGGGCCAGGGCCGGGGAGTTGGAAAAGGCCATCGAAACGGCCTCCGCCTGGGCCGGGCGCGACCCGCTTAACGAGTCGGCGCACGGGCTGTTGATGGAGTTGTACGCCCGCAACGGCCAGGCCAGCGCCGCCATCCGTCAGTACCAGGAATGCGCGCGGGCGTTGATGCGCGAATTGGGCGCGGAACCCTCGTCAGAGACGAAAATGCTGTTCGAGCGGCTCAAAAAGGAATCGGGGCGGAAAGCCGTGGAACCAACTTCCAGCGAGAAAAGAGCCTCCACGCGCTCGACGCTGCCAGAGTCCACCTATTCCACCTCCTTTTTTGGCCGCCGCAGCGAACTGGCCGAACTCGAAAAACTGCTGCGCGACCCGCAGGCCCGGCTGGTCAGCATCCTGGGGCCGGGCGGGGCCGGGAAAACGCGCCTGGCGCTGGAGGCGGGGCGCATCCACAGCCCGCTGTTTGCGGATGGGGCTTGTTTTGTGCCGCTGGCGGCGGTTTCGCGCCCCGAATATGCGACGGCGGCGATTGCGGAGGCGCTCGGGGCGCGTTTTGCGGCCTCCGAAACGCGCTCGCAGCTCGACCAGTTGGCCGAATTCCTGGCTCCCCGCCACCTGCTGCTGGTTTTGGACAACCTGGAGCACCTGCAAGCCGGTTCGCGCGCCCTGCCCGACCTGGTGGATGCCCTGCTGAGGGCCGCGCCGCGCCTGACAGTGCTGGCGACCTCGCATGAGCGGCTCAACCTGGCGCAGGAGTGGGCGCTGAACCTGGGCGGGATGCCCGTCCCGGCGTTGGAGGCGGGCGAAAATCCCCGAAGCGCAGCGGAGCGGGAATGGGAGCAGTACGGCGCGGTGCAGTTGTTCCTCCAGAATGCGCGCAAGGCCGCCGGGACGCTGCGCCTGGGCGAGGCCGACAAGCGCGCGATTATTCGCATCTGCCAGCTGGTGGGCGGACTGCCGCTGGGGCTGGAACTGGCCGCGGCCTGGGCCAGGATGCTTACCTGCGAGGAAATTGCCGCGGAAATCGAGCGCGGGCTGGACTTCTTGAAAACGCCACACAAAAACGTGGCCGAGCGCCACCAGAGCCTGCGCGCCACTTTCGAGTATTCGTGGAACTTCCTGAGCGAGACCGAACAACAGGCCCTGATGCGGCTCTCGGCCTTTCGCGGCGGGTTCCGGCGCGATGCGGCGGAGGCTGTTGCCGGGGCCATACTCGCCACCCTGGCCGGCCTGGCCGATAAATCCTTCATCCGGCGCGACGATTCGGGTCGTTTCGACCTCCACCAGGCCCTCAAGCCTTTTGTGGATGAAAAACTGGCCCTGCATCCCGCCCTGCAAAGCGAAACCGCCTCCCGGCACGGCGCGCACTTCGCCGCCTTCACCGATGAGCGCCGCCTGGCCCTGCGCGGTCACGGGCAGCGCGCCGCCCTCGACGACCTGACCGCTGAACTGGATAACATCCTGGCGGGCTGGAACTGGGCCATCGCGCAGGGCGGCGAAAGCGCTGTGCTGGCCTACTACGAGGGCCTGTTCCGTTATTTCGACCTGCGCAACCGCTTCCACGACGCCGAATCGCTCTTTGAGTGCGCCGCCGGGCAGTGGCAGTCCCGCGCCGGGAGCGAGAGCGCCACCTTCGGGCTGCTGCTGGCCTGCCAGGCCTGGTTTTGCAACCGGCTCAGCCGCATCACCCAGGCGCACCAACTACTCCTGCGCAGCCTCGACTTGCTGCGCCGCCTCGACGCCCGCCCGCAGTTGATGTTCGTCAACAGCCTGGCGCTCTACGTCGTCCCGATGATGGATAACATGGACGAAGTCGAGCGGATTGCCCACGAGTGCCTGGTTTATTACCAGGAGCAGAACGACCGCTGGGGCATGGCCCAGGTGCTGCCGTTTTTCCATCGCATGAAAACCCCCCAGGGCTTGCAGGAGGCCATCCGCCTGCACAACGAAACCCTGCCCATCCAGCGCGAAAGTGGCGATTCCGCCGGGCTGGCCGCCACCCTCACCTCGCTCGGCGAACTGCTGCACTACAGCGGCGATTACGAAAACGCCCGCCGCTGCCACCAATCCAGCCTGGAGATTGCGCGCGAACTGGACGACCGGCGCGTCATCGCCGCCAGCCTCGATTATCTTGGCTTTATCAACCGCCAGATGGGGGAATTTGACCTGGCCCGCCTCCAGCACCAGGAAAGCATGGAAATTTCGCGGGAACTGGGGAATTCACTCGGGATAGCCGGTTCGCTCGACAACCTGGGGATGATTGCCCTCGACCAACGGAACTACCCGCAAGCCTTGTCGCTGTTTCGACAGGCCTTGCCGCTCCGCCGCGACTCCGGGCAAAAAGGTTCGGTGGCAATTTCCCTCGAACACATCGCCACCGCCGCCCTGCGGCTGGGCGACCTGGAACTGGCCGAATCCTGCCTCGATGAAGCCCTCTCCATCTTTGCCCATGACCCGGAATGGGCGCTCACTTCTCGCGCACTCAACCGCCTCGGCGACCTGGAACTGGCCCGCGGCAACCTCCCTGCCGCCGAATCGCACTACCGCGCCGCGCTGAAAGAAGCCCTCGCCCACGAGAGCACTACCGTTATCCTGGATACAGCCCTGTGTCTTTCGGCGCTCGCCGCCGCCCGGGGCGATTCCCTCCGCGCGGTGGAACTGTCGGCCTACGTGGAACACAATCCTGCCAGCGAGTTTGCACTGAAGGAACAGGCGCGAGAAAAATTATTGGAATTGGAAAAGACTGTGGAGAAAGAAGTGTTTTCGAATGAAGTTTTGAAGGGTCGAGGCAGGTTGGACGTTGGCAAATGAATGCATAACAAAATTCACCGCAAGTCGAGCGGTTTGGCCTGGATTGTTTGCTAAGGTTAATTGTATGCAGAGATTGTGGAAACTGGTGTTGCTACAACCTGTTCTCTGATGTTGATAGTTCCCCCCTGTAATGCATCAAATGGGTTGATGATGCCACACGAAATAAGAGAAAAGCTGAAAATGATCCAAAAAAGTATGCGTTTCATACTGAAATTT
>CAIJPN010000088.1 GCA_903822545.1 uncultured Anaerolineae bacterium | reverse complement strand
GTGTATTTCCCCGAGGCGAAAAGCCAGCCTTTGTAGAGATAAAGGCCTTCATCAAGTACCGAAGACTGGTTGTGCGCTGACTGCCAGAGCAGGGCGGCATATGCCAGCAGCGCCGCCAGGGCGCTCAGGTCGGCCAGCCAGGTGCGCTGGCGCAGGAGGTTGGTTAGACGGTTCATGGGTGATATGGTGTAGGGGCGCAGCCAAGCTGCGCCCCTACATTCTTTCCTAAAGTTTATTTTTTTGCCAGGCGTTGCAGGTCGGCTTCGACCATCATTTCGATCAACTGCCTGAAGTTTACTTTGGGCGTCCAACCCAGCAAGTTTTTGGCTTTGGCCGGGTTTGAGATCAGCAGGTCCACTTCAGCGGGGCGGTAAAAGCGCGGGTCTTGCACCACATAATCCTGGTAATTCAACCCCACGTAACTAAAGGCAATTTCGCAGAATTCGCTCACCGAATGGGTTTCACCGGTGCCAATGACAAAATTATCAGGCTCGTGATGTTGGAGCATCAGCCACATAGCTTCAACGTAATCCCCGGCAAAGCCCCAGTCACGCTGGGATTCGAGGTTGCCAAGGCGCAGGTCTTTCGATATGCCGTATTTGATGCGGGCCACGCCGTTGGCGATTTTGCGGGTGACGAATTCAAGGCCGCGGCGCGGGCTTTCATGGTTGAACAAAATCCCTGAAGTGGCGAACAGGTCGAAGGATTCGCGGTAGTTAACGGTGATCCAATGCCCATAGACTTTTGCCACACCATAGGGGCTGCGCGGGTAAAAGGGGGTTTCTTCTGTCTGCGGCACTTCCAGCACTTTGCCGAACATCTCGCTGGAGGATGCCTGGTAAAAACGAATTTTTGGATTTACCTGGCGGATGGCTTCGAGCAGGCGGGTGACTCCCAGGCCAGTGGTTTCACCGGTTAACAGCGGCTGATTCCATGATGTTGGCACAAAAGACTGGGCCGCCAGGTTATACACTTCGTCAGGTTTGTATTCTTCGATCAACGCCACAAGTGATGATTGATCGTGTAAATCGCCTGGAACGGTGATGATATCATCCTGGATGTGCTCGATCCGTTCAAAAGTCATGGTGCTGGATCGGCGTGCCATGCCAATAACCTGGTAGCCTTTCCCTAACAAAAGTTCGGCCAGGTAAGAACCGTCCTGGCCTGTAATTCCAGTGATTAACGCAGTGGGCATTTTCTCTCCTTGCCTAAAATTCAATCGTTGAATTATAAACGCAAACTTTCACTTTTGGCGTTTTGCCGCAAATTTTTCCCAGGCCCAATCTCCAACCACGGCCACGACAGCTGCTCCCAGCGCCAGGGCCAGCGACCTTTGAATGCCGATCTTCCACCCGATCTGGTAGTAGCGTGTCAGGTACCAATTGCTGAACACCAGCAGGATGAGCATTTCCACCACCACGATGCGCCAGAACCAGCGCCGCATGGGCGATTTCAACGCAGAAAAAGCCTGCGCCGCCAAAATCGCCACCAGGGCCAGCAGGATGATCCGGTAACGGGGGTTGTCCCACTGATCGCCGCCAGCGCGCACCGAGGCGATGACAATCCAGGCCCAGGCTGTCAGCGCCAGCCAGAGCCATTGCTTTTGTTGCGCTCCCCTGGGCATTCCCCAGGCTGAAAATAGAGCGAATGCCATGAACGGCAGCAGCAGGTACCATCCCAGCGCGCGCAAGATGCCCAGAAGCTGCCAGAAGGGCAGCGATGGTTCGAAAATGGCGGCTGGCAGCACCGGCTGGAGCATTCCATAGATCGCCACAAAAGGCATTATCAGCTCGCGGGGAAGCCGTTCAAACAAAAGCTGGACAATGCCCGAACTGCGTTTGAGTAAATAAGCGTCCCATTTGGATGATTCGCGCAACCAGCCGCTGAGAATGCCCAAAATCCCGCCACCGCGCGCCGCGACGATGTTATCCCAACTCAGGCTGAGTACCACCAGCGCCAGTGCGAACACACCAACTGCCCCGGCGACCAGCCCCCAGTGGATCTTACGCCCCTCGCCGCTGAAAAAGACCCAGCCAGCGGCGATCACCAGGGTGACCAGGGCAATGCCCGGGGAGATGAACAACATCCCGGCCAGGGCTAAAATGCCCCAGGCGAGTTCAACAATCGGGAGATTGCGGATTCCGTTGGGGCGGATGTTGAAATCTCCCGTTTTTGGTGTTAAGCGAATGGTGGCATAAAATGCCATCGCTACGAACGTCATCAGGAAGGGTTCGCGCATTTGGGCTGCGCCTTGCAGGATGGATTCGGGGTAGAAAAGAAAGATGCTAGAGGCAAGGATGGCAGATTTTTCGTTTAGCAGTGACTTTGCGGCCAGGTAAACAAAAATCCCGCCGAGGGAACCAGCCAGGGCGGATAGGAATACTATCAGCAGCGGTTGGTGTGTGCCACCAGAGAAGGTGCGGTAGATGAAGGCGCTCAACCAGAGCAGGCCGCCATATTGGTCGGCGGAGAATTTCTCATCGAAGGCGATGGAGAGTGGTTTGGATGATTGAGCCAGATCCCAAGATTGGGTGTCACGTCGATAGGCGTCGAAAAATAGATAACCAGCGCGCTGCGTTTCGGTATCGTAGCCGATCTGTGGCAGGGATGTGTTGGCGAAATAACCCAACGCCAGGCGGGCTATGAAGGCGAGAAAAACCAACAGGTAGATGCGTTTCATGCGCTAGATGACGGCGCTTTCCAACAGCTGCAGGGTTTTGGCATCTGTATCCAGTTCGGCCATGCAGCCGATTGGGATGACGGCCTGGTCGTCGATGTGGCCGATCATCATGCCAGCCAGGGCCGGGATGCCCAGGCCAGTGGCATATTCGGCCAGGACTTCTTCCAATACGCGGTCTTGCGGGTATTCGGAGGCTCGGATTTCGGTGAATTTGCCGAAAACCAGCCCGGCAATTTTATCCAGTGTGCCGGAGAGGTGGAGTTGGGTCAACATACGGTCGATGGAGTAGGTGGCTTCGCCAACATCTTCAAGGAACAGGATCGCGCCGGTCAGGTCGGGCAGGTAGGGGGTGCCGATGAGATGCGATACCAGCGTCAGGTTGCCGCCAAGCAGGGGGCCGCGCACGCGACCGGGAGAAAGTACGCGTAATCGGTTTTCCCACTCCACACGGCCAGGGGTGGATTCGAAGGATGGCGGGGCGGCCAGGGCCAGCTCGGGCTGGGGATTGAGCAGGAGTTTTTTGAAAGATTCCAGGGTGTAGGGTGAAAATTCGTGGTTGGCAACCTGCCCGTGGAAGGTGACCAGGCCGCAGCAGGCGTGGAGGCCCATCAGTAGCGCGGTGATGTCGCTGTACCCCATTAAAACTTTGGGGTGTGCGCAGATTGCGTCAAAATCGAGCAGCGGCAGCAGGCGCGAAGCGCCATAGCCGCCCCGGATGCAGAAAATGCCATCAACTGAGTCATCGAGAAACAGGTTTTCAAGGTCGGCGGCTCGCATTCCATCGCGGCCAGCCAGGTAGCCATCGCGGGCAAAGATGTGGCGGCCTGGTTTGACTTTGAATCCGAGCGATGCGACCAGGTCAATGGCGTAGCGGATGCGCTCCGGGTCGCCAGGAGGGCTGGCAGGGGCGGCGATGCCGATGGTATCGCCGGGGGAAAGGCGTTTTGGTTTGGTTATGTTCATGGTTGTTCCTGTGCAGGGTGTGAGGCATTTTCATAAAACCGCAGTGCGCACCAGGCGATGAGGATGATGATCAGTGATTGGAGCGGGATGAGGAAGCGTGGGTTATCGCCGTGTTCGGCCAGGGTTTGCAGGATGGATGTGACCCAGATGGCGCTGGCGGCGTAGTAGATGAAAAGGTTGGGTTGGATGCGCGCGCGAAAGCGCGGCAGGAAAAGCATTAGCGAAGTGGCGAGAAAGGCCAGGTTGGCGAGGATGAGTAATCCGCGTTCAGCCAGGGCGATGAGTTTTATAACGGCAGCAATGGCCGGGGCGAATTGGGTGGAATCCCAGGCGATGGGGGCTTTCCAGAACCAGAGCCAGCCCTGGATGATGTTCCAGGCATATTTCCCCGGATACGCCCACATGAGCTGGCTGGAAATATCGCCCATGACGCGCGCCAGGCGGTAGTAGTTGTAGCCGGTCTGATCCATCAGCGCCGGGATGGCGTCCCAAATGGTGTTGACGCTGTCGCCGCTGGCTGCGAGGCGGGCTTCGCGGAATTTGATGAAGGTGTCGCGGATTGGGGCGTATTGGTCGGGGGCCAGCTCGAAGAAGCTGGTGACGTGGTTGACGAGGTGGTAGCCGCCCATCGAGTCGAGGCCGAGCATTTTGAAGTTGGTGTAGATGTAGCCCACCCACACGGCCAGGGTGATGACGGCGGGCAGGGCTGCCAGGATGGCGGCACTCCAGCGGGTTTTGAGCGGCGCGCGCCAGAAGAATGCCAGGAATAGCGCGCCCCAGAAAGGTACAAAAACAAACAGTGGGCGCGTCATGGCCAGGATGGCGGCGGCCAGGCCAACGCCCAGGGCAATGCCAACATAAAACTTTGGCACGTCCGCCGATGCGAGCAGGCTGTATAGCCCGGCTAGAACGAGGAAAAGCAGGCAGGTCGCCAGCGCTTCGCTCAGGAAGGAGGCTTCAAAGAAGATTTGCCCCAGGTTGAGGCTGTGCGCCAGCGCCAGCGCGCCGCCAAACCAGGCCTTGCCGCTTAACTTCCAGGCCAGGATGAAAATGATGAGGGTGGTCAGCAATCCCAGGGCCAGTTGGGCCGCATACAGGCCAGCATCCGAGCCGGTGATGGCTACAAACAACGGGTAGCCGGGTGTGCGCATGCCGTTGTAGTTCGCGAAGCCTTTGTTGGTCAGTGAGCGTGCCAGGTGGCGGTACGTGGGTGTGTCGTTGGTTTCGGCCAGGGGGTAGGTGAGCCATAATCCGGCGCGAACGAGCACGGCGACGGCGAAAACGATCATC
The DNA here is from genome assembly GCA_903822545.1 of uncultured Anaerolineae bacterium. GTDB lineage: Bacteria > Chloroflexota > Anaerolineae > Anaerolineales > Villigracilaceae > CAIJPN01. The sequence continues at coordinate 273 of CAIJPN010000088.1, read as the reverse complement.
AGCCAGGTTTTGGGAGAAAGCGGTTTGATGGGAAACATTTTATGGGGAAATATCATCAAAAACGGCTTGAATGGGCCCGAAAATCTCCTGACTTTCGATAAAATCGGGAGATTTTGTAGTGCGCACACTCTATGATGGGAAGCCAGCCAGGATGCGGCGGGCGCGGGCATCCCAGGAGTAGTTTTGGGCATCGGCGCGGGATTGGGCTGCCAGCGCAGCGCGTTTTTCGGGCGCAGCAAGCAGCGCATTCAGCGCAGCGATCCACTCGCTGGG
>CAIJPN010000087.1 GCA_903822545.1 uncultured Anaerolineae bacterium | reverse complement strand
CCGCCCGGCCCGCTGCGGGTGGCGCGCGGCGGCTCGTTTAACGATACTGCTTTTGGGTCGCGCACTTCGTACCGGCGACCGTATCCGCCGGGATACTTTTATCCGTTTTTAGGGTTTCGCATGGTTGTCGGCGCTGTTTAGGAGGCCAAAATGAACTATTCAGAGAATTCCAAAATCCCGTGGGGCGCGATTGTGGTTGTGGTGGCAGTGCTCGTCTTCGGCTGCATCATCGCCGGGGCGCTGACTTTGCCGGGGCTGCTCAAACAATCCACAACGAGTGGCGGCGAGGTGGCGACAGATCCTTCCGGGCCAGAAAATACCGCCGTGCCCGAAGCGCCCAAGGGCTCGATCCAGGTTGAGATTTCGTCATCCAACACCAAAGAAGACTGGATGAACGCCGTGGTGGCCCAATTCAACGCCGAACAGCACAAAATTGCCTCGGGTGAGGTGATTTTTGTCACCGTCAAGCACGTCACATCTGGCGGGTCGCAAAAATCCATCCTGGATGGCAAAAGCCAGCCGGTGGTGTGGAGTCCCGGCGACCAAAGCTGGATTGACGAGGCCAACCGCGTTTGGAAAGATCGCAACGGCAAAGAACTGATCTCCGAAGCCTGCCCGGCCAGCGTTTTGGCCCCAATTGGCTTTGGTATGTGGCGGCCCATGGCCGAGGCGCTTGGCTGGCCCGAAAAACCCATCAGCTGGGATGACCTGGTCGCGCTGTCAGCCAACCCCGAGGGCTGGGCGAGCGTGGGACACCCCGAATGGGGCCAGTTCAAGTTTGGGCATACGCATCCCGACTATTCCAACGCTGGGCTGCTGAGCATGACCGCCCTGGCCTACTCCATTGCCGGCAAAACCAGTGGCCTGACCGCCGACGAAGTTTACGCCCAGAATGTGGTGGATGCTTTCCGCGGGGTGGAGCAGAACACCTATCACTATGGCTTGCAAAGCCGTCCGCTGATGCAGCTCCTGGCGCAGCGCGGCCCCGAGTACCTGCACGGCGTCACCACCAGCGAAGCCGAAATCCTGAAAACCAACGCCGAATTTGGCTCGCAGATGCGCTACCAGCTTGTTTTCATCTTCCCGGCCAAGGGCACTTTCTGGAGCGAGCAGCCTTACTGCGTTTTGAACGCTGATTGGGTCACACCCGAGCAAAAAGAAGCCGCCAAACTTTTCCGGGATTACATTCTCGACCCCAAGCAGCAGGAAATGGCCATCACCTATTACCTGCGCCCGGTGGATGACACCATCGCCCTGCATGCGCCGCTAACCCTGGACAATGGGACCGACCCGCGTGTGACTCGCAGCTCCGTCCCGGCGCTTTCCAGCCCATCTGCCGAAGTTTCCGCCGCTGTAAAAGATGTCTTCCACCAGACCAAGAAAAAAGCCACCATCGTGATGCTGCTCGATGTTTCGGGCAGCATGAAAGGTGACAAAATCACCAATGCGGTGGCTAGCTCGGTCAATTTCGTCAAACGGCTCGATCCGCGCGACGAAATATACGTGCTGGCCTTTGGCAATGACAGCGTCTACGAGTTGGGTGGCGGCACCGCCGGGGATGTCAGCGAACAACTGGCCGACAAGCTGAATGGCCTGTATGCGGCAGGCAACACCCCGCTGTATGACTCCATCTGCAAAGCCACCGAAAAAATCAACGCGTTCCAGGCTGCGCACGAAACCGATGGCGAGCGGCGGCTGTACGGTATCGTCCTGCTCTCAGATGGTATGGACACTGCCAGCCAGATCTCTGACAACCAGATGTTCAACTGCCTGCCCAACGGCGAGGATGCCACCGGCACAAAAGTTTTCACCATCGCCTACGGCTCTGATGCCGATGCCGACTTGATGCTGCGCATCGCCAACCGCACCAACGGCAAAACCTTCACCGGCGACCCCGAAAGCATCGAAACCATCTACAACGCCATTTCAGCGGAGCAATAATCCATGCAGCAAACCCGTCCTTTCTGGTTTTTACTGGATGTCTACGGCTGGGTGGTGCTCGGCATGAGCATCGTCTCAGCGGTGATCGTTGGCGAGTGGTGGATCGTGCTGATAGGCGTGATCGGCTACCTGCTGGCGCTGCTGGTGGATTTGGCTGGGGGCCGCGCCCTCGGTCGCACTGGCGCGATGCGCCTGGCCCAGGCCGAACAGGAAAACCGCGAGTTGAAGGCAGAGCAGGCCCGGCTGCTGGGAGCAATTCGGGAACGGGATGAGAAGTTGAGCCGGACTCCAACGTCTCCTGATGTTGGAGTATCTGTCCGAAACCAGGAGATTTCGGATTCCACAACCAAGGAGAATTGATAATATGACCATCCAGAATATCTTCGTCATCGGCGCGGGTACCATGGGCAATGGGATTGCCCAGGTGGCTGCTACCAGCGGGTACACCGTTACTATTTGTGATGTTTTCCCGGCGGCGCTGGAAAAAGCAAAGGCGGGCATCAAAAAATCGGTAACGAAATTACAGGAAAAGGGCAGCCTGACAGCGGAACAGGTCGAGGCGGCGCTGAAAATCCAATTCCAGGGTGATTACACCGGGATGGAATCCGCTGATCTGGTCATTGAAGCGGCCACCGAAAACCCGGAACTGAAGCTGAAGATTTTCAAGGAAATCGACGAAAAAGCCCGCCCCGGTGCGATCCTGGCGACGAACACTTCTTCCATCTCCATCACCAAGATCGCGGCGGCCACCAAACGCCCCGAAAACGTTATTGGGATGCACTTTATGAACCCTGTGCCGCTGATGAAGCTGGTGGAAGTCATTCGCGGGCTGGCGACCAGCGCGGAAGTCTGCGCTGAGATCACCGATGCCTGCCGCAAAATGGGCAAAGAACCCTGGGAAGCCAATGACTCACCCGGTTTTATCTCTAACCGCATTTTGTGCCCAATGATCAACGAGGCTATTTTCACCTTGCAAGATGGCGTGGGCACGCCCGAAGCCATCGACAACGTGATGAAGCTGGGTATGAACCACCCGATGGGGCCACTGGCCCTGGCTGATCTGATCGGCCTGGATGTGGTGCTTTTTATCATGGAAGTGCTGCAACGCGATCTGGGCGACGACAAGTACCGCCCCGCGCCGCTGCTGCGCAAAATGGTGGCGGCTGGCTGGCTGGGCCGCAAGAGCGGACGAGGGTTTTACAAATATTAGGGAATTCGTCACAGGGACAGCGAACCCGCTGTCCCTGTGACTTTCAGGATCATGCCAAAACTACTCATTCTTTCGAAACATGCTGAAAAATACCGCCAACTGGTGGATTCTGCGCGACTGCCAGGTCTGCGCGAGATTACTTTTGACCCCGCCCCGGACGTGGATGTTGTTTTTGGGGAGCCGCATCTTATCCGCGATGCGCTACCGTTGCTCCCCGGCCTGAAGTGGGCGCAAAGTACCTGGGCTGGGGTCGAGCCGCTGCTGGACCCCGCCCTGCGGCGTGATTATATTCTTACCAACGCGCGCGGCGTCTTTGGTGGGTTGATGTCTGAGTATGTGTTTGGCTACCTGCTGCTGCACGAGCGTAAAATGCTGCAACGGCTGGAGGCGCAGCGCGACCGCCGCTGGGACGCAACGCTAACAGGCCGGTTGAATGGGAAAACCATCGGGTTGTTGGGCGTTGGCTCCATCGGCGCCGAGCTGGCGCGCGCGGCCAAGTTTTTCGGGTTGACGGTGCGCGGGTTTACGCGGGATAGTGAAGGCTGCGAATGGGTTGACAGGTATTTTCATGGCCCGGAGCTTTTGGATTTTGCCCGGGGTTTGGATTATCTCGTCAGCGTGCTGCCCAACACCAGCGAAACGCGCAAAATCATCGGCGCGGAGGTGCTGGCGGCGCTGCCCAGTTCGGCGATTTTCATCAACGTTGGGCGCGGCAGTGCGCTGGATGAACCAGCTTTGATCCAGGCGCTCGATACGGGAGCACTGGCCGGGGCGGTTTTGGATGTTTTCGAGCAGGAACCGCTGCCAGCGTCGAGTCCGCTTTGGGAGGCGAAGAATCTCATCGTTACTTTCCACACTTCCGCCCCCAGTTTCCCCGAAGATATTGCCAGGCTTTTTTGCGAGAATTATCGGCGCTACGCAATTGGCCTGTTGCCTAACAAGATTGTAAGTTTCATAAAGGGTTATTAACTTGCATCGAGGCGGGAGATTTGTAAAATATTAATAGGTTAGCTATTCGCAGTTTCATCACAGGAGCTTCACCACAGCGGGAAATTTAATACTTTTTCGTTTTCCAAATTAAAGTTTAAATCTTTGGGGTAGCAATGATGGGTTGGTTTGCTCGGCGAATCGCAAGATTCTTGTTGCCAGTCGTCGTTTTTGGTTTCGTGCTGGGCACGCAGCCATCTTTTGCGATTGGTTCGTCGAGTATTGTCATCGGTCAGGTGTATGGCGGGGGCGGCAACACCGGCGCGCCGTATAAAAACGATTTTGTGGAGTTGTTCAATCGGGGCGGCAGTACGGTTTCGCTTTCGGGCTGGTCGGTGCAATATGCCTCAACTACGGGGAATTTTTCGCTGGTGACGGTTTTGAGTGGGTCACTTGCGCCGGGGCAATATTTCCTGGTTCAGGGGGCGGGTGGGACAAACGGGGTGGCGCTACCGCTGGCAGATGCAACAGCGCTCACAAACCTGGCGGCAACTGGCGGGAAGGTGGCGCTGGTGAACTCATCCACTGCGCTGGGCTGTGGCGGGAGTGTCACCTGCACGGAAGCGGACCTGGCAAAAATCATTGACCTGGTTGGTTATGGCGCTGCCAACCTGTACGAGAGAACTGGCCCGGCTCCGGCGCCATCCAATAGCACCTCGGTTTTGCGAAGCGGGGCGGGATGTGTGGATTCTGATTCAAACCTGGCGGATTTTTCCACCGCTGTGCCGCTGCCACGCAATAGCAGTTCACCGCTCAACCCGTGCCCGGTTACCGCTACGCTAACTTTTACTGCTACTGATACATCGACAGTTACTTCATCCCCCACTTTCACAGCCACCCAGACCGCCACTTTTACCGCTACACCAACTTCTACGCCAACCCCCACCGAAACGCCGACTTTCACATCTACTCCCACCGAAACGCCGACTTTCACGCCAACTCCCACCGAAACCCCGACCTTCACGCCAACTCCCACCGAAACCCCGACCTTCACATCCACTCCCTCCGAAACGCCGACCTTCACGCCAACTCCCACCGAAACGCCGACTTTCACATCTACTCCCACCGAAACCCCGACTTTCACATCTACTCCCACCGAAACGCCGACCTTCACGCCAACTTCCACCGAAACGCCGACCTTCACGCCAACTCCCACCGAAACGCCGACCTTCACACCAACTTCCACCGAAACGCCGACCTTCACGCCAACTCCCACCGAAACCCCGACCTTCACAGCCACACCAACTGACACACCCCTCCCGGTATGCTTTGCCACCGGGCATATCGTCATCAGCGAATTCCGCACACGCGGAGCCAACGGCGCGAGTGATGAGTTTGTGGAGATATTCAATCCATCCAGTGTGCCAGTCAATATCGGCGGGTGGAGATTATCCGGTTCCAGCAGCACTGGAACCATCTCCAGCCGGGCGACAGTTCCAACCGGGATCACCCTCCAGCCAAACCAGCACTACCTGTTTGCGCAGTCCACCAGCTACAGCGGGATGGTCAGCCCTGATCAAACCTACGGCACTGGAATTGCCGATAATGGCGGGATTGCCATCCTGGATGCGAGCGGCAGCATCATTGACCAGGTTGGGATGAGCAGCGGCTCCGCCTACCTGGAAGGAACAGCACTCGCGCCAAT
>CAIJPN010000086.1 GCA_903822545.1 uncultured Anaerolineae bacterium | reverse complement strand
TTTCGCTTTTCAATACCCTGACTTCTGGCAAATCTAATGGTATCGTAACTTGTGTTTTGGACATTCTCACCTTTTTTGTGCCAATTCTATCCCGTTTCTCCCCCCAACATCTGGGGGCTCCACGCTAATTCTCAGAGAGCCCCAAAATCGACTTTGATTAAAAAAAAGGTTTACGGTATAATGGCGTGCCGCTCAAGCGCCCACCAGAGCGTTTTCGCTTTGTTATCATCCCTATCGTCATGAGGAAAGAGAATGTCTACCAAACGAACCTACCAACCCAAAATTCGCCGCCGTGTGCGTGTCCATGGCTTCCGCTCCCGCATGTCCACAGCTGACGGACGTGATGTTTTGAAGCGCCGCCGCCAGCGTGGCCGCCAAAAACTAACCGTTTCATCCAATAACCACGTCAAGCGGATGCGCTGGTAAACATCCCACGCTGGGGGTTGTGCTATACCCCCGAGCGCTCATCGTCTGAACCGAGCGCGAGGCCTGGGTGAAGCGACGATTTCGTCTGACTGGAACCACCGACTTCAAGCGGGTGCGAAATGCTGGAAAATCCTTCGCGCACCCGCTTGTTGTGTTAGTAGCAGCGCCTGGTAACGCAGAAACCATCAAAATCGGCGTCACCACAGCTCGCGCCATTGGATGCGCTGTGGAACGAAACCGAGCCAAACGCATCCTGCGTGAAACCCTGCGCCCACTGCTGGACAAACTGCCCCCAGGTTGGGAATTGATTCTTATCGCCCGCCAGCCGCTTATTCAAGCCACATTCCAGGATGTTCGCTCAGCCGTTTTCAGTCTTCTCAAACGAGCGCACCTGCTCCAGGCATCCGATGACACAGCATTACCTGCCGCATGAATATCCAAACGAACCGCGCTTGCGTGACCTGCCGCGCAACCTGCTCAACTGGCCGCGCATCGTCCTGCTGGCAATCATCCGGCTATACCAGATGACCCTATCCAAGGGCATGCCGCCCAACACCTGCCGGTTCTACCCATCCTGTTCACATTACGGCTACCAGGCAATCTACAAATACGGTGCAATCAAAGGCGCATGGATGGCAACATGGCGGGTTATTCGCTGTAATCCTTTCAACCCGGGCGGCTACGACCCGGTTCCTTAGGAGATTTGATGAAATCCAATCGACTTATCTCACTGGCGATCCTGGCTCTGCTGGCTGGCCTGCTTTCAGCCTGTACCGGGCAGGCAGCCGTCACCAACTGGCCCGGCCTGACCAGCGATGGAGAATTTGCCTACCTTGCAGATGGCGCACAAGTCTACACCATTCGCCTGAGCGACCACGCCGAACTGCTCAACGCCGAGTCAAAAGCCATCCGCTACCCCCTCGAACGCGATGCACAACTGGCCTTTTACGCCCCGCCAGCCTTGCTCCCTGATGGCAAAAGCATCATCATCGGCAACGCCAACCCCGCCAAACCCCACAGCTTATTCGCCGCTGACCCCAAAACCGGAACAACTCTCTGGAGCTACGAAGACGCTGGCAGCTTCTGGGTGGGCGCACCGCTCGTCACCGCCGACACCATTTACATCCCCAACAACGATGGCAGCCTCTACGCCCTCAACCTGACCGGAACCCTGCGCTGGAAGAAAATCAACGCAGAACACGGCCTCTGGGCGCACCCCGTCACCAATGGAACCGCCATCTTCGTCACATCCCTTAACCACTTCATCTACTCCATCGACGCCATAAGCGGCGAAACCATCTGGAAAAAAGATCTACAAAATGCCCTTGTAAGCGCACCCGTTGTTGCAGAAGATGGATTCGTTTACACTGGAACACTCTCCGGCGACCTCTTCGCCCTGAATGTTGATACCGGCAAAATCGCCTGGAAAACCACCCTCAAGGGTGGCATCTGGTCAGCCCCGGTACTATCCAAAGACGGGACACTCTACCTGGGCACCGTAGACGGCAACACCGGCACTTTCTACGCCATCAACGCCCAGACTGGCGCCATTTTGCGCGAAAACCTTGAAGAAAGCTCCATCATCGCCAGCCCCTTGATCCTCACAGACCGGGTACTCTACGTGACCGAAGGCGGCCTCATTCGCGCCATGACCGAAACCGGCATCACAAACTGGGCCACCCCCATCAAAGGGAAACTCTATACCGCCCCACTCCTGGTTGGTGAGAGCATACTCATCGCCCCCATGGAAGGGGATTTTTACCTGGCGGCATACGATCTCAACGGCGTCCAGCAATGGACATTCTCCCCGAAATAACAGGATAACCTATGTGGGACTTACTGATTGTCAACCCTTTTACCAATATCTTGTTGTTAATCTACGCCTTCATCGGCAACTTCGGCGTTTCCATCATCCTCTTCACCATCATCATCCGCCTCGCCACCCATCCGCTAATGGCCAGCCAGATCAAACAAAGCGCTGCCATGCAAGACATGATGCAATCGCCTGAATGGCTCAAGCTCCAGGAAAAGCACAAAGGCGACAAAGAACGCCTCGCCCAGGAACAAATGAAAATGTACCAGGAAAAAGGCGTTAACCCCTTTGGCTCCTGCCTGCCCACACTCATCCAATTCCCCATCATCATCGGCCTCTACCAGAGCATCACCCGCGCCATGAGCGCATCCCCCCTGCAACTGCTCCAACTCGCACGCGGAATTTCATCCGGCCTTGAAAACATCACCCCCAACGCCAGCCTGTCGCACCTGATCCCCCTGCAAAGCACATTCTTGTGGATGAACCTCGGCCAGCCCGAAAGCATCACATTATCCTTCCTGCCATTTGGCATTCCCTTGCTGGCAATCATCGTCGGCCTGACCACCTACGTTCAGACCAAACTGACCATGCCGCCAGCCGCCAACCCCAACGACCAAACTGCCCAAATGAGCCAGATGATGGGCATCTACATGCCCATCCTGCTGTTCTACTTCGCCCTCAACTTCGCATCCGGCCTGGCAGTTTACTTCATCACCAGCAACCTGGTTGGCATTGCCCAGTACGCCCTGCTAGGCAAAGTCAACTGGAACAACCTTTTTGGCGGAGGCCCCAAATCCACAGCCAAAACCAACGCTTCCCGTAAAAAATAGGATGGAATATGGAACGAGCAAACCTCGAAATCATCGCACCGACAGTTGATGAAGCCATTGCGCGCGGCACCACCCAGCTAGGCGTCAGCCGTGAGATGGTAGATGTAGAAATCCTCGACGAAGGCGCAAAAGGCTTCCTCGGATTTGGTTCCCGCCAGGTGCGGGTAAAACTTACCCTTAAAGCAGTAGATACACCCGCAAAAACCGCCCCCGCACCAGATCCCGTTTCGACGCCTGCCCCAGCCCCCGTGCAAGAACCCGCTCCCAGCGCATCCGATCCAATCCTCGACCTGGCAGCCTCCTTCACCCGTGACCTGCTCGAAAAGATGAAAGTCAACGCCAAAGTCACAGCCAGCTACGCCGAAAAAGAAGAAGATGGTGAAATTCCTGTGCAGGTTGACATTCGCGGCGAGGATTTGAGCATCCTGATTGGCCGCCGCGCCGAAACCCTCAACGCCCTGCAATACATCATCGGGCTGGTTGTCAGCAAAGAAACCACCCACTGGACACAGGTCATCGTTGACGTGGAAGGTTACCGCGCCCGCCGCGAGCGCCAGCTGCGCCAGCTTGCCCGACGCATGGCCGAACAAGCCCTGCGCACCGGCAAACGCCAGGTGCTCGAACCAATGTCTTCCGCAGAACGCCGCATCATCCACCTGGAACTGCGCAACAGCCCGGATGTGGAAACCCAGTCGATTGGCGAAGAGCCCAACCGCAAAGTCACCATCATCCTGAAGAAATAGCCGTTTTCAGCATAGACGGCCCGCCACAGCAAACCCAGATGCGTTTTTTGCAAGAAATCCTGGCATAAGTAGACAATCACGTACAACAGTTCGTCTTGTAAGTTTTTAGAAGCTGTAAGCAAAAACATACAAAAAAGTCCCCGGCACAAGTGCCGGGGACTTTTTTGTATGTGAAATTTATATTCTAGCCAACGATAACGACGTTGCTGGCCTGCAGGCCTTTGGGGCCCTTTTCCACAGAGAATTCAACTTTTTGGCCTTCATTCAGGTTTTTGAAACCATCTGCCTGGATAGCAGAAAAATGGACGAAGACATCCTCGCCGCCTTCGCGGGAGATGAAGCCATAGCCCTTGGTCCCATTGAACCATTTGACAGTGCCGGTGATACGATTAGACATGTTTTGCTCCTTGTTGCAAAAAAAGAAAATAGGGTTAGTTGAGACACCCGGTTTGTTGCACCGACAGTCAAACAAAAAGGCCCACGGACTTGAACCGTGAGCCACATCGTTTTTATTCAACGCGAACCAACTGGTATCCTACGGCCAGAATATTATCATGGTAGGGGATATGAGTCAATGACCAGTTTTGTGCCAGTGCTGGTCAAACTTTAGGATCCGGCTTTTGATGTAGAACATATCCGGGTCGGCGGCAGCACGCTGCGATTTGATCAGGTTCATGGCATCAAAGGCAGAGTATCCCTGTGCGATCAGGATAGCAGAACCCATGGCCACGCTGCGGTGGCGGCCATAAGCGCAGTGGGTATAAACTTTACCGCCTGAATCCAGCACTTCCAGCGCCGCAGATACCCCCTGGGCCAGTTTTTTGATGGGGATGGGTGAAAAGGGGCTGTCAATCGTCCGAAGCCAGAGCACGCGGCAGGGCGGGGTTTTTATTCCAGGTGGCAAAAAGCGCGTAAAACGCATATTCAGCACCAGCCGCACCCCAAGCCCATAAAGCAGGGCATAATCATCCGCCGCGGGCATCGCGCCAATTAGCAACCCATCCGTAATCGTTGAAAAATCCATGCGCAAATCTTATCACACCCCGTAAACCTTTCTGCTATAATTTTGCTACGTGTAACAAAGGAGCAGCGATGACGATTGACGATGCAATTAAAACCATGCAAGCTCAAATTATAGCCCTGAGCGGCGGTGTGCAGATGAAAGTCGTTAAAATGTCTGACGAGGAAGCGCGCATCAGCGTTATGGCCCCGGCGGGCGACATTCAGAAGATTAAGGATGGCACCTTTAAACCGGCGCTCGATCTGTTGAACAACGAAGGTTTCGATATCCAGGTGCAGGTGTACGATAAAGATGCGCCGCCGCTTTCGGCATAACCCCACAGGGCGCGGTTGCCGCGCCCTATTTTATTTTTGGAAGGAACGATTATGACTTACCAGGGATTACTCCACAAATACGGGCACCTGCTGGATTTGCCCACCCACACCCGCCCTGTCAGTTTGCTCGAGGGCAACACGCCTTTGATCCCGGCTGAAAGTTTATCCCGCCAATTGGGCGGCGGCTTTGAGCTTTTTATCAAATACGAGGGGCTTAACCCGACAGGTTCTTTCAAAGACCGTGGCATGACTGCCGCTGTAAGCGAAGCCCTGGGGCGCGGTGCCAAAACTGTGATATGTGCCAGCACGGGCAATACAGCCGCGTCTGCGGCAGCCTACGCGGCGCGTGCGGGGTTAAAATCGATAGTTCTGATCCCGCAGGGCAAAGTGGCCGCCGGAAAGCTGGCCGGGGCGGTTGCTTACGGCGCGCAGGTTATCCAGATCGATGGTTCTTTTGACGATGCCCTGACGATGGTGGTGCAAATCTCAGACAAGCACCCCATCTGTCTGGTCAATTCGATCAACCCATACCGCATCGAGGGGCAGAAAACATCAGCGTTTGAGATTTGTGAGAACCTGGGCGCAGCGCCCGACTGGTTGTGCCTGCCCGTAGGCAACGCTGGCAACATCACCGCCTATTGGGCCGGGTTCAAGCAATATGATGGCATCAAAGCTACCGGGCTGCCGCGGGTGCTCGGAGTCCAGGCGGCTGGCGCAGCCCCGCTGGTGCTGGGTCACCCGGTTGAACAGCCTGAGACGGTGGCCACTGCCATCCGCATTGGAAAACCGGCGCGCGGCGAACAAGCCCTTGAGGCCGCAGAAGAATCGAACGGGCGCATTATCGCTGCCAGCGATGATCAAATCCTGGATATGCAGCGTTTACTGGCAAAGCTCGAAGGTGTCTGGGTGGAACCGGCATCCGCGGCCGGGCTGGCCGGGCTGGCAATCGAAATCGCCGCCGGGCGATTAAACCCGCAGGGCAAACGCATCGTCGCCATCTGTACCGGGCACGGGATGAAAGACCCGGATATTATTACCAGGGATATGGCGAAACCGCAAATCGTCGCACCAAACCTGGCCGCATTGGAGGCTGTTATTCTGGATGGGTAAGCAATAATACCGGCTACAACCAGGAAACATCATCCGGTTGGATGATGTTTTTGGTTAAATTGGCTTGCAAGGCACGATAACGGGTTTGAGCCTGTTCGATGGAGGTTTCTGTGAATCTGATCTTGCCGGTAACGATGGGCACTTGCGCCAGGATGGGTTGGTCGGCGGCGATAACGGATGCAATTTTGGGGTAGCCGCCCGTAGTGGGGCAATCGGCTTGCATGACGATGGGCAGGCCATCGGTGGGAATCTGGATACAGCCACGCGCCATGCCTTCTGAGATGAGTTCGCCGGGGATAAGGCGTTCGAGCGGCGGGCCATCCAAGCGGTAACCGGTGCGGTCAGATGTGGGGGTGATGGTGTAAGCAGATGCGTAAAATGTGCGGAGTGCGCTATGTGTAAAATAGGTTTGCTGCGGCCCGGGGATGGTGGCAATTGTTGGGGTTGGTGAGTATTGAATAGGGAGCGGGTCGATTGTGCGAGATGCGAGGGCAGGCAGGGATGCGCGGGATGGGCCGATGGTCAGGATATGCCCTGTAACAAACTGGGAAGCCCCCAGGCGGGCCGCAGGGTAGGATGAACGGGATGAAAGCGCCAGGGCGGAGGTAATCCCACCGTGGGCGGCCAGGTAGCCCCAATTGGCGGTATCCAGCTTTTCGAGCCGGATATGCCCATTTTTGCGCACGTAGATAGATGTCCACGCGCGCATGGGACGTTCGTTGATAAAAAGCGCAAAGGCCGGGCCTGTGGCGGCAACCAGGCAGTCTTCCAGGGCCAGCAATTCGGCAGATGTGTAGCCGAATTCGATAACGGCGGCATCGGGCGGGTTGGCAACGAGCAGGTTGGCGGCGCGCCAGGCAAAAGCGTCCATTGGACCGCTGAGCGGGACGCCGAAGGCCTGCCATCCACGCCGCCCGGCGTCCTGGATGGTGGTGAGTACAGAGGGGGTGATGATTTCGAGCACGGGCTGGTTTTATAACGCGATGAATTGCACCTGGTCGCCAGGCGCAAACAGGAATGGTTGGGCACGCGCCGGGTCGAACAGGGTCAGGGCTGTGCGTCCAATCAGTTGCCAGCCTCCGGGCGAATCGACCGGGTAGATGCCTGTTTGCATCCCGGCGATGGCAACAGCGCCCGCCTGGACGTGCGAACGCGGGGCCGCAAGGCGCGGCACGCGAATAGATTCTGGCAGGATACCAAGATAGGGAAAGCCGGGTGTAAAACCCATCATGTAAACGGTATAGAGGGTGGATGTGTGCTGGCAGATGATCTTTGCCGGGGATAGGCGGCAGGTTTCGGCAACGGAGGCAAGATCAGGGCCATCGTAAATGACCGGGACTTCGATCAATTTCAAGGGGCGGGAGGCGGCAGCCGCGGACAGGTGGAGGTGGGCAGTCAGCCAATCTGCCACCTGGGTGTGGGTTAATGCCAGCGGGTCGTAGTGAATGGTGAGCGAGGCGTAGCCGGGTACGGTTTCGCAGATCCCGGGCAGTGGGTCAAGCGCCAGGGCTGCCGCCAGCATATGAACGCGGCGATTGATCTGCGGATCGATTTTGTCGCCAAGCTGGATGAGCAGGGATGTATCGGAGAGGGGGAGCATGGGATGAATGGATAAAAAAACGGGGTGGCTGGGCGCCATCCCGTTTTAGCGCACACGCCTGCGCCATTCTTCTTTCATCTGGAGGTCTCGCGGGCTTTCACCAGATTGCAGGGCGAAGAAGTCTGTCAAAAGGCGGTTGAAGCGCGCGGCATCATCGAGCATCGGGAAGTGGCCAGATTGGTCAAGCACCAGTACATGCGAGTTGAGCGGCAGCGAGGCGGCTTCGTAGCCAGGGATGGTCACCAATGGATCATTTTGCCCGTAGACGAGCAACGCGGGAGTATTCATGGTTCCCATGCGTGATTGCAGGTTGAACATTTCGGGGGAGTTGAGCGGCATGGTCAACGCCAGGGGGTCAGATTTGGGAGCATCTGCGCGGGCGGCATCTGAAACGCTGTCGCGGCTGAGTAGCCAGTCGGCCAGTTCTGCCGGGGAGGCACTGCGCAGCCTGGGGTTGACGGCGCTGACATCCAGCGGCACATCCACCGCCATGATGCGATCCACAGTTGTTGGGAACCGCAGGGTGAAGAATAACCCAACGATTGCGCCAATTCCATGTCCAACCAGGGCAACCTTGGCGATACCCATTTCTTGTAAGAAATGCTCAAGGAGCGAAATTTGCTGTTCGATGGTGTAGCGTGAAGCGTCGTGGGCTGTTTCGCCAAACCCCCACATATCCACGGCATACGCGCGGAACTGGGTGGAAGCGGTCTGCATGGCGGGAATCCAGTAGCGCCATGAGCCAACCCAGCCGTGCAGGAAGATGATGGGGCGCCCGCGCCCGATCACTTCGTAATGAACAATGCCGCCATTAAGTAGAATCGCGCTCATAGAAACTTATTTACCGTGTTTTGCGAGGATTTCACGCAGGCGCTCCGTTAATTGGTCGGGAGCAAAAGGTTTAAGTAGGTATTCATCGGCACCAGCCTGCATCCCTTGTTCGATCTCAGATTCCTGGCCTTTGGCAGAAAGAAAAACTACCGGAATATGGGCCGTCTCTGGGTCGGCTTTGATCTTTTTGCAGGCTTCATAGCCTGTCATTTTGGGCATACGAACATCAAACATGCACAGATCTGGGCGTTCCATTTTGGCCAGTTGGTAGCCTTCTTCACCATTTGCGCCAGCGACAACTTCGTAACCGGCGAAACGCAGGGTAAAAGCGATTAATTCTCGGATATCAGGTTCATCTTCTGCGATCACAATTTTCGCCATTCGTTATTCCTCAATTCTTTCTGCGGGGATGGTGAAGGAAAAGGTACTTCCCTCACCGCGCAGTCCTGAGCTGGAAAGCCAGATACGCCCATGGTGCATTTCCACCAGTTGCTGGACAATGGGAAGTCCCAAGCCGGTTCCAGGCGTAGCCAGGACAAGCGGGTCTTCGCCGCGATAAAATCTATCGAATACACGGGGCTGGTCTTCGATAGCGATGCCAATGCCGTTATCTTTAACATCGACCTGAACGTCACCATTAGCTTTGTGAAGGTGAACCGTAATCATCCCTTTTTCAGGAGTGTAATTGTACGCATTATCGACTAAATTGCCAATTATTTGGCGGATACGTTCCGGATCGGCCAAAACCTGGGGGAGTTCAGGTTGCACATCGAGCGCAACACTCATTGATTTATTTTCTTTTTGCGAACGCTGGAGCACTGAATCGACCACTTCTTCGGCCACTTGTTCAAGATCCAGGCGCTGGATGGAGAGTGTCACTCGGCCTGCCTCGATGCGGGAAATATCCAACAAGTCATTCACCAGGATATTCAGCCGTTCGGTATTTTCTTTCACAATGGCCAGGAAATGCGATTGGTTGTCGGTCAAGGCCCCAGCGGCACCCATCAGCATCACATCGACATAACCACGAATGGCTGTCATTGGCGTGCGCAATTCATGACTGACGGTAGCAACAAATTCAGATTTGAGCCGGTCAACTTCAACTTCATGGGTTATATCACGGAAAATTGAAACCGTTCCCAAGAATTCATTATGCCACAGGATGGGAGCCAGGTGTACGAGGACAACACGCCCGTTATCGAGGCTGATCTGCTCGGCGTAGGTTTCTCCGGCATACTGACTGCCCGGGTTTTGCGACCAGTTGCGAATGGTTTTTGTCCAGGTCTGGGTGGTTTTACCGAACAGACCGGCAAAGTTTTCCAGTGATTGTCCATTCAGCCGGGATGGGCCAAGATCAAGGATACGTTCGATGGATGCATTAACGAAAGTAATCTTATTGGCAGGGTCGGTAACCAAGACACCATCGGCTACCGCTTCCAAGATAGCCTGCTGGCGGCTGGCTTCCATTTGCTGGTTGCGCAGCATGTTTCCCAGCCGCTCAGCCTGGTCGCGGATCAGGCCATATAACTGGGCGTTGTTAATAGAAATGGCAACCTGGCTGCCAATGGCCTGCACCATATCGAGGGATGCCTGGGTGAAATAGCCAAGTTTGCGATGGAACACCATAATGGCGCCGATGATATCTTCGCCAACCACCAGCGGGGCTACGATGGCGCTGCGATGCTGTTGTGAGCTGTGCGATACCACCCAGCGTGGATCCTGGTAAAGGTCTTCCACCAAAACCGATTTGCGGTTTTTAACGACCCACCCTGCCAGGCCTTCGCCAATCTTCAGCTTGAAGGAGCTGATTGGCCGCGCCGTCATCACCTGGGACGAGTCGGTAGCATAGCCGTACCCGGCCCGGTAGTGGAGCATATTATCTTCCGAGCTAACCAGCATAATGGTTCCCTGCTCGCCGCCAATGGCTTCATTTAGCAGGGCCAGGGTACGGCTCAGGGCGCGGTCAAGGTCAAGGCTGGCCGAAACTTCTGATAGGATGCGCAGCAAGGTTTCTGTGTTATGTTTTTCGCGTTGCAGTTCGATGGTGCGTTCTTGCACACTTTGTTCCAGCGTGACCGCAAATTTTTGGGTTTCGGCAAACAGACGTGCGTTTTGGATGGCAACAGTAGCCTGATTTGCCAGCGTTCCCAAAAGCTGCTGATCGTTTTCATCATAAGCATTGTATTGATAAGTCTGTGCAGAAAGCATGCCTACTACACGCTGCCCAGAAAACATCGGGACAGCTACGATGGAGTGTGGGGTGGCTTCTTCACCGATATTGACTCCACCGGCTGCGTCAGACTCGGCGGCATCGAGCGTCAAGACGGGTTGTCCATTGGCGATCACACGTCCGCTAAGGCCTTCCCCGTAAGCCAGGCGTACCCCGGCGATGCGTTGGCCCATGTCAACGATATAAACGCCATCGATATCGTTCCGCACCTGGTCATGGAGTGCAATGATAAAGGCATCCAGCGGCATTAACTTACTCACGGCGCTGTGGATGGCCTTGTAGATTTCATCAGGATCCAGGGTGGCACTGATTTCAGCACTCACAATGTTGAGAGTAGACATGCGATCGGCTGTGGCGCGTGTAGATTGGTAAAGATCGGCGCTTTCCAGGGCAATGGCAGCCTGGTTGCCGATTGTGCGAGCCAGTTCGATCTCAGAAGGCAGGAAGTGGTGTTGCGAATGGGTTTCGACAGCGATAGCGTAAACAAGCTGGTTGGTATCAATCGGCAAAACCATCAGGGACTCAACATCGGGCAGGTATTCGATCAGGGAAGCAAGTTCCTTGTTGCCAGGTACATGATCGGTGGTATAGACGCTGAGTGATTCTGCCAGGCGCGACAAAACCATGGATGGCGGTAATGTTCGATAAATGGGGGGCGTATCAGATTCATCGGGCAACACAGCCAACAAGAAGGCCCGGGAATGTTTGTCGATCAAGATGATCATGGTGCGCTCAGCCTGCAGGGCTGTCATCAACTGGGTGGCAGTCAGGCGCAAAATCTGGTCTGCGGTCAGGGCGCTGTTGAGTTGGGAGGAGAACTGGTTGAGCATTGCCAGGCGTTGTGAACGCTCGTCCAGTTCGGCAGCGCGGCGGACGCTTTCTTCAAAAAGGTTGGCGTTTTCGAGGGCCACAGATGCCTGGCTGGCAAATGTGCTGGCAAGCTGTATCTGTTCGGGCTGGTAAAAAGCTTTTTCCCGTTTTTCCAGTGCAATCACACCCGTAACCTGTCCTTTGGTCAACAAAGGGATACCCAACCACGAGAAATACTGGACATCGATCAGCGCCGGGAAACGAGAATCGGCATGAACATCTCCAACATTGATAGGCTGACCGGAACGCAACATCTCGTTAAGCAGGAGGCTATCAGAAACGTCTACGATCAAGCCTTTGCGATCTTCTGTGTCGCTGTAACCGCGCGCTTCAGCCACCACCATACGATTCTCGCTGCGCATCCACAAGATGGCGGTATCGTATGGGATAACCTGGCCTAAACGATCTAACAGGGACTGCACCAATTCATCGCGCATCAAGCTGGTGCTGATTGCCGCCGCAACTGAGTTTAGCGCCTGGAGCTGCCCGGCGCGTTCTTCGGTTGCCTGCATCAGACGAACGTTTTCAAGTGAAAGAGCCACTTGTTGGGTCAATGAGAGCAAGATGGCTTCATCATCTGGCCGGAAAGCTGAAGGGGTGTTGAAATTATCCAACACCATCACACCAATTTCACGCTCACTGGTTCGAATAGGCACGACCATGCTGGAGATGGGTACTCGCCCTCCGACAGCTTTACGATATTTGAGCAGGTTCTCAGCACCAAGGTTATAGTCGAAAGCAAAATTGACTTCATCAACCCGGCGCGGCTGTTTTTCGATATACGCTCGCCCAGGCAAACCTTCCCCGAAAGCGTAGGAAATTTCCAGTATGCTGGCATTATCCACATAATTTTGCGCAACCTGCGGTATCAGGGCAACTTCGCTATCACTGGCAAGCATCACCACACCGGCATGAGCAGCAGAAACCACCTTCAAAGAACTGTCAAGCAGCGCCTGTAAAATTTCCTGCGGGTTAAGACCGCTCAAACGGCGGCTGAAATCGAGCAAAAGATTAACTTCTTGCAAACGCTGGCGGGTTTCACTCAGCAGGTTGATATTTTGCAGGATGATGGAAATCTGGCGGCTGATCTGGAAGTAAACCTGGCGATCATCCATGCTGACAGATGGCAAGGGTGAAGTGTCAATTGCCATCACCGCGGCCAGGGGCTTGTTATTGATCACAATCGGGATGCAGATGAACGACTTGGTGCGTAGAGCCGTCAGGAAGGGGGTATCATGCCAGGTTTCGTCTTCATCCAAATTCTCAGAAATCAAGGTCTCGCCCGTTTGCAGGCAATTACGAAGCGGATTGCGCTGGCCAAACATCGCTTCCGGGTTGGCGCCTTTGGGCAGATTCCCAAAAACGCTGGTGATGCGCGGGCCTTCAGGGGTCTCACGCGCAATCATAGAAGCCGACATATCAAAGCTGGTCAAAATCTGCTGCCCCAGCATCGTCAGGGCTGAAACAGAATCAACCTGGCGGCTGACAGCTTCGGTCAATTGCAACCCAGAGCGGATGTGGCGGGAACGCTGATACAGGTTGTTAATCGCCACAGTCTGCTCAATATCCTTGTAGAGGAACATGGGCAAGCTTTGGTATCCAAAATCAACCAGTGTTTTCTGGCGGGCAACTTCTATAGACAGATCCTGGAGTTTTTGCTTGTACTGTGACAGCGTTTTGGCAACAACCATCTTCAAAACGGCCTGGTCTGTGAAAGCATCGATAATTTCAAAGGTAGATGCACTCGGGCGCTTGCCATCACGAGGCGCATCCAGGCTGATCATGCCAATCGGGCTGCCATCATCCCCAAAAAGTGGAACCAGGAGCAAATCTTCCACATTCCAGCCATCCGGTCCATCGCTGGGGGCGTCAAGCGGGACGGTTACAAACTGAATATCGGCAGGAGCAACCGGGGAGTGTTCAAAAGGCACAAAGTAAGATTTCCCAACCAGGAATTCAGGTCGGAGAAAACTGGTAATACTGCTCCATGGATAGCGATGAGCCAGGACAGCCGCCAATTGATCTTGGGCAATGCCCACCGCTGCAATCCGCTGCAAATGCGCATCGGTATCATCATAAATACTGATAAGCACCACATTAAACGGGGTCAGCTGTCGCAAACCATCTGCAACGAGATGAAGCGCGGCTTCCACCGATTCATCCCCATGGAAACTGCCCGAAATCTCGAACAAACGCCCCAGGGTATCCATCCGTTTGCGGAATGTGTCCAAACGCTTCTGCTGCTCACGCTGGCGGAAGATATTGCTCAACGCGATAGCAGCCTGGATGGAAAGAGTTTTCATCGCTTCGATGACGATTTCATCAAACCGGTCAGGGTTTGACGAGTGCAATTCAATCACACCAACTGTTTCTTCGTGATATGCGAGAGGAAATATCAGGGCTGCGCTAACCCCAGGATGAACCTGCGGTTCATCAACATCTTTCACCAAAACATAATCTCCATCCAGCAGCATTTTCTTATGAACATTAACCAGTGGCGAGACCGTATTATGTCCAAGTGAAGCATAAATTTCGCGCTCAAAACCCTTTTCTTCAGAGTCGGTTTTATAGATGATCGCTACGCCGCAGTCAGCCATCGAAATTTTGAGGGCTTCATCGTAGATCAAGCGCAAAAGTTCAGAAACATCTGCTGTTGTATTAAATTCGCGGGCAATCCGGCTGACAAAAGTGGTCAGATTGGCCCTGCGACGCATCAAATCATCCGTCTGCCCGGTAAAACGCACTCCTTCAATTGCCACAGCAAGCTGGCTGGCAACTGTTGAGGCCACCTGCAAATCATAATTGGTGAACAGGTCAACCAGGTGAGAGCCAAGCATTAATTCCCCAATGCCCTGGCCTCGCACAATCAGCGGCACGACAATAGCTGATTCAATTGCCATTCGCCGCACAAGCGGACGGTAAACCCCCAAAATTCGACGGCCCTTGGAGATATTCCCAGAGATAAAGGCGCGCTGGCTGCCCGCTACCGTTATATGAACCGAGGATGATTTAATGTATAGCCGTGAAAGCGGCTCGATCATATCGCTGGCGACACCATAGACCGAAGGGATATGCCCGCGCAGAATACCTTCTTGTTCATCCACCAGGAATATGGCAGCCACATCTGCCTGGAGCAATTGCGCAATCTCCTGAACAGAATAGCGCAATATCTCGTCCAGCGTTGCCGGAGAACTGACCAGGCTGGAAATGCGGCGCATGGCCTCGGTGCGCTGGTTGCGTTGGCGTGCCTGCTGAACCAGCAGCGCATTTTCGATAATAGCCGAAACCTGGTTGACAACCACATTCAACAAGCGTAGCTCTTCTGGAGAAATCGGGGTGTTTCCCTGACGGTGGTTGGATAATTGCAAATAACCTAAAAATCGTCCTGCAGAAATGAGGGGGACGAGGGCTGTATCGCGGATGCTGGCCGCTTGGGCCAGGTCTTGCAAACCGAGGTCACTCCACACTTCATCGTTGGATGCATCAACCGATGCAATAATATCTTGTCCCAAGATGCGTTTTTCAGCCAGGCTGTTGGGGCGAATGGATGTTTTATAAATTTGAACAAACTGGTTGGATAACCCAAAAAACGGAACCTTACCTTCCAGCACGCGGCGATGTTCATCGTACAGCAGGAACCCTAAAATGTTGACGTTGAATAACGGAGAAAGCCCTTCCACCAATCGCACAAAAAGATCTCGAACATCGCGCAAAGAACTGACCGATTGCGAAAGATTGGTCAGGCCAAACAACTGTGTTGTCCAGCGTTGTTGATCCTCATACATCTTTGCATTGCGCAGGGCAACCGCAACCTGGCCTGTGATCATGCGCAGGATGTGGGCATCTTCGAGCGAAAACCCATTTGAAGGCGTCACGCCCACTTCAATAGTACCAACCAGCTCTTCCCCAACCAGCAGAGGTAACCCGATATAGGAACCCATCGGCGGGATTTTGGTGCCAATCGGGTCAAAACGAACCGGTGAAGCCGAGCGCGTATCTGCGATAATCAATTCCCGGCGCTGCGCCACTAACGCGGCAGAATATTCGCCGAATTGGGTATCTTTTTCTTGCTGTAATTGGCGGGATGTTCCCACCGGCCCAACCAACCGGTAAGTAACCAGGCTGTGAGATGGTACATCCCAAAGTTTGATTTCAAAAAAATCAGAGGGGATAAGATTTTCGACATTTACAAAAATAGCCTGGATAGTGGCAGGCAAGCTTAGTTCGCTTGAAACAATGCGGGAAAAATCTGAAACCAGTTTCAAAACATTGACAGAGAGGCGCTCTTCCCCCGCTTCTGCAAAACCAAGACCAGCATCCACCCAGGAGATTGATACCATCACCACAGGGGTCGGGCCAGGCACCCGAAAAGAGCGTGCATCGGCCAACCTGCCATTAATAGAAAAACGCGCCTGACCTTCAGCCGCGCAAATTTCGAGGAAACTCTCGCCTGGGCGAATACGTCTTGCCAGGCGTTCCAGGTTGGGCAATTCCCCATCAAGCAATTCAAACCACTCCCGGGCGGCTTTGTTAACATGCTCCACCTGCCCCCCGGTTCGTATCACCAACAAGGCATCTCCATGCGGCTGGATTTTTATATCATCCAGCTGGGTAGTCACTTCCCGGATATCTGGCCTGATGCGCGGAACAAAGCGTAACAAGAACCAGACAGCCAGAACAAAAAGGAGTCCGGCGATCAGCAATCCAATACCGAGGCCTAAAGACTGTCCTTCAAGCATGAGAAATGCTATCCTTTGTTGCTCCCGGCGGCATCAGCGCGACGCGCTTCGGCTGCCAGTTCAGTGATTTCACGGATATCGGCAAATGAATTTTGCGATGGTGAAACAACCCCAATCGCCAGGCTCATAAGCGCTGCCCGCTCAGATTGCCCATCATTGGTCGGCGCAAGGATATAACCCTGCTGTCGATCCATAAAGTTGTAGTGAGTTTGTACTTCTTCTTTGAATCGGTCTTTCAGGCGGTTGCGGATTTGGGTGGATGCCCCATCTTTGGTGATGATGACAAAATTATCGCCACCTGCATGGCCAACAAAATCGCTGGTGCTGCCCATCTGGTCGAGCACTTCGCCAATGAGCATCCCGGTAAACCGCAAAACATCATCCCCTGCTACAAACCCATACACATCTTTGAATGGCTCAAAGTGGTTGATACGCAAATCGAGGAAGGCCCAACCCGTTTCGCGGATGATTTTCCGCAATTGTTCTTCGATCAAACGTCCTGCAGGCAGGCCAGAACGTGGATCGGTCAAGCTCTCGCGTTCAGAGCGGCGAATGGCTCCCTGAACACGCAGCTTTAGCTCTTCGATGTCGAATGGCTTGGTGATGTAATCGTCCGCCCCAAGCTCCAGGCCCTGCAACCGGTCACTACGTTCATCTTTTTGTGTCAGGAAGATGACTGGAATGTGGCTGGTGCGCATGTTGGTACGCAGGTTGCGGCAGACTTCATACCCATCGATATCGGGCAGCATGATGTCGAGCACAATCAGGTGCGGAAGCACCTGGCGTGTCTTCTCCAGCGCATCCAGGCCACGCAGGGCAGTATCGACTTCATAGCCGAGGCCAGTGAAGTAGATTTTGAGCATGGTCGAGATATCGACATCATCTTCGGTAATCAAAAGGCGGGCTTTTCCCATAACGAGCCTCCATCATGATTTGCGTGCAAGCATTTTCTTAGCATTCGTTCGCACAATTTCGATTTGTTCAGATGTCACTTCTCGCTCAAACGAGCGGAAGCCACTTAAGCGAAAACCGTGTTTTGTTGAAATATTTGCGATTTCATCAACGCGAGCGCGGGTAATTTCCTTGCCCAACGTGTAATCTTCAAATCGCCCTTCGAGCGCCAGAGCCATAGTTTCTGCCATACAGGCATAAGCTTTTCCTGGCGGAAAACCAAAGTTAAAGTGAAAATTGACTGGCCCTGGCACATCCACCATGCCGCCATCAATTACTAATATATCATTTCGCGCGGCTGCCACCATTGCAGAAACGTCACGAGGTCGAGCCACGTCACAAACAACACTACCCGGTTGGAGATGCTCGGGTTGAATAATATCATGGATAGCACTTGTTACTGTCAAAATTAAATTTGCCCGTGAAAGTACATCCATTTTGTTGCTGATATGCAAAACAGCGCGCGCCGTTGGACTCAAACGTTCTCGCAGTTCTTCCAGGGCATCCAAACGTCGTCCTATTAAGTATAACTCACCAACTGCTTCAGAGAGTAATTCTGCGCAAATCTTCCCAATTGCACCGGTCGCTCCAACCACCGCAGCTGTGGCAGTAGATAACGGGATTTCCATAATCTCAGCAGCTTTTTGGATGGATTCGACAGCCAGCGAGACCGTGTAAGAATCTCCTGTAGTCACAGGCACATCCAACGCCCTGGCAATCGTAATCCCTGCATCACCTACCACTGAAGTGAATGCACCTAACCCGAGGATGTTTGCTCCCAACCGTTCAGACATATGCCCGGTCTGGATAATTTTCTTGTATACCGTCTTTTCAGGCAACTCCAGCATCCGCTTTGGTGTGAAGGGGCAGGCAATGAACCAGCCTTTTATCTGCTTGCCAGTAGCAGCAGATGTAATTCCTTCAATTTCAGAAATATAAACGGGTGGGAAGAATGTTGAAAAGAAATTGATCTGGTTTTCGGTAAGGATTTTTCCTAAGAAGGGGTATTTTCTGCTAACATCACGTTTGGGGTCAATTGGATGAATAATAAATGCAAAACTATCCATTAATCACCAGGATTCCAGGTCTGACTCGCCCCGGCGGGGGTACAGGCGCTTATGGAGATGGGAATTTTTCATTTTGTGGTGGTCGCTATCTTCATATTTGACATCTTTGTCGATCACCCGGCGTTCTTTCGATGCGGCGATAACAACATCCGACTCGATGGTGCGAGCCGGGTATACAATCATCCCAGCCCCTATACGGCAGTTGTGTCCCACTGCCCCGCCCAATACGGGCAGGTTTGTCGGTTTTAGATTTTCGTTGCCATCCAGGGTTTTTATTGGGGCAGGCAGCAGGTTATAGTCGGTGAAGGTGGAACCAGCTCCGATGAATGTGTTTCGCCCAACCACGCACATTTGCAGGCAGGTATTTTGGGCGACCATCGAGTTATCCATAATGGTGGTTTCAAACAGGGCTGCCCGGAAGGGTAGGAAGGTACCATCACCCACTACAGAAAGCATCAACTGAACATCCTGTGAAATATTAACGTTGTTGCCGATAATGCAGTTTTCGATGACAGTTCCCGCGCCGATGGTTACGTTATCGCCGATGGTGGTGGGCCCATGAATGATGGCATGCGGGTCGATGGTGCAGCCTTTGCCAACTTTGACCATCTCGGAACATTCCAGCACCTGGCGGCCTTCGTATAAAGCCCGGGCGGTGATTTGCAGTTTGAAGATAGGGTCTGTATTTGAGCGGACTTCGTAGCGGTTGGCGCGTTTGAACAGGCCAAAAACCACATCCACAATGAACATGTGTGACCAGCAGTCGATCGCCATCATGGCGCGCTGAGGCACCTGGTAGACCAGGTCGCCGCGCTCACCAGCCATGTAAGATGGCACATGGTAGAAACCGACTTCACGCGACTGGAGGCTGATCACCAAGGGATCGACATCAGCTTCGGGGCCATTGGGGTAGTACCACAGGTCGGCCAGGTAGTTCAATCCGGCGGGGGTGTAGGAAACAGACAAAGGCAGGGCATGTTCTCGAAAAGCTGGGTCATCTAAAGAGAAGGCGGCACGACACGGGCGCCCGCGCCGTTTGGCCTGTTTGATGAATTCGTCGATGTAGAATTCATCGAAAAACAGATTGTCGCGATATACCAGCATGGGCTCGTGTAGCTGTGGGAGGGGTGATTTTTCTGGCACTTCGGTTTCACGAGTAACATAGGGAGCAAGAACATTGCGCTGCCATAACCATAGCGGCACATTTTGAACGCGCAGATCGCGCGCTGCTTCGTTAAAAGGGGGGATAACACGTTTGGATTGGAGAATTACTTTTAGCATAGTCAGGAAATTGGGATTTTATCTATGACAATGGTACAGGTGGCGTCTCCACAGGCAATGCAGCGGGTTTCTTCTAAGTTAAAAATTTTACCGCCACTAACCCAGTAAAGAGCTTCCTGTAATAAACCGACAGCCATGTGGCAGCAGGGTGCATCAGTTTTGCGCTCCCAGCAAAGCGGACAGCGTTCAATATGCCAGTGCAACATGCGCCCATCATCTTCAAGGCGAACACGCTGATCAGAATGCTTATTAAAAATCTCAGCGAAGCTGGCTGCCCCTACGTTGAGCCTGGTTTGCAATGGAAGCATCCGAAAAGCCACGTCAGTCAGCCCAAACATGGGGCCAAATTCACGCAGCCCGTGTTGGAAGCAGGCCCGCCCAACACGCAGGGCTACGCCCCGGCCACCCCGAGGCCCATAAAGGCTTTCAAAGGCTACCAGGATGTTCGAAATCGAACGAAAAGGAATTTCGAGTTTGTGATTCTGAGGGGGATAGTTATTAATAAAAGACGAAAGAGAAGCCAGGTTGAGTGTTGCATTTGCTCCATTCAAACCGACAATCTCTTCCATTGCCAAAAGGATGATCCGCCCCATTCGATTGGAATAATAATAGGCGGGAGAAGAAACTGATGAAGTCATCCGGTAGGATTCTCTTGTTGATCCAGGAAATTTTTCAGCTTCTCCATAAAATCTTGCGGTTCATCTATCATCACAAAATGCTGGGCACGCGGCCAACGAACAATTCGTGCGTGAGGTACGCCTTGCGCAAGCGGCTGCCATTGGCGCGGATGAACGATATTATCACGATCTCCATACATGCCCATTACAGGGATTTTAAGCTGCGAGAGCATCGGGCGCAAGTCGGTGCGGTGCAGTGATGAAATACTCAACAGGAAAGATTCAACTGTCGTCTTGGTAAGGTCGTTATCCATCATTTTCGGGAAACGCGGATCAGCGCAAATAAACGGAGATGCTATCCGTAACCCCCCGCGAAAAGCCCACATCATATTGAAAAGAATGGAAGCGATAAAGTGGTATCCTGCCAGTTTGAGCGGAAGCGCCAGCGATGTCCCGACAATGGGGGAGCCAACCACAACGACTTTGCTAACCCGGTGAGGGTACTGGATCGCTACAGAAAGGCTAACCGTCCCACCCATGCTGTGGCCAACCAGCGGGGCGTTGACGA
This sequence comes from uncultured Anaerolineae bacterium, assembly GCA_903822545.1. Classification (GTDB taxonomy): domain Bacteria; phylum Chloroflexota; class Anaerolineae; order Anaerolineales; family Villigracilaceae; genus CAIJPN01. Next base: position 50,714 of record CAIJPN010000086.1, on the reverse strand, counting down.
TCCCCAAAATATCCATAAATTGGTTTACCAGGCTGACAAAATCTTGCACAGCGTAAGTTTCACGCTTCTTGCCAGATTCGCCGAACCCCCAAAAATCCAGCGCATAGGTGCGATAATAACGGCCTAAATAGGCCATGGTTTCTTGCCACAATCCCCAAGAACCTAGCCACCCATGCAGCAAAATAACCGGACGACCGCGCCCATAAACTTCGTAGTGAACGATACCTTGATCGGTAGTAATTGAGGACACGGCTTTTTCACGAAGCTATTTTGCTCCGCCATCCATCTCGGCCAAAATGCTGTACAGCAATTCCAACAGTACATTCTTCACTGTGGTTTTGTCTGTCGCGACACAAGGCAGTAGTTTTACTTTTGCATCCAGGCGCAGGGCATGACGCATGTCTTCCACATCCCAGGCATCGGGTGCATCCTGTTTGTTGGCTGAAACGACGTAAGGGGTAGGCGCATAGGCGCGGAAGGTTTCAAGGATGGAGCGGGCTTCGCGAAAAGTTTCAGGGCGGGTGCTATCCACCATGACGATGAAACCCAGCATACCCTCTGAAAGGATTTCCCACATGAAATCGAAGCGCTTCTGACCGGGAGTGCCAAAAAGATAGAGAACCAGGTCTTCATCCACAGTAATACGGCCAAAATCCATCGCCACTGTGGTCGCCTGTTTAACTGTTTTTTCGGCGTCCGATGAAATCTTGCGCTCAGTCGCTACAACATCGATTTCACTGACGGAACGGATAAACTCCGTTTTGCCAGAACTGAAGGGGCCAGTCACTACCATTTTGACTGTTTGCATAATTTCTCACCTTAGCTTAGATAATAAGGATTAGATCGAGCGGATACGCGTGATCAAACGGTTAACCAGCGACTTCTGTTCTTCTTTGTCTTGAACAGGCGCAGCTGCGCGGGTTCTTTCTTGTGCGGTGGGCGGCGCGCCTTCAGGGCGCACAACTTCCACTAAGCCAGCTTGTAACAGGCCATATACGATGCGGCGGATTTCCAGGTCGCCCATTTTGGCGGCGGCGCCAATCTGGCGAATGGTGTTTTTGGGGTTGATGAAAGATACCACCCGCCATTCTTCCACGCTCAAATTCATTTTTTGGATGTTTGTGTCAGGGCGCTCGGTGAATTTCAACGCCATATCCAGGCTGGGGATTTCATCCTGAAGTTGTTCCCATTCTCGTAGCTGGCGGGCGCCTTCGATGATGAGATTTTCCAGGTCCAGGCGGACGTTAATCCTGTCTTCCGGGGGCATCATTTCATTTTCAAACCTGAAAAACCCCTCGACCCAGGTAAATAAACGTCGAACAACGTCAGTGAAGTAAGCCTGGAGCGCCGTCAAAATATCACCCTGGGATAGATACCCAGCATTAATCAGCAACAAGCCTAATTCTTTATCGGTTACGTGGGCAGCGCGCTGGATGATAGCATTATATTGCCCAGCCGTTAGCCGGTTGGAGCGATGCAACACGGTTGCCAGGCGGTTGTCTTCCTGCCCTACCTGGGCATAGGCAAGTTTGCCATCGCGAAAAGCAACACGCGCGACCTCACTGGGCCCTTCAATCACCAATGTACCGGTTTTGTGGGCCAGATTAATTAGATTTAATAACTGTGTTACTGTAAAATCGCGAAGGTTACCCCGAAGAGCCATAGTTTTGGCCTCAAAAGAGTGGAGTGGTACCCCTCGAAATAAAACGAGTTCGAATTGGTTATCCGAAGGGGACAATATAATTACGATGATTATACAATAGATAATTATCTTGCGTCAAATAGGTTAGTTTTCAATTCCATCAAGAATTGCCTGTTCTTGTTTAAGCGAGCGCCAGCGTATAAACAAGCTGGTAACATATATTGTCATCATGACGGTGAAGAAGATGTAGCCACCAATAAAGTAGCTAAATGTGTCTGGAACGGTTGTTTCCATGGGGAGTCTCCCTGTTTAATGGGTGATTTTTAGTTTGAGTTGCTCAACGTGGTCGGCAAGCTGCCCGAGACGGATGCGATGCCAGAAGAGGGTGATAAAAATGACTGAGAAAACGGCAATGCTGAAGAACATGATTCCAAGCATGGGACGGGTTAGACCCATTGTCTCGCCTCCACCGCTGCCGATGACTACCGGGTGGATGGTGCGGAAGAGCCGGATGGATACGAAGGTGACCGGGACGCTGATGCCACCGATCAGGGTGTAAACTGCCCCGAAACGGGCGCGCCGCTCCGGGTCGTCAATTCCCTGGCGCAGGAGCATATAGGCGAGGTAAATCATTTCGAGGATGGCGGCAGTGGTCAGGCGTGGTTCCCATGTCCACCATGTGCCCCAGGATGGGCGCGCCCAGGTGGAGCCTAGCACAATGGTGATGAAGAAGAATACCAGGCTGATTTCCACTGCTGAGACAGTGATGATGTCCCATTTTAGGTTTTGGGTGCGCAGGTAGATGACGCCGGTGATGGCGGCGGCGATGAATCCGAGCATACCAACCCAGGCGGTGGCAACGTGAAAGTAGAACACTTTTTGCACGATGCCCATCACTTTTTCGATGGGCGCAAAACCGAACACCAGAGCGTATGCAGCAAGCAGGAGCACCACGGAAAGGATATTGAGAACTTGTAAGGCGCGAGGTTGCGAGGACATAGAACTCCTTTGAAAAAGTTAGGTTTCCGTCGCGGGTTTATTCTTCCACAACGTAATCGAAAACCATGAAGGCAATGGCAGTGAAGATGATGTCGTATACGATCAGTAGGTTGACCCATGCCATGATTTCGCTCATTTCCAGGTTTTGCAGGAAGCCGCTGCTAGCTTTGACAGCGGCGACCAATACGGGGACGATGACCGGGAAGAGCAGAATGGGCAGGAGCACATCGCGGGTGCGGGTTTGCACAGACATGGTGGATAGTAGTGTTCCGACCGAGATGTAGCCAAGTGAGCCGAGCAGGATCACACCAATCAGCCCGAAGTTGAATAAGTTGACGTTGTAGAGTACGCTGTAAACTGGCAGAACGATTACTTCCACGATGAGCATGAAGGCCAGGTTGCTAATTGCTTTGCCAAAGTAGATGGCTGAGCGGTCAACCGGGGCCAGCAGGAGGCCGTCGAGGCAGCCGCGGTCTTTTTCGACTGCCATGGAGCGGTTCAGCCCAAGTGTGCCGGCAAAGGCGAAGGTGACCCATAAGGCTCCGGCGGTAATTTTTTCGCGGGCTTTCACATCCAGTTCGAGGGCAAAGTAGAAGATCAGGATGACGAGCAGGGAAAATACCAGCATGGAAGATAGTAGTTCGCGTGAGCGAAGCTCGGCAGCCAGGTCTTTCCAGGCGACGGCAGAAACTGCTCGGAAGTAGTTTCCGCTGGGGCGGATGTCGGTTCCTTTTTCCATATCAGCCTGCCAGCGCTTGTTTGTAGAAGTTGAGCAGGTTGCCGCTGCCCAGCCCGGCCCGCGAGGTGGATGCGGTGATAGTGCCACGCGATAGCACATCAAAGCGGGTGGCAAGTTCTTCGGCGCGCGCCAGGTCGTGAGAAGTCATAACGACGGTGCGGCCGCGCGCTGCCACGTTTTTGAGCACGTCATCAAGCATTTCGGAGGCGTCCTGATCCAGGCCGGTGTAGGGTTCGTCGAAGAGCATCACATCGGGGTCGTGGAGCACGGCGCGACCGATGGCGAGCCGCTGCTGCATTCCGCGCGAAAAAGTGCGTACCAGGTCACGGCGGCGCTGGGTCAGGCCTACCAGGTTGAGGACTTCGGTCACACGCGCGTCAAGCTGCGAGACGTTGTACATGCGGCCGTAGAATTGGAGGTTTTCTTCAGCGCTCAAGTCGGGATAAAGCAGCGGCATGTGCGAGACGACGCCCAGTCGCTGGCGAACTTCGGCAGACTGGTTGGGCAGCCGGTAACCGGAAATCCTTACTTCTCCCAGGTTGGGGCGCGATAACGAGGCCAGGATGCGCAGGAAGGTGGTTTTCCCGGCTCCATTGGGGCCGAGCAGGGCCACAAATTCGCCCGGTTCGACATGAAAGTCGAGCCCGCGCAGAACTATTTTCATCCCAAAGCGTTTGACGAGTTTTTTGACTTCTATCATGAGATTCCAGAAACCATGCGAAGGCGGCTGGCCTTCGCATGGTCATTTTTATTTCACTTTGCCTTTTAGGCGTGCTTTTAACTCGGCGCGGCGTTGCTGGTAGGCTTCTTCTGTGATGTTTTGCGCTTTGTACTGTTCATCGAGGGCAATGATGGCATCCATGATTTCTTCGACATTTAAGTCTAAGTCGTCATTTTCTTCATCTTCGAAGTCATCATCTTCAAAATCATCATCTCTGGCGGAGCGATTGCGATCGCGCCAGAACAGGTACAGCCCGGCAACAATTAAAACTACGCCAAAGGCCGCCACAGCGATGACCAGTGTTGTCTGGTTGCTGTCGGTGGTTGCGGGGGCCTGGGTTGTGCCAGTTGTGCCTGAGCTGGCCTTGGGTTCACCTGAGATGGTGAAGTTGAGGGCACTGCCGCTTTTCACTTCGCCACTGGTTGAATAGATCTGGAAGTTCTGTCCGCCCTGCATCGATTGAACGCCGCCATCTGTCAGGCCGTCGCCAGTAATGGTCATGCCTTCAGGGACGAGGATGGAGACGGTTTTGGCAGTGACTGCTATCGGCTGGGAAATTTCAACCTGTTTGTCATAGGGCAGGTTGAAGGAGGCCGCAATGCCATACTGTTTATCAGTGGGGATCATGGCAAAGCCGGTTTCGTTATATTGCATGAATGATGCACCCATTTGCGCATCTTCATAGGCCAGGCTGTCGGCAACGGCAACTTCAGGGATTTTGACAAACGGAATGCGTTCCTGCGCGTCCATAGATACGCCAACGGCTTTGTCGCTGGCGTTGGTGAAGACATACAGGGCATACATGTTGATGATATTGTTGGCAGGCGCATTTACAAACAGGTGCAGTTGGTTCAGGGTCAGGTTGGATGTGTCTTCGGTGGTTTCGTAGATGACCAGGTCTGGCAGCACCATTTCGGTCTTCCCGGCTTCACTGATCCCTACTTCGGTCTGATAAGAAACACCCTGGTACTGGGTTTCAACCAGGAAGAAACGATTTTCGCCCAGTTCAACATTCTCAGCTTTGTAGCTGCCATCGCTGGATGGGGTAAGCGTGAGGGTGATGACTTCCTGGGGGCCGGTAGAGGCGCTGTCGGTTTGGTCGTGGGAGAATCCGTGCAGGGTCAGCACCAGGTCAGAGGGAAGTTTCCCGCCAGGGCTGCTGACTTTCCCGCTGATGCTGCCCAAGTTGGCTGGCTGGGCAGCAGTGGCCACGGGGGTGCCAGGGGTTGCACTATCAGCGGAAGCTGCGTTCGGGGTGGGCGGGGTCGGCGTGGCGGGCGGTTCGGGTGTGGCAGCCGACTCAGGCTGGATGAGCGTAAAGGTGCGGATGTAGGCTACGACAGCGTAGATTTCATTATCTGCCAGGTTGGAGGGGGGCATGGTTACATCTGCACCCTGCTTCAGGCCTTTTTTAACGAAACCGAACAGGTCGTTTTGGGTCAAGCGCGATAGGGCTTCCTGGCTGGTCAGGTCAGCCCCGGGAGCTTTTTTGCCATCTACGCCATGACATTCGGTGCAGTTGGTGGCGTAGAGTGCCTGGCCTTGCGCCAGAAGCTCTGGGGTGGTACTCAGGCTGAAGGCGTAAGCCAACACATCCCAGCGCTGTTGGTCGGTGAGGCTGGAAAATGGTGGCATAAAGTTTTGGATGCGGCCACGGGTGATGGTGGTGTACCAATCTGATGGCGCAGCGCGGCGGGCAATCTCTGGGACGCCCAGGGCCGGCACATTAACGGTCAATTGTTTGGCCTGCGGGCCATCGCCCAGGCCTTTTTCGCCATGACAGGCGGCACATTTTTGGGCGTAAATGGAGGCGCCCGCAGCAAGATCTGGGGCCGCAGGTGGGAACAGGTTACCCAATGTGGGCGCAGGGGTGGGCGATTGGTAGCCGGGAGGCGGGGTGATATCTTCGGCCAGTGAAATGCAGCCGCTCAAGGCAATAGCCAGGATGGCAAGGGCAAGCAGGAGGCGATATTTCATCAGGTGGGTTCTTTCGGTGTTATTTGATGGATTTTCCGCAACTGGGGCAGAATTTGTCGGAGCGAAGGACAGGTTTGCCGCACTTGGGGCAAAAACCACCAGACTTTTCTTTGCGTTCTGACCGACGGGCCGAGATGATGGATTCAAGTTCTTCATCAGAAATCGCCGCAGAAACGGGTTCGTTCACAGCGGCGGCATCGGCGCGGCGGGCGGCAATGACAGCTTCGATGCGGCTTTCGGCATCGCCAGCCAGCCCGCGCGGCTGGAGTTCATCCAAACGGCGGATGGCGATGGCGGCTTTTTGCATCAGGCCTGCGCGTTGGGTAGGATAATCTTCGGCGGGAATTTTGCCGAGAGTGTTGTCAAAATCCAATTCCTGCAAAGCGGTGATGAGGCGGTCACGTTCGGCCAACAGGGACGAAAGTTCGTGTTCTTCGGCAGAGATAACGCCAAATTTGCGCTTTTCAAAAAAGGGACGGGCGATAAAACCAACCGCCAGCAGGGTTACAGCAAGGGTGAGGATGATTGCGCCTAATTCCATGTCAATTCCTAATCATTCAAAAGTTGGTCGATGACGCGCTGGATTTCTGCTGAAGACGCGAAGGGGCCAATCTGGATATATTTCAAGACGCCATTTTCATCGATGAAGTAGGTTTCGGGCACACCTTTGATGCGAAACATCTGTGAGATGCGAGTGCCCAGGTCGGGGCCGTTGGGGTAGCTGATGTCGAACTTGGTCAGGTAGCCGCGCGCTTCAGGTTCGGTGTCGGTGTAATCAACGCCGAGGAATATCACATTGCCATTGGCCTGATTTGCGCGCCAGACGGCTTCCAGTTCGGCGGCTTCTTCTTCACATGGTTTGCACCACGAAGCCCAAAAGTTGATGACAACCACTTTGCCTTTGAAATCAGCCAGACTGACGGTGCTTTTATCCTGGTACTGGTAGCCATCGAAAAGGGTCAGGGAAAAGCCGGGGATGGTGTCACCCACCTGGACGGTTCCCTGCTGGGCGTTGCGCAGGCCAAAAGCGACCAGCGCGAGCAATCCGAACAAGATTGCCCAGACAATCACCTGCACCCAGGCGGGCACGCCGCGCCTGGGGGAAGCAGGGGTTGGGTTGGTTTGGGTCATGAACATTCTCCTGGAACAGGTGGTTTGTGGTTGAAAAAGCTAATTGCGCTTTTTGAGTTCTTCTTCAACCCTTTTCATGTAATCTTCCGCCGATTCATTTTTCGTTGCCGGGGCCGATTCGGCAACAGTCATGGCGGCCGGCTTGCGCATGGATACCAATCCGCGGTAAAGGATTACTGCGCCAATGATGAAAACCACCGGCGGGACGATGTAAACCAGCCAGTTCAGGCCGGTGCGAGGCGGTTCAGAGAGCACGCGCGCGCCATATTGGGTTACGAAGTAATCTTTAATCTGCTGCTCGCTCCACCCGGCGGCCAGTTTTTCTTTGATGAGGGCGCGCCACTGGGCGCAGGCCTGGGTTGGGCAGACATCCAGGGGAGTGTTTTCGCACACCGGGCAGAAAAGCTGCTTGGCAATGGCATTAACATCGTCATCGGTAGGGCCAGATTGCTGGGCAAAAGCCACAGATGCGAACGCCAGCGCCAGGAACAGGGTGAAAATGGTGATGGTGAGGATGCGTTTCATAGAATTCCCAATTAATCGGCGGAAGTGCTCTGGTAGACGGGGGTTTGCTTGCCGCGCACGCGCGCCGGGAGACTTTCGGGGTCTTTATCGGGCCAGGCGGCGATGAGTGTGCCGACGATAAAGAGATAGGAACCCAACCACAACCAGTTAACCAGCGGGTTGTGGTAAATCTTAAACGGTGCCAGGTCTGCCGAGCCTTGTTCCCAGTTGACCAGGATGATGTACAGGTCGTCGATCATGGTGCTGCGTACGCCTGCAATGGTCATGGGTTGTCCATCAGGGTAAACATCGTAGCGCGGGGCCAACATGGTCAGGAATTGTCCATCACGATAGATGTTCATTTCGGCGCGGTTAACCCAGCGATTATCTTCATATTTGAAAGAATAGAAATCTTTGAATTCGATGGTGTAGCCAGAGAATTCAATTTTTTGCCCGCGCGACATGCTGACCTGGGTTTCGGTCTGGAACATTTCGATGCCGATGATGCCAATTGCCATCAACACAACCGCCAGGTGGATGGTGTAACCACCATAGCGGCGGCGGTTTCTTCCGGCCAGCCGCCAGAGTGAGATGAAGAAATTCTCTTTTTGAGCGCGGCTGCGGGCGCGGGCAGCGCGCCAGAACTCATAAAGTGTGATGAATGCCGTCATAGCAACTGCGAAAAAGCCGATGATCGCATAGGGGAAGTAATCGTTTATCACTTCGCGGTTGGTAAAAGCGAAGGCCACAAATGCGATTGTCACCAGGATGGTGACGATGAGCGGTTTCCACAAGGCCCTGCCGAGGGTTTTGATGGTGGAGTGCCCCCAGGCGGAGAGAGGGGCAATGCCCATCAGGATGACCAGCCCGGCAAAAAGCGGCCCGGTGGCGCGCTCGTAAAAAGGCGGCCCAACGGTGACTTTTTGCCCGGTGAACAATTCGGAAATCAATGGGAAGATGACGCCCCAGAAACAAACGACCAGGATACCAATAAAAAGCAGGTTGTTGAGCAGGAACAGGGCTTCACGTGAAAGCATTGAATCCATTTGCGCTTCGGATGAGAGGTCGGCCCAGCGCCAGATAAGCAGGGAGATCGAAGTCACAAAAGTGATGCCGATGAAGCCAAAGAAGGCCGGACCAATGTTGCTCTGAGCAAAAGCGTGGACAGACGACAGCACACCAGAACGGGTGAGGAAAGTCCCGAAAATGATCAGGGCATAGGTCAGGATGATAAGGATCATGTTCCAGTGTTTCAACATGCCGCGCTTTTCCTGGATCATGACCGAGTGCAGGAAGGCTGTGCCGGTAAGCCAGGGCATGAAAGCCGCGATCTCAACCGGGTCCCAGCCCCAGTAGCCGCCCCAGCCGAGCACATCGTAGGCCCAGCGCCCGCCGAGTACCAGGCCAAGGGAGAGGAACAGCCAGGCAATCAGGGTCCAGCGGCGGGTGATGCGGATCCAGCGGTCGTCAGTGCGACCTGTCACCAGGGCGGCGATCGCAAAGGCGAAGGGGATGACGAAGGAGACAAATCCCAGGTAAAGCATGGGGGGATGAATGATCATGCCGGGGTGGCGCAGCAGCGGGTTGAGGCCGTTGCCATCAAAGGTTGCCACCATATCGGGGGTGGGGAAGGCTACTGAATTGGCAGGCTGGAAGGTGTAAGCATTTACACTTCCATCCAGGGTTGATGCCCAGAAGCGAGCGAAGGGGTTTTCTTCAAAAAAGGGCATTACGTTAAGGCCGATAAAGAACGCCATGGTGACGGATGAAACAATCACCACCCAGGGCAGGAATTCGCGGTCGCGATCCCAGTTACGCAGGGTGACCGCCGTGGCGAAAGCGGACATGAGCCACGACCAGAACAGTAACGATCCAGCCTGGCCGCCCCACCAAGCTGTAAGGCGCAGGTAGAGAGGCATATCGCGGCTGGTGACTTCGTAAACAAAGCTAACATTAAAATCGTTGGTCGCCAGCAAGTAGAGCAGGTCGAGCGCGGCCAGGCTCAATAGTGGGAAAGTCAACTGCATGGCAAGGCGGGCGCTTTCGACCCATTTTTGTTTTTTCTCGAAATGGCCGTAAAAAGCGGCTCCAACACTATAGACAGATGTCAAAAAAGCTACAACTAAAATTCCATAACCGAAATCAGCAAGCATAACTGCTCCTCCTAAAGACAAGATAAGGCCGTCCCCGCCAGGAGACGGCCTTGTTTGCGCAAACGCTAGTTGCCCGCAGGGCCAGATTGTTCAGGAACTGCTTCTTCATAGCGAGTGGGGCATTTTAGCAAAAGTTCATCCGCATGGAAGACACCATTTTCATCCAGCTTGCCAGTCATAATGGCCTGGGCTTCGTTTCGCAGCAGGTCTGGCTTGGCGCCAACGTAGATTACCGTAAGTTTCTGGCGAGATGGGTCGATAACAGCCTGGTGCAAGACTTCGGCAAGACCGCCTTCATCGTCAATTTGGGCAGTTTCACCAGGAACATGGGCGATTACAAATTTAAGCGTCAGGGTATTGGGGTCATATTCGATCGTTTCACCCAAGACAGCGCCAGAAACGCGCAAGTCGCGGTTTGCGATGCTGTTTCCCTTGGCCTTAAGCTCATCCACTGTCAAGAAATATTGGGCGCTGGCAGTGGTGGACGATACGATCAGATAGATAACAGCCGCCAGGATTAACAGGCCGCCAACCATAAACTTCATTTTGGGGGATTGAGACATGCTATTTAACTCCTTTGTGGTTTCACAATGAACAGATGCTACATCTAGGATTTTACATATTTAGCTTAAGGAATCCTGAAAAGGGAACATAAAGTTGGATGACAAATGTCATATAAATTACCCAAATTTGTCCTATTACTGGTCTCCAATGGTTATTTTTTGCCTATTGGGGGCAGTTACATCATTTTATGTGGTTTTTCAATCATGTATCACGTATTCTTTGTGATATTTAGCACTATTAATGCGCGGTTAATGAAAATAAAATTAGAGGGAGTACTTGCTGCCTGTTGGAGGCCCTACCAACCGGGTATATAACTGGCAAGACCGATAAACCTTCTCTGGAGGAGAATGCGAAATGAAAAAATTCAAGCAAATCGTTAGTAAACCGATCTGGATCACTTTCCTGGTTGTTTTTGCCGTGACAACTGCTCTCGGTATGGCGATCAGCCTGGCACGGCCCGCCCAGGCTGCCCCCGCCCCTGCCCCAGTTGCAGAATCTGCTGGTTACACTGGTTCGGCTGCCTGCGCAACTTGCCACAAAGATGTACATGAAACCTGGCAGGGTACACTTCACTCCCAGGCTTTTTCATCCCCAATCTTCCAACAGGATTGGTCAAAGCAGGGTTCGGCGGTTACATGCCTGGAATGCCACACTACCGGGTATGATCCTGCCACCGGGAAGTATGAAGAAGAAGGTGTAACCTGTGAAGCCTGCCATGGCCCCATGCAGACGAATCATCCCCAAAACCCCATGCCAATCACCCCCGATGCGACGCTGTGCGCGCGCTGCCACAAAACCACCACCGATGAATGGCGCGCCAGCAATCACGGGCAAATGAATATTAACTGCGAATCTTGCCATAACTCCCACTCACAACAACCTCGTGCCGCCAGCATCAACGAATTGTGCGGCAACTGCCACAAAGATACCGGTTCATCCTTCACGCACGGCACGCACTCCACTGCCGGCTTGCAGTGCAGCAATTGCCACATGGCAACCGCTTCCCATGCCAGTTCCACGGGCGGACTATTCGCCACTGGACACACATTCTCGGTCGGTTCTGAAGCCTGTATTTCCTGCCACAAAGACACCGTCCACACCCGCGATACCATTGTGCGGCTCTCAGGTGAAAACGTGGAACAGGCTGTTTTGACTGAGGAAGAACTGCAAAGGAAGATTCAGGAAAATGAACAGACAATCCAGACGCTTCAGACCCAAAACAATGTCCGTCTTTACACGGGCTTGATCCAGGGCGCAATCATCGGTTTAATCACCGGTGGTGTGGCAGCCTGGATCGTCAGCAAGCGCATCCGGCTTGTGGAGGTGGAAGAATAATGGCCAAGAAAAAGAAAGTAGTTATCGACCTAACCCGTCGCGATGTCATCAAGATGGTTGCAGCCACCGCCGGGTCAGCTATCCTGGCTCCGCTGCTCACCACCGGCCCACTTTCCCCCTTCGGCGCACTGAAACAACAGCAGTTGGAAGGTGGACCTGGCGCAGCTGAAAGCGGCGGTCATGGCGCAACCGGCGAAAACCACTGGGGCATGGTTATTAACCTTGACCTGTGCATTGGTTGTGAATACTGCCAGCGCGCATGCAACGCCACGAACGATGTTTTCAGCGATAAACCCTGGAACCTGGTCATCAAAGACAAAACCACTTCAGGGCACACATTCTTCCTCAGCCGGCCTTGCCTGCACTGCCAAAACGCACCATGTGTAGAAGTTTGCCCGGTAAAAGCCACATATCACCGTGAAGATGGCCTGGTAGTCATGGATTATGGGCGCTGCATTGGCTGCCGTTACTGTGAAGTAGCCTGCCCTTACGATGCCCGCAAATTCAACTGGGAATCGCGCACCGATGAAAACCCCTTTATCCCCACCTGGGGCATCCCAGAAGTGGAACGCCGACCGCGCGGGGTCGTAGAAAAGTGCACCTTCTGCATCCAACGCATCGACATGGCTATGTCTGAAGAAACAGAGAAAAAACTAACCCCAGGAGAAGATCGCGAAGCCACACCTGCCTGTGTCAACATTTGCCCGGTAAACGCACGCGCATTTGGGAACCTAAAAAACCCAGAAAGCCGCGTCTCACAGGTAATCGCCAACAACGCCACACTGCGCCTGCGCGATGATCTTGGCACAGAGACGAGTGTGTACTATATCCCGCCCAAGGAGGGCATGTAGACATGGCTATTTCAGAACTGGAACCCAAATTCCAACTGCCCAAACCGGCCTTCCTGGTGTGGATGGGAATGCTGGGCGTAGGCCTGGCAATTGGCCTGTACTCGGCCATCATAATCTTCATCAAGGGCCTGGGCATCACCAACATGAGCGACTCCGTCCCGTGGGGACTGTGGATTACCATCGACCTGACATCCATAGCCCTGGGCGCTGGCGCATTCACCCTCTCGGCGATTGTATACATCTTCGGCATCAAACGTCTCCAGCCCATCATCCGGCTGGCCGTGCTGGTTGGTTTCGCCGGATACACCTCGGCCCTGCTAACCCTGGTTATGGACATTGGCCGCCCCGACCGTTTTTGGCATCCCTGGGTATTCTGGAATGTTCACTCGGTGCTGTGGGAAGTCACCATGTGCATCACCATCTACCTGACCATCCTGATCGCAGAATTTGCACCAGTCATCGTCGAAACCAAATGGTTTGATAACTGGCCCAGCCTGCGCAAATTAGCCCATTTCCTGCACAAGCTGACCCCCTACCTTGCAGCCCTGGGCCTGGTAATTTCACTGCTACACCAATCATCACTCGGTGCGGCTTACGGCGTTATCAAATCACGCCCGGTCTGGTTCAAGCCCAGCATGCCAATCATGTTTGTCCTGTCAGCAATTGCATCCGGGCCGGCGGTAACAGCCGCCCTGGCTTACGTCATTGAGTGGATCACCCGCAAACGCAACATCAAACACGATGTCCTGCGCATGATCACACGTTTCAGCGGCGTGGCCCTGCTTTCGTACGGATACATCAAATTCTGGGACATGGCCGCCGTTACCTACTATGGACGCACATCTGGAACCATGAGCGCCTTTTCCATGCTGAGCGCAGAGACCCCCTTCAACTTCAGCTTCTATGTAGGTGAAGTGCTGCTTGGCATCCTGGTTCCAGCCATCCTGTTCCTGGTGCCGCGCTTCAATCGCAGCCCAGCCGCCGCCGTGTTGGGAGCCCTATCCGCAATGATCGGCATCGCCGTTCATCGCTGGAACGTGACAGTTGGCGGTCTCTTCGTCCCGCTGTCATATTCCCCAGGCACACTCTACCAACTGCCCGCTGGAAGCTACTTCCCGGCGCCCATCGAATGGGGAGTTGGCATCCTGGTAGTTTGTTACGCCCTGACAGTTATCACCCTGGCAGTAAAATTGCTACCGATATTTGAGCATTCCGAACACTAAAGCTGATTCTGCCTTCACTTACTTCAGGGTAAAAACAGTGTTTTTACCCTGAAGTTTTTAATCCCTACCCTAACATTATTATTTATGTAAGCATAAATAATGACATAATTCTCTTATCCCAGTATTCGTTTAAGTTATACTTATGCTAGCTTAACCTTATATTCATCTCTGGAGATGCAATGCTCACAACACACGTCAAAAGCTGTCAGCAATCCCTGACGCGGAGGGAGAAGCGATGAACGATACATCTGCCAATCCAATATTTGTGGGTTTTCTGTTCATCCTGCGCTGTCTGGTTCCACTCCTCGTTTTGTTTGGCGTTTCATACCTGCTTCGTCGAGCCGGACTGGTCGCTAACGAAACACAAGAACCTACAGATGAAGAATTGGATGAGAGAGAATCCAACGAAAAAGGAAAAAACCAGGAGGAATCTCGGTCATGACATCGCGCAATCGGTATCATCATAAAATTGGATTGATCGCGGCTGGCGCACTGGTGCTGCTTTTGAGTATCCTGGTAACATCCCCTGCGAGCGCCGGGAAACCCGCCCAAGAAACAGAAAAATACTGTCTCCAATGTCATAGCGACCCAAACCTGAAAATGACACTGCCCAGCGGTGAAACCCTCTCGCTGTTCATCTCACAGGATGTGCTCAATCATTCCATCCATAGCCCGCTAGGCATTGAATGTGAAGCCTGCCACACCGATATCACCACCTACCCTCATCCTGCAATCAGTTACCAAAGCAAACGCGAACTTTCCCGGGTCTATTACAAATCGTGCGAAAAGTGTCATTCAGCCAACTACGAGAAAACACTTGATAGTATGCACGCAAGCGCCGCCACCGGTGGGAATCTCGAAGCACCAGTCTGCACCGACTGTCACGGCTCGCACAACGTACAAAAACCGGATGAGCCTCGCACCCTGATTTCAGAAACATGCAGCAAATGTCACGGCCAAATCGTTGACACCTACAAACAAAGCGTCCACGGCATGGCCCTGATCTCAGAAGATAATAAAGATGTGCCGGTTTGCACCGATTGCCACGGCGTACACAACATCCAGGATCCCCGAACCATCCAATTTCGCGTCCAAAGCCCGGAATTGTGCGCAGGCTGTCACGCCAACCAAGACTTAATGGCAAAATACGGGCTTTCTGCCGATGTTTACAGCATCTACAAACGCTCCTGGCACGGGGTGGATGTTTCCGTGTACAAAGCACGCTGGCCCACCATCTGGCACGATAGCGCCGTTTGCACCGACTGCCACGGGATTCATGACATCCGCAAGACAACCGATCCTGAATCAAAGGTTAATCCCAAAAACCTTTTGCAAACCTGCAAACAATGTCACCCCACCGCCGGGCCCAATTGGGCTGACGCCTGGACCGGCCACAACGAAATCAGCCTGGAACGTACACCCATCCTATACTATGTAGAAGTATTCTACTCATCTTTTACCCCGTTTGTCTTGTGGGTCTGCGTGATTTACGTCATCCTGCAAATCGTCCGCTCTATCGTAGACCGTGTGAGGAGAAGCATGCCATGACCGGAAAGCAAAAATCAACCACAGTAAAAGTGCAACAAGAAAAAGCTTTCCTGCGGTTTGACGTTGGGCAGCGCTGGGAACACTTGATCTTGTTCCTGAGCGCCACAGTCCTGATGCTCACCGGCCTACCGCAAAAATATCGCGAGTTCTCCTGGAGCCAGGACCTGCTCTCCACCCCGGAACGCATGGATATGATCCGGCAAATCCACCACATCGCAGCCATCATCCTGGCCCTGGAGGCCATCTACCACCTGGGACGCATCATCTACCAGATCACCCGCCGCAAACTGCCCGGCGACCTGCTACCCACCTGGCAAGACGTGCGCGATGCCGGGCATATGCTCCAGTACTTGCTTTTTATGCGCTCCGACAAACCCAAATTTGGAAGATACAACTTCGAGCAGAAAGTAACTTACTGGGTAGTTTTCTTCGGGTTTGGCATCATGGGCATCAGCGGGTTTATCATCTGGTTCCCGGTGGAATTCACCCAATTCCTGCCCGGCGGGGTAGTTCCAGCTGCCAAAATGGCCCACAGCACCGAATCCATCGTCGCAGCGGTTTTCATCCTGATCTGGCACATCTACCATGTCCATCTTGAAAGATTAAACCTGAGCATCTTCACCGGCCGTCTGAGCGAAACAGAAATGCGCGAATTCCATACTAAAGAGTACGAACGGCTGGTTAGAAACGAGAAGTCAGTCAAAACCAACAACCAGGAGAGCTGAAGTAATGCGCATCCGCCACTACTTTTTTATTACCGGGTTGACGGTGTTAATCGTCGCCCTGGGGCTGGCTGTCTTCCCGGCAGCAGCAGCCACCCCTGGCCCGGGAGAAACAGCTGCAAGCTCCCGTGTGCTTGCCGGGCCTGAAAACGATGCCTGTCTGGCCTGTCACCAAAATCCCCAAATTTCCGTCAACCTACCCAACGGTGACTTCTACAACCTGTTTGTAGACCCGCAAATATTTACCCTTTCGGTACACGGAGAAGGCGGAATTACTTGCGTTCAATGTCACGTCGGCTTTGAACCTGGCATGGGACACGACTTCAAAGCGGGCAGCGCGCGTGAAGCCACCTTACGTTTAAACGAAACCTGCGCCCAATGCCACCAGGAACAGTCCAGCCAGGAAAAAGACAGTGCCCACGCTGCTGCCCGCGCCAGCGGCCAAATGGAAGCGGCCATCTGTACCGACTGCCACACCGCCCACGATGTTCGTCGTATTCACGATACAAACACCGGGGAAATTTTGCCCGATACCCGCCAATGGATTCCGCAAACCTGTCGCAAATGCCACAGCGCCATCTACGATAAATACAGGAACAGCGTACACGGCGAAGCCCTATCGGATGAGAGCAACCCCGATGTTCCCACCTGTATCGACTGTCATGGTGTTCACATCATTGAAGATCCGCGTACATCTACTTTCCGCCTGATGTCACCGCAAATTTGTGCCAAATGCCATACCGACCCAACCATTATGGACAAATATGGGATCTCCACCCAGGTTCTCAACACCTATGTGGCAGATTTCCACGGCACCACAGTTACCATCTTTGAAAAAGTTGCCCCAGACGCAACCACCAACAAACCGGTTTGCTATGACTGCCATGGAATCCACGATATTACCAAAGTGGATGACCCCAAAAAGGGGCTGGAAGTCAAAGAAAACCTGCTGGCGCGTTGCCAAACCTGCCATCCCGAAGCGAATACCAACTTCCCAGAATCGTGGATGTCGCACTACATCCCATCAGCCGAAAAATACCCTATCGTATACTACGTTAACCTGTTCTACCAATTCTTGATCCCAGGTGCGCTCATCCCCATGGGCATACTGGTTGTGCTGGACTTTGCCCGTCTGATGATCAACAAGTTCCGCCCACCTGCGAAACCCAAAGCGCGTGAAAGGCAGCCGAAGGACACATCGGAAGAGGCCACCTATGAGTGACATGACCAGCACCCCGACGAAGAAAAAAGTGTTTGTTCGTTTTGACCTGTTACAACGCGTACAACACTTCATCTTTTTGATCTCTTTCAGCCTGCTGGGTTTTACTGGCCTGCCCCAAAGATACCCACTTTCCCCAATTAGCACCGCTTTCTTTGAGTTGACCGGCGGGGTGGAAGTAGCCCGCAACATCCATCACGCATCTGCGATCGTGATGATGATCGTCAGCCTGGTGCATGTGCTGGAAGTGATGTACCGCGTAATGGTTCTGAGCACCCCCATCAGCATGATCCCATGGATCAGCGATGCGTTGCACGTTTACGAAGATGTGCAGTATTACCTGGGTTTCAGACGCCACAAAGGCTATTATGGGCGCTACTCATACGCTGAAAAAATCGAATACCTGGCGCTCATCTGGGGAACTGTGGTGATGGGACTGACAGGGTTCATGATGTGGAACCCAATCTCCACACTGCGCTATCTGCCCGGCGAAGCCATCCCAGCTGCGAAAGCCGCACATGGGGGTGAAGCTGTCCTGGCAGTGGCAGCCATCATCATCTGGCACTTCTACCATGTTCACATCAAACATCTCAACCTGAGCATGTTTACCGGCAAACTCAGCCGGGAAGAAATGTTACACGAACACCCGGCAGAACTGGCCGCAATAGAATCAGGCAAACACGAAGTGCAAATCGCCCCGACAGTGCTGAGAAAACGCCAGATGATTTATTTTCCTCTCGCCTTTGTGCTGGTGGCGGCGTTCAGTGTGGGCTTTTACTACTTCGTTGCCTTTGAAACCACCGCCGTCGTAACACTGCCACAGGGCGAAACCGTACCAGCCTTCTACCCGCTGACTCCGACCCCCTTGCCCACCCCTACCCCCACCCCTGAACCTGTAGCCGTCACAACCCTGACGTGGGAAGCCTTTGCCGGACCGCTTGCCCAGAAAAAATGTAGCATGTGCCATGGCGCAACCGCCATGGGCAATGTCAACCTGACCACATACGCCGATGCGATGAAGGTTATCACACCCAAAGACAGTGCCAACAGCAAGCTGGTTATCAAACAAAATGCCGGTGGACACCCCGGTCAATTCACAGCAGATGAATTGACCCAAATCAAGGCATGGATTGATGCCGGAGCACCCGAAAAATAAAACCCTGCGTCCTTTCAATTTTACACATAAAAAAACCGCGCCGGTGATGGCGCGGTTTTTTTATGTGTGGATTTCAGTTTTTTTCGTTTTCGAGGAAGCCAAAGTGAAGAAGACCATCCAGAACACCATGCGCAGCAGGATAGGGACTATGGTAATGCCAGGGTTTGCGCGCAAACTCCTTTAACTCATCCAGGGCATTGGATGGGACGATGCCCTGGTAAGGGGTTTCAAACATCTGGCGGTCGTTACCTGAATCGCCGGCGACAATCACTTGTTGGGGAGTAAAACCTAATTGTTTTTGCAAAAAGCTGACGGCGCTGCCTTTGCCCAGGGTAACAGGCAGCACATCAATGTAGGTGTCGTAGCTGGCCTGGATGTAAATACCTTCCAGTTGGGATAAACGCTCATTAAACGCGGCCAGGGATTCGGGGCGGGAATCCCAGTAAAATCCAGCCTGGAAGCGTGGCTGTCCCTCTTCAAATTCCTGGCGGCTGATACCATCCCCAACTCCCAGCCGGTAGATTGTATCCAAATCCCAATCAGCGGGAACCTGGGCAGCAAATGCCTGGCCGATTTGGTTGGCAGGATCATCCAAATCAAAAATTTCGGTGCCAACATCACCGCAGATGAAGCGCGGGCGGGGCAGGCGGCCCTGGTTGACCAATGCCAGCACTGACCAGCGGTAGCGTCCGGTGATGTAGGCCAGTGTGAATGTCCCGGCGCGCCGGGATGCGAATTGCTGGAATAAGGTTTCGCCGCTTTCATTGCCAAGCAGGGTGCCGTCGATATCGGCGGCCAGGAGGAAGTTGACCGGGTTCATCTTTATCTCGGGTTGTGATTTTGAAAAATGGTGTGCTTTTTGGATGGATACGAATGGAGGGTTGCCCTGTGCCTATTTTGTACGCGAAACCCGGCCTTTTGGGCCGGGTCTGGAAAAATCTGTGGGTGCTAAGGGACTCGAACCCCTGACCTCCTCGGTGTAAACGAGGCGCTCTAACCAACTGAGCTAAGCACCCAACAGACCCATATTATACTCGAAGGTTGCGAGTTAAAAGATTGCGAGTTACACTTATAGCCATTCCTGACTATGGAGAATCCCATGCGCATCATTCGGTATCAAATCAAGAATGAAACCCCTAAATATGGCTGGATCCATGAAGACAATCTTGGAGCCATCGATGGTAATCCCTTTGGGGAATATCGCCGCTTGAAGGCTGAAACCCCGCTCCAGAACGCGCGCTTGCTGGCTCCCTGCCAGCCCTCAAAAATTGTTTGTGTTGGGCGGAATTATGTTGAACATGCTAAAGAACTCGGCAACGATGTGCCCAAGATTCCACTGATCTTCTTGAAACCGCCATCATCCATCATCAACCCTGGCGATACCATCCTGCTGCCGCCCCAATCACAGCAGGTGGAGCATGAAGCTGAGCTGGTGATTGTTATCGGCAAACGCGGGCGGCATATCGCCGCCGAAAAAGCCCGCGAATATATTCTCGGGTATACGGTTGGGAATGATGTTACTGCCCGTGATTTGCAAAAAATCGATGGGCAGTGGACGCGTGCCAAAGGTTTTGATACTTTTTGTATTTTTGGCCCGTGGATCGACACGGATTTCGAGCCGCTCGATGCGCTGATCACCTGTCGTGTCAGCGGGCAGCCGCGCCAGATGGCATCTACCCGAGATATGGTTTTTAATGTGGGAACGTTGATCGCTTACGTTTCTTCGATTATGACCCTGGAGCCTGGGGATATTATCTTCACCGGCACCCCGTCTGGGGTTGGCCCGCTCAAAGATGGTGATGAAGTCGAAGTGGAGATTGAGGGTCTGGGGAAGTTGACTAACCCGGTAAAAAACGAAAAATAACCATAAAAATCCCGCGTCACACAATGCAAATCCCCAAATTGGCGAGGATAACACTGGCATTAGACTTGTTCCGCGATAAAAATCCATCCGAAAACCGTTAACGCGAAGATGCAGGGACGCAAAGTTTTTAGGTTCAAATTGGAAAATCAGCGCCCTGCGTGATTTTCAGCAGGAATTCTTGGCGACTTGGCGTTAAAAATTGCTTTGTTCATGAACAACTCGATTAAGTAAAATTCCCTGTAGTACCAATCTTCCGATTTGTCCTACAGGGAACTCCCAACAATATGGGCTTTATTCAATAAGCGCCCCCGCCCGTAACCGCTTTACCATGTGATTGGGCAAAACAGCAAAACGGGCAAAGACATTGAGCTTTGTGCCTACATGTGCTTGATGATCGCGTCGCCGAATTCCGAGCACTTGACTTCGGTGGCGCCATCCATCAGGCGGGCGAAATCGTAGGTGACGGTCTTGGCGCCGATGGCGGCTTCCATGCCCTTCACGATCAGGTCGGCGGCTTCGCTCCAGCCCATGTAGCGCAGCATCATCTCGCCAGAGAGAATGACCGAGCCGGGGTTGACCTTGTCGAGGTCGGCATATTTGGGCGCGGTGCCATGGGTGGCTTCGAAGATGGCGTGGCCGGTTTCGTAGTTGATGTTCGCGCCGGGAGCGATGCCGATGCCACCAACCTGGGCGGCCAGGGCGTCGGAGAGATAGTCGCCGTTCAGGTTCAGGGTGGCGATGACATCATAGTCGCGCGGGCGGATGATGGTGAATTGCAGGCTGACATCGGCGATGGAGTCTTTGATCATCAGCTTTTTCTTCCACTGGCCGTTGCCGTGGGTCTCCCACAGCTTCAGCGCGGCTTCCACCTCGGCCTTGATGTCGTTCTGCTGGGCAGGCGACATCATGTCAAAGCCGGGATCGATCATCTTGGCGTTGTCTTCCACGCTCAGGTTGGCGTCTTTTTCTTTGTTGCCCAAAATCCAGCTTTCGCGCTCGGTGACGATCTCGTTGCGGAATTCGCGGGCAGCCAGGGTGTAGCCCCAATCCTTGAAAGCGCCTTCGGTGAACTTCATAATGTTGCCCTTGTGGACAAAGTTCACACTCTTGCGCTTGTTGGCCAGCGCCCACTTGATGGCGGCGCGGACGAGACGCTCGGTGCCTTCGACCGAAACGGGCTTGATGCCGATGCCGGCAGTATCGGGGAAGCGCATCTTGGCGTATTCTTTGGGGAAGGCTTCTTTGAAGACTTCTTTGAACTTCTGGTTGGCTTCCGTGCCATACTGGAACTCGATCCCGGTGTAAATATCTTCGGTGTTTTCGCGGAAGATGACCATATCGACATATTCGGGGTGTTTGACGGGCGAAGGCACTCCCTGGTACCAGCGGACGGGGCGCTGGCAGACGTACAGATCCAGGTTCTTGCGCAGGGCCACGTTCAGCGAGCGGATGCCGCCGCCGATGGGAGTGGTCAGCGGGCCTTTGATGCCAACCAGGAACTCGCGGAAGGCTTCGTTGGTTTCTTCGGGCAGCCAGCTTTGGAAGAGTTTGAACGACTTCTCACCGGCATAAACTTCCATCCAGTGGATTTTCTTTGTGCCACCGTAGGCCTTCTCAACAGCTGCATCGAAGACACGCACCGAAGCGCGCCAGATGTCGCGGCCTGTGCCGTCGCCTTCGACATAGGGGATAACCGGATTGTTGGGAACTTGCAAAACACCATCTTTGATGGTGATTTTTGCCCCACCTTCGGGGACTTTGACATTTTGATAAGCCATTTGAACTCTCTCCTTTAGGAATTAACTTGAACCTGGCGATTATACCCGCGCCATTTGGCGGTTTCCAGTGCTGATTGTCAAGATTCGGCCTGAAAATGTGATTATATTCTGGAGTGCGGAGGTTCCTACTTCCGCATCGCCGAAGCAGAGCTTCGGGATTCCAAATCTTCCCTTTGGATGCAAACCCCGCTCAAAAGTTTTATTTTCGCTGACTCTCCAGCCACATCTGCTCACCGTCTGTGGAGATTTTGATCCAGCCGTTGACATCGGTGCGCAGGATGTTGTATCCCTGGAGCGAATCCATCAGCGCCGGGTCGGGCATTCCATTGGTATCGTTGGCGGCCACGCTCAGGATGATGGCCTGTGGCGACAGGTTTTTGATCCAGTCGGGCGGGTTGGCGGGCAGGTAGCCCTGGTCGGCCAGCAGCAGCACATCCACCGGGCCGATGACGCGGCCATTTTGCAGGGCCTTCAAGGCTTCGAAATTCATGCCCAGCGGCAGGATGGCGCGGAATTTGTTCCATTGCAGCTTGAGTATGGCCCCGCGCGGGGAGGTGTATAAAACTTCCAGGGTGGCACCGTTGCCCAGATTAAGCGTATCGCCCACGCGGGCTTGATGCGGCTTGACTGCCTGGCGGGTGAGGGTCTCATTCAGTTGCGCGGCAGAATACGAGGCTTCGGTGTTCCCGGCCCACAGCGCTTCTTGGGGTTGGTAGCGTTCGATGGTGCGCGGCAGGGCGGCGACTTCGTTCTCTTGCGTGGTGCCGATGACCAGGTAGTCGATGCCGCGGTTGAAGGGCGGGATGCGCCGCCCGAGCTGGTCAGCCAGGGTCGAGGGGCTTGAGCCGCCATCGATGAGTACATACCGCCCTGTGGGTGTTTCCACAAAAATTGCGTTGCCGGAGCCGACATCGAAAAAGGTGATGTGCAGGCGTCCATCGGGAATGGTCAGGGCGGTGCGCCACGTCAAAACGGTCAGCACTGCCAGGGCAGAAAGGATAACGGATGGGCTGATGGCGCGGGAAACCCACACGAAACGGGCAGCGGCAAAGGTCAGACCAATCAAAATTACATAAAACAGCACCACAAACAGCAGGCTGAAATCTCCCAGAACCAGGACGCCGTTGGGCCAGCTGTTGAAGTATTCGATCACGCGGATGGTGTAGGTGGCGAACGGCCAGGCAAAAAATCCTACCAGCTGGCCGAGCGGGAAGTAGATTTTGCCGAGCGCCACCGCCAGCCCGCCGAGGATCATCAGCGCTGGTTGGGCGGGCAGCACAAAGGGGTTGGTGATGAGTGAAACCAGCGAGAGCCGCCCAAAGTAGTAGATGATGATCGGCAGGGTGGTCAGTTGAGCTGCCAGGGTCATCAGGAAGTATTCGGAGAGCGGGCCGATGACCTGCCGGGCGATTTTGACCGACAGGCGGCGCTCCAGGAAACCACCAACGGCATCCTGGATGGGGCTGGCGTAGAGCACCAGCCCGAGCGTGGCGGCGAAGGAAAGCTGGAAGCCGATATCCCATAGTACCAGCGGGTTGAAGAAGGCCATACCAGCGGCGACGATGGCGAGCGTATTGAGCGCCATGTTGCGCCGTCCAAGCTGCTGCGCCATTAGCGAGAGCGTGCCCATGATGGCAGCGCGCACCACCGATGCGTCTGCGCCAACGAGAATGGTGTAGATGCTGATTGCGATAACCGCCAGGATTGTGCCGTTGCGTTTGCCAAGCACGCGGCTAAAGACGGCCACAAAAACTGCCGCAATGATGGCTATGTTGAAGCCCGAAATGGCGATAATGTGGCTGGTGCCGGTGTTTTTAAAGGCTTCGGCAACATCCGCTGAGATGTGTTTATCATCGCCGAACAGTATCCCGGCAAAAAGCGGCGCTTCGGGGTCGGTGAACAGCCGGTAGTTGACTTTGAGCAGGCTGTTTTTCATGCGGTAAATGAAGGCCGTCAGCGTATCCTGATCTTCTTCTGGTAAGATGGTGATACGGCTGACACGCATAATCGAGTGGATGTTTTCGCGGGCGAGATAATCCTTGTATGAAAAGTCTTCGCTCTCAGCGGGTGTTTCCAGCTTGCCGCGCACGCGCACCAGCGTCCCGTAGGGGATCGGCTCGTCGGCGCTGAGTTTGACCAGCAGCAGCCCGCTTATGGGCTGTTCGCCCTTGCCCACATCTACAGATTTGACCGCCAGGCGCAGGTTCTGGTAGGTGTCGCGCACATCCGGGGCCTCGATGATGGTGCCGGTCACATAGATTTTGCGATTGCTGTCGTTGTAAGATGCGATTTCTCCGGGGTTGATCCCGGGTTTGCGGAATTCGTAATGCGCCGCCCCGAAGCAGAACGCCGCCAAAAAGAACAGGTAGCGCGCCCGCTGCATTTGTGGGCGGAAACGCAGCAGGATCCCGGCTTCGAGACCCAAGATTACCCCGAGCGCCACCCAGCCCCAAATGGGAAGCGAAACCAGGCTGGCAAAGATAACCCCCGCGATGAAGGATATCGCCAGCCAAAAACCGGTCATTTTGGATACCTGCTCCGAGATATTTTCTCCCATTACTATGATTGTATCGTGATTCGACCCAATTTTTCTGTCCCGCTTGGGAAAGTTGATGATATATTTTGAGACTATGACCCCAGGAAACCTTATCTTAGTTACCGGTGCGACCGGTTATATTGGCGGGAGACTCATCCCGCGTTTGGTGGAAGCGGGCTATCGCGTGCGCTGCCTGGTGCGCGACCCGTCTCGTTTGCAGGGCCGCCCCTGGCTGGCGGATGTGGAAGTGCTGCAGGGTGACGTGCTGGAAATGTCCAGCCTGCGTTCGGCCATGCAAGGCGTGGCAGTGGCCTATTACCTGATCCATGGTTTGCAGCGTGGGAAAGTCAACGCCGCGCGCGATATGCAAGCGGCCCGCAACTTTGCCGAAGCGGCCGATGAAGCCGCGATCGAGCGAATCATCTATCTCGGCGAGTTGGTTGACCCTTCGGCGCGACTCTCCCCGTATCTGCGCGCCCGCCACGAGACCGGATACATCCTGCGGCAGGGGCGCGTGCCCGTGACTGAATTTCGCGCCGGTATGATCGTCGGATCCGGCTCGGTGCTGTTCGAGATGGTGCGTTACCTGGCAGAACGTGAGCCGGTGCTGGTTTGCCCGCGCTGGTTTTTCTCACATGCCCAGCCCATTGCCATCCGCGATGTGTTGAGTTACCTGGTTTCAGCCATCGAGACACCTGCCAGCCTGGGCAAACTGATCGAAATCGGCGGCGCTGTCCGCCTGAGCTATGCCGACATGCTGCTGGAATATGCCAGGGAGCGCAACCTGAAGCGTTTCCTGATCCCCACGCCGGTGTATGCTCCGCACATGTCGGCCTACTGGGTGCACATGGTCACGCCCATCACTTACCAGGCTGTCATGCCGATCATCGAGGGCCTGCACGCCGATTCCATCGTCCACGATGACCTGGCGCGCAAACTGTTCCCGCACATCCAGCCGCTTGATTTCCAGACGGCAGTGCGCTATGCCCTGATCAAAATTGACAAAGGCGATATCGAATCCTCCTGGTCAGATGCGCTGGTCACATCCAAAGGCGATGTCAAGCCCTATTCTTTTGAAATGGTGGATGGCATGTTCCTGGAGCGCCGCCAAAAGCTGGTGGATTTGCCCGCTGAAAGCGTTTACCGCGCCTATACCGGCATTGGCGGCGAGCGCGGCTGGTTCTACATGGACTGGGCCTGGTCGATACGCGGCTGGATGGACAAAGTCATCGGTGGGGTCGGCCTGCGTCGGGGCCGCCGCCACCCCGACGATGTCTGGGTGGGCGAATCGCTGGATTTCTGGCGAGTGCAGGAACTCGTCCCAGGCCAGCGCATGCGCCTGCTGGCCGAGATGAAAGTCCCCGGCAAAGCCTGGCTGGAATTCCAATCCATCCCGCAGGATGACGGCAAAACCCTGCTCACCACCACCGCCTACTTTGACCCGCATGGCCTGCCCGGCTACCTCTACTGGTACTCCATGTGGCCTTTCCATAAGTTTATTTTTGATGGGATGACGCGCGAGATTGCCAAAAGAGCCCAGGAGATTGCAGAAAGTGGAAAGTAGAAGGTGGATGTACCCACTTCCTACTTTCCAAAAGTATCACTCAAAATTATGACAAACACCATCCTCGTCACCGGCTCTACCGGCTACATTGCCAGCCGCCTGATCCCCAGGCTTTTGGAGGCAGGCTATCGCGTGCGTTGCCTGGCACGCAAACCGGACCGCCTGCGTGCGCGGCGCTGGTTCGGGCGCGTCGAAATTGTGGCTGGTGATGTCACCCGCCCCGAAACGCTCCCGGCGGCGATGCAGGGTGTCAGCGCCGCTTATTACCTCGTTCACAGCATGGCTTCGGGACACGGCTACGACCGTCTCGACCTGGTAAGCGCACGGAATTTTTCGTTCGCTGCCAGGGATGCCGGGGTCAAGCACATCATCTATCTTGGCGGGCTGTCAGACCCGGCCGATAAGCTGGCGCTCCACCTGCGTTCGCGCATCGAAACTGGCAAGGCACTGCGCGAAGCGGGTGTGCCCGTCACCGAGTTTCGCGCCGGGGTGATTGTCGGGCCGGGCAGTGTCTCATTTGAGATGATCCGCTTTATCGCCGAGCAATTCCCGTTGATTTTGGGGCCAAGCTGGCTGAGGCATCGCTCCCAGCCGGTTGCCACGCCAGATGTGCTGGCTTACCTCGTCGCAGCGCTGGAAACACCCGCCTGCTGGGGCAAAACCATCGGCCTGGGCTGCGAAAAAGAGCGCACTTACATCGATGTGATCTCAGAATATGCCCGTATCCGTGCCTTGGAACGCCGTGCGCTGCTTTTGCCGTTCATCCCGCCCTTTGTAATGGCCTTTTTTGTAGATTTACTGACCCCGGTGGAGTTTTCGTATGCCCTGCCGCTGGTGGAAGGACTCCAGAATGACAGCCTGGTGCTGGATCGTTCGCCCCTCAGCCTGTTTCCAACCATCCGGCCTTTAGATTACGCTGAGGCGGTGCGCCGCGCCCTGGATGAAACCAACCCGGATGAAGTGGAGCGCATCTGGCTGGAGAAGGGCAAAAGCCATGTGCGTATGCGGCACGAGGGTATGTTGGTGGATTACCGGGAAGATAAAAACCACTCACCGTCCGTCATTTCCCAGGGGGAGAGGGGCCTGCCAAAGATTGGGGGCGTTGAAACTTGGGAAACGGTGGAAAACGTACAGGGCGGAACGCTCCGCTGGCAGGCGCGAGGAAAGATCCCGGGCCGGTTGTGGCTGGAGCGTGGCACCACGCCCGGGGGCAGGACCTCCCAAACGGTCTTTTTTATGCCTTTTGGGCTGCCCGGTTTTTTGTTTTGGGGGCTGAATGTGCGCTATTTTTCCCAGGAATAATGTGTCATGCGGCAGATTTCCTTGAAGCCGAGGCGTTTGTAAACGCTGAACCCCTCGCTGGATGATTGCAGGATGCCGATGCGATAACCTTGTTTGCGCGCTTCGAGCAGTGGGTGGCGTGTAATGGCTGCGCCGATGCCGTGCCCGCGCCATTCGGGCAGGGTGGCGACCATTTGCACCCCGGCTACGCCCGCGCCATAAAAAACAGCCGATGTGGCATCCGGAACGCCGCGCAGGGTGGCGAGGTAGGCCGGGTGGGGCAGATCCATGCCGATGGTGAGCATCATATCGAGGATGGGTGGCTGCCAGCCAGGCGGCAGGCCGTACCCGGCGACAAAGGTTTCGGCCCAGGTACGCAAGCCGGTGGGGTCGCTGACGCGCATGATCTCGAGGCCGGGCGGGACGAGGATTTCTTCGGTGAGTGTTTCGATGTCGATGGCCATGCCGGGGGTGTTGTCTTCGCGGGTTAAGCCCCTGGCGAGAAGCTGCTGTTCCCAACCGCTGGTTTCGGTGTGCGGAGCCAGCCACCAGGTGAAGATATCCCGATTTTGTGAGCGGAAGTATTCGATGTTTTCCTGGATGGTGCGGCTTTCATCGCCATCGGGTGGTTGGAGGCTGATGACGCCGTTGAACCAGGGATAGGGAATCGGTGTCCACCAGCGGCGGAGTTTGGAAGTTTCGTGGAATTCGGCTTTGAACCAGTGGTGGAGATAGCGGAAGAGTTCGTAAAGGTTTTGTTTGACGGCGAAAACGATGGCTGGCTCGGAGAAATCGTTGAGGATGTAGCTCATTCTGTGACCTTTCTACCTGTAATCAGAGGCTGCAAATCTATTGTGCGCCCGGTTGGGATGGTTTTCAAGAGGGAATTTGGATAGTTCCTATCATTTTCGGGGTTTTAGGCGGTTTTTTCATAACAGGCGCGTCTTAATTTGGTCTCTCCATTTGCTAATCCCTGGGGTCCCTGAAAATCAGCCGCGATGAAGAACTTTTGGGTGCGGGAAATCAAAAAACGAAGACACGGAGTTCACGAAATAGATTGCAGACAGGCCATTCCAGCCTATCCTAAGTTGCTCGCATTCTCACAAACCCCAGTCCAAAACCCGCACGACCCCGTTCGAGCCGTCCACTTCCACTAGCTGACCATCTTTCAATTTGCTTGTGGCGTCATCCAACCCGGAGACGCATGGGATGCCGTATTCGCGGGCCACGACTGCGCCGTGCTGGAGCGCGCCGCCAATTTCCAGGATGATGCCTTTGGCGTTGATAAAGAGCGGCGTCCAGCCGGGATCGGTGGCGCGGGCGACGAGAATCTCACCGGGGAGCAGTTTCTTTTCGCTGGCTGAATGCAGCACCCTCACCCGTCCCTGTACTATACCGGGCGAGATGGGTACGCCGCTGAACTCGCCCTCCGCGGCGGCTTTGCGGGGCGGGTAGTAGATTTTGCCGCGCGAGTCGATGATCCGCGCTGTCAGCTTGCTCCGGCGGATTTTGTGGATCAGCGCCGAACGTTCAGCGGCCAGGGCGCGCAAATCCAGCGCGGGAT
The DNA here is from genome assembly GCA_903822545.1 of uncultured Anaerolineae bacterium. Lineage (GTDB taxonomy): Bacteria > Chloroflexota > Anaerolineae > Anaerolineales > Villigracilaceae > CAIJPN01. Next base: position 21,643 of record CAIJPN010000086.1, on the reverse strand, counting down.
CGATAGTAGCGCGGTCGATATCAGCGATGGTCAGGTCGAAGATTTGTTCGGGGGAGTCGAGCCGTCCGGCGGCGAGGAAGGTTTGGGCGATGGCGAGTGCCTGGCGGCGGAAAAGGTCAATCACTTTGATCACGTAATATTTTGGGGTCTCGCGGTAGCCGCCAAAGGTCAGCCAGCGCTTGTAGTAGCGTTCGAAGGCGCGGGCCTGGTTTTTGCCTTTCTTGAGCGCGATTTCGTACAGCATTTGGTAGGCGGCTTCGCGTTTGGCGCGGGCGGTATCGAAAAACGAGCGCGAATCATCCACGGGCATGGCCTTGAGCTGTTCAAACAGGCGCGCCGGGTCTTCGTAGGGACGCGGCGTGGCCGGGTCGATCTCGGCCGGGCAGCGGAAGCCAAATTCAGCCAGGAAGTTCTGCCAGCGGCTGGCAAAATCAGGAGCAACCGAACCCTGCTCCAGGGCGGAAAGGAAATCCGCAGCGTTGTCGTAGCGTTTGAGTTCCGGCGATGCGGCCAGGGCGTAGAGCGCTTCCCCCATTTCCGTGGTCTTGTTGCCCGGCAGCGCAATCCCCAGGTTGATGAGCGCATCCTGCACCTGTGCCGCCTCGGCCTTGAACAGCCCGCGGATGCGCTGCTGGGCGGCCTGCCCGGCCAGGATCATCGGGATGCCGTAACCGCCGTAGAAAAAGGTCAGCAGTTCGGTGAGGGCAACGGCCTGGGCCTGCAAAGAACGGCCGTTGGCGGCAAAAGTCTCCAGCCGCCGGTTTTGCTCTGGCAGGGCGGCCTGGTATTTTTCGAGCACGTGCTCCGGGCGGAAATACGCTTCGAGCACCCCGGTGACCATCGGCAGCATCTTGAAAATCATCTGCCCGCGCAGGGCCTTCAATTTTGCGGGCAGTTGGCCGCCGGTGTATTGCTGCATGTCGATGCTATCGAGAATTTCAGTCACACGCAGGTCGCCCATGCTGCCCGGCGCGAGCGCGGCGTTTTTCATGCCCATCATCAGCGCGTGCGAGACGTTCATGTAATAGCCGCCGCCCACCGTAAAAGTGACGCCATCCAGCCCGATCGCGCCTTCGGCCACCGGCCCGCCCACCTTGTTGAGCACATGACCGAGAAAATCGGTCCCGAGCACCGAAAGCGGCTCCTGCAAACCCTGCTCGATTAGCGTCGAGTTGGCATACAGGCGTTTGGGCTGCCCCGGCGCGGTGATCATCTCGGGCGGCAGCGGCAGGTAGGTGGTGATTGGCCGCGCCTGGAGCAGGAAAAACTTTCCGCCCGCCAGCGCCCACTCGATATCGACCGGCTTCTGGAAATAGGTTTCCACTTTTTCGAGCAGGCGGGTCAGCTCCAGCGCTTGCGCGGGAGTGATGGCGGTTTCGGGCGCGCTCTCACCCCTGGCCCCTCCCCCGGCGGGGGAAGCGGGCAAGAGTCCCCTCTCCCACTGGGAGAGGGCGGAGGGTGAGGGTTGGGTGACGGATTTGATGGTGCCACCTTCAGCATTTAACCGAGTGACGGCCTGTTTCGCCCCGCTGCGGGTCTCGATGATTTCGCCCCGCAGCCTGTCTACCACAAAAAGGTCCGGGTCGGCCTCCCCGGCCACCACCGACTCGCCCAGGCCATGATTGGCGTTGATGACGGCTTCGTCGTAGCAATTGTTGAGCGGGTTGAGCGAAAAGGCCACCCCGGCGGCATCCGCATCCACCTGCTGCTGGAGGATGACCGCGATCCGCGGCTGGTCGAGGCGAAAACCGTGTTCCTTTTTGTAAACAAAGACCCGCTCGTCGAAACTGGACGCAAACGAATGGCGGATAGCCGCTTCGAGGTCTTCCAGCCTGACCCCCAGCGTGGTCTCATAACCCCCGGCAAAGGAGGCCCCTTCCAGGTCTTCCTCCGGTGACGAGGAGCGCACAGCAAACAGGTCCCCGCCATGCTGCGCGCGGAACATGATTAAAGCCTGGTCGAGTTCCGCTTTTTGCGTATCGGTCAGGGCCAGGCTGTTACATAAAGCCTGCAACGCCCTCGCCGCCGGGCCAATCTCTCCACCGCTGCCCAGGGCCTCCCACGCCGGGGATTGTTTCAGCGCATCCAGCCAGGGCGCGAAAAACTTCACGGTCTGCACCAGCCCGGGCGGGACGGGCATCCCGGCGGCAGTCATCTGCATCAGCGCCAGGGCTTTGCCGCCCGCCTGCTCCAGCGAGGGGAGTTGGGTAGCGTTAAGGGGAAAGATTGTCGTCATTGCAATTGCTCCGGTTGTAACTTGCTGTAATTTTGTAATATAATCATTGAGTAATTCCAAAATTATATGCGTAATTTTGGAATTGTCAATCTATAAAACTCTAAAAATTACATTTTTATTATCCGTAGGGGCAACCCGCCCAGGCATAACATTGCCTAGGTTGGCTATGATGGGTCGCCCCTACCGAGCAATAGAGGAGCACCAACATGGACGGATTCGAACGCCGCAAAGAACAGAGTAAAGAAGAAATCCGCAAGGCGGCCTGGGAGTTGTTCAGCCAGTTTGGGGTGGATCGCGTCAGCGTTGCAGATATTGCCCGTAAGGCGGGCGTTTCACAGGCGACCATCTATAACAATTTTGGCAGCAAGGATGCCATCGCGCGTGAATTTGTCACAGGCGCGGTGGAGCACCTGATGACCCGCGTTGAGGAAGTCCTGGCTCCCAACCTGCCATACCGCGAAAAAATGGCCGCTTTCTTGCAGTTTATCGCAGACATGATGGCCAGCGGGCGACCATCAACAGCCGAAACAACCCTGTTTGCCAGCAGTGTGGATGTGCAAAACGATCCTGAAATCAGGAAAATCCGTACAGCTGCCCGAGAAAGGATGACCGGGTTGATGCTCAGCCTGGTCAAGGAAGGCCGCCAACAGGGGCAGGTGGATACAAGCATCTCTGACAATGCCCTGGCAATCTATTTTGGCGCTTTCATGGATATATTCAGTTACCCGGAATTGCAGTCACGCTTTTTTAGCCATCCGAACATTGTGAAGGAACTGGGCGCACTGATGATGTTCGGTCTGAAAGGGGAAAACCGGTAGATGGTTATCACCACAACGCCTTCGCCAACTCGGGAAATTGCATTCTACAGTGCGGGATGTTGTCCCGCCGGGCTGAACCTCGTTCATTCTGATTTGAGTTAAGGTAAAGATAGCTGGTGCCATCAGGCGCAAACAGGTACTGCGCTATTTTGGAAACAAAGAAGAAGTGATAACTGCGGCCCGGCGCCTTGTTGCGGCGCGGATGACGGCCCTGCTCCCATGTCCTTCAACGTGCTTATACTTCACCTGGCTGGGATGTGGAAAGACCCTCACATCCAGCCTTACCTGCGGCGATGGCGGGAACTGGCCGGTGAATTCTTGTGGAGAAAGAATCCTACCACGCCTGGCTGACCACCCTTTCTGTCACACACCTGAAACGCCCACAACTGCCAAAAAGATGAATAATGAAACAGCAAGGGGGAAAAGGAGCATCCTTTCCCCTTGCCTCTTCTTAACAGAAGGAGGCTGTTGTGAAAAAACTCTGGATCACCCTCGTTTTTGCCCTTTTATTCGTTCCCCTGGCCTTTTCCACCGTTCTCGCTAACGCTGAACAATCCGCCCTGCTGTTGGGAACCGCCACCGTCAGGCCAACTGATACCCGCTGGCCTACTGCAACCGTCAGGCCAACCGATACGCGCTGGCCGACCGCCACCAGCACACCCACCAAGACACCGCTTGTTTCGGCCACACCAACCGTCACATTTACCCCATCAGTTACCGCCACAACTACATTCACACCGGTAACGGGTGACACCGCCACCTTCACAGCCACACCCGAGGATGGTATCTCCACTGCTACACCGACCAGTTCATCCACGCCCACATCCATCATCCTGTTGCCGATACCGGGTTCGACCCCACCCAATTTACGGCCCACCTTTGACTGGGCCGATATTCCTGGAGCCACCTCCTACAATCTGGTGGTATCGCGCTATGCCTCGTATGCCTATCCGCTGATCAACATCTCCAGCGCAGCATCCACATATACCCCTGGTGTTGACCTGCCGCGCAATACATTGCTGTACTGGCGCGTGCGCGCCAACCTGCCAAATGCCGGGCCCTGGGTAACATCTACATTCAAATCGCCAAACCCGCCCTACCCGCCCGTGTTGAGCAGCCCGGCGAACAACGCACTTTTAACGGTATACACTCCCAAATTGGACTGGCTGGCATCCACCCTGCCCACAGGCGTGGCTTTCGGCGCGTACCAGCTTGAAGTTGATGATAACCCCGATTTTTCCAGCCCGATTTTGGCCCGCAGCATCTTGAACGCTGGCAGCCACGAATACGCCATCCCCACTGCGCTGGATGCCAACACCACCTTCTACTGGCGCGTGCGCACACTCAACAGCCTGGGACAATACGCCGCATGGTCAACGCGTTCCTTCCGCACGGCCCTGCCCGCACCCAGCCTGGTTCCGCTTTCACCGCCCAGGCACCTGCGCCCCAGCGTGGACTGGAGCGATGTGCCCGGCGCTACCGGCTACGGGTTGGTTATGTCCATCTATTCGAACTTTGCGTCACCGTTCCTGAGTGTTGCACTGACCAGTTCGGAATACACCCTCAAGACAGACCTGCCGCGCAACTACACCATCTACTGGCGGGTGCGCGCCCAGGGAACAAATATCAGCGCCTGGAGCAGCTCATCGTTTAAGTCGCCGAATCCGCCTTATGCTGTAACCCTGCTCTCCCCCGCGGTGGGAGCCGTTACCAGCCTGACCCCCAAACTGGATTGGGCGGCCGTTACCTTGCCCGGCGGCACAGTCTTTGCCTTTTACCAGCTACAAGTGGATGATAACGCTGATTTCAGTTCACCCGTCTTCGAAAAGACTTTTGCGCCCATCACAAACCATCTCTACACCATCACTGACCCCACCCTGCTTTTACCGGGAACGATTTACTACTGGCGGGTGCGCGGCGTCAACTCGATGCCGCACTTCGGCCCGTGGACAACGCGCTCGTTCAAAACCTACATCCCCACTGCCACACCCACAGTCACCTTCACACCTACCCCCACGCTGACGCCGACTTCCACGCCAACCCCTACCAGCCTGCCCGGAACGCCGATCGATTCACCGGCCATCCGCCAGTTGCAGATGGTGAACACGTTCAGCGGCTGGGCGATTGACGAGGCACGCATCTTGCGCACCGGCGATGGCGGCCTGCACTGGTTCGATGTCACCATGCCGGGCGTTGACCTGGGCGGGCTGTTGGTTTCGGCCCAGTTTATTGATACAGATAACGGGTGGGTACTCATCAATCAATCGGAAATAGCCGCCGGGTCGATTTTCCACACCACCAATGGCGGGGTAAGCTGGTCGCGCAGCGACACACCCTTTGGCGGAGGCTTGATCCGCTTCACCAATGCCAGCACCGGCTATGTATTGACCATTACCGGCGCGGCCATGAACAAACAATCGGTGGAAGTTTATAAGACCGCCAATGGCGGCGCAAGCTGGGTTCGCCAGTACACCAATGACCCGACTACGGCTGGATATTCCAGCACGCTGCCGCTGGGCGGACACAAAACCAGCCTGGCCGTCCCCAATGGCACCATGCTCTGGATCGGCGGCGACAGCCCGGCTGCCGGGCAGGTTTACCTGTATAAATCCATCGATTCGGGTGTTTCATGGGCGCTGAAGACGCTTACGCTGCCCACCGGCTACAGCACGGCTTATGTGAACACTGCCGGGGTGAGTTTCTTCGGCGCAAGCGATGGCATCCTGCCGGTTTGGCTGGGAACATCAGCAGGGCGCGACCTGTTCATTTACACCACCCACGATGCGGGTTCGACCTGGTCTCGTTCGACAGCCTATACACGCGGCGCGGAAAATGCCGATTTCGTCTCGATGACGGATGCTTTTGGCTGGGACTGGAATGGCACGTTCCACGTCACCCACAATGCCGGTGCAAGCTGGAGCATTGTTACCCCCAATGTTGATTTCACCGGCAGTTACCGGGGCATGGATTTTGTCTCAGCCAGCACTGGCTGGGTACTCACCGCCAATGCTGACGGAGCGACCTCACTCTACCGCACCACAGATGGCGCCGTCACCTGGAACCTGCTTTCCACCAGCCCCATCCCCACCCCGACGGTGGTTGTCACGCCATCCCCGGCAATTGTTGAGAGCATCGATGTCCAGATCGTGGAAGACGAGCCGCTGCAAGCGCTTGCCACCATCAAAGGGCGGCTGCCAGATGATGGCTGCACCACCATCGCGGGTGTTAACCAACTGCGCAGTGGCAACATCTTCACCTTCAATATTAGCACCAACTTTGATACTGCCGCGCAGTGCAACCAGGTTGCCACACCGTTTGAGCGCGTTGAAACGCTCTACACCACCGGCCTGCCCATTGGCCAGTATGTCATCAACGCAGGCAGCATCAGCCACATCTTCAAGCTGGTCACCCGCGAGCCGGCCAAATTCAGCCAGCTGATTGTAGATAAATTGAATGCCAAAGATTTCAGCACGGCCAAAATCTTGATGGGCGAATTTTTTGGTTTTGCCTACTGGCAGTCGGAAGGCAACGGTTACCCGCCAGAGGATGCCATCCAGGTGCTGCAAAATGCTTATATCGGCGCGAATACAACCCTGATTCCGAACCCTGATAAGGATTTGACCACCCTGCTTTATGGAGCCAATCCCTACGCCATCATGGGGCTTGACCCGGCCTCTGCGCAGGCCCTGTTCGTCTCAGGCTGGGGGCTGGATGGGAAAGGTGAAGCTATCCTGTACGCCAGACGCCTGGAGGATGGCAGCCTGTTCTGGCACAGCGTCCTGGTTGCCCCAACCAAATTCCTGCCTGGAACCGGCCCTTACGCTGTGATTTCGGTCGCTTCGACGGATGTGCTCAACGTCCGCGCCGGGGCTGGCGTCAGCAACCCGATCATTTCCACGCTGGAATATAACGCCACCGGCATCTTTGGCACCGGCCACAAAACCATGGTTGGCAGCGACGCCTGGGCCGAGATCCAAATCCCCAGCGGCGGCACAGGCTGGGTGAATGCCTACTACCTGACCGAACAGGTCAGCCCGCAAGGGTTCGCCGCCGATTCGCGCCCGCTGGCAATCATCAGTTCACTCAAAGATGCGCTCAACACTCAAAATGGGACACTTTTCGCCAGCCTGGTCAACCCCAAGCGTGGGTTGTCTATATCCTACTGGCAATACAACACCCCCATCGTTTACAGCGCTGCCCAGGCAGCCTCCATCTTCAGCAGCACCACATCCTTCGACTGGGGCCCCGGCCCGGGCGGCAGCGCCAACCTGGTCGGCACTTTCACCGATGCCATGCGCCCCAAACTGCTGGATGTATTCAACGCCAGTTACGTCACCGAACCCAACGGCCTGAGCTACATCAGCATGTATCCCAATCCCTGGCCGTTCTCGCTGTGGAATTACTATAATGTCTACCGCCCCGGCACCCCCGGCATCGAGCTGGACTGGCGCGCCTGGCTGGCCGGGTTTGAATACATCGATGGTAAACCCTATCTCACAGCACTGCGCCATGTGACCTGGGAACCATAACAGCGGGTTGCCCTTACAGGTTTTGAAATCAAAAACAGTAGGGCCAAAAAACAAACCATTACTGTTCTTGCGCCAACCCTGTAGCGCACCGATCGCGCAATGGACACTTCCCACACTCCGGCTTGCGCGCGTGACAAATTTCACGCCCAAGCCGGATGATGTTTAAATGCGCGGCATAATACGTCTCTGGCGGGAAAAGCCCCTCAAGATGCGGATGGGCGTCTTCCACGCTCATGGTGGCGGGCCGCAGCCCCAGGCGGCCACTCACCCGGTAAATGTGCGTATCCACCGGGAAAGCTGGCCTCCCCAGCGAAAAGCACAACACAATGGCCGCCGTTTTTGGCCCCACCCCCTTGAACCGGGTCAGCCACCCGCGCGCTTCCTCCAGCGGAATATCTGCCAGGAACGATAGATCGAGATTTCCACGTTCGCTGGTAATCTCGCGCAATACCTGCTGGATGCGCGGCCCTTTCTGGTTGCCCAGCCCGGCCGGGCGAATGGCTTCGATAACATCGGTCACACCGGCATCGCGCACAGCTTCCCAGGTGGGGAACCGCTCCCGCAGCGCATTAAAAGCCCGGTCGCGGTTGACATCGTTGGTATTCTGCGACAGGATGGTGGAAACCAATTCATCGATGGCAGGCAGCGGGTTGCGCCAGATCGGTTCACCGTAAAAATCGAGCAAGGTTTGATGGATTTCAAAAGCGCGGCCAGGTAAGTCTGTCATAGTCATCCCAGGGTGTAGGTTTTTCCAAATAGCGCGAGTTGCTATGGTTTGAAAATCAATTTTGTTTGGCAGTTTGACCCTTTGCAGATTGGCAATCCGCAAAAAGAACAAGGATATTGGGCACTACGGACCTGCCAGGTCAACCGTGATATAGCTGCCATGAATGCTGCCAGCCACCGCCACATACGCCGCGCCGATATCGCTAATGGTGGGGTCAAGGATGGCGTTCCAGTGGCCCGGGCTGTTGCGCCACTGCTGCATAGCATCACGCGGCGAACCGATGGCAATAATCTCGGTGTAATTGTAGGTGACATATCCGGCAGCGGCGATCCGGTCACCAATCCACGAACCATCGGAGCCGCGATGGTCAAGGAAATTGTTACAGCCCATATCCAGGCTGTGAGCCAGCGCGGCAGCGCTCAGCGCCCCGTTAAATGACAAGGCCGGGAGCTGCGCTTCAGCCCGGGCTGCATTGATCAACCCGATAATCTCTGCCGCGGCCCCGGCATTTTCGCTCGATTTACAAACCCCGCCAGCGGTTTTGGCAGGCACATATTGGCTGGGTAAAGCGACTGGCACGGTAATCCCCGTCCCAACCAGCACCTTGAGCCAGATACTGGTCATCTGCCCAACCGGGATGTAAAGCCCATTGGGGCTGCGCAGTTCATAAATGGATGAAAAAGCCCCATCGCGGGTGGGCGCTATCAGGGTGACAGAAATGTCGATCGTATTCCCGGGCAAAGTTTCAGCCAGGGGGGTTGTTTGGGGGCTGGACATGTTCTCGCCGCCGATTAAGACCAGGTGGTATGTACTGTTCCATGTGCAGGTGCCGACGTTGCGCAATTTCCAGGTTTTGGTAAAAGTTTGGCCTTTTTCCAGGCTGGTATTATCGGGGATGGTGACATCTTCGACAAAAAGCGCCAGGTCGGTGCAATTGGCCTGGGGGGTGGGGCTGGTGTAAACGGTGGGGGTAGGCGCGGCAGTGGCGGTGAGGGTCGCTGTCGGTGCAGGAGTCGCGCTCGGGGCGGGAAGAGTTGCGGTAACGGTGGGCATGGCCGGGGCGGCACAGGCGGCGAGAAGAGCCAGGGCCAGCAGGAAACCAGTTAAACGGCAAAATTTACCAATCACAGATCCTGCCCCAATCATTTTGATGCGCTCACCAGTGCGTAAATCTCTTTTTTCCCCCAGCCCGATATTCCTGCCAGCTCGACGGCGGTCTCTTTGGCTTTTTTGCCACTATTTATGGAAGATTGGATGGCAGCGAGCAGCTTTTCTTCTGACCATTTGAGGCTGGCGGGCATCGAAAAGCCGCCTACTACCAACACGAACTCGCCCCGTGGCTCTTGTTCGGTGAAATGGGCTTTTACCTGGCTGATTGTTCCGCGCACAAACTGTTCGTGGAGTTTGGTCAGCTCACGGCAGGCCGCCATGGGGCGGTCTCCCAGTATGGCAAAAAGGTCATCGAGCGAATCCAACAGGCGATGCGGTGTCTCGAGAAAAACCAGGGTGTGGCGCACACTGGCATTTTGCGCCAGGAATTCCTGGCGTTCGGAAGATTTTCGCGGCAGGTAGCCCAGGTAGAGGAAGGAATCGGTGGGCAGGCCGGAGGCCACCAGGGCGGTTACTGGAGCCGATGGCCCCGGCACCGGGCTGATAACCCGGCCAGCCTGGAGGGCGGCTTTGACGAGTTCATAACCGGGATCGTTGATGGCGGGCGTGCCGGCGTCTGATACCAGCGCCACATCTCCCTGGTTGAGGGTTTCGAGGATGAAATCGAGCTTGGAGAGTTTGTTATGCTCGAAGTAGCTGGTGATGCGTGTGTGAATATCGAAGTGGTTGAGCAATTTTTGGGTCTGGCGCGTATCTTCGGCGGCGATAAGCGCGGATTCACGCAAAATTCGCACGGCGCGCGGAGATAGATCTTCCAGGTTGCCAATTGGGGTGGCGACAAGATAGAGGGTTCCCATGCAGGGATTTTATCATGCCTGAAACTGGCTGCCTGAAGAGCCTGCCAGGATGCCCGGTTTAACCAGGGTTTTTGTAAAAAATTGGCGCTCCTGGCGGTAAAAATCCCAACTTTTGCGTAACCATTGTGCAATTAGTGTCAAAACCGTGGAGGGCGTAAGGTGATCATGCAAAGGGTGAACGGGAAAATCCATAGATCAATTTTTATGCCATTTTTTACCGAATCGCATCTGATATCACAACCGTTACGCCAGGGGGCCATGTGCCTTGGGCAACAGGTGATTGACTTTAATTGCCAGGGTGATTACACTGGATTACGGAAAAGGTATAGTCAATGGCAACTACCGTACAAATCGCACCAGGCGACAGCCATCCGCCCGCTATCTTTGGGTAAAACGGGATAAGCCACCTTCCCACCGGCAAATACCAGGATTTCCCCCAGGTTTCCGAAAAACGTTAATCCGTTATCCAGTTTTCCAGTTTCGGGAACCGGACAACAGAACAGCAGGACAACTTTATGACCCACAATTCCATCGCCATCCTCGACTTCGGTTCCCAGTTTGCCCAGCTCATCGCCCGGCGCGTACGCGAGGCCAACGTCTACTGCGAGCTGTTCCCCTGGGACGCCCCGCAGGAAAAAATCATGTCCATCCACCCGAAAGGCATCATCCTTTCGGGCGGGCCGAAATCGGTTTACGAGCCGGGCGCGCCCTACATCCAGCCTTTCATCCTGGAGAGCAAACTGCCCATCCTCGGCATCTGCTACGGGATGCAAGCCCTCACCCACGCCCTGGGCGGCAAAGTCGACCCATCAGCCCAGCGCGAGTACGGCCACGCCGAAATCCAGCCGCTCATCCCCGGCACCATGCTGGATGTCATCTCCAAAGTCTGGATGTCGCACGGCGACAAAGTTACGCAAATGCCGCCCGGCTTTGTGGCCCTCGCCCAAAGTGGCAACAGCCCCTACGCTGCCATGGGCGACTTCTCGCGCCGTTATTTTGCCGTGCAATTCCATCCCGAAGTCAACCACACCCCGCGCGGAAAAGAACTCATTCAGCATTTTGCGGTGGATATTTGTGGAATCACCCCAGACTGGACTCCGGCCTCGATCATCGACGAGTCTGTGGAGCGAATCCGCCAACAGGTAGGATCAAGCCGGGTGCTGGCTGCCGTTTCGGGGGGCGTGGATTCGTCTGTGGCTGCCGCCCTCGTCCACAAGGCGGTTGGCGACCAGCTGGTGGCGGTCTTCGTCAACACCGGCCTGCTGCGCAAAAACGAGCCGGAGCAGGTCGTCACCGCCTTCCGCGAGATGCTCGGCGCGGAACTGGTGGCCGTGGATGCCGCCGACGAGTATTTCGCGGCGCTGGCGGGTGAAACCGACCCCGAAAAGAAGCGTAAAATCGTCGGCGAGAAGTTCATCCGCATCTTTGAGCGCGAAGCCAAAAGCCTGGGCCAGCCCAAATTCCTGGTGCAGGGCACGATTTACCCGGATGTGGTTGAATCGTCTGCCCCCGACCGCAACAAAGCCGACAAAATCAAGACGCATCACAACGTCGGCGGGCTGCCAAAGGATATGCAATTCGAACTGGTCGAGCCGCTGCGCTATTTGTTCAAGGATGAAGTCCGGGCGGTGGGCGAAGCCCTCGGGCTGCCGACCGAGATGGTTTGGCGGCAGCCGTTCCCGGGGCCGGGGTTGACGGTACGAGTCCTCGGCGAGGTGACGCCCGAGCGGGCGGAACGTCTCCGCCAGGCCGATTCCATCCTGACCCAAGAATTAGCGGCGGCTGGCTTGCTTGGGAAGGGCGCGGGCACATCTCAGGCCTTTGCGGTGTTGCTGCCTGTCCGCTCGGTGGGCGTGATGGGTGACCAGCGCACCTACCAGGAAGCCTGCGCCATCCGCGCCGTGCTGACCGACGATTTTATGACCGCCGATTGGGCGCGCATCCCTTACGAAGTGCTGGCGAAGGTTTCCACGCGGATAGTGAACGAGGTGCGCGGGATTAACCGTGTGGTGTATGACATCACCAGCAAGCCGCCCGCCACAATTGAATGGGAGTAGCGCAGGATTGATCTTGCGCCCCCTGCTACCAAAATGATTTTGCTGCGTATATTGGAGTATTATGACCCCCGAAGAACCCCGACAAATCCCTGCTGCACCCATCCACCCGCTGGCCGCGCTGGTGACGATTGCGCTGGATGGTGTTTTTGGCGTGGTCGAAATCATTGACCCGTTCCTGATTTTATTCACCAGCCTGGGCGTGGGCGCGCTTGGAACACTTTCCACCATGCTGATCCAGCGGTTCCTGGCAAAAGATGAATGGGGAGCCGCCGCAGCCAAAGGCCTGGCGATGGGCATCGTCGCGGGCGTACCATACCCCGTCACCGGAACGGCGGTGGGTGTGCCGCTATTGGCCTGGTCGGGGCTGCACCAGTTGCTGCGACTTCCCGCTGGCAGGAACAACCAGATTGTGGATGACGCCATCAGGGCGTCGCTCGAAAAGAAGGAGGAAGAGTGAGTATCAAAATCAATATCGGCGAAATCTTAACCAAAGCCTGGCAAATCACCTGGAAATTCAAAGTTTTGTGGATTTTCGGCATCCTGGCAAGCTGCTCTGGCGGCAGTCGTGGCAATGCTAACTTCCCCAACGGCAGCAATAATGGTGGCGGCAATGGGGGCAGCGGCAGCAGTGAACTACCCGATGCTTTCCGCCAGTTTGGTCAAATGGATTCTGAACAGGCTGTTCGGGCATTTTTCGATCAGTATATGGGCCTGATTCTGGGCGTCATCCTGCTGATGTGCGTGCTGTGGCTAGTATTCTACTTCGTCGGCGTGATGGGCCGCACCGGGCTGATTAAAGGCGCAGGCCGAGCCGATGATGGCACGGCGTCAATGAGCTTTGGCGAAATCTGGAGTGACAGCCTGCCCTATTTCTGGCGCATGTTCGGCCTGAACCTGCTGGTGGGGCTGCCGTTTTTCCTGCTCACCATCCTGATCCTTGGCGGGGTGCTGCTGGCTGGCTACGGCGTTTATTCGGCCAATGGTAACCCATCTGAAGGCGCAATCGTGGCCATGATCCTGGGCCTGGGTGGTATTGTTATTGTGCTGATGTGTATCATTGGCATCCTGGGCACCATCATCAACCTGATTGTGGAGCAGGTGCGCAATGCCATCGTGCTCGAAGACCTGGGCGTGATGGAAGGCTTCAGGCGCGGCTGGGAAGTCTTCTCCAAGAACTGGCTTTCTGTTGTCCTGGTCGGGATTATCCTGTGGGTGATCGGCATCGTGGTCGGCATTGTGATTGCCATTCCAATCATTATCGCGGTCATCCCGCTGGCGATAGGGATCGGCGTTTTGGCAAACGACCAAAGCTGGGTAGTGATTGCTGCAATTACGCTGGCCTGCTGTGCGATTGCATTACCCATTAGCCTGTTGTTGACTGGCATCCAGGAGACTTACTTCCAATCGGTGTGGACGCTGACTTACCGGCGTCTGACGGTGGTTGCTCCCCCCACGGCCCCATCCCTGGCCGAAAACCTTGAGCCACAATAAACACAGTAACGTTAAGCCTTATTATCTTTTGGCCGTGTTCCGTTGAGACGCCGCGCAATCCCTGCCTCAGGGCATAGAAGTCGACATTAACCGACTCTTTTGGTAGCCCGAATGACTTTCCTATACTGAGGCAGGGCATTTGCCCCCAAATGGAGTTCAGCCCGCCGAATTTGACAGAAAATAACCGGCCTGAACTCTCGAAAAACCAGGGGTCTCATCATTCCCTGGAGGGTGATCGCTGTAACATCACAGGAACCTGATACTTGCAAAGAATTAGATAATTTCACTTACTGACGAAGCTGCTACCCGATTCCGCCCCAATTGCTTGGCCTGGTACAACAACCGATCCGCTGCTTTGAGCAGGGATTCAAAATCCTGCCCAGCACTTTCACTGCTGGTCACCCCCAAGCTGATGGTGACACGAATGGTCTGGCCATCCACCATCACCGGGGTATTGGTAACAGTATCGCGAATTCGTTCGGCGATATTTATCGCTTTATCGAGGGGGGTTTCTGGCAGCACAAGCATAAATTCTTCCCCACCATAGCGCGCCACCAGATCACTAACGCGGAGTTCTCGGGTCAGTAGTTGCGCCAGCATTACCAGAACCCTGTCGCCTGCGGCATGGCCGTAAGAGTCGTTGACCTTTTTAAAGTGGTCAACATCCAGCATGATCGCGGCAGTGGGGTGCTGGTAGCGACGGGCGCGTTCCAGCTCAATTTCGGCGCGCCGGATCAATTCTCGACGATTAATCATCCCGGTCAGAGAATCCGTAGAGGCCAACCGTTCCAGTTCAACAGCCATTAGTTTTTGCTCGGTAATATCTTCTTTGATTGCGATCAAGTTGAGGATTTTGCCATCTGGACCAAAAACAGGGGCAATTGTGGCTTGTGCCCAATATAAATCGCCATTTTTCTTTTTGTTCAAGAATTCACCTTTCCAAATTTTGCCAGCAACGATAGTTTGCCACAATTCTGTGTATATCCCCAATGGGGTATGCCCGGATTTTAGAATCCTGATGTTCTGTCCAATCGATTCGTCAAAGGTGTAGCCTGTCAGAGCTGAGAAGTGTGGGTTTACATATGTAATGTTTCCATCCAGATCGGTGATCGCAATGGATGTGGGACTTTGCTCAACGACACGGCTAAGTTGCAGCATATGCAGTTCGTTCTGTTTTCGGCTGGTCATATCGCGAAAAATGATTAGGCGTCCAATAAATACGGTTTTATTTTCAAACAGAGGGGTGATAAGCACATCAAAATAGCGTTTTTCCGAATCGCCAACTTCAATTTCGGTTCTGATTTCTGGTTCAGGCGGATGCGCTGAAAAGGATTTTGCGAGCGGCAAAACTTCATCGAGATTGCTGGCTATCATTTTGTCTGGCAGCGAACCCAACATGCTCGCTGCCGATTGATTAATATCAACGATGCGCCCCTGTGTATCGACTACCATCATGCCATCACTCAAACTATCAAGAAGCTTTTCGCGAGCAATTGGGATGATATCGAGCAGCCGGGTGCCATACAAAACCCACACAGCCATAATGCTCGAGACGGAGATCAAGATATTCGCCCAATCCATCCCCTTGAGTTCGGGCGACTCAAACTGATAGACCAAATTCCCCAGCAGGGGTAGGAGGAAAGCGAAAAATAAGAACCACCCCTGCCTGCGCGAATGTCTTGAACCATGGCGTGTTGCCAGCCATGCTGTCAAAAGAATACTCCCATATAACAGATAGCCGGTGCCCGTCACCCACAGGTAAGCGGGGCCATGTTCAAAAATAACCGTGTTATTACCAAATTGTCCCGGGGAGAAACCGATCCACAGCCAGCCGTGCAACTCATTCGTCCAGGCGAGCAGGATGTTGATACCACACCCAACCAATAAGACAAAACGTAAAAGCTTGCTCTCAGCCAGTTCCACATAGCCTGCATAGAATAACAGAAATAAGAGGTGAAAAGCTAATGATGCATGATAGAAGATGTATTCCCATTTGGCAAAAAAGATTTTCAAAGGAATAGGAATTGCCGCATAATCTAACGCAGATGCCAGCGTCCAGAACGTAGCGCAGGTAATGCCTACGGCAAAGTAAAAGCCAGGCCTGGTATTTGCCTTGCGCCAACTGACTACACTGGCGATGGTATTAACCCCCGTCGCAATACACAAGAGCGCAGCAATCACTGTAAAAATGAACATACTAAAAGTATACAACTTTTGGTAATAAAAAATGGAGCGTGAGACATCACGCCCCATTTTTTTATTACCTCTTCAACTGCCGGTATTTCACCCGTGTCGGCTTCACATCTTTGCCATAGCGCTTCTTATAATCTTCCTCGTAGTCGCTCCAATTGCCCAGGAACATCCGCGCCTGGCTATCGCCTTCAAAGGCCAGGATGTGAGTGCAGATACGGTCGAGGAACCAGCGGTCGTGGCTGACCACCACCGCGCAGCCGGCAAACTCTTCCAGCGCATCTTCCAACGCCCGCAGGGTGTTCACATCCAGGTCATTGGTCGGTTCATCGAGCAGGATGACGTTGTGGCCTTCCTTGAGCATCTTGGCCAGGTGAACACGGTTGCGCTCGCCGCCCGAAAGCATGCTAATTTTCTTCTGCTGGTCAGAACCGGCGAAGTTGAACGACGAGCAATATCCACGGGCATTGACTTTGCGGTTGCCCAACTCCAACTGATCCGCACCGCCGGTGATTTCCTCGTAGACCGATTTTTCGGGGTCAAGCGTGCGGCTCTGGTCGGCGTAGCCCATTTTCACGGTTTTGCCAATGCGGATGTCGCCGCTGTCGGGCTTTTCCTGCCCGACAATCATCTTCAACAGGGTGGTTTTGCCCGCGCCGTTCGGGCCGACAATGCCCACAATCGAGCCAGGTTCGATTTTTGCTGTGAAATTATCCAAAATCAGACGCTCGCCGTAGCTTTTACTGATGCTATTTAACTCAACCACCACATCCCCCAGGCGCGGGCCCGGCGGAATGTAGATTTCTTGCTCACTGCGGTATTTTTCCACTTCCTGGGAGAGCAATTTCTCGTAAGCCGTCACGCGCGCCTGGCCCTTAGATTGGCGCGCCTTGGGCGACATGCGGATCCATTCCAACTCGCGTTCCAGTGTTTTCTGGCGTCTGGATTCCGATTTTTCTTCCTGGCGCAAGGCTTCCTGCTTTTGCTCCAGCCACGAGGAGTAATTGCCCTTCCACGGGATGCCGTAGCCGCGATCCAGTTCCAGGATCCAGCCCGCCACATTATCGAGGAAGTAGCGATCATGGGTGACAGCAATTACTGTCCCTTTATACTGCTGCAGATGATGCTCCAGCCAGGCAACGGATTCAGCATCGAGGTGGTTGGTCGGCTCGTCGAGCAGGAGAATATCAGGTTCCGTGAGCAAGAGACGGGTCAGCGCAACGCGTCTCTTTTCGCCGCCAGACAGATTCTTGATAACGGAATCCGGCGGCGGGCAGCGCAGGGCATCCATCGCCACATCCAGGTGCGAATCCAGGTTCCAGGCATCCACCTTATCCAGCGCATCCTGCAATTTGGCCTGTTCGGCGATCAGCGCATCAAAATCGGCATCCGGTTCGCCGAATTTGGCATTGATGTCTTCATATTTGGCGAGCATGTCCACTATCGGCTGGACGGCTTCGCGGATGGTGGCAATGACCGTTTTTTCGGGGTCAAGCTCAGGCTCCTGGGGCAGGTAGCCGATGGTGTAACCCTTGCTCTGGGCGATTTCACCAACATAATCTTTGTCAACGCCCGCCATAATGCGCAGGAGTGTGGATTTGCCCGCGCCATTCAGACCGAGCACGCCGATTTTGGCGCCATAATAAAAGCCGAGCGAAATATCGCGCAGCACCTGTTTGTTGGGGGGATGGATGCGCCCAACGCGCATCATGGAGTAAATGACCTGGGTATCGGAAGGCATAAAATCCTCGCTTTTGCCTGGGCAAGGGTTACTCAATCTTGAGCTCAGCGCAAGTTTTGAATATAGTTCCGGGTTGTGCCGGTCTGATAACGCCTGTCGTTTTTGGAATAGGCGCTAAGCCGTTGAGCATACCGGGAGATTTTTAGTTTGACTGCATCAATGCTGTATACCAATATAAAGGGACTGCAAACAGGTGTCAATAGGTGAAAATTTCATAAATTCTCCCACATCTTGACCTGCCCCGTCATTTATGTAATAACTGCATCATGCTTGCCACTGCCGCAGCCACATCCATTGCAATTGCCGCTGTGTTGACCTTTTATACGGCGCTTCTGCACCTCACGCGCCGCAATAAAAGCCGCTCGTATGCCTTTCGGATTGGACGGGATGTTCTGGTGGGGATTCAGAGTCTGCAACTGTACTTTGTCGCGGCTGGAACATACCAGGCCTACCCGTGGCTGTTGTACCCGTTCATTACGCTTTTATTTCTCTCCGGGCCGCTCAACTACATCCGCTACTTCAAGTTTTTCTACCCCGAGGGCAAAATCCCGGGCCGGGTGATTGCGCAGATCGTCCCCGCCGGGCTGGTTTTGCTCGGCGAGACCTGGTTCTACTTCTTCAGCGATAGCCAGGCCCTCGTCCGGGACTTGTTTGCCCATCCCGCGCAATTTGCCGCCAGCTACGTCATCCTGCTCGGGGTGGTGGTGGCGCTCATCCAATACGCGCTCCTGCTGAGGCTGGAGATTGGCTTTGCCAGCCGCCAGCCCACCCGCGAGCCGGTACTCATCTCCAGCGCGCTGATCCTGTTCAATATGCTCACCATCCTGCTGATTGCCGTGGGATTTTTCACCAGCCAGCAGGTGATCATGCACCTTGGCATTTTCCTGCTCGGCGCGGCGGGGGTCACTTACCTGCTCTTTGAAAACCGCTACCCCGACTTTTACCAGCTTGTGGCCCGCGAAGAGCGCCAGGAAAAATACAAGAAATCGCTCATCCAGGGTTTGAGCCGCGAAAAAATTATCAACCGCCTGAAAGAATTGATGGAAGATGAAAAACTCTACCGTCAGTTCGACCTGAAGCTGGAAGAAGTCGCGGCGCAGCTCTTCATCACCCCGCACCAGCTTTCAGAGTTCGTCAACGACTGCCTGGGGATGAATTTTGCCAGCTACGTCAACCAGTTCCGGGTGGAAGAAGCCAAATCCCTTTTGGTGGAAAAACCCGAAGAAAGCACGCTGGCAATTGCTTTCCAGGTCGGCTTTGGGTCAAAACAATCCTTCAACACGATTTTCAAGCAACAGACCGGCACAACGCCTTCGGGGTATCGCAAACAGGCGTTGGGGTCGGAAAAGTAAAAAGACCAACGACCAGGGACGAAGAGCTACGGTCATTGGTCTTTCGTCCTTCGTCCACTTTCCCCCATTTCGTCAAAATTTATAAATTTAGACGACAACCTTTCCCCATTTTGCTACCATAAGCATAGTTTTCCCCGCCATGTAAGGGCGACCCTTCCAGGCCATCTATCAGGCGTGAATGCCAGACCACTCCGCCCGATAATGAGCCTGTGGGTCGCCCCTACGCCAATAAAAGGAAGGCCCCCTTGGAGCAAAAACTCACCGCTGGTTACAAGTTCCGTTTCGCCCTGGCTGAGTTGGGATTCACCACCCTGCGCGCCGCCATGGATTTCTTCCTGCTTTTTTACTACACCGACGTGGCGGGCATCAGCCCTGCCACGGCAGGCAGCGCGCTGTTGTTGGGGAAATTGACCTGGGACGCGTTCAACGATCCGCTCTTCGGCTGGCTGTCCGACCGCACCCGTTCGAAGTTTGGGCGCCGCCGCATCTTTATGCTCATCGCCGCGGTTCCGCTGGCCCTGGCGACGTGGATTCAGTTCTCCCTGCCGCAAGGGCTGACGGGCATGGCCGCCTTTTTCGCCGTCCTGCTCACCTTCTGGCTCAAAGACACCTTTGTCACCATCGCAGTCGTGCCCTACGCCTCGCTCATCGCTGAAGTCACCCACGATTACCAGGAGCGTTCCAGCCTGGCGTTGTATAAAAGCATCAATGCGGTGCTCGGATATGTGCTGGGCGCGGGCGCCGTCACCGCCCTGGTAGGACTGTTCATGGGCATGGGGTTGAGCCGCGCGGGCGCATGGAGCGGCACGGGCGCAGTCTTTGGCCTGATTGCAATGATCACGCTGCTTATCACCACTTTTTCCATCAAAGAAACTACCAGCATCACCGAAGAGCCCATCGGCATCCCCGCCTGGGATGGCGTGGTCTTGTGCTTCAAGAACAAACCCTTCGTCACGTTGATGGCAATTTTCATGATGGGCGGGTTCGCCTTCACCGTCCAGGCCGCGCTGCTGCCGTACCTGATCCAATACCAGCTTGGCATGGCCGACCAGCTCACCTACATCATGATCGGCTCGCTCGCCATGACCGGGCTGTTCGCCGCGCCCGCCAAACTGCTGGCCGACCGCATCAACAAAGGCCCGGCCTACGCCCTCGGCCTGACGCTGGCCTCCATCACCTTCCTGCTGGCCTTTTTCTTCCTGCCGCACGAGCCTACGCCCTGGGTATATGTCGTTGCCATCGTTCTCGGCATCAGTTTTTCCGCGCAATGGGTCTTCCCCTACGCCATGATGCCCGACGTGATCGAATACGATGAAAAACTGACCGGCAAACGCCGCGAAGGAATCTATTACGGTCTCTCCAACTTCCTGACCAAATTCGCCTACGCCCTCGGCGTTGCTGTCCCTGGCTGGGCGCTGGACTGGTTCGGCTACGTCCCCAACGTGGCGCAAACCGAAACCGCCCTGTTCGGCATCCGCTTCTTTTACGCCATCATCCCCGCCATCGCCATGTTGATTTGTGTTCCGCTATTGATGAAATACCCCATCACGAAGGAAGCTCACGCCGCGCTGCGAAAGGAACTCGCCGCCCGATCCGCCCCGGAGCAGGCGCAATGACCGACAAGCCTGCTCCCCGACCCAACATTGTCATCATCAACTGCGACGACCTCGGCTACGGCGACCTGCCGCCCTACGGCAACAGCGTGATGAACACCCCGAACGTCAACCAACTGGCGCAGGGTGGGGTGACATTCACCTCGTTCTACGCCTGCAACTCGCTCTGCACCCCATCCCGCTTCGGTCTGTTGACGGGTCGCTACCCCGAGCGCGCCAACCTGGGCTGGGTACTGGGAGCCAAGCGTGCAGGTTTTCGCCCGCCCGCCGATTCGCGCTGGGCGGATTTCTGGGGCTGGTTCTGGTGGGGAGTTGCCAAATTCCTGACCCGCCTCGGCTTCATGGATTACAACAACGACCCCAAAGCGCGCGGCATCCCCGCGCAGGAAATGACCATCGCCCAAGCGTTGAAAACTGCCGGATATAAAACCTGCATGGTCGGCAAGTGGCATCTTGGCGAGTTTCCGCGCTACCCCGAATACCATCCGCTGCGCTTCGGCTTTGACCACTTCTTCGGCGTGCCGCACAGCAACGACATGAAAGACTTCGCGCTCTATCGCAATAACGAATGTCTCTCGCCCGACTTCACCGGAATGGACAAACTGACGGGCTTGTACACCCGCGAAGCCATCCAATTTATTGAGCAGACAAACGACGCGCCCTTCTTCCTGTACTTTGCTCACACCTACCCCCACCAACCCCTGCACGCATCCGAGAACTTCCGCGGCAAATCCAAAGGCGGGCTGTATGGCGACACCGTCGAAGAAATTGACTGGAGTCTCGGCGAACTGGTCAAGACCCTGCAAGCGCGTGGACAGTGGCAGAACACGCTCGTCATCTTCACCAGCGACAACGGCGCCTGGTACAACGGCAGCACCGGCAACTTGCGCGGGCGCAAAGGACAAAGCTACGAAGGCGGCTA
>CAIJPN010000085.1 GCA_903822545.1 uncultured Anaerolineae bacterium | reverse complement strand
GTTATTCTCTTTTGTGGTCTTGCAATTTCCGTCTGTGTTTTGGTACACTCTCGTTGAGGCATGTTGGCTATTCTCTTGGTGGAGTTTTAGCCCAATCATGCCTCATTTCGCTCTAAACCACAAATTCCGTTAGAACCAGCATTTTTTCAGTGCATCTTCAATATCTTTCACACGATGATAGCTGGAGTGAGCGTCAAGGTCAAAGGGCCATTCCGGTTTGCGCTCCTGGCCGCTGAACCAGGCTTCGAGGCTGGTGACGAGATGATCCAGGCGCTCAATTTTCAAGGTTGTGCGTTGGATTACTTCCTCGCGGGTGTGACGCATAAAACGAGTCTCCGGCATGTGCTCTATGGGCACAACTCTCTCAGCACACAGGTGTGCGACTGGGGGTAATAATCCAGGCGGGCGAAGGATGTGTCGGCGAAATGGAACCAACTCCCGGAGCGGTTGACCGGCATGGGGATGCCCATCGCCACCCGCAGGGCCACATTCAACGAGCCGCCGTGCGCCACCACCAGGAAATTCCCTGCTCCCCGGCGGATGATGCGCTGGAATGCACCCGCCACGCGCACATGAAAGTCAATTTCGCTCTCGCCGGTGATGAAAAACGGCTCGTAGGGGTTGCGGAAGGCCGGTTTGGGGTAGCGCGCGTTGGCTTCCTCGCGCGAAAGCCCGGCCAGCGGGCCGTTGTTGAACTCCATCCAATCCGGGTCGGTTTCCACGCTGACGCCGAGCGCCGCGCCGATGATGCGGGCGGTTTCATCGGCGCGCGCCAGGCTGCTGGCGATGATGGCATCTGGTTTGTAGCCCCGGGCCGCGAAAAATGCGGCGCGGGCGCGCACCTGTTCGCGGCCAACATCGGTTAGCGGCGAGTCGTAGCGTCCTTCGTGAACGTTTTCATCGTCGGCGCGGGAGCGGGCGTGACGCATCAGGGTGATCTGGATGGGTGTGGTCATCTTTTTATATTGGGAGTCATTGCCAGGGCGGGATTTTTCGCTGGTCAAATTCTAACGGAAGAATCGTTTTTGGGTGACGGGAAAATCTCCCCGGGTGCAAAAACCTCCATTTCACCAGGTCAGGGTGATTGATAGCAGATAAATTTACTCCAAATAGGTGATTGTGTATCATCCCTGATAAAGGCTAAAATTTTACAAATTCCAGAGGAGGAAGGTGTCTATGAAAAAACTGTTGTTCGTTGTTTTTGTGGTTCTGATGTTATCCCTGTCGGCTTGCGGGGGTGGCGCAGCTTCTGCTTCCACATCTTTTGAAGTGGATATGAAGGAGTTCATGTTTGAGCCAACTGATTTCACTGTTCCGGCGGGCAAGGAAATCAGCATTCAACTGGTTAATGATGGCGCGATCGTGCACGAATATGTCATCATGAAGTTGGGCAAGGAAGTTTCTTTGCCGTTCGACGAGAATGACCAGGAGAATATCTATTGGGAGTACGAAGCCGATCCCGGGCAAACCATTAATGTCACTTTTACTGCGCCCAGCGAACCGGGTGAATACCAGGTGGTTTGCGGTATTCCGGGGCACCTCGAGGCCGGTATGATTGGCAAGCTGATCGTCGTCAAACCCTAATTTCGCTTGAGAGTGCATCGCACCAGTCCTGGGGGCAAAAATTTGCAAAACGGAGTGCTTTTGTCAGCCCCGTTTAGCCTGGTGCGATGCACTGCATTTAATCCCATCAAACGCATCTTCTCAAAATTTTGGGGCAATGTTTAACGCAAAGTCGCTGAAATGCAATGATTTACTGGTCACAAAACCGGTTTGGAAAAGCCAGGAAACCACCAAAACACAGAGCTACGGATTTTTTAAGGGTCTTTCTTCGTGGTGAACTGCAAAAAATATCAAACCGCAGAGAGAAAAACGCCAGTTTGTTGTTAAAAACGCGAATTTTCTTCCAGGAAAAACTCAAAAACTCCGTTTTTCCGGGGTGAAAATAACCTTTTTGCAGTGAAGTCACTCCTTGTAAGGCAAAAATTCACCTGTTTTTGCGAGAAGACACCATAAAACCATAAAATTGAAGAAATGCGCTTTTGGCGTTAAAATGATGCCATGAATGAACTGATTACAAGCGCATCAAATCCCCTGGTTAAGCAAGCGCGCGCCTTGCGTCAAAAAAAGGGCCGGGATGAAAGCGGGCTGTTTCTTGTCGAGGGGATTTTACACGTTGGGGAGGCTGCCGAAGCGGGTTGGGAGATCGAATCGGCCCTGATTGCGCCTGACCGTTTAAAAAGCCAGTTCGCCCTCGAGCTTGTCACCCGTCTCCAGCAGCGCGGTGTGCGCTGCGCGCAGGTAACGGACGAGGCCTTTGAGAGCTTCGCCGAAAAAGACAATCCAAGTGGCATCGCAGCCATTGTCCGCCAGAAAAAGCTCGCACTGGCGATGGTTTCTCCTGAAAGCATGCGTTTCATGGTAGCAGTAGTCGCTCCGCAAGACCCTGGCAATGTTGGCACCATCTTGCGCACCATGGACGCCGTTGGCGCAAACGCCCTGGCCCTGTTGGATGGCGGTGTGGATTTGTATCATCCATCGGTGGTGCGCGCCAGCATGGGGGCGCTGTTCTTCAAACCGGTTTTCCGCCTCGGGTTCGCTGAATTCGCCGCCTGGGCGCGGCGCGGCGGATGTCGCATTGTCGGCACGGCATCTTATGGCAGCGTAGATTATCGCCAGTTCGTGCCAGACAACCGTCCGCTGGTATTGCTGCTCGGCAGTGAACAAAAAGGCCTTTCACCCGAACAAATCTCAGCTTGCGATGATTTTGTGGCGCTGCCCATGCGTGGCCGCGCCGATTCGCTCAACCTGGCGGTGGCCGCCGGGGTAATGATGTATGCCCTGATGCGTTAAACGCACAGGGGCGCAGCCTGACTGCGCCCCTGTGAGGCTTATTGCGTTTTTTTTATTCGAAAATGGGGGATGATTTAGTATTCTTCTTCTTCCTCATCATCGACCCACAACTCATCATCATCATCCTCACCTTCAACATCTTCCCATTCTTCCAATTCTTCTTCCTCTTCCCAACCTTCCTCGTTGGCGGAATCTTCATTGGGAGAATAGGTGGCGCAGCCGGTATCAGGATCAATCTCTACAGCGGCGGCGCTGCAATAGCTTTCATCGATGAAGACGCAGTCAGTATAGTGACAACGGATACGGGGCATATTTTCCTCCTGTTGCTAGTTGGCAGGCTGACGAACCAAACGGATAATCGTAATAATGAACAAAATGGTCATTGTGGTTTGCGATGCCAGGCAGAACGGACAAAGCGCTTTGATAACAAAGAACTCCAGGTAAATCAGGTAAACCGTGAAAATGAAGCCAGTCAACCCCATGCCGAAGACGGCTAAGATTCCATTCTGGGCAAAAAACTGGTAGCGTTTCTCGAGCAGGAGCGTTAGCAAGATGGCGCCATAACCAAGCATCCCCACTGCTGCCACTGGAATTCCGTATACTTCAGAATACGGGCTTGAGTTGACGGTGGAACAATCACCGCTGCCCAGGCACATGGAATTGTTGGAAGTCAGCTTGTAGATGGTCATGTAAATTGACACGAGCAGGCCGATAATCGACAATACCACGGATACCCAATATAACTTTTTATCCATTTAAACCTCGTCCGGGAACTTTCTAAAACTGCAGTTTTGCCCCGGGGATGATGCCCGGCAGAGCGGGCGTGAGCGAATAGGCTGGTGGAAGGACACCATTAATTCCGGTGTCGTTTCCCAAAAGCGGCGACATTATAACGCAATTTAATGCGAATGGCGGGGAAAAAGCCCGCCATTCGTAAATTTGTGCCGCTTTTGTTATTTTATTGACAACGCTCAACCCGCCTTGACGCGTTTTGCATCCAGCACATTATCCAGGTTTTCAATGCGGTTCAGCACCCGGCTGAGATGCTCCAGGTCGCGCACTTCCATCACCAGCCGGATGATGGCAACATCTGCCTTGAGATTATCGTGATCGATGCGCACATTGACATTGACAATGTTGACACCTTCATTGCTCAACAGGTTGGAAATATCGCCCATCAGCCCCTGCCGGTCAAAGGCAGAAACAAGCACCGGCACCTGGGATGTGTGTGTAACTTTGCCCCAAGTTACTTTTGCCAACCGCTCTTTCTCGTTGACAGAAGCGCGCAGAATGTTGGGACAATCTTGACGGTGGATGGTGGCCCCGCGTCCGCGTGTGATGTAACCGATGATGGGATCGCCAGGTGTGGGATTGCAACATTTTGCCAGGGTGGTCAACAGCCCGCGCAGCCCCAGCACCGTTACAGCGTCAGATGTTTCGGTGCTCTTGGGGCTGGATGCTATCAGCATCTCCTCCACTTCATCTTGTTCTGAGAGCAGCCCAATGATGCGATTGATCGACAGGTCGCCGCACCCCAGATCAACGAACATTTCATCGGGGCTTTTCAACTCCAGGCGGTGGGCGAGATTCTCAAGGTTAATGTCAGACAACCCCAGCCGGTGGAGTTCTCGCTCCAGAACCTGGCGGCCCTGCGCGAGATTTTGATCGCGATCCTGTTTTTTGAACCACCATTTGATCTTGCTGCGCGCTCGCTGGGTTTTCACCAACCCCAGGCTGGGGTTGAGCCAATCGCGGCTGGGCCCGCCCTGTTTGGATGTCAGGATTTCGACACGGTTACCCGTTTTGAGATGTGACTCCAGCGGAACAAGTTTTCCATCCACTTTTGCGCCCCGGCAGCGGTGGCCCACATCCGTGTGGACGTGGTAGGCAAAATCGATCGGCGTGGAACCGGCTGGCAGGTCGATGATGTCACCCTTGGGGGTGAATACATACACCCGATCTTCGAACACGTCTGATTTCATCGTGTCCACGAATTCCTGGGCGTCCTGCACATCCTGTTTCCAATCCATCATCGAACGCAGCCACAGGATGTGCTGCTCATATTTCTGATCGCGCCGCGAACCTTCCTTGTATCGCCAGTGCGCTGCGATACCATATTCCGCGTTTTGGTGCATCTCGGCCGTGCGGATTTGCACTTCCAGCGGTTTGCCATCATCATAGATGACTGCTGTGTGCAATGACTGATAGAAATTATCTTTCGGCGCGGCGATGTAATCATCAAACTCGCCAGGCAGGGGCCGCCAGTGATTGTGGATGATGCCCAGGCTGGCATAACAGGCCGGCACATCCTGCACCATCAAGCGCACGCCGCGCACATCCCGCACCTGCTCGAAAGTTTTGCCTTTGGCCGCCATCTTTTTGTAGATGGAATAAATATGCTTGGGCCGCCCGCTAATCTCCACCTTGATGCCGGCCTGTTCAAGCACATGGATCATATTCTCTTTAATTTCTGTGATCTGTTCCTCGCGCACACTACGGCGTTCATTCAGCTGCTCGGCGATTTCTTTGTATTTTTCGGGATTTACATAGCGAAACGATAAATCTTCCAACTCCCACTTGATCTGCCAGATGCCCAATCGATTTGCCAGCGGGGCGTAAATATCCAGCGTTTCTTTGGCCACACGTTTTTGTTTTTCTGGCTTGCTAAAGCCAAGCGTGCGCATATTATGCAGCCGGTCGGCCAATTTGATGAGCACCACCCGAACATCATCATTCATCGCCAGCAACGTCTTGCGAATGGCTTCGATGCGTAGTTGGCGCTTGCGATGTGAAATCTGCTCAGGTGTCAGGTAATTTTCATCGTTTTCATCCTGGTGCGAAACGCGCGGCAGGCTGTCCAGCTTGGTCACACCGTTTACCAGGTGGGCCACACCCTCGCCAAACTGCTCCTGGATATCTTTCAGCGTGATGGGTGTATCTTCCACCGTATCATGTAGCAGCCCGGCGGCTACCACCTCGGCGGGCATGCGCATTTCCGCCAGGATCGATGCCACCGTAACACAATGATTGATATACGGCTCGCCTGATTCGCGCTGCTGTCCATCGTGAGCGCGCACCGCCAACTCAAAGGCACGCTCCACAATCTCACGTTCGAGAATGCTGTAATAATCGGGCAGGTTATTTAATAAATGATCAATACCAATTGCCTGTGCAACTTTCATCTTTACTCCAATCCTTCGTTGCTAACTATTTTACATCAACAGGATGACAGGATTCATATATTTGCGTTTCTGTTTCTTGGATAAAAAACCCCGGCGCTGGAAGTTTTCCCTCCAGCGCCGGGGTTGTGCCTGCTTCCGTTATAGATAATCGATCCCAGCCTTTAGACCGTCTTCGCCAGCATATCGCTTGGCAGGTGGATAACATCAATCGCCGGATCATCGCAAAATAGCATGGCGCGCTCGATGGCGTTGCGCAGTTCGCGCACATTGCCCGGCCAGTCATAAGCGCGCAGCGCATCCACCGCGCGGGGCGTGATATCGATGATGTTCATGCCCATACGGGCATTGTTCTGGCGCACAAAAAAACCTACCAACTCTAAAATATCGCTTTTGCGCTCGCGCAGCGGCGGGATGTGCAAATCAACCACCTTCAACCGGTAATACAGGTCTTCGCGGAAGATGCCATCAGCCATCATCTTGTTCAACGGGCGGTTGGAGGCCGCCAGCACCTGCACGTCCACCTTGATCAGGTTGGTGCCGCCCACCCGGCGGAAGGCTCGCTCCTCCAGCACGCGCAGCAGCTTGGCCTGGATTTCCATTGGCATGGATGAAATTTCATCGAGGAACAGGATGCCACCATCGGCCACTTCCAGCAGCCCAGGTTTGCGCTTCTCCGCCCCGGTAAAGGCTCCCGCTTCGTAGCCAAACAACTCTGATTCAAGCATCGTACTCTGGATGGCGGCGCAGTTGACCGCAATAAAGGGCTTATCGGCGCGCGGCCCGCTGTCATGGACGAAATGCGCCAGCACTTCCTTGCCGGTGCCGGTTTCGCCCGTCACCAGCACCGAGACGGAGGCCTGGCTTGCGCGCCGGGCCTGGTCGAGCAGGCTGCGCATGGCCGGGCTGGAGCCAATCACGAAATCCTGCCCGCGCCGTTGGGCTTTGCGCAAGTGCGCCAGTTCGCGCCGCATGGTCACCATTTCCTGCGCCCGCACGATGGTTTCTTCCAGCCGGGCAAGCTGGATGGGTTTTTGCAAAAAGTCGTGGGCCCCGTTGCGCATGGCATCCACAGCCATGTCGATGTCTCCGTAAGCGGTGATCAGGATAATGGGCGGACGGGTTGCCAGCCGCCGGGTTTCTTCCAGCAGGTTGGGGCCGTATCCATCGGGCAGTTGCACATCCAGCAGGATAATATCTGCCGCACCGCGTTCGATCTGCACCCGCGCTTCGGCCAGGGTGGCCGCGCCAATCACTTCATATCCTTTGGGGGTCAGGAAAGATGTGATGATCAGCCGGGCATTTTCTTCATCGTCAACAACTAAAATGGTGGCGCTCATGCGTTCTCCTTTACTGCCGGGATTTTGACATTGAAAATCGTGCCGCCAGGGAAGCTTTCCACATTGATCTGGCCTTTGTGGGCGGTGACGATGCGTTTGGTGATTGCCAGCCCAAGCCCGGTGCCTTGGTGGCTGGTAGTGTAGAACGGCTCGAAGATTTTTTCGCGCGCTTCGGGCGGGATGCCCGGCCCGGTATCTGAAATGCTGATGTTGACCCAGCGCTCATCCGGTTCGATGCGCACCGCCAGCGCGCCGCCATTGGTTTCTTTCATGGCGTTCAGGGCGTTGCTCAGCAGGTTGGTGAAAACCTGGTCGAGCGCGCGCGCATCTGCCAGGGCAGGCGGGGTGCTTTCATCCGCTTTGAAGTGTAATTCCACGTTCAGGCGCGCCATGCGCGGACGCCAGCGCTCCAGCATCCGTTCCATGAAGCCTTTCATGGGGGTGGGCACCATTTTATATTCCACCGGTTTGGCAAAGCTCAACACTGATTCCATCAGGTGGGTCAGGCGTGTGCAGTCGTTTTGCAGGCGCTCTACCAACTCCTGGTTGGGGTCGCCTTCTGGCAGGTTATAGCCCATCAGTTGCAGGCCGGTGCTGATGTTGTTGATCGGGTTGCGCACTTCATGCGCGAAGATGGCGGTGATCTCTCCCAGCAGCGCGCGCTGTTCCAGTTGCTGCGTCTGGGTGCGATGGGCTTCTTTTTCGCTGATATCGCGCACCAGCAACACGATGTTGACCAACTCATCGTGAACCATTACCGGGAAAACCTGCACATCGGCGCTGAAAGCCTGCCCGTTGCGGCGGTGCAGGGTGATGTTTTTCATCTCTTGCGCCGAGAAACCTTTTAGCGACATGCGCAGCACCCCCGCCAGGTTGTCGGTGCCAATTAAGATGTTTTCCACTGGGAAGCCAGCTACTTCATTGGTGGTATATCCCAGGGTGATCTCGGCGGTGGGGTTCAGGTCCACCACTTGCAGGCCGGGGTTGAGCAAGATGATGCCTTCCAGGGTGTTTTCTGAGATGGCATCGCGGATGGTTAGCTCGCGGGTGTATTCGCGCACGGTGATGCGCAGGTTGTTCAGCGTCAGGTAATGATTCAGCACTGAGCCGATGTGTGAGGCCAGCACCACCAGCCCATCCACCAGCCCACGGATTTCCTGCCGGGGCAGGTTGGCTGCCACCAAGATGCCCAGCCGGTTGCCCTGTAGATCGATTGGCACAGAAACGATTGAATCCAGCCCGCAGTTGCGCGCTGCCTGCTGGATTTCGGAAACGGTGCGTTGACCAATCTGCCAGATGGAAGGCGCATAAGTGATGCCAGGCTCATCCACATTCAAGATTTCGGGCAAGCCCTGCGTGATTTCTCCCTGGGTGATGAGCCGTACCAGCTTGCGCATCGAGCCTTGCCCACGGTAGATGACCAACCCCTCGGCTTTGATCAGTCTCAAGCCAAGCTCCAGCGCATACGAGAGTGCATCATCCAGGTCGGGGCGGGAGGTGAGCGTGGCAAGCTCATCCATGATTTCGGTCAATTCTTCTTCGCGGCGCACTTTTTCAACGCGCCAGCGCTGCACACTGGATGGGATGATGCGCAACAGGATCCACTTCCCGGGCCGATCCAGCCAGGTGGCCTGGATGTGTACTCCCAGCACGGTTTCTGGCGTCAGGGTCAGGCTTGTTTCCAGTTCTTCGCCAGAAGACCAATCGGTGTGGATTTCGGGGATAAAGCTGCGGATGTTGAGCAGGTTGGTGGTGTGAGGCGAAGCCCCGCTCAGTTCAAAAAATCCACGATTCCCGAAAACAATGACGCCGGAACTGCGCTCGATAACAACCGCGGCATCATTCATGGTGTTAAGCAGCGTGGCGAATTCCACTGCGCCCGGAATATCGCCATCCCAGGCTGGCATGACACTGTTGGCGAAAATGGTTGATTTTGGGATCATACGGCCTGCGCTTTCGATAGCCCGGTGTGGGCGTGACGTAAATGAGCGGCGGGAATGCCTTCGAGCGAACGATATTTGCTGACGGTGCGGCGCGCTACCGGGAAACCCATCTGCGAGAGCCGCGCAGCCAGTTCGTCATCACTGAGCGGGTTTTTCTCAACCTGCACCAGCGCTTTGAGCGCCTGCCGCACGTTAAGATTGCGCTCGAAAAAACGCGACATGGGGATGATGCGGCCGCTGGGGAGCTGGACACTCTTCCCGGCAGCGGCCCGCGAGATGGTGGATTCGTGCATTCCCATTTCGCGGGCCAATCCGGCGCGAGTCAGCGGGGCCAGGAAAGCCTCGCCGCGCAAGATAAATTCGCGTTGCAGGCTGGCCAGGTGTTTCATCAGCAGTTCCAGGGCCGAGTTGCGCTGCCCCAGGCATTTCACCAACAGGTCGGCGCGCTCCAGGTCGGTGCGCCAGGCTTCGGCTTTATCGGCGCTGGCCTCGCTGATGGCTTGTTTAAACATCGGGTTCAGGCGCAATTGCCCGTTGATGGGTGAGAGCAGCTCGACCACCAGTGGCGCATCGGGCCGGGCATCCAGCAGGCGGATGATTACATCGGGGGTGTAGTAGACAGGCTGCGGGGCGTTGGGTTGGTTGCGGCTGCCCCAGTTGGCGCGCGCGGGGTAGGGCGTCAGGTTGGCAGTAATGAATTGCGCGGCGTGTTCCACTTCCCAGATTTTACAGCCCAGTTTGGCAGCCAATTCAGCATATTGCCTGTAAGCCAGATCATCGAGATGTTCCAGGCACTCACTCACCCTGGCGGGGATGCGCCGGGTTTCTTTCAAGCTGTCCAACTGGATTTGGATGGCTTCGCGCGGGGAAATGGATCCACATCCAAGCGGTTCGGCACGCTGGATCATTTTCCTGACGGCTTCCACCCGCATCTGGCTGATGTGGAAATAGGCGGCCACTTCCCCCGGATCGCTGGCGAGCAGCCCGTCATCATCCAGCGCTGTCAGCAGGTGCGCAGCGATGGGGCGCTCGGCGGCCTCCAGCTCTGGCGCAATCTGTCGCAGCAGGTGGACGGCCAGGCTGGGAATTTCGGCAGGTTCATATTCAGGCTGATCGCTCATCCCCGAGCTTGTCCCCCTGCGATACTCGTAAAAATCGGAAGCTGGGGCGCTAAAAACAATCGGCTCGCTGCTACCCGGCGCAGTGCAGGCGCGGCATGGGCCCGGTGCGGCGGTCTTGCGCCCGCAGGTCGGGCAGCGCTGCGGCTCAACCAACTCGAGGGCCGGATTACTGGCAAGTTCGCGTTCCAAGGCCTGGCTCAACTCGTTGGTGGGCAGCGCCAGCAGGGTCATGGTTTGCGCCAGGTGGGCGGTGGTGAGATGCTGTTGTGTGTGCCGCTGGATTTGCTGGAACATGGCGTGTAAGTTAACTTCCTTTCGTGTATTATACACCATGTTTAGTTGCAAGATTCGTGCCAAGTGGCATAAAAAGGATGGCGGATTTCAAAAATCCGCCATCCTTTTTATATTTTGGAGTGCAAAAGCCCTGCTTTTGCGGTGCGGAGGTAGAACTTCCGCACTCCATATTGGGGCATTTTACAGCAAACCCTCCTGCACCAGCAATTCGGCATTGTAAATGGAGCCGCCCGCTGCGCCACGGATGGTGTTGTGGGAAAGCGTCACAAATTTGAGATGCAGTAGCGGGTCGGGGCGCATCCGCCCGACGATGCTGGTCATGCCTTTGCCGGTCATGCGGTCGAGGCGCGGCTGGGGTCGGTCGGATTCATCCCGGTAAACGAGGGCAGGCTGCGGGGCGGATGGCAGGGAGCGGGCAGAGGCCGGGGCCTGGTATTCCCTGATGGCCTGGATGGCCTGTTGGGGTGTCGCTTCCAGCCCCAATTCCACGCTGGCGCAGACGGTATGACCATCGGTGACGGCCACGCGGTTGGTGTGCGCCGAGAATTTGACTTCGGCCAGTTCCACGCCCGCCACGCCGAGTTTGCCGAGCATTTTGCGCGGTTCCCATTCCACTTTTTCTTCCTCGCCGCCGATGTAGGGGATGACGTTGTCGGCGATGTCCATGGATGGCACGCCGGGGTAGCCTGCGCCTGAAAGTGCCTGGAGCGAGACGACGAAGGCTTTTTTCAGGCCGAAGGCGTCTTGCAGGGCTTTCAGCGCCACCGTCAAGCCGGTGCTGGTGCAGTTGGGGTTGGTCAGGATGCAGCCGCTCCAGCCGTGATTTTGGCGCTGCTGCCGGATGAGTTGGATGTGATCGGCATTAACTTCGGGTAGCAGTAGTGGCACATCGGCATCGCGCCGGTAGGATGAGGCGTTGGAGCATACGGCGAACCCGGCCTGGGCGAACTGCGGTTCCAATCCTTTTGCCAGGTCGGCAGGCAGCGCCGAGAAAACGATTTTGGCCTGGATGGCTTCGGGCGTGGCCGGAACGACCACCATATCGCGCGCCCATTCGGGCAGCGGCTCGGCCAGGTACCAGCGGCAGGCTTTCTCGTAGGGCTGCCCAACCGAACGGTCAGATGCGGCCAGGGCTACCACTTTGAACCAGGGATGGTTATCGAGCAGTGACATGAATCGCTGGCCGACCGAGCCGGTCGCGCCGAGAACTGCAACGGGGATTTGGGATGTCATGGGTTTTCTCCTGTGATGTTTTATTTTACGATTAGTTCATGCAGCGACCTGACCGCTGCTTCGGTATCCTGGGATTCCACCACCATAGAGATGGAGACTTCGGATGAGCCCTGGGCAATTGCCAGCACGTTGACGCTGTGATCACCCAGCTGGCTGAAGACGCGCCCCGAAACGCCGGGGGTGTGCCTCATCCCGGCGCCAACCACGGTGATAATGGAAACATCCTCGGTGGCCCAGACGCGGTCGATGTCGTTGTCTTCCAGTTCAGCAGCGAAAGCGCGTTCCAGTGCAGATAGCACCGGCGCAGCCGATTCGGATGGCACTGCGAAGCAGATGGATTGTTCTGACGAAGCCTGTGTGATCAGTGGGACACTTGTGCCGGTGGATGCTACCGCCCCGAAGGCGCGCGCCGCCACACCAGGCACGCCCAGCATACCACGCCCTTCAATGGTGATCATGCGCTGCTTGCGGATGGCGGTCACTGCTTTGACAACATGTTCTTTGCTGGTTTTTCCGTTCGTTTTCAGGTTTGGAACCAGCCGCGTGCCAGGATGCGTGGGGTTGAAGGTGTTGCAGATGCGCAGCCCAATGCCCTCATCTACCACTGGACGCACGGTTTTGGGGTGCAGCACTTTGGCCCCATAATAGGCCAGTTCAGCCACTTCGCTGTAAGAAATCTCAGGCAGGGTGCGCGCTTCTGGAACCATGCGCGGATCAGCGGTCATGACGCCATCCACATCTGTCCAGATCCAGACATCGTCAGCCGGGAGCACGGCCCCGATGATACCGGCCGAATAGTCGCTGCCGCCGCGCCCCAGGGTGGTGACAGCCCCATCGGGCGTGGCCCCGATGAACCCGGTTGTCACCGGGACGATGCTTTCATCCAGCAGCGGATTGAGCACAGCGCGGGTTTTGATGGTCGTGGCGTCAAAATCGGGGTGCGCATTCTGGAAAGTGGTATTGGTGATGATAAATTCGGTCGAATCCACGGCCCGGGCCGCCACACCGATCGATTCGATCACACCGGCCAGGATGCGCACGCTCATACGCTCGCCGAGCGATGCCACGGCATCCAGCGCGCGTGGGCTGGCTTCGCCGAGCACGCCCATTGCCCGGCACAGGCTGCCAAAGTTGCTGATCATCCTGGCGATTTCCTGTTTTAGCTGGGCCTGCCGCGCTGGGTCGCTCACCTGCGCGTTGATGATGGCCTCGTGATTGTTCAAAAGCAGCGTTTCTACTTCTACCAGTGTACTCAAGTCGCCGCGCGCAGCGCGAGTGGCGCTATCAAGCAGCAGGTTGGTTGCTCCCGAAATCGCAGAAGTGACCACAACCACACGCGGCCATTCAGCGCGGGCATCTTTCACAATTTGAGCGGCCTGTGCCATGGCGCCGGCATTCCCAACCGATGTGCCGCCGAACTTCATAACAAGCGTTCCTGCCATATAATTTCTCCTTTGAAATAAAAACGCCCCACGTTTCCGTGGGGCGCTGGTTTGACCTGTGACCGTTTCCTGGCCGCTAGTCCCTTCCAACCACCAAAACCCCACGGGTTTGCCGAGGGGTAGTAGTCATGGACATGGTGAACAGGGTTGATTTCATATTGGGCGCAGTTATACCACCGTGAACAGACCGCGTCAATGAAATTCCCAGCAAAGTTAAGCTCGTTGCACAATGCGCCCCCGGCAGGCGGAGTCTAAAACCCCCAGACTGTAGGCAAAATCCGGGAGTATAATGCGGAAATTTTTCCACCGGAAACCAGCATGAACACTCAATTTGAACTTATTCGCCAATCTGCCACCGTGGCCCTCAACGACCGTATCGTCGCTGCCCGCGCCGCCGGGAAAAAGGTTATTCCCCTGCACGTTGGCGATCCCGATTTTCCCACGCCCCAGCCGATTTTGGATGTGGCACTCAAAGCCATGCAATCTGGCCTGACGCATTACGGCCCCAGCACCGGCTACCCGGATCTGCGCCAGGCCGCCGCGCTTAAACTCAAACGCGACAACGAACTCAACTATGATCCCAATACTGAAATCCTGGTGACCCATGGCGGTATCCACGCCTACTACCTCGCCATGCAATCCATCCTCAACCCCGGCGACGATGTGCTCATCCCCGACCCGAGCTGGGCCACACATGCCAACATGGCCATCATGCTGCGCGGGAATGTGATCCGCGTCCCGGCCCCAGCCGAAAACGGCTTCCTGCCAGCTTTTTCTGATTGGGAGCAGGCTTTAACGCCCCGCAGCCGGGTTCTCGTGATCAACTACCCATCCAACCCCACGGGTGCATACCCCAGCCGCGGCTACCTGCAAAAACTACAAGAGTTTGCTGCCGCTCACAACCTGTGGGTTATCAGCGATGAAGTCTACGAAAACCTGTACTACGCCGAAAAACCAACCTCCGCAGCCGATTTCACCGGCGCGAAAGAACGCACACTGCTGGTTCACAGTCTCTCCAAAACTTATGCCATGACCGGCTGGCGCGTTGGCTATCTGGCAGCGCCCGCCAGGGTGATCAACAACGCCATCAAGGCCGGGCAAAACTCCATCACCTGTGTTGCGCCATTTGTGCAGAAAGCCGCCGCTTTCGCGTTGAGCGACCCCGGCATCCAGCAATCCGCCGCGGAGATGCGCGCCGCCTACGCCCGCCGCCGCCAACTGGTGCTGGAGATTGCCCGGGACGCGGGCGAACTGCCCGTCAAAGTCACCCCTTCGATGGGCGCTTTCTATTTCTTCCTCGATTTTCGTGACCTGAAACTGCCCTCGCTTGAAATCTGTGAGCGGGTTTTGGCAGAAGCGGGCGTTGGCCTCGTCCCCGGCGCGGCGTTTGGCATGTGCGGCGAAGGTTTCGTGCGCATGACGGTGGCTGCCTCTAACGCCGAAGTGGAAGAAGGATTTAAGGCTATATTGGGTTGGGCAGGGAAATTTTAAGTCGAAGGTTGAAAGCCGCTGACCTTTGACTTTCGACAAAGGAGTTCTTTTATGAAAATCGCCTTCCAGGGTGAACCCGGCGCTTACAGCGAGCAGGCCGTGTTTGGGTATTTTGGTTCTGTCGAAACGGAACCATGCGAGAGCTTTGATAAAGTTTTTGAAGCGGTAGCCAGCGGCAGGGCGGAATCCGCATTGATCCCGATTGAAAATTCGCTGGCAGGCAGCATCCACCAGAATTATGACCTGCTGCTGCGTCACAATCTGCATATTGTGGGCGAGTATTTCCTGCGCGTGCGGCACTGCTTAGTCGCTGCGCCGGGCGTGCAAAAAGCCGACATTAGAAAGGCCATCAGCCATCCGCAGGCGCTGGGGCAGTGCGCCGGGTACCTGCGCGAGCGCGGAATCAAGCCTGAGACGGTCTACGACACTGCCGGGAGCGTGAAAATGCTCAAAGAGAGCGGCGCGCGTGATACGGCGGCTATTGCATCCAGGCGGGCGGCGGAACTTTATGGGATGGAGATTCTTGAAGAGGGGATTGAAGACAACCCGGAGAATTTCACCCGCTTCCTGGCGATCCAGCCCGAAGCTATCCGCCCTGTGGGTGAGTCCAAAACTTCGATTGTGTTCACGCTGAAAAATACACCCGGAGCGCTGTTCAAGGCCCTGAGCGTGTTCGCCCTGCGTGATATTGACCTGACGAAGATTGAGTCGCGCCCGCTGGCTGGCAAGCCCTGGGAATACCTTTTTTACATCGACTTTATTGGCGCGGTGCATGAAGCCCATGTGAGCAAAGCGCTCGATCACCTGGGCGAATATGCGCTGATGCTGCGGGTGCTGGGGTCGTATCGAAGGTTTGTGTAATTCCGTTGAGTCTGCGTTTTTGGGGTAGCAAAAAAGGAGCAGCCTGTGATGGCTGCTCCTTTGCAACGTGCTGGAAATTGGTTACAGGATTTGCCTTGTGCAGTTGGGGCAGTTTTTTTCTCCGCGCAGCACGACAAAGCCGCAGGATGGGCAGGTGCGTGGCTGCACATTTCCTAGTGGCGCGCCACAGGCTACACAGCTGCCAGCGCCGCTGGGGTTGGCTGTGTTGCAGTATTCACAGACCATGCGCCTTAAGCGGGATGCGACCTGTTTGCTGGCTCCGTGCGCCCTGGCAGCTTTTTCAAGGGCTGCCCAGACGCCATCAGCAAGCTGCATATTTTCAATATCTTGGGCAATATCATCCAGCCGCCCGAGCAGGTTCATGGGGTTGAGCAATGTGGCAATGGCCGATTGCCCGAGGCTTGCAGCCACCCCCAGCCAGGCCTGGCTGCCGATTTGCACCATCACGCCATCGGGGACTTTTTTTAGCGAAACCGTCAGCGCAGTTTGCCCACCGCTGACCGAGCCTCGCCGTGTGGCAATTTGCACTTTCAGGTTATCTCTATCGCCAACGATCTGCGTTTGCAAATTGCCGCGATTGTATTGGGCAGTTAGAGCATCTGCCAGGTCTTTTGGGTTCAAGTCGCCGTAATAAATTTGTTGATCCATAGTATCGATTATAATCACCTTCGCTCAATTTGCCAGTGAGGATAGAATGCGCAGGTTTCAGGTTTTAGTCATCGGTTTTCTGTTTGTTGGGATGTTTGTTTTGCTGTTTAACGTTCCAGCGCCACAAAAAGTTGCAGCACAACAACCTACAGGGTCAGTTCCTACGGTTACTGGTACCCCGGCGGGAGTGTTTATCACGGTAGTTTATGAGAGTCAGATCAATGTTCGTTCCGGGCCGGGAACGCGCTATCAGGCGATTGGCGTGCTGTTTCCTGATCAGACCGCCCCGGCACTGGGGAAATCCCCGGCTGGTGAGTGGATTCAAATTGCCTATCCGGGTGTTCCAGGGGATGTTGGCTGGGTCTATGCCAATTATGTCAGATTATCCCTGGGAACTTCGCTGCCCATTGTGGAACCACCGCCAACGGCCACCACGATTGTTACGCCTATTGATCCCACGCTGATGGCTCGCTTTATCCCTCAATTTACAGCTACCCGCCTGCCCACATTTACCCCTCCCGCTCCTGTAGCGCGGCCCACCTATGAAGATGAAGCTGTGCTTGCCCGGGGTGTTCCTATGGGGTTGGTGATCGGAATCCTCGGTCTGATTGGTGGATTTGGGGCTATCATTTCCTTCCTGCGCGGGCGCTAAAACCCCAATCATGGATATAAAAAGAGACCAGGTTGAGCCCTGGTCTCTTTTTATATCCATGATGATTCAGTTTGAACAGCCGCAGGATCCGCCGCTGCATCCACAGGAAGATGACTCTTGTTCGCTGCCAGAATTCTTGGATCCGCAGCCGCACGCCCCCCCGCCAAGGTTGACCGGGCTGTCAACGGTAAATCCAGCGCCGCGCACCGGGTCGTTGATGTAGCCTACTTTCGCGCCGCGCAGGTATTCCAGCGATGCATCGTCAACGATAACCTGCACACCTTCCGATGTGAAGGTGAAATCGTTTTCGCGGATGTTGTTATCCAGCGCCATGCCGAATTGTGCGCCGCTGCAGCTGGTTCCGGCGACGAATACCCGCAAACCATAGCCCTCGAGTTTGCGGTCGATTAGAATATTTTGTACCACAGCCGCGGCGGTGGCCGAAAGAGTGACACCTTCAACGTTTACACTGACTTCGGATTTAACATCTTGTAACATAGGATTTCTCCTTATCTAAACCGGGTAAAAGTGGACAGATATTATCAGCATTAATTTAATTTGTCAATCACGATTTCGAGCTTAAAAAGATGACAGGGCCTGTTTTAACCTGAGATTCTTTATCGTCGGGGTATCGAGTTTTTTTATGGTTTCTTGGTGGGCGGGTTGGTGTTTAGACTTTATTAAAGCTGACAAAAAGATGTTTTTGGGGATTGACATATTTTCCCTGGCTGGTAGAATTGCGCCCATTATGTTTACTAAGTCGTTCCCGCGTTCCCGTCGTCCGTTTCCGCTTCTCACCGAGAAGGCGGATTTTTGTGTTATTGGATGACGAACTAGCGCCGCGACGCTGACGGATTTCAACACAAACAGCCCTCCTTCTCGGAGGGCTGTTTTTATTTTTGCCCACCCCTCCCTCACCCTGCCCCTCTCCCAAAGGGAGAAGGGACTCCCTTCCCCTACGCGGGAAGGGCTGGGGATGAGGGCAAACCCAACAAGGAGAACCCATGTCCCCCAAATCAAAACCGTCTGTCAAGAAAGTTGTCCTGGCCTACTCCGGCGGGCTGGACACATCCGTGATCGTCCCGTGGCTGAAAGAGAATTATGGCTGCGAAGTGGTTTGCTTCTGCGCCAATGTTGGGCAGGGCGATGAAGATCTGACCAAGTTGGAGAAAAAAGCCCTCGCCAGCGGCGCCAGCCAGTTGATTTTCCACGATATGCGCGAAGAATTTGCCGCCGATTACCTGTTCCCGATGCTCAAGGCCGGAGCCGTGTACGAGCATAAGTACCTGCTCGGCACGTCGGTGGCGCGCCCGCTGATCGCCAAGCATCTGGTGGATGTAGCCCACGAGGTCGGCGCGGATGCGGTGGCGCACGGCGCGACCGGCAAGGGCAATGATCAAGTACGCTTTGAGCTGACCGTGATGGCGCTCGACCCGCGCCTTAAGATTATTGCTCCGTGGCGCGAGTGGGAAATCCGCTCGCGGGAGGATGCGATTGCCTATGCCGCCAAACACAACGTCCCGGTAACGGCCACCGTCAAGTCGATTTACAGCCGCGACTCGAACCTGTGGCATCTCTCGCACGAGGGCGGCCTGCTCGAAGACCCCTGGAATGAGCCGGAAGAAATCATGTACCAGATTTCCACCTCGCCCGAAAACGCCCCGGACGAGCCCGCTTACGTCGAAATCGAGTTCATCAGCGGCGAACCGGTGGCGGTTAACGGCGAGAAACTTTCGCCTGCCAAAATCGTCGAGATGCTGAACGCCATCGGCGGGGCGCACGGCATCGGGCGCGTCGATCTGGTGGAAAACCGCCTGGTTGGGATGAAATCCCACGGCGTGTACGAAACCCCGGGCGGCACCATCCTGCTCTACGCCCACCGCGAACTGGAATCGCTCGTCCTTGACCGCGAAACCGCGCATTTCAAGGAAATGGTGGCTGTGAAGTACACCGAACTGACTTACAACGGCCTGTGGTTCACCCCGCTGCGCGAAGCGATTGACGCGTTTGTCAACGCCACACAAGGCCCCGTGACCGGGCTTGTCCGCCTGAAACTCTACAAGGGCAACATCATCAGCGCCGGGCGAAAATCCCCGTTCAGCCTGTACCGCGAAGATTTCGCCACCTTCGGCCAGGAAGATGTCTACGACCAGAGCATGGCCGAGGGTTTTATCCGCCTGTTCGGGCTGAGCATGAAAGTCCGCGCGCTCAACGGACTGCCCGTCGCCGGGATGGATATGCCCAAGCCGGATTATTCGAAGTTCAAGAGAGATTAGACAAAGAGATGAGGAGATAAGAAGATAAGGAGAAAACTCATTATCTCCTTTCTCATCATCTCCTTACCAGGAGTTCCCATGACCCTTTGGAGCGGACGATTTACCGGCAAACTGGATGCGGTCGCATGGTTGTTGAACACGTCCCTGCCGTTTGACCAGCGGCTGGCAGCACAGGATGTGCGCGGCAGCATCGCCTGGGCGGGCGGGCTGTTTAAGGTGGGCGTGCTTTCTGAAACGGAACACGCCGCAATCACCAACGGCCTGAATCAAATCGCCGAGGAATTTTCCCAAAACACCTTCGCCTTCCAGGAATCCGACGAGGACATCCACACGGCGGTCGAGCGGCGGCTGGGCGAACTCATCGGCGCGGCGGCGGGGAAGCTGCACACCGGGCGCAGCCGCAATGACCAGGTGGCGACTGATTTTCGGCTGTGGATGCTGGATAACCTGCCGCTGTTGGCGGAGGCCGTTACCGGGCTGCAAACCACGCTGGTGGCGGTCGCCGAGCGAAATCAAACCGCCCTGATGCCGGGATACACCCACCTGCAGCGCGCCCAACCCGTGACTCTCGCTCACTGGCTGATGAGCCACTTCTGGAGCCTGGAACGCGACAAAGACCGGCTCGCCGACCTGCGCGACCGGGTCGCCATCCTGCCGTTGGGCTGCGGCGCTTTGGCCGGTACCGCTTTCGACATCGACCGCGAAGCCCTGACTCTTTCTCTCGGCTTTGACAGCCCCGCCCAAAACAGCCTGGATGCCGTTTCTGACCGGGATTTCGCGGCTGAATTCCTGTTCTGCGCCACGATGCTGGGCGTCCACCTGAGCAAACTGTCCGAGCAGATGGTGTTGTTCACGACCGCCGAGTTTGGCTTTTTTGAACTCTCAGACGCCTACTCCACCGGTTCGAGCCTGATGCCGCAAAAGAAAAACCCTGACCTGTTCGAGCTTTCGCGCGGCAAAGCGGGGACGCTACTCGGCCTGCTGACCGGGATGCTGGCGACGCTCAAAGGGCTGCCATCCACTTATGACAAGGATTTGCAGGAAGACAAAGTGCCGGTTTTCCAGGCCTTTGACACGTTGACGATGATCCTGCCCGTCCTGGCAGGCGCTATCGAGACGATGACCGTCAAGCCCGAAAAAATGCTGGCGGCGATTGATTCAGCGATGCTGGCAACCGATTTGGCGGATTATCTCGTCCGCAAGGGAATCCCTTTCAGGGAGGCCCATGCCGCGGCGGGCAAATCGGTGCGGGTGGCGGCGGAGAAAGGCGTCAGCCTGGATAAACTCTCGATGGACGAGTGGCAGGCGATAGGGCGGTTCGAGTCCGATGTGTATAACAATTTCGACCCGATGGAGTCGGTTAAACGGCGAAATGCTACGGGTGGAACATCCCCCGATTCTGTAAAAAAACAAATCAATCTTGCGAAAAGCAAAATCTAAGGAGAAAAATCATGAACACCGTTTCTTGCCCCGAATGTGCCGCTGAAATTACACTCGAAGCCAACGCCGAAGTTGGCGAAATCATCGTCTGCCCCGATTGCGGTGTGGATTTGGAAGTAATCTCGCTCAACCCTGCCGAGGTGGATTTGGCGCCGATGGAACAGGAAGATTGGGGCGAATAACCCGCCATGTAGGGGCGAGCCGTCGGCTCGCCCCTACGGGAGAACCTTATGCAAAAACGACTACGAATTGGCGTGCTCTACTCGCGGGTGCGGGTGGAGGAGAAGTGGATTTTTGGCGCGATGGAGAAGCGTGGCATCGATTACGAGCGGCTGGATGACCGGGCGATTTCGTTTGACCTGGATAACCCGGCCCCGTGGCGCGCGTTCGATGCGGTGCTGGAGCGCAGTATCAGCTATACCAGCGGGCTGTATGCGCTGCGGATGCTGAATGCGTTTGGCGTGCCGACAGTCAACACGGCGGCGGTGGCGGAAGTGTGCGGCGATAAGTTGACTACATCGGCGATGCTGGCGAAGGCCGGGCTGCCGCAGCCGCACAACGCCACGGCCTTCACCCCCGAAGCGGCGCTGGAGGCGATTGAAGCCTTCGGCTACCCGGTGGTACTCAAGCCGGTGGTCGGGTCGTGGGGGCGGCTGCTGGCAAAAATCAACGACCGCGACGCGGCGGAAGCGGTGCTGGAGCACAAGGCCACGCTTGGATCGGTGCAGCACAGCGTTTTTTACATCCAGGAGTACATCGAGAAGCCGGGGCGCGACATCCGCGCGATTGTGATTGGCGAGCGGGTGCTGACGGCTATGTATCGCAAATCCGAGCACTGGATCACGAACACGGCGCGCGGCGGCGAGGGCGAATTGTGCCCGATTACGCCCGAAATCGAGTCGCTGTGCCTGGGCGCGGCCAAGGCGGTCGGCGGCGGCGTGCTGGCGGTGGATTTGGTGGAGCACCCGGAGAAGGGGATGCTCATCAACGAGGTCAACCACACGATGGAATTCCACACCATGCAGCCGGTGAGCGGGATTGATATTGCGGATGAAATTGTGGCGTTTACGATGAAAGTAGCCAGTGATCAGTGATAAGTCATCAGTGATCAGTTTTTTCGCCAAAGTGTGACCGATTACTGATAACTGCTCACTGATTACTGGAAAAGGAGCCATTATTTATGATTACAACATCCATCATCGGCGGTTCGGGCTATGGCGGCGGCGAGTTGCTGCGGCTGCTGCTCGGGCATCCGAATGTCGAGGTCAAGCAGGTCACGTCGCGCTCGCATTTGGGCGAGTATGTCTATCAGGTGCATCCCAACCTGCGGAAGCGCACCCAGCTCAAATTTATCGACCCCGCCCAGGTCGAACCTGTGGATGTGCTGTTCCTGGCGCAGCCACACGGACAGGCGCAGCACCACATCGACGCGTATGCCGCGCTGGCAGGGAAAATCATCGACCTTTCGGCTGATTTCCGTTTAAAGGACACTGTCCAGTACCAGAAGTGGTACGGGGAAGCCCACGCCGCCCCAGCCTGGCTCGGGAAATTCGTCTATGGGCTGCCGGAACTGCACCGCGCCGAGATGGCGACTGCCAGCTACATCAGCGGGGTGGGCTGCAACGCCACTGCCAGCAACCTGGCGCTGCTGCCGCTGGTCAAGGCCGGGGTGATTGAGCTTGACCAGCCAATTTATGTCGAAATCAAGGTCGGTTCATCGGAGGGTGGCGCGGAAGGAAATTCCGGCTCGCTCCACGCGGAACGCGCCAACGTTATCCGCACATTTTC
The DNA here is from genome assembly GCA_903822545.1 of uncultured Anaerolineae bacterium. Taxonomy (GTDB): domain Bacteria; phylum Chloroflexota; class Anaerolineae; order Anaerolineales; family Villigracilaceae; genus CAIJPN01. The sequence goes on along the minus strand of CAIJPN010000085.1, from coordinate 78 downwards.
CGCCTTTGGGCATCGTCACACCGCTGAAGTGATACAAGAACTCGGCGTGACCAATGTCTCCCTGACCATGACCGCCGT
>CAIJPN010000084.1 GCA_903822545.1 uncultured Anaerolineae bacterium | reverse complement strand
GATATGCTGAAAACCTTGGCGCCGGAGATTGTCGCCGTGAGCATGTTGTCCGCTATTTTGACGAAACGCTCCAAAATCCCCCGGCGGCTTGCTGTGACCTTTGCCACCCAAACATGACGCTGCCCTGGCAGGATATCCCCTCCGAAACTTTGCCAGATTTGCCATCCGCAGTTAATCCAGACTACATGGTTTTGCGTGCCGTGCAATGGAACGAGAGCCTGAACGACGATCAATATGCAAAACCCTACACAGAAAAAACACTGGCAAAAATCCTGAACGGCGATGCGTTTGCTGCCGCCCAATTTGAGAAAGACCCCATAAAACGATTGCGGCGCATCCGCAGGCTGGAATCATCCCCGTTCTATAATGTTTTGCAAGGGATTCGGGGGGGTGAAAAGGCCATTGTTGCCATTGTTCGCCGACTTGAACAAATGGGCTTGATTCAGCAACAAAGCATTTCCTTCCCATCCGGGGATGGTGCGGTTACTTATACAGCCCCCATCTTGAGTCAGGCTGGCACAGCACAAGTTGTTAGCGGAAAGTATTTCTAAAACTACCAAGCTTATGACGATAGCGATCTACATGCCCGCTTTGACCTGCTGGGCATCCGCTGGGATGCCTCGCTCCGCAACAACGGAAGCCGTTGCCGCCCGGCCCTGTTCGAAATGAAATACGCTGATGATGTCCTGGGCGGCGATGCCGGCCTGATCAAGCATCTACAGGATATTGACGCCCTGGTGCAGGATACCGAACGCTACACCCAGCTCCTGCGCACGATGGAATCCCAGTTTAGCCAGCTCGACCAGCTTGGCCTGCTCAAATTCAACCGCAGCCAGAACGTCACCCAGGTCAGCCTGGAAGCCAGCGAGAAACCCGAAGTGATTTTCATCCTTGCCAATCACAACCCGAGCAGCACAAAACTCAAAACCATCCTGGCCGCACCCGAGTTGGATGAATACGCCCGCTCAACGCGCTTCGACTTGCGCTTTTTCGTTTCCAGCTTTGCGGGATATGGGCTGCATACTCGCTGCATGCTCCCGCTGGAAGAATTTCGGCAAGTGATCTGACTCCAAGCCTGCCGAATTCTGGCGCATGGCCGAGTTGCTTTCAAAGAATTCCCAAACCTGATCACGCTCCTTATTCATTCCAAAACCCGGATTCTTTCGAAAAGGAACATCATCATGTCTCATCTCGAATTTCCCCCCGTTACCCCTGACTCTGCCGTCAGCCTGCGCGAAGTTACGCGCGAGAACCTGAAAGCCGTTCTGCAGCTGAAAGTGGCTCCCAGTCAAGAGCATTTGGTAGCCGACAACGCCACATCCATCGCCCAGGCGCATTTCTATCCTGAAATCGCCTGGTTCCGCGCCATTTATGCCGATGAAACCCCGGTGGGCTTCATGCTGCTTTCAGACAATCCATCCAAACCGCGCTACTACCTCTGGCGGCTGATGCTCGATGCCCGCTACCAAAAATTCGGTTTCGGCAAAAAGGCGATGGAACTGCTCTTTGAGTACGTTCGCAGCCGCCCCAATGCCACCGAACTGTATGTCAGCTGTGTGCCTGGCGAAGGCAGCCCCCAGGGTTTCTATGAAAAACTCGGTTTTGTCGCCACCGGTGAAATGGAAGACGATGAAATCGCGCTTCGCCGCGAATTCTAAGACACAAAGGATCTCAGATGACCCCAACCGATAAAAAACGCCCTG
>CAIJPN010000083.1 GCA_903822545.1 uncultured Anaerolineae bacterium | reverse complement strand
GGACAGGCGATGGCCTGCCCATGAGATGCTATCAGCCTGAGCCACACCCGCGAGCACGCCATCACCATGGCGGTTGCCCTGGCATAGCCGTAAAGCGAGATACTATCTCGCGCTACGTTTTTAACTAAAGCATGGACAGGCAGGCGATGGCCTGCCCATGCTTTTTTGCCAGTCTCAGACAGCGCGCGCGTCCCCCAAATAGCGCACAGTCGTTTCTTTTTTTAGTCGGCTCCCACCGGCAGCCTGTCCTCCACCCCGATCCACAAATGACCGGGCAGCACCGCCCGCAGCGGACGAATAATCACCCGTCCGGCCTGCGCCTGGGGTTCCGCCAGCATGGACGGGTGGACAAGGCAAAGATCGGGGGCCAGCCCATATTTTTCACGATAATGCTCGGCCGCCTTGAAAACTTTATCAGACAGGCAGGTTTTGGGATCGTTATCAAACCACAACATACCAGTATCCATAGCACCTCGCTTTCGTCAACGCATCAGCCAGAAGCGCAGCCAGCGCGAATTGGCGCGCATACAAAATTGCCCGCCCGAAGTGAGCGTATTCAGGTTCGCGCCCGGCAGCGGTGTCAACTCCGTTTCCAGCAGCGGGTCGGCGATACGGCCATAAATACGCGTGCGGAACAACTCCAGCCAGCCGGGCTGCCCCACCACCTGCCGGGCGCTGGCCGTTACCACGGGCCACAATCCTGCCGCCGGGCCGCGCAACAACAGGAAACGCAGCGCCTCCTGCGCATCGGGCAGCAGGTGCAAAATCGCGTCCAGCCCATCCCACAGTAAGAAAACCGCCCGGTCATCACCGCCCACCCCCACCCAACTGGCAAGTTGGAAAATGACATCCGCAGTGGCAATCTCATAAGCGGGGTAAACTTGCGCCAGCTGGTGGGAAAATCTGCGTTTTGACCATTCCGCCGGGAAATCGGTCACAACCATAAATTGAATCCGCTTTGGGGAATGAGTCAGACTGGCAACCTGCAACAGCCCTTGCAAAAAAGCAGTTTTCCCGCTGCCCCTGTCTCCCGTTACCAGGATCGGCCCCGGGGCCGGATTCGACCAATCGAGCAGGATCGGCTGCCCGTCATTTGCCAGCCCAAGCACCAGGCCCGTCTCTGGAATGCTGAGAAAAGCATCCAGCGGGTCGGCCCCAGCCTGTGGGGTTTCATCAACCAACCCCGCTGTTTCCTGCTGGACTTCCTGTAAGGCTTTGAGCGCAATTGCAATTTGGGAAATATTCGCCATCAAGGCACCATAATGAGTCTGGCAACACGAGCATGTGCTACAAATAGAACTTATGTTCTAATTATAGCACGTTTCGGCCGTTTTCAAAACCCTGCGCCAGCAAGCTCATAAAGTTGGATTTATTCCCCGCAATTTTCTTGATAAAACAAACCGGGTAAAACGATTTAAATATCCCCAACAAAAAGAAATGCTGCCGGTTAGCTGGCAGCGTTTTTCGAAGCTGATTGGATCACAGCATCAATATCACGGGCCAAAACTGGTTTGTTCAGGTAGGCCGCCGGTTTCAATTCCATCGCCCGGGCTTTTAAGTCCACCATCTGATAACCGGTGGTAAAAATGATTATGGCCGATGAGAAGCTGCCAATCTGACGGGCGGCCTCGATGCCATCCATCTCACCCATCAGGCGAATATCCATCAGCACCACGCCGGGGGCTTCTTTCCTGGTGCTTTCGATGGCGTCTTTCCCGGTGGCGACCGGCCCGCAAACGGGGTAACCTGCCCGGATGAGTTTGGTTTTTAAATCCATAGCGATTAAGAATTCATCTTCAACGATCAGTATCTTTGGTTTGAACATTGCTACACTCGCGAATGGTACAAATTATCTTGGAAAACCAGATGGCAAGACACACCCTCTCCTGATTTGAAATCTACGACGCGGCTCTTTAACTGGTTCTCAGCCAGGGCAAAGATGATTTGCAGCCCCATTGAGCCGCCCTGGCGCGGGTCAAACCCGGCGGGCAGGCCCACGCCATTGTCGGCCACGCCCAGTTCGATTTCACCATTCTCAAGACGGCGCAGGTGGGTTTTAACTTGTCCAACCCGTTCGGCAGGGAAAGCATATTTGAAGGCGTTGGTGAACAATTCGTTCAGGATTAAGCCACAGGGGATGGCGGTATCTATCAGCACGAAAACATCTTCCATATCGGCCACAAAAGTCACCTTTCCAGGTTTGATGGAATAGCCATCTGAGATGAGTTTGATCAATTCCAAGATGTATTCCTTCAAATTGATGTGCGAAAGGTCGCGGGTTTCGTACAGCTTTTGGTGTACCAGCGACATGGAGCAGATGCGTCCCTGGGTCTCTTCGAGCGCTTTTTGCAGGTTTTCATCATTCAGGTAGCTGGCTTGCAGCCCCAGGATGGCGTTGATCACACCCATGTTGTTTTTGGTGCGGTGGTAAAGTTCGCGCAGGAGGGTATCTTTCTCTGCCAGCGATTTTTTCAGCTGATCTTCAGCTTGTTTGCGCGCGGTAATATCGCGTGAGACACCCACAATTTCCACTTCGCCGCGTTCGTTGAAGAGGTAGGTGGTTGTGACTTCAGTGTGGACAATGGATCCATCTTTGCGGGGCTGGTCAACTTCGTTGGTAAAGGAGATCGTTCCGCTGCCCATGGCTATGAATGCCGGTAAATTTGTCGCCAGCGAACTGCTGACAATCGCAAGGGATTCGGGGGTGAGCGATTCGGTTACAGGTTGCTGCATCACTTCGGCAGGGGTATAGCCGCGCAGCTTTTCCACAGACGGGCTGACGTAGGTGAATTTTCCTGTCAGCGGGTTGAGCACCCAGATAACATCCGCTGCGTTTTCGGAGATCAGGCGATAGCGCGCTTCGCTTTCTCGCAGGGCCACATCTGCCAGGATGCGCTCGCTAATATCACGGGTGATGGATAGGATGCACACTTCGCCATTGATCTCCAAGACCCTGGCAGACATCAGGCAGCGTTTTGTCTGTCCATTTTTAATGCGGAAGGAAGCCTCCAGGTTGAAAACTTCGCCCCGTTCGCGCAGGCCGGTCACCAGCCGCTCGCGATCTCGCGGGTCAGCCCAGGTGTTGATTTGCTGTGAAGTTTTTCCGAGCACTTCCTCGGCAGTGTAGCCGGTCAGCTCCAAAAATCCCTGGTTGATATCGATATACAGGCCATCTTCCAGGCGATTTATGTTGATTGAGTCAGGGGAAGTGTGGAAGGCTTTTTGGAATTTTTCTTCTGACTGGCGATGCTTTATTTCCGCTGCCTGGCGTTCGGTGATGTCTGCATTGGAGCCATACCACTTCAGCGCGATCCCGCTGGCATCCATTACCGGGTTGGCGCGGGTCAGGAACCAGCGATATTCTCCATCAAAACGGCGCAGGCGTTGTTCGACTTCGTAGGGTTTGCGCTCGCGGCAGGATTCGTCCCAGGCCTGGCGGGTATGGGCAACATCCTCGGGGTGCAAGGCTTGCATCCAGCCTGTGCCCTGAACCTGTTCATGGGTCAGGCCGGTAAAGGAAAGCCAGTTGTGGTTGCAGTAGTCGATGTAGCCATCGGGTCGGGCGGTCCACAAAATATTGGGGATGGCATCGATTGTGTTGCGCAGGTGCTGCTCGCTTGCGCGCAGCCTTTCTTCTGCCAGTTTGCGCTCGGTCATGTCGCGCGCCACTAAGACGATGCGCGCATCTGGGCTGCCTGCCAGACGGGAAAAATTCACCTGGAACCAGGTCATTTGCCGGTCTGGGCCAATGGCCTGGTATTCAATTTCAGCCGGTTCCCCAAGTTGAAGCGTCCGGTGGAATGCATCAAGCACCAGCGGGCGGTCAAGAGCGTTGATCCAGTCCAACCAGTTTGAGCCGAGCACTTCATCTTCCATCAGGCCGGGAGAAACGTGGTTGATGTAAACAATGTGCCCGAGAGAATCGAGGACAACAACGTTATCTTTGAGCGCCTGCAAAATGGAGCCAGGATTTTTTTCGCCGGATAACCCGGCCTGGTGCGCTGCCAGTTCCAATTCACTTACCCGTCGGCGTAAATTTAACAATTCAGTGAGCAGTTCGGCTTTGGTTTTGCGTTTATCTTGCATATCCTACTCAGTTTTTCTCAAAAACAGTTGCGTGGAAACGGTAAAAAATGAGGGATGTGAAACTCAAAACAAGCAAGCAATGGTTGAACGCTGATGGCGCATCTTTCATAAAACCAGAGTTGCCCTAGTTCCCAAGCGATTACATCATCAAGGTTATTATATAATGTTCGGGTTACAAACGCATAATTTATTGCTCACAGGATACCTCATGAACCCAAAAATCGCATCGACAAGCGCATATTACCTAGCTTTCATCATTCTCGGCATGGTTATCGCCGCCGAAGGGCCAGCCATCCCGTGGCTGGCAGAGCATACAGCCAGCCCCATCGAGCAAATCAGCCTGATTTTTGTATTTGGTTCGTTTGGCTACCTGATCGGCTCATACATTGGCGGGCTGGCTTATGACCGCGTTGCCGGGCACCGCTTTATGAGCATCATCCTGCTAACGCTGGCGCTTTCGGCAGCGCTGGTACCGATAGCTAGCAGCCTGCCCATCCTGTTAACGGTGCTGTTCGTGTTTGGATTGACCAAAGGTGCGCTGGATGTGGGCGGCAACACCTTGCTAATGTGGATTCATGGCGACGGCGTAGGCCCTTACATGAATGGACTGCACGCCAGTTTTGGGGTCGGCTCCTTCACATCCGGGCTGATCGCGGCGCGCGTTATCAGCCTGACCGGTGATATTAACTGGATTTTTTGGACTTTTGCGCTGCTCTGCCTGCCCCTGGCCGCCTGGATCTGGTTCATCCCCAACCCGGCCCCACGCGCTGCCCCTGCCGAACATCATAATGCGCCGCTGCCGGTCATCCCGGTGCTGGTGATGGGGCTGTGCTTCGTGGTTTATGTCGGCGCAGAAACAGGCTACGGGAGTTGGCTTTACACGTATGCCACCAGGTTGGGGCTGGAAAACGAAATCACTGCCGCGTACCTGACCTCAGCTTTTTGGGGATTTTTCACCCTGGGGCGTTTGCTCGGAATCCCGATCTCAACACGCATCCGCCCACGCCTGATCTTGATTGCCGATTTAATGGGTTGTTTTCTCAGCCTGGGCATCCTGCTACTTTGGCGGGATTCGGCTACGGCTTTGTGGATCGGCAGTATCCTGCTGGGGGTTTGCATGGCTTCCATCTTCCCCACCATGCTGACGCTGGCCGAAGAGCGCATGCACGTCACCGGGGCCATTACAGGCTGGTTCCTGGTAGGTTCGGGGCTGGGCGGTATGATCTTACCCTGGGGCATTGGCCAGTTGTTCGAGCGCGTCGGCCCCTACAGCATGGCGATGATGGTGCTCGCCAGCCTGGCCGCCAACCTGGTGTTTGTGTTCTGGTTCTCGAGCCTGAAGAAATCGCCCAGCCTGGCCGGGTAGCCATTAAATATCTCTCGTTTTGGCAGAGTTTTTGCTATACTATATTGGCATGGTTCACTACTCAGCCAGGGATGCGTTACACCAGATTTTTGAGTAAAAACCCTGCATTTTTATTTATTTCCCCACCCAAAGGAGTTGAAACTATGGCAACCGTTCGCAGACTGATGGAATCAAAACATAATGAAATCAATTATTATGTCAACGTCACCGATACGATCTTCCAGGCGCTTGAAGTAATGGCGCAAGCCAATATTGGCGCAGTGCTGGTGAAGGATGGCGAGCATTTTGTGGGTATTTTTACCGAGCGCGATTATGCCCGCAAAGGCGAGGTGCAGGGCCGCTGCGCGAAAGACACCCTGGTGAAAGAGTTGATGACCGAAAAACTGGTAACTGTCCATCTCGATACATCGGTTGATCAGTGCATGGCGATGATGCTCAAATATCGCATCCGTCACCTGCCGGTGGTGGAAAATGATAAGCTGGTTGGGCTGATTTCCATCCGCGATGTGGTGGAAGTGGTGGTTTCAAACAAGGAATCGTTGATCAAAGACCTGGAAAACTACATCATGGGCAATGGGTTCATCGGCTAGAAGGCGATTGGAAACCCAACCGGCTGGTCATCTTGCAATTTGAGGGCGTGGAAAAAGCCAAAGCCTGGCTCGATTCACCCGAATACACACCCGCCAAAGCCCTGCGTCACCAGGCAGCACGCTCAAACATGGTGGTGATCGAGGGAGTCTAAGGCTCATACGCCTGTCCATCCAGCCCCCTTCCTTTCCAGGGAAGGGGGGTTTTTGATTCGGGTCAGTTCGCGCCTTGATTCTGGTAAAATCCTCCCATGCGCCGTTTTTTCCCCATCTTTATTACCCTGCTCGTACTGCTCAGTCCGGCCTGCACCCGCTCTGCCGTCAATGCGCCCGCCTGGACGCCTGTTGCCGCATCTGATCTCAACCTGCCTACCCTGCCGCCCATCCAGACCTTTATGCCCCCCACGCGTGCGCCGGGTGCGCCCATCTACACCCCCACACCCGATGTGCCCATCATCCTGCCAACCTTCACGCCCCTGGCCAGCGTCGATTTGCAGTTTGTTGAAACGCCCACCGCCGGCCAGGTCACACACATCGTCCAGGATGGCGAATATCCCGGCTCGATTGCCGCTGCTTACGGCATCACCGTGGAAGAACTGCTGACCGCCAACAACCTGACCGAAAACGACATTATCTACCCCGGTCAGGAACTCACCATCCCCGGTGTAACTGCCGATAGCGCGCCAGAACAGCCCATCAACACCGGGGCAATGGCATCCTCGGACTTTTTCAAAATCATCCCCGATTCCGAACTGGTTTACGGGCCGCTCGGCACACTCTTAAATGTGGAATCCTACGTCCAGCAAAAAGGCGGCTACCTGGCCTACTACACCCAGGATATAGACGGTGTGACCCTCAACGGCGGCCAGATTGTGAAACTTGTGGCCGAAAACTACTCAGTCAACCCGCGCCTGCTGCTGGCCGTGCTGGAATATCGCTCACAGTGGGTCACCAACCCCAACCCAGCCCCGTCCACCTACAGCCACCCCATTGGCTATGTGGATGACTTCCACGAGGGGCTGTACCGCCAGATGACGTGGACTGCCGACCGCCTGAACGAGGGTTTCTATCGCTGGCGCGAAGGAACCATCACCAACTGGATCTTGACTGATGGCACACAAGTAGTACCGCAGCCCGGCATCAACGCCGGGACAGCTGGCATACAAAATCTTTTTGCCAGCTTCGATACATACGCCATCTGGGTTATCGACACCGGGCCGAATGGCCTGTTCGCCACGTTTTCAAGCATGTTCGGCTACCCATTCGACATGGCCATTGAACCGCTTATCCCGGCCAACCTGACACGCCCCAGCCTGACCCTGCCCTTCATGGCAGGCGATGTCTGGCAGTTTACCGGCGGCCCACACGGCGGCTGGGACACCGGCTCGGCCTGGGCTGCGCTCGATTTCGCCCCGCCTGATGCACCGATAGGCTGCAACCAGAGTGCCTATTGGGTCACAGCGGTTGCCAGCGGAGTCATCATCCGCTCGGGCGGCGGGCAGGTGCTCCAAGACCTGGATGGCGATGGCCTGGAACAGACCGGCTGGGTCATCCTGTACATGCACATCGATGCCAACGAACGCATCCAGGCCGGGCAGCGTATCAATGCCGGAGATAAAATCGGTCGCCCATCCTGCGAAGGCGGATTTTCCACCGCCACCCACCTGCACCTGGGACGAAAATACAACGGCATATGGATCTCCGCCGACGATCCCAACCACCCCTTCGACATGGACAACTGGATCCCCGAACGCGACTATGACGAATACAGCGGTCGGCTCAGGCGCGATGGCGCAATCATCGAATCCTGGGATGGAGTCAACCCGATCAACCAGATCAGCAAATGAAGAAAAACATCGTCAGCCTGCTCATCCTCGCCATCCTGCTCAGCTCCTGCGCTGGCAACCGCCAGCTGTGGGGAAATTTACCCACCCCCACCCCAGAAGGCGGGCTGGTAACACCCTCTCAAACACCCACCGTCACCCCAACCCGCATCACCTACCCCCTCGTCCCCAGCCAGACCCCCACCCCCACCAATACCCCGCTGGCCGTCCTGCCGCCCATCGGCTCACCCACACCCGGCATGGAACTGGTCGTCCCACCCACCCTGGCCCCCATCAACTCATCTGACCGTCCCTACGTACTCTACTACGCCCAAAGCGGTGATACGCTCCAAATTGTGGCCGACCGATTCAACGTTACCACGCCCGAAATCCTGTCGGATGTCATCCTGCCAGGGATCACCGACCTGCTGGCCTCCGGCACACTGCTGCTCATCCCAGACATTCCCGCCAGCGAACTCAGCCCCGGCACACCCATCATCCCCGATAGTGAAGTAGTTTTCTCCCCCTCCGCCGCCGCATTCGACATCGACGAATATGTCCAAAACGCGGGCGGCCTGCTCTCCACCTACAAAGAATACCTGATGAGCAACGGCACCACCACCGGCGCACAATCCGTTGAACTCATCTCGCTCGACAACTCCATCAACCCGCGCATCCTGCTCGGCATCATCGAATACGAGAGCAACTGGGTGCGCGGCACGCCCGCCAACTACGCCCAAAACGACTACCCGCTCGGCTACCCCGATTACCACTACCGCGGCCTGTTCCGCCAGCTCATGTGGGCCGTGCAAGAACTCCAACTCGGCTACTACGGCTGGCGCGATGGCTCACTCAAAGAAATCAAATTTGAAGATGGCGAAACCCTGCGCCTGAGCCCACGCCTCAACGCCGGCACCGCCGCCATCTACTACTTCTTCGCCCAAACCCGCACCCGCCTCGAGTGGGAACAAGCCATCGACCCCGCCATCGGCTTCCCGGCCACCTACAACCAAATGTTCGGCGACCCGTGGCAACGCGCCCAAAAAGTCGAACCACTGCTCCCGCTCAACCTTTCACAACCCGAGCTGACCCTGCCTTTTGACCCCGGCAAAACCTGGGCCTTCACCGGCGGCCCGCACTCCGCCTGGGAAAAACTCGGCGCCCTGGCCGCCCTCGATTTCGCCCCCGGCTCCGAAGAACAAGGCTGCGCCAAATCGGACCTGTGGGTCGTAGCCCCTGCCGCTGGCAAAGTCGTGCGCGAAGAAGAAGGCGTCGTCATCCTCGATCTCGACAGTGACGGCATCGAACAAACCGGCTGGTCGCTGCTCTTCCTGCACATCGCCGCCGAAGGCAAAGTCAAACTCGGCGCCGACCTCCAGCCCGGCGACAAAATCGGACACCCATCCTGCGAGGGCGGCGTCTCCACCGGCACACACCTGCACCTCGCGCGCAAATATAACGGCGAATGGGTACTGGCAGGCGGCAACATCCCCTTCAACCTCGATGGCTGGGTCGCCGCCTACTCAGGCCAACCCTACAAAGGCACCCTCACCAAAGGCGAAAAAACCATCACCGCCTGCACCTGCGGCTCCTTCGAAACCCGCATCATCCGAGAAAAACCATGAAAACACACATGCCCTCACCCCTGCCCCTCTCCCGCAGGGAGATGGGAAATGATAACCCATCACCCTGCGGGGGCTGGGTTGAGATAAGGGCCTTTTTTGGGGAAAAATTGGGGATTTTCCTCCGCCCCATCCTCATCCTGACCCTGCTCATCACCTCCGCCTGCACAGCCCCCAACGCGGAACCAACCGCCCTGGCAACCGCCCCCGTCCCAACCGACAACTTCCCCACCCCGGCAGCCCAGTTCACCCCCATCCCCACCCGCGCCCCATACCAACCCGGCGAACTGATTGACTACATCGCCCAAACCGGTGACACCCTGCCCGCGCTCGCCAGACACTTCAACACCACCGAAACCGAAATCCGCGCTGCCAACCTGAAAGCTGATGGAAGCCCCATCATCCCAACAGATGCCACCACCATGCCGCCCGGCTTCCCCATGAAAATCCCCATCTACTACCAGGCCCTATGGGGCACTCCCTACCAGATCATCCCCGATAGTTTATTCATCAACGGCCCGGCTCAACTGGGATTCGACACAAAATCATTCGTCCAAAAACAACCCGGCTGGCTGCGCAGCTACAAAGGCCAGCTCGCCGACGGCCCCCACACCGGCGCAGAGATTGTGGATATTGTCGCCATAAACTTCAGCGTCAGCCCGCGCCTGCTGCTGGCCCTACTCGACTACTACGCCGCTGCACTGAGCAACCCCGCCCCACCCGATGATGAATACATCCTGAACTACCGCAACCCCAACTACCAGGGGCTATACCTGCAACTGGTCTGGGCCGCCAACACCCTTAACAACGGCTACTACGGCTGGCGGCGCGGCGACCTGCGCGAATTTGAACATCCCGATGGACGCATCGAACGCCCCGACCCCTGGCAAAACGCCGGAACAGTCGCCATCCAATACTTTTTCTCGCGCCTGTACTCTGCCGAACTCTTCGACCAGATGATTGGCCCCGGCGGCCTGGCAGAGACTTATGCCCGTCTCTTTGGCGACCCCTGGGCCAATATCTCGCCCCACATCCCTGGCAGCCTGCGCCAGCCCGAGCTTTTACTGCCCTTTGAGCGTGGCAAATCTTGGAACTACACAGGCGGCCCACACACAGGCTGGGGCAAAGGCGAACCATACGCCGCCATCGATTTCGCCCCCACCGGCGTCTCAGGCTGCGGTGACACAGGTGAATGGGCTACCGCCATGGCAAGCGGCATCGTCGCCCGCACCGGCGAAGGCGAAGTTATCCTCGATCTGGATGGGGATGGCGATGAACGCACCGGCTGGGTACTGTATCACCTGCACCTTGCCAGCCAGGCACGCGTTACACCCGGGCAGGTTATTAAAACCGGCGACCGGCTGGGTCACCCATCCTGCGAGGGCGGTTCATCCACCGGGACACATATTCACATCGCGCGCAAATATAACGGGGAATGGATCCTGGCGGATAGCCCGATCCCATTCGTGATGGAAGGCTGGCTGGTCAATGGTGGCAACATTCCCTACCAGGGAACCCTGCACAAAAACTCGCGCACCGTCATCGCATCCAGCAAAGCCGAAGGCAAAAGCCTGATCATCTCAGGCGAACAGTAAAAAAAGTCCCATCCTATTAGCCCCCAAAGCGTCCAAAATCTCCCGATTTTGGACGCTTTTAGAACACCAGGAGCAGGCTCCTGCCGGGCAACCCAACCTGGCATTAAGCCTTGCTGGTTTCTGCCCCGGGTGATGCCAGGTGGAGAAACCCTGGCCGGCCAATAAACCAGACCAGTACGATGCCAAGCGCAAAAAGCAGCATATTCAACGCAAAAGGCAGGGCGCGGTCGATGGCCGAAAGCTGACCGGCGATCCAGCCGAAAGGTGAGATCAACACTATCAGGGCCACATAGACCATTGCGCTAACGCGCGCGCGCTCATCCGATTCCATCGACAGCGCCAGCAGCGACTCAGTCATTGGGCTGACCAGGGCAGATGCAACCGCTTCGAGCACCACGCTCAGCACCAGCAGCGGGATCATGTGCGGGGGCATGATCACCAGCAATAGCTGGCTGATGAAAAAGAATAGGAAACCTATCCATAACGGCAGGCGGAAGCGGCGCAAGTTGGTCAGGCGGGGGCCGATCAGGAAGAAGCAGATTGTCATTACAACGGAGCGAATCGCCACATAAATCGAAATTTCCGCATCTGAAAAGCCCAGTTTGGTGGTGAACAGCACCCCCCAAAAGCTGCCGCTAACGGTTGAGAAGATGTTGGTGATCACCATTAACGCCAGCGCCGCCAGGATGGGCCGGGAATGCAGCAGTTGTTTTAAAACGCTGCGATATTCACCCAGCAGGCCGAACAGGGAACGCTGGCGGGTTTCTTCCATGCGCTGGATGCCGCGCGCGGTTTCGTGTGAATAGATATAGAGCACCAAAAATTTTGCCGTAAGCATGAGGAAGCCAAAGACAAACAGCCCGCGTGTGGCTGGCACCAGCCCAAACCGGTCAACCAGCCAGCCGCCCAGAGGGGTGAAAAACGCCGAGCAAACCGCGAATATCATGATCCAGGTCCAAATGTGGACAAGGTGGCGCTCTTCGGCGTCTTCCACCATCAGGCAGGTCCAGGCAGTGTGTGAGATGCGAAAAAGACCGTTCAACAGCGCCGCGACGATGAAAAAGCGCAAATCCTGGGCTACCGCCCAGATCAGGCAGGGTATGCTCCACGAAAGCAGGTCATTGAGGAACAGGGTCAGGCGGCGGCCATATTTATCGACAATCGCACCGCTGAGCAGTGCCGAAAAAACCTGCACCACCAGCCCCAGGCTGGCGAGGCCGCCAATTTGCTGGTCGGTGACACCCAGCGCGAGCATGTAAACCGAAAAAAACGGCATAAACAAGTTATAGGGAATGCCGAACATCACTTCGGTCAGGACAGTGATGCGTGGATTGCCTTTCAGCTCGCGCAGGGTTTGGAAAAGGGGGTGGTTTGGTATCATCAACAGGGTTCTCCGATCAAAATTTTCGAGCGTTATCGTATCACACATCCAGCCGATGACATACATCTTGTGAACATCCGTACAACGTTAACCATGCCTGGGGAAGCGCCAGGCTCACCCTGCAAAAGCATTCATCCACCTGCCAGCCCCGGCAAACGAAGAGTGGTATGATCAAATAAGATAACCCAGGTTGCCACCCTGCGTAATTTATCCGATCGCCCGCCTTGTCTGGCGGATGCGCATTTTTTCCCATATTTGGGCAAGGCGGGATAACATCCCGAACTACAAAATGCACAGCCCCTATTGGCGAAGAGATGGGTTAGATGGCCCAGTTGGGTCAATGGAGATTTCTGTAGAGCATGCGCACTGTGAAATTTTCGCTCACTCGCTACCTGAAATTGATTTCAATCTCCTTTGTGGGGATGATTCTGTTCTTCTCGATGGTCATGGCATCCACCGCCGCTACAGCCTTTACCATCCCGCTCAAAAGGTCGATTTGTTGCGAAACCCCGTCAAACTTTGGAGCCTGGTATGAAAACATGAGCTTCAAAACCGCCAACGGGCTGACCCTCTCCGGCTGGTACATTCCATCAAAAAATGGCGCAGCCGTGATCCTGATCCACGCCTATTACGGTGACCGCCGCCAGAGCCTGCCAGTAGCCGAAATGCTATCCAAACACGGTTTTGGGGTATTGATGTATGACCAGCGCGCCAGCGGCGAAAGCGAAGGCTGGACGCGTTCCTTTGGGTGGCTGGATGTGGCCGATGTTTCCCAGGCTGCCGAATGGGTCAATGCCCGCCCCGATGTCATCCCCGGCAAAATCGGCGGGTATGGCTGTTCGATGGGAGCAGCCATCGCCCTGGCAGGATCGGTAAAAACCCCAAGCATCGCCGCGCTGGCATTAGATGCGCCCAGCCCGCTGCACTGGCGTGAAAACCTGCCAGGATTCAGCCTCCAGAACCCTTTGAGCCTACCAGTCTCCCTGGGTGTTTTTGGGTTGGTTGCCCTTCGTTCCGGCTCCTTGCCGCCCACCACCACAGTGGATGCCATCCGCGCTTACACCCCGCGCCCAATCCTGTTTATCTCCACCGGGCAAAGTGACGAACGCCAACGCATCAGCAGCTATTATGCCCTGGCAGACGAACCCAAACAACATTGGAACATCCCATCCGCCACCCACTGCGGAGGAACCGCCTACTTTGCCGCATACGAACAGCATTTGGTTAACTTCTTCACGACCACCCTGCTAAAAAAATAAAAACGCCAGGGGATTCGCAATCACCAAAATCAACTGTTAAAAGACAGACCTGATATTTAGCCCACAATGCTACATATCAGGGTTTTCGACGCTAAGCGCAGCGCCATACCTTTCAGCCTGCAGAATACAGGTATTATGGCAATGTTTGCCCATAACCTTCATGGTATGATTGGCGCGTTATGCACAAAAATAAAGGACTATGATCATGACCACATTCAAATCGAAACATCCACACACCTTTGACCTGCCGCGCCGCATCAACCGGCTTGGAGAACTCGCCTACAACCTTTGGTGGACCTGGAACCCCCTGGCCCAGCGCCTGTTCAACCGCATCGACAACAACCTGTGGGAAAGCGTCAACCACAACCCCATCCTGTTCCTGCACAAGATCGAACGCCGCCTGCTGAACGCCGCCGCCCAGGATGCCAACTACCTGTCGATCTACGACACCGTCTTCACCATGTTCGACAACTACATCCAGCGCAAAGACACCTGGTACGCCACCCAACATCCCAAAAACGATGGGCAAATCGCCTATTTTTCAATGGAATTCGGCCTGCACGAAACCCTGCCCATCTACTCTGGTGGCCTGGGCGTACTGGCAGGCGACCATCTCAAAGAAACATCCGACCTCGGCCTGCCGCTGATCGGCGTCGGCCTGCTCTACACCGAAGGCTACTTCTCCCAGCGCATCTCAGAAGATGGCTGGCAGGAAACATCCAACAACCCGCTCAACTTCGACAACCTGCCCCCCGCCCGTGTTCTCAAAGAAGATGGAAGCGAACTGACCCTCCAGGTAGATTTCCCAAATGGGCCGGTCACTGCCCGCATATGGGAACTGCGCATCGGGCGGACGCCCCTCTACCTGCTCGACACCAACATTGACGCCAACGACCCGACCGTTCGCCAACTCACCACCCGCCTTTATTGGAGCGACATCAACCTGCGCGTCATGCAAGAAATCCTGCTCGGCATCGGCGGTGTGCGCGCCCTGCGCGCCCTGGGCTACAGCCCCACCGTCTGGCACATGAACGAAGGCCACGCCGCCTTCATGACGCTCGAACGCGCCCGCGAACTGGTCAAAGCCGGCAAAACCTTCGAAGAAGCCATCAACGAAACCCGCACACACAACGTTTTCACCACCCACACCCCCGTCCCGGCTGGCAACGACGAATTCCCGCTCTGGCTGGTAGACAAATACCTCGCCAACCTGTGGCCCGAACTCGGCCTGACCCGCGACCAATTCATCGACCTGGCCCGGCACCAGCAAAACTGGGGCGAAACCTTCTCCATGCCAGTGCTGGCGCTCAAATTCTCTGATGGCCGCAACGGCGTTTCAGAACTGCACGGCATGGTCAGCCGCCGCATGTGGAAAAACCTGTGGCCCGAAAAAAGCATCAATGATGTGCCCATCACCTACATCACCAACGGCGTACACAGCCAAACCTGGATGGCACGCCGGATCCGCAACCTGTACGACAAATACTTCGGCGAAGACTGGCTGGAACACATTGACGACTTTGAAATGTGGGAAAAAATCGAAGCCATCCCACCCCAAGAACTGTGGGCCGTGCGCAGCCACCTCAAACGCAAACTGGTTTTCTACATGCAAGAACGCACCCGCGAACGCTGGATGAAAGGCGGCTACCACCCGGTGCAGGTTGTCGCGGCAGGCGGCCTGCTCGACCCCTACGTGCTCACCATCGGCTTCGGACGGCGCTTCGCCACCTACAAACGCGCCGGCCTGGCCTTGAGCGAATTCGAGCGCATGCTCAAAATCGTCAACCAACCCAACCGCCCGGTGCAGATCATCTTCGCCGGGAAAGCCCACCCCGCCGACGAACCCGGCAAAATGCTCATCCAAGAAGTCTACCGCAAAGTCAAAAAGGCCGAAAGTGGCGGACGGTTGGTCTTCCTCGAAGACTACGACATGAACATCGCCCGCTACCTCGTCCAGGGCGTGGATGTGTGGATGAACACCCCGCGCCGCCCCAACGAAGCCAGCGGCACATCTGGCATGAAAGCCGCCCTCAACGGCGCGCTCAACTTCTCAGTGCTGGATGGCTGGTGGCGCGAAGCCTACAACGGTGACAACGGCTGGGCCATCGGCCCCGATGCCGACCTGGATTCCAACGTCCAAGACAGCGCCGACGCAGAGAGCCTGTACGACACCCTCGAAAACGAGATTATCCCGCTCTACTACACTGGCCGCGACGCCAACGACGTACCGGTCAAATGGGTACAGCGCGTCAAAGAATCCATGCGCACCATCACCCCGCAGTTCAGCACCCGCCGCATGGTCAAAGAATACACCGAAAGATTGTACATGCCAGCCATGGAAAAGAACGGCAAGAAAAAATAGCGCCTGAAAGTGCGACGCACTTTTTCTGCCCTGACTCAATCACCCGCCATGAATGAATCCACCATCCCCGAAATCAGTGTCCAGGAACTCAAGCAGAAACTTGATTCCGGGGATGGATTCACCCTGCTGGATGTGCGCGAACTCTGGGAATTGACCTACGCCCACATCGAACACCCCGCCCTGCGCATCATCCCGATGAGCAAAATGTCCCAGGAACGCCAGGAAGCCTTTCCACCCGACCTGCGAGACCCGCAAGCCGAGATCATCGTCATGTGTCACCACGGCATTCGCTCAGCAGATGTCACCGCCTGGATGCTCTCCATGGGCTGGAAAAACGTCCGCTCTCTGGCGGGCGGCATCCACGAATATGCGCTACGAATCGATAAGATGGTTGGGATGTATTAACTTCACCAGCATTCACCGTGCAAAAATACAGCACACAGGCACACGTAAATAAAAAAGAGCGGGAAAACCCGCTTTTTTTATTTAAATCTCGTGCAAAAACCATTAACCGCTGAGAACGCAGAACGCGCAGCGGAAAAATCCCTTTTTGCCCGAGATTCTTGTTCAAAACTTGAAGTGGATAAAAATCCGCCCAAAATTCTTATCATCCTTTTCAACCCGGTGGTACAGGGCCTTGATATTGCCCTGGTTCAAAAAACGCAGCACCTTCTTCTTCAGCTGACCACTGCCCTTACCCGGAATGATCTCAACCAACTCAATTTTCCGTTCAAGCGCTTCCTTCACAATTCGGTTAAGCTCGGCTTCAATCTGGTCGCCGCGATTATAAATATCGTGCAAATCCAATTTCAGCTTGGCCATATTCACTCACTCGCCGGGTTGGCAGCCGCATTATAAATAACCCCACCAAGTACCACCAGCGCGCCCAAAAAAGCCAGCCCGCCCGGCTTTTCTCCCAAAATCAAGAAAACCCACAGCGGGCTGAGAATTGGCTCCAGCGTGCCCAGCAGCGTGGCTTCCAGCGCCGGAACATGCTTGATGGCCAGGGTATAGAGCACAAATGACAGGCCGATCTGGAAAATCCCCAGGAAGGCGATAATCAGCCAGTTTTGCACCGTCCAGGGTTGCTGCAAGACGAATGGAAATCCCAGGGTGGCAACCAGCACATTCGCCAGCAGCACACTTTCAGCAGGATTGCCGTTTTTCTGAGCTCGGAAGGCCACCATCATCAGTGCCATGGTGGCACCGCTCAGGGCGGCCAGGATGTTGCCATAGAAACCACTCAGGCTCAAGTCGCCGCTGAAAAACAGGATCAGCCCGGCAAAAATCACCACCATCGAAATCCAATCGGTGCGGGTGGGTTTTTCGCGCAGGAACCAGTAGCCGAGAAAGATGATGTAAATGGGGGCAGTATATTGCAGGAAGATGGCATTGGCCACAGTGGTCATCTTGACCGAAGAAACATACAGGAACTGGGTGGAGATATAGCCAAGCGTGGCCAAAATCTGCCAGCGTGAAAAACTACGCGGGAAACGCCGCAGGTAGAAGGCAAACAACAGCCCCGAGAAAATACTGCGCCCGGCCAGGATCGCGATCGGCTGCCAGTTGAGCAGCCTCACGAAAATACCGCTAGAACTCCACAAAATGGCAGTGATGATGAGCAAGACAACAGATTTTCGATAATCAATAGAGATGTTCATGCGTTGGAGATTCTCCGCTGAAAGAAACCCGGGTTCTGTGCAAGAACCCGGGCAAAACTCAATTTTATGCCTGGATAACCTGGTTACCCCCGGCCTGCTTGGCCTTTTGAAGCAGTTTTTCGGCCTGCCTGAGCAGTTTATCGAGCGCGCCTTTGCCATCCACCAGGTGAATGAGCGCCACGCTGACTGTGACCTGGAAGGAGTTGCCTTTGACTTCAATGGTAATGTCAGACAGCTTTTTTTGCAGGCGTTTGGCGATGACAACGCTATTTTCGCGGGTAATCTCCAGCAGCAGCGCGCCAAATTCATCCCCATCCAGGCGACCAACAATATCCACTTTGCGAAGAACCGCCAGGGTAATATCACCCACCGATTTCAAGATTTCATCGCCAGTCTGGTAGCCATGCCGCTCGTTAATCTGGCTGAGATTGTCAACATCGATCACCAGGAAGGCCGGGGAGCGCTTGTAGCGCTCGGCAGCCCGCAATTCTTCCCGAACACGAGCCAGGAAGTGACGGCGATTGTAAACGCCTGTCAGGGTGTCGATGGTGGCCAGCGCGTATAGATCCTGGCTGGTTTTGTCAAGCTCTTCGTTCTTCTTGTCGAGTTGGTCGCGGGTGTGAGAAAGCTCGCTGGTCAACTTTTCGAGCTCAGCCACCGGCCTGGGCGTGTTTTTGGGTTCTTCTGTGCGCTGCCGGACAGGGTTTTCGGGTTGGGGTTTTTGCTGTTCAACGCTGGCTTGTATCTCTGCGTACAGTTTTTGCAAGTCATCGGCATTGCGCGCGCCAACAATGAGAAAGCGGCGCCCAACCCTGGCCCCCGAAAAATAGATGTTAATCTGATTATCTTTGGTTTTGACAGTTAAAATCTGGTTGACCTGTTTGCGGCTGATGCGCAAGTCTGTGATAAAAGCCCGGGCTTTATCCATGCTGGGGCGGTCAATTAAACGAAAAAAATTGACTTTCCCCGTTTTGGCATCTTCCAGCGACGGTAAGCCGATATCGTCGTGAACAACTTTCTCGATCTCTCCCAGATCGTTGCAAAGGATCGATATTCCTTTTGGAAGGTCACTCATGTTATGGCTGGCCTTTTAAACAGGTGTTGTTGGGAATTCGGTAGCATTTCAATAATTATATACCGTCTTGGTGCCGCAGAGTCCAACGTCTCGCGAGGTTGGGCCGGACATCCAAAATCAGGAAGCTTTGGAGGCTGTGAACGGCAATTTCATCCTGCCGAGAACCAGTGTAAGCAGCTGCCCGGCGCGCCAAAAGGCCACCGCCGCCAGCCCGTGAGCGAAAACGGCGAAAACAGGCGGGGTCTGGAAGGTGTAATAAGTCCAGCATTCGCGGGTGGTGCCCCAGCGTTCGAGGAAATATCCAAGTGCGGAGCCTGCCAGGAAGGTGAGGACAGCCATGCGGTGGTCGGTGGGCGTCAGGATCAGGAAAAGGCATAAAGCCAGGGCGGCCAGTGTCAGGGATTTGTGGAAGGTGGGGGCTACGAAGGAAAGCATGAGGATGTAAAAGCCCGGGAAGATGATCCAGTAGATGAAACGGTAGGCGGCGGCAGGGCGGTTTTTTTCCGCCGGGGAATTTGCGAGGGGGAGAGCTGCTCCCGTTAAATGGGGCTGACCCAGGCTGGGAAAATCCCCATTTGCCCCGCTGCCACGCTTTGAGCGGGTTCTGAATCGTTCTTCCAGCCAATCAGAAATCCACTTCAGCAAGCGGGTGACCCGGTCGATGGAGAGCGAGGCGATGGGCCAGGCGGGGATGATCCAAAGTGGCGGGCGTTCGGCGGTGTAGTAGTGCCACAGGTTGGTCTGGGTGCCCCAGCTTTCGATGACCAGCCCCCCGCACATGCCCACGAAGACGATCAGGGCATCGGTGCGCAGGTCGGCGCGTGACATGATGGTGATGGACATGAAGGCGAAGATGCCCAGCAGGAGCCAATCGACATAATAGTACCAGGGCAGGCGGCCATCGATATAGGAGAGGTATTCTTCTACCAGCGGCCACCAGATGTAGGCAATGAGGAAACAGGTGAGCAGGAAGGCGCTGAAGAGGTAGTAGGAGTGGCGGGTGAGGCCAAGCAGTCGGGCAAGCATGGCTGGATTATAGCGGGAATTTATAACAAAAAAAGCCCCCGCTTGCGCGGGGGTCAAAATTTGTGGCTCTTTATGGGGTGGGGTCGAGGGTCAGGCCACGTTCGGGGCGGCTGAAGGTGTGGCACCAGGAGCAGTCGTTGCCACGATTGTTAACATGGCGATCGTGGAAGCCGGCGTAATCGCCGCTGTAACGCTTTTCGCGGTGGCATTGGGTGCAGACCTGGGCAGTTGTGCCCTTGAGGGTGTAACCAAGCGCCTGGAGATCCATGCGGGTGGTGCTGTCGTGGCATTGGGCGCAGGTCAGGGCATTGGCTTTGGGCTCAACGCCGTGTGTGATCAGCTGGTCGGCGCTGGTTGTGGCCCAGGTGTAGGGGCCGGTCAGGCCCATGAAGGCCACGCCACGAGCGGCTGCTTCTTCAAATTTGCCGGTCATGAACTGCCAAAGCACATCGAACTGGACTACCCGCTGGGTGGCGGTATGAACAGGCTGGTAGGAGGTGTGCACTTTGATGGGGGTTAATTTGCCATCCTGGAGGCTACCGAGGGTTTGGGCCAGGTTGTAGATGCCGTTCACTGGCTGAAGGCTTTCGCCGAAGTTGTAGATGTCGCTGGTGCCATTCCAGAATTTGTAGGTGGGGGTGACGTTGGAGCCTTTGACTTCTTCGCCAATCCAGGCACCCTGGCCGTTGCAGCCAGCCGGATTCCAGTGCGGGTTTGTCCAGTTGCGGGACATTTCGGTGGCGGTATTTTTACCGTAAGATGGGATGTGGCAGGTCTGGCAGGCCACACGGTTGGCATGCTTGTTCATGGCGGTAGTGACAGTGTGCGGGGTGTTGCTGTGGCACTGTTCGCAGGTCACAGTACCGCCTTCGCTGACACGCAGGTCGATGCCTTTGCCAGGGATGAGGTGATTGTTGGGAACATGGCAGTCCTGGCAGGTCAGGTTGCCGCCTGCGGGGGACATGTGGACATCTTCGGTGGTGGTCAGGCTGGGGCTGGCGAGGTTCATATAGATGTCACCACGTTTGACGCCATCACCGCCGCCCGCTTTGGCATGACAGTTGAGACAGGTGGTTTTGGTGGGCAGGTGAACATTCTGCGCCAGGCTGACCATGGTGGTGCCGGCAGGCATCAGATCATAACGCGGCTGGAACTGGTAATCGCCATTAACTTTGACCGGGAAGTTGTAGGTTTTGCTGGCGCCGGTCCAGTCGGTGACGGTCTGGTAATTCGTCTGTGGGCCAAGGGCGCGCTTGTAGGTATCGTTGTGGCAGATCAGGCAGTCGATGTCGTTGACGGTCAGGTTGGTGACCTTGCCGGTGCTAACGTGGCAAGAGCGGCAGGCGAAATCGGCGGGTTCGGGGGCAGTGCAGTAAGTGTTGACTTCTTTCCACTTGCCGGCCCACTGCATGTGGTCAGATGTCAACATGCTCTGGGCTTCACTGGCATGGCAGGCAATACACGTCTGTGGGCCGTTATAAGACGTGATGCTGGCATGTGGGTTCAGCGGATTGGGGGTGGGAGTAGGAACTACCGGGGTGGGGGTGGGCGCAATCGTGGTAGGGGTAGGGGATGGCACGCTAGCGGTAGGGGTCGCGGTAGCCGGTTTTGGGGTTGGGGTCGGGGTTTTGGCGGGCTTCCCGGCGGCTCCGGCTGGGGTTGCCAGGCTCATAAAAACACTGGCAAACACAAGCACCAATCCAAATAAAACAAGCAACTTTTTCATTCACATTCTCCTTTTGGCAAACAAATCAAGGAAGAGCAATTTCCAAGTTTGATTTATGCGATTATATAGATGTGTGAATTTTCACAATAGGTGATGAAAGTAAGCAACCTTGCATTAATGATAAATTTAGGTATTACTTTCCCTTATGGATTTGAATAAGGGAAAGTAATACCTAAGCAAACAGAAAACCCTACCAACCCGGCGGGTATTTACCAGCAGTAAAATTCCTTCCAAATCACAAGATAAGCGCTCGATTTCCACCCCACTTTCAAAGAGAGGGCGTGGGCTGTAACCTGAATAGTTTTCTCGACTTTAGGAAAGCCCTGACCAGTAACGGTATTTTCCTTGACGGAATGTTTTCTTGAGATAAAATAAACTCACTGGGGCGATGGCGGAATCGGCAGACGCAACAGACTTAAAATCTGTCGGTGGAGACACCGTGTGGGTTCGACCCCCACTCGCCCTACTTATTATGTCATTGCGCATTTCTGAACAGAGTCGTTTTTTTAACGGCGCAGTCCAAAGGGCGCAATGACATTTGCTTCTGAAAGGAAGTACATGTTTTTCGACCGTTTTAAACTAGAAGAACTCGAAGACAAGTCGCTGGCGGTTTATGGAATGCGCAGCAAAGACAGCCGCGGGCGCGCCTACCTGGATGGTGAGCCTGAGTTTCGCACTGCTTTCCAGCGCGACCGGGATCGCATCCTGCACACCACTGCTTTCCGGCGGCTGGAATATAAAACCCAGGTGTTCATCAACTTCGAGGGCGACTATTTCCGCACACGGCTGACGCATACGCTGGAAGTGGCTCAAATCGGACGGACCCTGGCGCGCGCTTTGGGCGCGAACGAAGACCTGGTAGAAGCCATCTGCCTGGCGCATGATCTGGGACACTCGCCGTTTGGGCACTCCGGTGAAGTTGCGCTCAACCGGCTAATGAAGGATTATGGCGGATTTGATCACAACAAACAGTCGTTTCGCATCGTCACCGAGCTTGAACAGCGCTACCCCGAATTCCCCGGGCTAAACCTGACCTGGGAAGTGCGCGAAGGCATCGTCAAACACGAATCGGAATACGATCTTTCAGATGCGCGCGATTTCGACCCGGATTTGCGCGGCAACCTGGAAACCCAAATTTGCAATGTGGCCGATGAACTGGC
Organism: uncultured Anaerolineae bacterium; assembly: GCA_903822545.1. Classification (GTDB taxonomy): domain Bacteria; phylum Chloroflexota; class Anaerolineae; order Anaerolineales; family Villigracilaceae; genus CAIJPN01. Next base: position 38,720 of record CAIJPN010000083.1, on the reverse strand, counting down.
TTACACCACTCACGATCTGGACGACGGTCTGCGCTCTGGCATGCTCACCCCGCAAATGCTAGATGGCATTGCCCTGTGGGAAATCCTGAAAGATGCCTTCAACTGGCGTGGCCCAACACTGGATGAGATGGAGCGCCACCGCATGATTCGCCAGCTTGTCGGGATGATGGTCACCGATATGGTGCAATCCACTGACCGGCGGCTGAAAGAAAGCAGCGCGCAATCGCCCCTGGATTTGCAGAAACTTGCTTATCACGTGATCGGCTACAGCGAAGATGTCCAGCGCCGCAACCGCGAGTTAAAAGATTTCCTTTACCAGAAGCTCTACCGGCACTATCGCGTGGTTCGGATGCAGGTCAAGGCTGAGCGTACCATTAAAGATTTGTTCGATGCTTATCGTGCTGAACCAAACATGCTCCCTGGGCATGTCCAGAAAAATATTCACATCCGCGGGCTGGAACGTACCATCTGCGATTACATTGCCGGGATGACCGATCGTTACGCGCTCGAAGAACATAACCGCCTGTTCGATCCATTCGCCAAACCGTAGCTATTACTAATGAAAGTTGAAAGTTCCAGGTTGGAGCATCAACTTTCAACCTGGAATTTTGATTTTGAAGGAGACAAGCCATGACCGAACCAATCTATTTAACCGCCGAGGGCGCCGCCAAACTTAGAGAAGAACTGGCCGAACTCAAAGGCCCGCAGCGCGAATCGATTGCCCGCCGCCTGCGCGATGCCATCCAGATGGGCGATCTCTCTGAGAACGCTGATTATCACAAAGCCAAAGAAGACCAGGCTTTCCTTGAGGGCCGCATCCAGGAGTTGGAATACACCCTTTCTGCCGCCGAGGTGGTGGATGGCGTGGTTTCAAAAGAAATCGTCAGTGTGGGAGTTAAAGTGAAGGTGCAGGAAGATGATTTCGAGCCGGAAACCTTCTATATCGTTGGCGCAAAAGAAGCCGACCCGCGCGCCGGGAAGATTTCGCACGAATCCCCAATTGGCCGGGCGCTAATGGAACACCATGTTGGGGATGTGGTTGAAGCCACCACCCCCGGCGGCAAGATCCGTCTAAAAATTTTGGGGATCGAGTAATATCGGTTTGTGGTAACCTGAAACAAACATCCTGCAATTGGGTTAAATAAATAACACCCCCGCGTTTTGAACGCGGGGGTGTTTGAATTTTGTGAAATTACTTTGTCCAAATCGCCAATTCGAGCGTGATGCGGTCGAAATAGCTCTTGTCGGGCAGCGCACCCTGTCCAAACTGGATATCTGAAATGGAAGCCACCATCTGGAGGGTTTGCGTTTCAAGCACAACCTGCTTGCGAGGCTCCAGCATGACCATCTCACCCTTTGATTCGAGTTTGCCCCGGATGCCGGGCTCACCAAAAGCGTGCGGGCTCATCAAAACTTTCGTAACAGTCTGGATGTCGTTCTTGTCAAACATCCACACTTCAAAGGCGGTCACCTTCTTCGGGTCGCCCACGCCAATTGTCTCAGAAATGCCCACACCGCATTCGCCCAAGAATTCACCGGCGGGTGAGTCGATGCTGAAGGAGTCATCGAACAGGTCATCGCCGAGCACATAGCTGGTGACGTATTGCGCCACCGGTGGAGCCTGGTTCACCTGCGAAAAATCGGTCTTTTCGATGTTCTTGTTCAGTTCGGTAGCCTGCTGGGCAGGGGTAAGCGGCCCAGACCGGCGTGACGTGCGGAACAGGTAAAAGACCACTGCGCCAATCACGGCAACCGCCAGCAACGCACCAACAATAACAAAGAAGCTAAGACCGCCAGACGCGGGCTCGGCTGTGCCAGGGGTTGTCGTACCGGGATCGATGGGCTTATCGATCACCCCTGCCTTCTTCAACACTTCCCGGTAAAGCTCAATCACGATAGGGTCTATCGTGCCCGGATTGCTCTTCACGGTGTTGAAGGTGTCGAACGCATACGGTTCGAGCGCAATGTAACGCGCAACCGCAAGATTCGCATCTCCATTCACACGGAAAGAGTCGATCGACATGCGCATGTAATCTTCGCGCAAATCGGCGCGCAGCAGGTTGATTGGAGCATCCTGCCACTCTACCGGGCTGATCTGCCACCCGTACAACAGGCCAAGCAAAAGGCCGAGAATCAAACCAAACGCTGCTGCAACTACTGGATTCTTGAAAATTTCTGTCCTCTGATTCATCGCTTGCGCTCCTTTCGTCAGGAACGAACATTTAATCTATTATACAAAACCTTAGCAGATATGCCAACAAAAACAAGCAATTTGCTCCAGTTTGGGCCAATTTACTCATCCAACATAATCTGGAAGAACCGCATCCAACAGAAAAACCTCGTGACAATCGAGACACTGCGCCTCACGCTTGCTGGCAATGACCAGCATGCCCTTACAACTCGGGCACGGGAAGGCCAGCGGGCGTTTCCAGGATGTGAAATCGCAGCTGGGGTAATTGGCGCAGCCATAAAAAACCCGGTTCTTGCGCGTTTTGCGCTCCACGATATTGCCGTGATCTTTGGGACAGGTAACACCGATCTTTTCGAGCCAGGGTTCGGTATGACGGCAATCGGGGAAGCCTGCGCAGGAGATAAACTTGCCATAACGGCCATAGCGGATGACCAGGTCCTTACCACAATCGGGGCAGGCACGGCCAATTGGCTCGGGGCCAGATTTGGTGGCGGGCATTTCGGCCTGGGCAAATTTCACCTTCTGCTCAAATGGCCCGTAAAACTCGGTCATCACCCGCACCCAATCTTCTTCCCCGGCAGCAATTTTGTCGAGACTGGCTTCCATATTGGCAGTGAAGTTGACATCTACGATATCGGCAAAATACCTCGACATCAAATCATTGACCAGGCTGCCGGTTTGGGTGGGGATCAGACGCTTATCCACACGCTCCACATAGCCACGCTCCTGGATGGTGGAAATGGTGGGCGCATAAGTCGAAGGGCGGCCAATGCCAAAGCTTTCCAGGGTCTGCACCAGCGAGGCTTCAGAAAAACGCGGCGGAGGCTGGGTAAAATGCTGTTCGGGCAGCAAACGCACAACGGTCTGTTTCTGGCCTTCCGCAATATTAGCCGGGATGCGAACATTTTCTTCGTCCTTGGCATCTTCATCCCTGGATTCTTCATACACCACCAGGAAACCGGGAAACTTCACCACCGACCCGGAAGCGCGGAACAGGTAAACATGCCCTGCTGACCCGCCAATTTCCACCGAAAGGGTATCGTAAACCGCCGCTTCCATCTGCGAGGCCACAAAACGCTGCCAGATCAGCTGATAGAGCTTGAACATGGCCGGTTCAAGGAAAGGTTTCATTTTCTCAGGGTCGCGCGCCACTGAGCTGGGACGGATGGCCTCGTGAGCTTCTTGCGCACCAACAGCCCGTGTTTTATATTCGGGCGGCTGGGCCGGGACGAAATCATCGCCATACCGGTTAGCAATATAGGCGCGGGCTTCGTTGCGCGCCAAATCCGAGATGTTGGTGGAATCGGTGCGCATGTAGGTGATCAGGCCAGTGGTGCCGCCTTCGCCCACATCCAGGCCTTCATACAGGCCCTGGGCCAGCCCCATCGTGCGCTTGGCGGTAAAACCGAGCTTGCGCGAGGCTTCCTGTTGCAGCGTGGATGTAATGAACGGGGCTGCCGGTTTGCGCCGCCGCTCGCTGCGTTTGATGCGGCTGATGGTGTATTGTGTTTTCTCCATATCCACCAGCAGCGGATCAACCTCAGACTTGGAAGTCAATTCGACTTCTTTATCATCTATTTTTACCAGTTTGGCCACAAATGTTTGCCGCACGCCTTCGGGTTTGAACTCGGCGCTGATACTCCAGTATTCTTTGGGGATGAAATCATCGATTTCACGCTCCCGCTCAACGATCAGGCGCATGGCGACAGATTGTACCCGCCCCGCAGAAAGCCGCGACCGCACCTTTTCCCACAAAATCGGGCTGATGCTGTACCCAACCAGGCGATCAAGCACGCGTCGGGCCTGCTGCGCATTTACCAGGTTCATGTCGATGGCGCGCGAATGTCCAAAAGCCTCGGCAATCGCCGGTTCGGTGATCTCGTGAAAGGTAACGCGGTGAACGCGTGCCGGGTCGATCTCAACAGCTTCGAGCAGGTGCCAGGAAATAGCCTCCCCTTCCCGGTCTGGGTCGGTGGCCAGGTAGATTTCTGCGTGGTTTTTTGCGAGTTGTTTCAATTCCTTCACAACCGCTTTTTTCTCATTCGGCACGCGGTATTTCGGCTGGAATTCATGCTCAATATCCACCGAAAGCTGCGAGCGCAGCAGATCGCGCACATGCCCCACTGAGGCGCGGACGGTGTATCCCTTGCCGAGGAAGCGCCCAACCGTTTTGGCTTTGGCCGGTGATTCGACGATGACCAGCTTGCCAGAACGTTTTTGTTCGCGCACCGGTGGGGTAAGGCCAGCATGAGCTTCGGTGCGCCCGGTGCGGAACATCTTGGTGCCACACACGGGGCATTTTCCGCGCGTAACGGGTGCGCCAGACGCGTTGAAGCTTGGTTCGGCTTCCAGCATCTCACGCTTATCCTTACATTTCATGCAATAGGCTTCCATAAAAATAATTCCTCCAGACGACCTATGGTAACACTACAAATACCGTTCCTGGCGGTGTTTTTTAAGGTGCGCCACCACATCTTTCACTTTTTGGGCCTGGTCGATCTTGCAGAGCAACAGGGCATCGTCGGTATCCACTACAATGATGTCATCCATGCCGATGGTAACAACCAACCGGTCGCTGTTGCCCCTGCCAACGTAAACCAGGGTGTTGTGAGTGTCGAGGGCCAGGTGCTGGCCATTTGCGATGTTGCCATTCATATCAGGCAGGAGCACGTCGAAGAGCGAGTCCCATGAGCCAACATCACTCCAGCCGAGGCCACCAGCTGGCAGCACGGCCACTTTTTCGGCATGTTCCATCACACCGTAATCGATGGTTTCCACCTTCAGCGTGTTCCAAACTGATTGGATAACGGTATTACGCGCCGGGGCGTCTGGCGCGGCAGCGATCTGCTCCAGTGTGGCACTCAGTTCGGGCATCTGGCGGCGGAATTCGGTCAGGATGACTTCCGTCTTCCAGATGAACATGCCGCTGTTCCACGAATGGTCGCCGCTCCGCAAGAGCTGCTGGGCGGTGGCTTCATCAGGTTTTTCTTTGAAGCGCATCACATTGTAAACCGGATAGTTGAACTTGCCATCCACCGGTTTGCCCTGTTGGATGTAGCCGTAGGCTGTGGATGGTTGCAGCGGGGTGATCCCCAGGGTAACGAGGTAGTCCGTTAACGCCACATCGACGGCGGCTTTGAGCAGGTAGTGGAACAGGTCACGGTTGCGGATGTGGTGGTCAGATGGCAGGACGGCCATGATGGCTTGCGGGTCACGCTGGTGCAGCACGGCGGCAGCCAGCCCCACCACCGAGGCTGTGCCGCGTGGCGAAGGTTCGATCAGGTAATTTTCGAGGGGGATTTCAGGGGCCTGGAGGCGCATTTCGGCAGCTTGTTCGGCCACTGTGACGACCAGGATGCGTTCGGGCGGCAGCAGGCCGCGCAAACGGCTGACGGTGCCCTGGAAGAGTGTTTCTTCGTCGATGAGCGGCAGGAGCTGCTTGGGACGTTCCTTGCGTGAGATCGGCCACAGGCGCGTTCCGCCACCGCCAGCCATAATAACTGCATAAGTATGTTCCATGTGATCACCTTTTCTTGGGTACTGTTGTGTCTCGCACCATTTTATAACAAGGATGGTTCAACCGAAAATATTGCCCGGTTCGTGGGCTTTTCCCAACAATCTGGTACGAGACACCTGCAACAATTAAGTTTGGTACGAGGCCCGTTCCTCGCGGACAGTCACATAATTCATCCCGCCCACCTGGCGCACCATGCCTTTTAGCTCCATCAGCGTCAGCGTGGATGAAACCTTGTCAATCGGCAGCCCGGTGGCGGCGCGCAGATCATCCACGTGGCGCGGTTCGGGGCCGAGGGCCTGCAAAAGCGCAGCCTCGGTGGGGTCAGATGGCAGCACTTTGCGCACTTCGCGCCGCTCCACATTGCGGGTCAGATCGAGCGTTTCGAGCACGTCACGGGCGGCCAGCAACGGCTTTGCGCCGTTGAAAATCAGCCGGTTGGTGCCTTTCGATTGCGGCGCATAAATACCGCCCGGCACAGCAAAGACCTCCCGGCCCTGCTCTGCGGCAAACGAGGCAGTGATCAGCGCGCCGCTGGTTTCACCAGCTTCCACAACCACCACCGCCCGCGAAAGCCCGCTGATGATACGGTTGCGCGGCGGGAAATTAGCAGCATCGGGCGGCGTACCGGGCGCGTAATCGCTGATGACCGCACCCTGGGTGGCAATTTTTTCGGCCAGGCCGCGATGCTCTGGTGGATAAATCTTATCCACACCCGAACCGAGTACCGCAATCGTCCGGCCACCCGCCTTCACTGCCGCGCTGTGGGCAATCGCATCCACCCCGCGCGCCAACCCGCTGACAATCGTCACGCCATTGGCAATCAGCGCCGCCGAAAGTTCTTCCGTCACCTGTCGCCCGTAAGGCGTCACCGCCCGTGTGCCAACGATGGCAACCGCCCAGCTATCTTCCAGCGTAATCTCACCGCGCAGGTACAGCACCGGCGGCGGCTGGTCGACTTCTTTCAGTTTGGCAGGATATTCCGGTTCATTCCAGGTGAGAATGCGGATGTTGTTTTTCTCAGCCTGGGAGATGAACTCATCGAGATTGACACTTTCCCGCACCTGGACAACCCGCCCTGCCACTTTTGCGCTCAACCCGGCAGAAACCAGCTCAAACGGATTCGCCTTCCAGGCGGTTTCCGCATCCCCAAAATAATCGAGCAAGCCCTGCAAGCGGACTGCGCCGATACCTTTGACGAGCGTAAAACCAACCCAAAAGCGTTTATCGTCCATGGTTACCGTCAGATGTCAGGAGATATCTGACTCCTCGTCCAGCAGTCCTGGCAGTAGGTGGACTTTCATGCGCTTCTGCTCCAGGTTAACTTCCAGCAAACATTGCTTCAACGCAGGGATGAGAATTTCCTTCCCCGCCGGGGATTTGACCACATACACATCATTTGATCCGGTCTCAATGATTTCTGTCACCACCCCCAGGCTCTTTTCGCTCTCATCGAACACTTCCAACCCGATAATCTGGTGGTGATAATATTCACCCTCTGGCAGCGGCGGGCGACCCTCCGCCGGGACAAAAGCCATTTTACTGCGATAGTGAGCGGCATCTTCGGGGGTTTTGACACCTTCCAGCCCCACGATCAGCCCATCGTTGTGCGGGCGGCGGCGGGTGATCTTGATCTTTTCAAAGTCATCACCCACATAGATATATGTTCCAGGGCTGAGTCGCTCCGGGAAATCGGAATACACTTCCAGCAGGAGGTCACCGCGAACACCGTGCGGGCGGCGCAGCAATCCCACGGCTAAATAGACAGGCTCGCCGGTCGTCGGCGAGCCTGGGATACCGGCAGATTCGTTTTTTTTCTCGGTACGCATCAGGGTTCCAGAACGTCGAGCGTGACCTGCAAACCTTCACGTTCGGCAGCAACTCGCAGCAAGATGCGGATGGCATTGGCAACCCGTCCGCCTTTCCCGATCACCCGCCCCATATCTTCTTTGGAGACGGACAGTTCCAGGCGAACCCGGTTACTCTGGCGGGTCTGTTTAACATCCACCTGGTCGGGGTTATCAACAAGTGATTTAGCGATAAATTCGGTCAGATTTTTCATAAAAACCAGTGAAACTATGCTCAGTCTTACATGCAAAATACGCAATGTGCTTAACGGATGCCCGTTACACGCATTGCGTATTCTGGTTACGTCACTTTTCGTAGAAAAGCGGCATGATTAATCGCGCTGGGTCCTGACGTTTACGTTGCGTTTGGCTTCCGCAGCTTGGGCTTCTGCAACCAGGGTTTCAACAGCTTCGCCCTTTTTAAAACGGGCAAAACGGTCAAGTGCTCCGGCAGCTTTGAAGACCTGCGCAACAGATTCGGTCGGCTGGGCGCCCTTCATCATCCAATCATAAGCCTTGGCTTCATCGATGGTGATGGTGGCGGGTTCAGTGCGAGGGTTGTAAAACCCGATAATTTCAATAAAACGCCCATCGCGGGAGTTTTCTTTGTCGGCGACTACAATGCGGTAGGAAGGCTGGGCCTTGAGGCCGACGCGGCGAAGTCGAATGCGAACCATGGAAAAACTTGCTCCTTTAGAAAATATATTTGATTTGCGAGTAAGGCTGGGGACGGACTTGCCGTCCGACGCGCATACCCTCCGATGGTTGGCGTCAGCGCCGCGGGAGAGGGGTGCGCGAAAGGGCGCGCCCGCAGGCTGTTACCTGTTTGTACGAGCCGTTATTTTACCTGAAAAATGCAATTATATGAAGAGCAAACCCTGTCAGATTATCCAAACATACGCGGCAGGCCTTTGAGCCCGGTCTTTTGCAAGGTCTTGATCAGGCGATGGGCTTCGCGATACTGCTTCATCAGCTTGTTGACTTCCTGCACTTCCATACCCGAACCGGCAGCGATGCGGCGTCGCCGCGAGGCGTTCAAAATATCGGGGTTGCGGCGTTCGCGGGGTGTCATCGAGTTGATGATGGCTTCGATCTGTTTGAAATTCCTGTCGATGTCGCGCGGGTCGATGCTTTTGGCCGCCTGGCCGATCTGTCCGGGCAGCATTTCCAAAATCTGGCTGAGCGGGCCCATCTTTTTGATGGTTTTCATCTGTTCCAGCCAGTCTTCGAGCGTGAAATCGCCCTTCATCATCTTGTCGGCCTGTTTTTGGGCCGATTGGGCGTCGAAGGCTTCTTGGGCTTTTTCGATAAAGCCGATGACATCACCCATGCCAAGGATGCGGGAGGCTAACCGAGACGGATCATACGTTTCGAGGGCGTCCAGCTTTTCGCCAGTGCCCAGGTATTTAATCGGCACACCGGTGACGGTTCGGATGGAGATGGCTGCGCCGCCCCGGGAGTCGCCATCCATCTTGGTCAGGATCAACCCGGTGATGTTGACCGTATCCCGGAAGCCTTCGGCAACGTGCAGGGCTTCCTGGCCGATCATCGAATCCACCACCAGCAGGATTTCGGCCGGGGTGACTTTGGCGGTGATGGCCTTGAGTTCGGTCATCAGGGCGTCGTCCAGCTGGGAACGGCCCGCCGTATCGATGATCATGATGGTATAGCCGCCTTTTTGAGCCTGCTCAAGGGCGTAGGCCGCCAGTTGGGGCGGTTTTTTGCCCAAGTCGGCGATAACAGGCACATCCACGCGCTCGCCAAGCTGCTGCAACTGCTGGACGGCCGCAGGGCGGTAGGGGTCGCCCGCCACGAGCATTACGCGCTCGCCGCGCGAACGCAGCTGGCGCGCCAGTTTGCCCGCGTGGGTGGTTTTACCAGAGCCTTGCAAGCCGACCAGCATGATTACGCGTGGTTTGGCCCCAGACAAGTTGAGCGGGGCCGGTTCGCCCAGCGTGGCGATGAGTTCTTCGTGAACGATTTTGATGACCTGCTGGCCAGGGTTGAGCGCCTTGGAGACTTCGGCGCCGACTGCGCGGGCTTTAACGCGCGCCACAAAGTCTTTGACGACGCTGTAGTGGACATCGGCTTCGAGCAGGGCCAGGCGCACTTCACGCATGGCGGCATCCACGTCGGCCTCGGAGAGTTTTCCGCGCTTGCGCAGGTTGTCAAAAACTTGGTTGAGTCGATTGGTCAGGTTTTCAAACATGATTTCTCCCGGGTTGAGCGTCAGATTTTAGCGGAGAATGTGGGGCGGGTCAAGGCGCGAAAGACCCTCACCCCGGCCCTCTCCCAAGGGGAGAGGGGGAAATTCGCCCTTCCCCTTCGGGGGAAGGGTTGGGGATGAGGGAGCATTTAGCGCGTTCGCCAGACAGCGATGAGGGTGATGTCATCAGAGGGTGGGTTGGTGGAGAGGAAGCTGTTCAGGGCGGCATCGAGGGCATCAAGGACAGCGTGGGCAGATTTCCACTTTTTGGAGTTAAGCAGATCGTAAAGACGTTCTTCGCCGAACATGGCTCCATCGGGGGCGAAGGCTTCGGTGACACCGTCGGTGTAAAACAAAAGCCCGGTGCCGGCGCCAATTTTGAAGGAGCGTTCTTCCATCTGGATGTTTTCCACCACGCCCAGTGCCATGCCGGTGCGGGTCAGGCGATCCAACCCTTTTTTGTGGATGAAAAGCGGGGGGTTGTGCCCGGCGTTGGCGTAAATCACCTGCCCGGTGATGGAATCCAGCACAGCGTAGACTGCGGTGACGAACATGCCCTGCTGGCAATCAGGATAGAGCAGTTCGTTGACGTGCTTTAAAGCCGCAGCGGGGGAATCGGTCTGTAAAACGGCGGCGCGTATCAGGGTGCGAGTGAGGGCCATGAAAAGGGCGGCGGGAACCCCTTTGTCGGCCACATCTGCAATAAACAGGCCGATGCGTCCATTCGGCAGTTCAAAAACATCGTAAAAATCGCCGCCTACCTGCCGGGCGGTGCGCCATCGCGCCGAGAGATCCCAGTAAGGGCGATGGGGCAGTTTTTCGGGCATGAAGGTCATTTGGATCTGGCGAGCAAGCTGGATTTCAGTATCGAGGCGTTCGCGGGCCACCATATCGATCTGGAACAGGTTGTTTTGGATAGCAAGCGCCACCTGCTGGGCTATGCCGGTCAGGATTTCAAGTCGGCGGGTGCGGAAACGCCGCCCGCCGCTGGCTTCTTCGGCCAGCATAACCCCGAAAATCTCGCCTTTGACCATCAGCGGCAGGGCGATGAGCAGGCGTTCTTCGCTGTATGTGGCAGCTTCGACTTCTTCGGGGGCGCAGGGATAGATTTCCATCCAGCTTTCGGGGCCGCGATGGGCTTCCTCGCACACGGCCGGCTGGCCCCAGGCAAGCGCGGCAGCCAGCATCGGGAATTCATCTGGCTGGAGGTTGCGCCAGACCAGCGGGGCAATATCTTCGGGGATGCCGTAAGACTGGGCAGGAATGAGCAATTCGGCTTCGGCGTCCCAGGTGTAGATGGCGGCCCGTTCGACGCCAACCAGGATGGGCATGATGCGCACGATGGTTCCCAGGATTTCTTCCAGGTCTGACAGGCTGACCACTGCCTGGGCGACCTGTAACAGGGCCGCGGAGGCATAGGCCTGCTCCTGGGCTGAATCGTACAGCCGGGCGTTTTCGATGGCGACGGCGGCATAGCTGGCAAAAGTGGTGACCATGGTTTGGGCTTCGTGACCGTAGCGCCCCGGTGTGTGGTGAGAAAGCGTCAGTACACCGACAGCCTGGTCGCCGACACGCAGCGGCGCGGCAATGGAGGAGTAATCAGGGTTGAAGCGCCCGGCAATGCCGGCAGGCCCAAAGGTTTCATCTGGCTTGCGGATGACAGGCTGGCGCGAGAGCAGCCCCATTGTCAGCATGGCCGCGGCCTGGGGATTTTCGAGGCGGGCACGCTCAATTTCGGCAGGGTTGATCCCATGCGCCCCCGCCAGGTGGATGTCGTTCTCATCCAGCAGCCAGATGGCTGAAATATCGGCGGGCAGGTTGCGTTCCAACTCAGTCAGGATAGCATCCAGCACATGCTCAAGGCTGGCGTTGGCCGAGAGCAGGCCCGCCACTTCGCGCAGGCTGTCACCCACCTGCCGCCGCCACTGTTCAGAACGGTACAGGTCGGCGTTGCGGATGGCGGCGGCAATGCCATCCGCCAGGGTTTCAAACAACATGCGGTCATCTTCGGTGAAGGCATCCAACTGGTCGCTTTGCACATCCATCACCCCATAAACGATACCACCTACCATCAAGGGGACGGTCAGCTCGGAACGGGTGTTGGCCGGGGGCAGCGGTGAAGGCAGGTAGCGCGGTTCCCGGTCAACATCATTCGCCAGCACCGTTTGCCCGTTGCGCGCCACCCACGAGACGATGCCCTCGTCATCATCCAGCGAGAGTGTATACCCCTCCAGTGCGGCAGAACGCGCACCGCTGCCGGCCTGGTATTGGATCTGCCGCCGGTTCAGGTGAACGGTGAACAGGTGCACATACGGGTAGTTGAAGCGTTCCTGGATCAGCCGGGCGACTTCCTGCATCAGCTCGCGCAGAGTCAGTATCGTGGTAATCTGCTTGCTGACCTCGGCCACCACACGCAGCTGGTCAGCGCGGCGCTGCAAATCACCATACAGGTTTGCGCCCTCAATGGCGACCGCAATGCTATCAGCAAGGGCGCGCAGCACCAACAAATCGTAAGGGTGGAAGGCGTTTTTCTGGTCACTCTGGATGTCGAGCACGCCTACTACACGCTCCTCGATCTTCAGCGGCAAGACAACCTCCGAAAGCGTTTCGGGCAGACTGTCGATGTGGCGGTAGCGCGGCTCCGACTTAACATCGTTGCTGTGAATTTCCTCGCCCGTCAAGGCGGCGAAACCGATCAGCCCCTGCCCCAATTCCACTTGCAAAGCTGGGGCCGTAGGCCGCCCCTTGCGCCTGTTCCCGCCTCCCACGCTGGAGCGGAAATTCAACATCGCCGCGCCACGCTCCAGGGTGAACATAGCCACATAATAATAGCGAAATGTGCCCTGGATCAGCCGCGTGACGCGATGGGCCAGTTCGTCAATATCAGATTGATTGGCAATCTGGGCGTTGACCGTGCGGAACAGGTTCAACTGACCCAACCGCCAGCGTTCCACGCCGATACGGTGCCAGGCCAGCAGCGCCAGCGAGGCTGTGCGGGCGATACCGGTCATAAAATCCAGTTCGCGCTTGCGAAATTTTTCAGCGGGGCGGCGGAAGCAGAGCGCGCCCAGGTTGGTATCTTCGTGTTTAAGCGGGATCGCCACCAAAAACGGCTCTTCCAACAGCTCGTGGATGATCTGCCCGGTCTCGACTGCCCGTTTCATCCCGTTTAAGGGCGCTTCACCCGCGAAAACATTTTCCTTCCAATCAGGCAGGCGGAAGAGTTTTTCATCCAGCCAGAGAAAAATCTCAGCATCCACAAATCTGTGGGCGGTCTCAAGGATGATATCGTTCTGCGCCGCAAAGGTGGAGGCGGCGAGCAGTTTTTCCCCCATATCAAACAGGTCAGTCAGGGTTGCTTTTTTTTTTGGCTGCGAGACAGGTGACACTGCCCGGCGTTTGATCATCGTCAGAATGTTGCCTTTTTCGGGCGAATGTTCAAAGCGGACTTCGCTCATCAGTTTGTGCATAAAAAACAGCCCCAGGCCGCCAATTTCGCGATCTTCAAGAGCTGCGTTGATATCTGGTTCGGCAACGATGTTCGGGTCAAAGGGACGGCCCTGGTCGCACATGACAATACTCAGGGTGTCGCGGCGCACCGTCAGGGTAATTTCGATCTGCCCATCGGGAATACCCTCATAGGCGTGCTCAATCACGTTCGAGGCGGCTTCATCCACGGCCAGTTGAACGTTGTAAATTTCTTTTTCGTCCATGCCGGCTTGCCGGGCAGCCTCGGCGGCAAAGTCGCGGATCGCGTCAAGGTATTCAAATTGGGCGGGGAAAGTCCTGGTTGTCATAAATTCCGCAAAACAAAACCGCTCCTACCAAAAGTAGTGGGAGCGGCTGTTCGATACAAAAAAAAGGTAACGAGAGTCCTGCCTGTAACGGAACGAAATTTCAGGGTTGTTCCAGCTACTATCCCGTTTTATGCCGCCACCTGGGAAAGCTCACCATGGGGCACAACAAAAACTAGAAATAGCCAACCGCGCTGGTGAGATCGTCAAAAAGCGAGAAAAGGGTGGTAAACCCGGCCAGTTCGAGCGCAGAAAGGATGTTTTGGGGCACCATCACCAGTATGACTTCGCCACGATTGTAACGTTTGCAGTTGCGTTGTGCCGAGATCAGGGCACGGAACCCGGCGCTGGACATGTATTCCAGCCCGCTCAGATCGAGCACAATCTTATGACGGCCATCATTGATGATCCCGTCTAGTGTGTCAGAAAGCCGCTGGGCTGTGGAGCTATCCACCCGTCCCTTAACGGCAACAAGATCACAGTGCTTATATTGTTGGGTTGTAATATCCATGGGGCCTCCAAAAAATTATCAAAGATAAAAAGATTATATCACCGCTTTTCACAGTCCTGCGCCAAAAATTTCGCCGCCCAGTTTGAATCCAGCCATCTCCAGGCGCGGGTTGAACATGGGGCGGATGCCCGTTGGGCGCAGTTCGCCCAGAACCTTGCCGTCAGTGTTGACACCACTCTGGACAAACTTAAAAATGTCGGTAAGGGTAACAATGTCGCTTTCCATCCCAACCACTTCTGTAATCTGGATGGCCTTGCGGGTGCCATCTTGCAAACGATTCATGTGGACGATCAGGTTGAGGGCCGAGGCAATCTGCCGCCGCAGGGCGCTGACGGGCAGGTCGAGGCCCGACATGAGCGCCATCGTTTCAAGGCGCGCAATCGCATCACGCGGCGAATTGGCGTGCAGCGTGGTGAGTGAGCCGCTGTGGCCTGTGTTCATGGCCTGGAGCATATCCAGCGTTTCGCCGCCACGCACTTCACCCACCACCAGCCGGTCAGGGCGCATCCGCAGGGCGTTGCGCACCAGGTCGCGCACGGTCACCGCTCCAGTGCCATCCACATTCGGCAATTTAGTCTCGAGCCGCACCACGTGACGTTGCTTTAGCTGCAATTCCACCGCATCTTCGATGGTGACAATGCGTTCATGGTTGGGGATGAAAGTGGACAGGATGTTGAGCATGGTGCTTTTGCCCGAGCTGGTGTTGCCGGTAATAAGGATATTCATCCGAGAAATCACACAGGCTTCGAGAAAAGTGGCCATATACCGGTTAACGGTTCCCAGCGAAACCAGGTCAGCCATCGTCATTTTGGTCTGCAAAAACTTGCGGATGGTGAGATTCGGCCCATCCACTGCCACCGGCGGGATGGCAACATTGACGCGCGAACCATCAGGCAGGCGCGCATCCGCTGTCGGGTTATCATAATCAACCCGGCGGCCCAAAGGCAGCAAGATGCGGTCAATGATACGCATGACATGCTCATCATTCTCAAACTGAATATCGGTTTCGTACAATTCACCGCTGCGTTCCACGAACGTCAACCTGGCATTGTTGACCATAATTTCGCTGATCTCACTATCCGCCAGGAGCAGCTCCAGCGGGCCATACCCCACCAGATCAGCCAGGGCCGCATCCAATATTTCCCCACGCACCTTGGGCGGCATCCCGGGCAGGTTCAAGCTGTCGAGCGCCTTTTCGAGCGCCGCGCGCACCGTGGCACGATTCTGCTGGAGCGCAGGCAATTTTTGCAGTTCCGGGGCAACCATCGCCATCAGGCGCGCTTTCAAACGCAAAATATTCGCATCCAGCAACGCAGGCGGGACATATTGAATAGTTTTCTCAGGCATAGACCTCCAAAAGGATAATATCAGTATAGCACGGCTACCAACTTGAAAAAAGCAATTGACACACAGCCAGTCATCGGTTATCCTTTCGACCGTCCGGGCAGGCCCGGCGCGGCAGAGCCCTGCGAACCCCGCCAGGTCCGAGAGGAAGCAACGGTAAGGAGGCGTCTCTGGGTGCCGCCGGTATCCTGTCCGGGCATTTATTTACCCCAAAACGCCACAAAATGTGGCGTTTTCCTTTTCCATTGCACATTCCCCACCCCTGTGGCAAAATAATCGCATGACCAACAAGCGCTGGCTCTTCTTCATCTTCTCCATCATCCTGGGCATCGGAATTGGCCTGTTCTATGGCTGGGTTATCAGCCCGGTCGAATATGTAGATACCACCCCTGACAGCCTGCGTATCGACTTCAAAGCCGACTACGTACTGATGGTGGCCGAAATCTACGACACCGAAAAAAGCCTGCCAGCCGCAGCCGAACGCCTGGCCTTGTTGGGCAGCACCCCCCCGGTGGAACTCACCACCCAGGCCCTCGATTTCGCCCGTCAAAACGGCTACGGCCCCGCCGACATCCGCCTGATCGAAAACCTGGTATTCGCCCTGCAACTGGGACAGCCATGAAAGAACAACGCGGTTACTGGTACATCATCACAGGGCTGCTGATTGGCCTGGCCCTTGGCATCGCCTACGCCTGGGGCCTGGCCCCGATTGAATACGTTGATACCAGCCCCGCCTCGCTGCGCGCCGATTTCAAAAACGACTACCGCTTCATCATCGCCGCATCTTACGCTGCCAACCATGATCTCGATCGCGCCCGCGCCCGACTGGCCCTGCTTGGCGATAGCGACATCATCCAGGCCATGGGAGCGCAGGCCCAGCAAATGCTCGGCAGCAACGCCCCTATGGAAAATGTGCGCATCCTGGCCAATCTTTCGGAAGATTTACAGGCCGCACCCACGCCGACAGAGATTCGCACCCAGGAACCGACCGCCCTGCCGAGCAGCTCACCGTTAAACAAGACAGCAACCACCCTGCCGCCTTCACCGACAAACACCCCCCGGCCTTTACCCAGCGCCACGCAGATCATCACCATCGAACAAACCTCCACCCGCACCCCCACGCAACCCACCCCCATCTCCACCGCCACACCCCGCCCCACACGCACAGCCTCCCCCACCCCAGGGCAACCCTTCCAACTGGTAGCCCAATCCACCTTCTGCCAGGTGGAACAACCAGGGCTGCTGCAAATCTACATCAAAAATGCCGCCAGGAACCCCGCACCTGGCATAGAAATTACCCTGGCCTGGCAGGGCAGCAGCGAAAACTTCTTCACCGGGCTCAAACCCGAAATCGACCCCGGTTACGCCGACTTTGTCATGAGCGCTGGAACAACCTACAGCCTGAGCCTGAGCAACGGCAGCACCCGCATCACAGACCTGTCAGCGCCAGCCTGCCCATCGGCCGATGGAAACACCTTCCCTGGCGGCATCCGGTTGGATTTTGAACAGCCTTGAAATACCCGCCACTGATACCGATACAAAAAGCCCTGACACTCCGCCAGGGCTTTTTTGTATTCCTTTTCTGTTTTGCCAACCTGCTATTTGGGCATTGTATTATTGGCCGCCCAATCATCACCAAGGATGATCTCAATATCCGCCGGGGCCGTCAGGTCAAATTTACTGATAATTTGCGAGCCGCTGCCAATGCCAAACAACATTTTGAAGAAACGCAGCGCATAAGGCCGGCCACGATGATCAATAATCTTTGTAACACCTGGATATTCTGAAGCAGTGGCTGTGCCAACCACATTCAGGCCCAACGACTGGAAATATGCGGCGGTTTGCTGCGCCAGGCCCTGGGTATAGGTGCCGTTATAAATCGCAAGGCTGGCATTTTCTTGCCGGGCAAGCTCCACCAGCGCGTTGATATCTTCGGCGTTGGCGCCCTGGAGTGCCATTGGGCTGATTGCGCCAGAGGATGTAAAAATATCATCCCGCAGTTCACGGATTTTATCAGGGATGGGTTTAAAGACATCCTGTTTCTCACCGTTAACTGTCACTGATGCCAGTAAAACCATATCGTAATTGATAACACCACGCTTAATGTTGGCCGGATCGATCTGTTGTAAAAACACCGCCAACTTGATGGCATCATCCAGGCTCATATTGGTTTTTATGCCACTCTGGAACTCGGCATACATGGCCGGGGCATTTGCAATCAGCCTGGGGAAGTTGGCAGGATCCAGCACTTTATCGCGAACCGCCATCATTACCAATTGCTGGCGGACGGCGCGATCTACATCGCCACCTTTTGTGTTGCGGGCGCGAGCAAACGCCAGGGCTCTCATCCCATCGAAACGTTGTACACCCTTGGGGATCATAATATCATCTGGGCCAGCGCCAATCGGGTCGATTATTACTTTTTGATTAACGTTAATATAGAGCGGGCCAATGTAATCGATGATCTTAACAAAAGTCATAAAGTCAACCTGGGCAAAATACTGCACAGGGACACCAATCACCTGCTCAACTGTTTTCACCGCCAGGGCCGGCCCACCACCCGGAAGTTTGTTTGCATCGCCCTGGTAGTATGCGGTGTTGATACGGGCATGATCAAACCCGGGGATATTGACCCACAAGTCACGCGGGATGGATAACATCCCGGCGGTTTTGGTCTGGGGATCGAGTGTGACCAGCATCATCGTATCTGAGCGGGATGGGCCGGTACGGTCAGCGGTCCAATCGGCATAATCGAGGCCGATTAGGAGGATGGTGACGCGGCTGGAGCCGTCCCAGGCGGGAGGCAGGGCTGCTGCGGGGACCTGCGGCTCGGGCGTGGGGATATCGGGGGATTGTATGGCTGGGGTGGCAGTTGCCCCCGAAACAGCTACGCCGGGCAGGCCGAAGGTTTGCAGCGTCATGGTGAAGGTGCGGACGCCATACAAGATGCCCACAAACAGCATTATCATGACAACTGCAAAGATGATTGTTCTTAAAGATGGTTTAAATTTGTTGTTCATATTTTTTTCGTTATTCGGGCCTGAGGTAGACCATGCCCAGGCCCAGGTTGTCGAGGCCCTGTTCGGCCCAGTAACGCGCAAGGGCTGAGTCAGAGTCGAGAATTTTCATCAAGGCTGGGATGGCCCGCGGGTCTTTGATTTCTGCCAGGGCGCGGATGGCTTCGAGGCGCGCAGAGGCTTTTTCGTTCTTGAGCGCTTCCAGCAACGCGGGAACCGCTTCGGGGCCGATCTTTGCCAGGGCGGTGGATGCCAACCCGGCAAGCAATGAGTCGGAGCTGGATAAAAGACGGATTAACGATGAGACAGCTTGCAGGGCGGGATGATGACATATTGCCAGGGCGGCGCACTGTTGCACTTCAACGGTATCATCTTCCAGCGCAGCAATCAGTTCCCCATTTAATCCCGAAGATGCCGGGAATTGGGACAAGGCGCGCACGGCCCACCAGCGCTGGTCTGGGTCGGGTGATTGGCGCAACTGGCAAAGGGCGGCGAAGGCTGGCTGGCCGTGTGCATAGAGTTTGGCGGCGGCGTTTTCTGCCAGGTAGTCGTTGCCGCTGCTTAGTTGGGCCAGGAGCGGCTGGAGCGCGGTCATTCTAACGGGCAGGGGGCGGCACTGGCAGGCTTTCGGCTGCGGTATTGGCCCATTTGTCGCCTTCGTCGATCAACATGACGGGGATGTCTTCGACGATGGGATATTTGCGCCCGCAATCCTGGCAGATGAGCCAGCTTTCGCGGGTGAGGGTCAGCAGGCCGGTTTTTTCGCGGACACAGGCCGGGCAACGTAAGATTTCGAGCAGGTCTTTTGAAACCATTGATTTCTCCTTTTTGGTGGCGCAAAATTGTACCACGCATCGGTGCCAGGGTTATTGGCACAGGCCACGGCGTTTGGCGATTTTTTCTGGGTCGTCGATACCGGGGCCGTATTCGCACACGGCGCGCCAGGGCTGGTAGTGGGTGACGAATTTGTCCTGAAAGTGCAGGGCATTGTTGCGCATGACGGTGCGTTCGATGGTGACATCTGCACCTTCAGCGGCGTAGTCGGTCTGGCGGAATTCGCCTTCTTTGAAATCGGCATTGAACTGGATGGAAGGCTCTGGGGCTGAAACCACATTTTGCGGGCCGGAGTTGGTGTAGGTGACGGAGCGGCCATCGGATGTGGAGTAGAGTTTCCAGGTGAGGGTATAGGCCTGCGGGTCGAAGTAGGTTTCCATTAACATCCAGTAGGGGGTGTCATTGGTAAATTTGAAATCAACCACAGGGAAGTAGACAGTGGCATCCAGTCCGGCCATGTTGGGGTCGTAGCCACCGCCCTGGCGCAGTTCGTAGTAATAGACACGATAGGCGTGGGCATAGCGCTCGGCAACCGGGAACCCGGCAAAGAAGACGGTGCGGAACAGGGTGGTGCTGACCTGGCAGACACCACCGCCGACGCCTTTGATGGTGCGCCCGCCGTAGATAATCAACGCTTCGGCGTAGCCACTATCCAGGCTGACATCGCCAAGGGCGTTGCCCATGGAGAAGGTTTCGCCGGGAGCCACCAGCAGCCCGTGGAATTTGGCGGCGGCGGTCTGGATGTTTTGCATACGCGCAGTGCTGGAGCCGTAGAAGTAGGTGGCTTGGGACCCGACCAATTGGGTGATGTTGAGCGATTGCGCGCTGGTATCGTCGGCAACCTGTGGCTGGGTAACGTTGAGTTCAATCGAGGCGGACTGGTATCCCAGGGCAATGGCGTTCTGGATGGTTTGGATGGTGCGGGGAATATCCATCACGCGCCCGATTTTGGACGATTGGATCAGATCGAGCTGGCGGGTTTCATCGTTGAAGGTGAAGCGGGCGTTCTCTTCGTTCTGGTCAATTTGGGAGGAAAGTTCCCTGAGCCGCGCTTCCAGTTTTTGCGGGTCGAGTTCCAGCCGGTAGGTGGCGGCGCCTGAATCGGTGCGGACGCGCGAAACCCGCAGCATGTCACCGACTGCCAGCGGTTCGATAAACCAGGGGCCGGGATCACCCGGTTTGGCATCGGGCAGCACCAGCGCAAAAGGCGCAGCGAGCACGTTGCGGGCCAATTCGGCCTGGGTGGAGACATCGACGATATCGGGCGGCGCATCGGTGATGACCAGTGGCACTTCACCATCGCGGAAGGTTTGGAGCTGGGCGTTGAGATACACCAGGGTGGCATCCACGTTCAGGCGGCGTCCCACCTGGCCGGGCTGGGCGATGACATCCACACCGTTGATGGCCAGGCTGGCTTCGATGGCGGGTTTGTCGATTTCGTTTGCGAGTGCTTGCAGGAAGTTGTAGGCCACCCGCTGGTCGTAGGCCACGATGGGAGGCAGATCCACGCCCACCTGGGCTGAATTTAACTGGTCATTAAGACTGGTGAAGATGTTGAGCGAACGCCCAAACTGGAAGGCCATGTTGGTAGTTGCCCCGGGATCAAACACCAGCCCAAGTTGGGATGGGTTCGTGGCCCAGATTTTTTCGCCATCTTTAAAGATGATGATCCCATTATATGGATAGGTGAGCTGGGTGCTCAGGCGTTGGGCGGCATCATTAGATGACAGGCCCGAAAGATCCACCCCAGCGATGGAAACGCCCGGGAAGATGCGTCCGGCGTACAGGGCGCGGTAGCCCAAAGTCAGCCCAAAGATAACGGTCAGGAAAAGCGCAAATCCGCCGCCAAATGCCAGTAAAAACTGCACGAACAGGGTTTCACCTTCACGGTTGGGTCGCTGACGAACGAAACGGACGGTAGTGGTCATAGGTTTCCAGGAAATAACGTTAAGATTTTATTGGGTGATTGTCACTGTTCCGGTTTTGGTGCCGTCTTCGGAGCAGGTATAGGGGAAGGTGCCTGTTTCAGGGAATGAAAACGCAAAAACATCACCCGGTTTCAATATCCCTGAGTCGAATTGCCCGCTGCCGCTGGGCGGGGTAGCCTTGACAATGTGGCTGGCTGAATCTTGGTTTGTCCAGGTCACTTTTTGACCAACCTGGGCCGCGACATTGGGACAGGTTTCAGCGGTAATGCCCACGCTGATGCCCGCATCCGACGAGCCTGCCAGCCGAGCCTGAGATTGGCAGCCAGCCAGCAGCCCGGCCAGCAAAACCAGCATGAGCATTAGCACAGGGAAGGTTTTATGAGACATGCTTGTTTTCCTTTGATACAACTCAGGATTTTCGCAGCGTTGGGATCAGCATCGGCGTCCGGGCTTTGTAAGCTGCGTAGACTTCACCAAAATCCTTGAGCAGTTTGCGCTCTTCAAAATACGCGCCGATGACGATGTATAACGAGAAAATGCTCCACAGCACCAGCCGGTTGACGGTCATTTCGGGCGTGAGCCAGATGAACACCAGCCCGGCAGTGTACAGGGGATGGCGGACTCGCGCATACAACCCGTTCGTCACCAGCGCTGATTCTTTTTTCAGCGGCCCGCTCAACTGTGCCAGGCCAATGAATTCCCACGGCCCGGTCTGCATAACACCGGCCACCAGCGCCAGCGCCGCCAATCCCTGGATAACAAGGGTGGCGTAAACCCACGGCGATGGGATGCTGTACAGTGCGAGATCAGGAAAAGCCACCAGCATGGCCAGTACCGGGATAAAGCTGACCGATGCGAACAGGTTATAAAACAGCCGGTAGATACGCTCGAAAGCAGTGTCACCAAGCAAGCGGCGCACCAGTGCCTTAAATCCATGCGAGGCAAGAATGGAGTGCAGCACACCCCACAAGATAGACGCAATGATCAGAGAAAGGGTTCCCATAAAATCCATGCCAAATCTTACTCCGCCCCAAAGCCAGGAAGCTCAAAACGTTCCCCGTTGGCGCGAACGATATAAAACGGCTGCCAGGCCACACCAAAATACTCAATGAACACATCCGACTTTTTCGGCATTACCGGGATTTCTGTCACCTGGTTGACCACCTCGGCCCAGCGGTCATTGATATCGCGCACGAGTTGATCGCGCTCGGCTTCTTTATCGGCCATCTGCGACTCGAACTGCTTAATCGCCAGCACCGATTCGTCCACCTCGGCTTTGGCCTGCTGGGTCATACGGTTTTTCGACATCTGGGTGGTCAGGCTCTTTTTGCGGCCCAGGCCCAGCAGCCCCGCGCCCAACTCCAGCATATTACCGGTCTCTTCGCGCTTGCGATTCTCGTATTCCACCTGGTCTTGCGTCAGTTCACGCTGTTCGCGCGATAATTTATCGCGCAGCGCCGCCAGTTGGCGATCAATTGCGGCAGTAGTTTTGGAAATTTCCGCATCGCGCATGGCTCGGGCGGTATCGGCGCAGGCTTTGCGGAAATCCGCCGCGCTGACATCCGGCCCGGCATAGACTTTGAGCGTCTCATTGGCGCGAGCCGAAATGCTGGATGTGCGAAAAGCCCAATCGGCAAAATCCTTTTGGAGCGAGGAAAGCAGTTTGGCATCCGCAAAAGGCGCATCCAGCGTGGCGAAACGCGCCTGGGGCGCCGGCTGGCGCTCCAGCTTCGACAGATCTGGCCCGGCATAGGGGAAATCATCCCATCGCACCATGCCGCGCTTTTCCAGAACATCCACCAGCGCAGTGCGATGCAGTTCGCTATCCACGCCATAGCGCCGGTCGAGTACACGCGCGCGCGCCGAAGCCAGCAGGGTTGGGCGGTAGAGCACCGCTTCCATGCGCGCATCCACCGGCAGAGACTCACCAGCGGCTCGAAAAGCCTCCGAGACGCTGTAATTGAGCGGCAGAAAATACTCCATAATCCCAGCTGGCAGGCTGGGGCGCGTCTGGCTGCCTTCCAGCGCTGAAAATGTGGTCTGATTTGCTAAATCGCGCTGCCCACTGCCAGAATCCATCCCGGTTACACCATTTGACAAAGCGCGTCGCTCTTCGCTGGTAGCTGCCCCGTTAACGGCAACAGACTGAAAGCGGGAGATATCCGGCGAACCGCCCTGGGATGTGCTGGCCGCTACCGGAGCAGCATCCACCCTGGTAGTGCGGTTTGCTAAATCGCGCAACGAGCCTGCAAGTTTGTTCAACGCTGGGATCTGCGCCCTGGTCAGCGGCCCGGCCAGGAAATTCATGGCCCAACGCGTCTGGAAGAGCTGCGGCCCGCTGGCGTGAACGTTGTGCAGCAGGAAGGTGCGTTTGCCCAGCGCCGAGATGATCTGCCCGTAAGCGTTGCGATCCAGGTCAGCGGATGCGGTTTGCAGGCCATCCAACAGGCGCTCGCGGTCGCGCTCGGTCTGGAGTTTGCCCACGAACCACGTCCCGGCATTGGAAAGTGCCTTGTAATCCACATCCACCGGGTTTTGGGTGGCCAGCACCAGCCCCACGCCAAAAGCGCGGGCCTGTTTGAGCATACGCAGCAGCGGGATCTTGCTCGGCGGGTTTTTGGAAGGCGGCAGGTAGCCGAAAAGCTCATCAAAGTAGAGCATGGCGCGCAGTGAGGTAGAGCCAGCCTGGGTGCGCATCCAGGTTTCGAAGGCCGATAGCAGCAGGGTAACGAAGAACATGCGCTCACCATCACTCAGGTGGGCGATGTAGAAAACGCTGTGGCGCGGCTGTCCAGTATCGGTAAACAGCAGGGCGCGGATGTCGAGCGGCTGGCCCTCGCGCCAGCTCTGGAAGGCGGGCGAGGCCAGGATGTTGTTGAGCGTCATCGCCAGCATTATGCGGTCTTTTTCGGGGAAGAAATTCTCCACCGGGAAAGCCCCCAATTTGGTGAAGGGCGGGTTTTGCACCTGCATGATCAGCTCGGTCATATCCAGGCTTTTGCCCTGGCTCCAGGCCGATTCGAAAATATTGGCGATCAGGATGTGTTCACGCGAGCGCAGCGGGTCGATATCTTCGTAGCCCACCAGCCCCAGCAGCGCGGTGGCTGTGCTGGAGATTTTCTCGCGCAAAATCTCTTTGTTGCCTTCCCAGGGGATGGGTGGCGCTTCGAGAGAAGACAGCACGCTGACTTGCAGCCCGGCATCGGATCCGGGGGTGAAAACGCCAAATTGGGCCGCATTTTGCAGTGCGCGGATGCGTTCTGGGCCAACTCCCCATTCGGTCAGGCCGTTTTTCCAGGTTTGGGCGGTTTCGGCGGCCACCTGCTCCACGGTTTTTCCCTGCCTGCGGATGGTGTCGGCATCCAGCCAGGGTTGGAAATCTTGCGGGGCCTGGTCGGGGAAGTGCAGCAGCAGGTTGGTCAGGTCACCTTTGGGGTCGATCAGGATGGCCGGGATGCCTTGCAGCGCGGCTTCTTCCATCAGCGCCAGGCACAGGCCGGTTTTGCCAGAGCCGGTCATGCCGGTGATGATGGCATGCGTGGTCAGGTCGGTCGGATCATAATGAAGGGTTTCGGGGGTGGTTTTCCCTGCGCGCAGGTCAAACTGGCGGCCAAGGTAGAAGGTATCGGTCATGGAAGTCTCCTGATACGAATTACGCAATACGCGAGTGGGTGCGTATTGCGTAAGAGCGTAAAGGTAATTTACCCCGTTTCAGTTAAAAATGCAAGCTGGCGTTCAGGAAAATCGGCGCAGGGGTTGGAAAAGTGCGCCGCGCCAGGCACCATTTTGGAATTTAAGCACCCCCGATTCAGTCATCGCCATCATCGGTTGGCTTGTCTGTGGGGTCGGGGTCTTTGGGTTCGTCATCGCCAGGTTTGGGGGTGGCTGTATTTTCTTGGGAGTCGTCATCATCAGGTTTGGGGGTGGCTGTATTTTCTTGGGAGTCGTCATCATCAGGTTTGGGGGTAGGAGTGGGTTCGATTTTAGAATCGTCGCTTTTGGAGGTTTCTTCCTGGGTGGGCGCGCCCAGGGTTTGCTCAGCTTCGGTTTGTGTTTCAGAGTCTTCATCCTGGTCATCATCTGCGTCTTCAGTTTCTCCAGGCTCAGGCGTGGAGTTTTCTTTCAGGTTGTCGTGATCTGATGGCGCGGAAGGCTGTGTCGGGGCGGAGGTAGCGATGGGCAGCAAGCCTGGGGTGGCAACCGGCGTTGAGAGCAGGATCACTTGCTCAGCTTTGATGATCCCGTCATCTGTTTCTCCAACGATGTGGATGATTGCACCTGGAACAACGCCGGCTGGGATGATGGCTTCATCATCGATTCGGATGGTCAGGCCGCCCACAACCCAAATATCACCCTGCTGACTTTGCAACTCAGCTGTGAAATCAACCTGTTCCATGCGGCCTTCGGTGTAAAGTTCTTCGATCTCGCGCACGCGCTCTTCTTCGAAGTGGTCTTCGAGTTTCTGACGGTTTTCATGGTCAAAAGCGAAGAAGAGTTGCACACCTTCCAGGCTGCGCTTGACCGGGTAAAGCTGGTCACCGGGCAATGAGCCGTTGGAGGCGCTCACCAGGCCGGTGCCGCCCGAAAGCAGGAAGGCGGCGACCAGCAAAACCGTCAGGGCCAGGCGTGCCAGGCGTCCACTGGTGAACGGGCGGAAGATGGACAGGATGGGATGGCGTTTTTGTTCGCGCAGTTCGGCTGCATAGTTGAGCAGGCGCGCGCGCGAGCGCAGTTGGGCACCTTCGGGCAGGCTGGTGGAGGCCAATCGCCGGGCATCCAGCGATGCGACCAGGATTGGGCGTAGTTCATCAGCCAGGTGCGGGAAGCGCGCCAGGCACGATTCGATGTCCTCGCCCCGATCAAGGGCAGAGAGACTGGTTTCAAGTGCATCGTAAAGGCGCTGGTCTCTCATGGTAGATCATCCATTTTGCGCTGGAGGGCTGCCAGCGCGCGAAATTGGAGCTGTTTAATGGCATTTACATTCTTTTTAAGTGCAGCGGCTGTCTCTTCGAGTGAAAATCCGCCGCCAAAGCGCAGGGCAAGCACATTTTGTTGTTCGTCGGTGAGCGTTGAAAGGGCGTTTTTCATACGGCCCAGACGCTCTTTTTGTTCGTATTCAACCGGCAGGTTGGTGCGCTGGTCCGCGTGAGATTCATCAAGGTTTTCCACCGGGCGGCGATAGTGACGGCGCAGGTGGTCGTTGACCAGGTGCGAGGCGGTTGAGAGCAACCAGGCGCGCAGGTTGGTATCTGGCGCGCGATTGGCGCGGGCGGCTTCGAGAAGACGCATGAAAACATCGCTGGACAGGTCTTCGGCGGCTTTGTCGTCATTGATGCGGTAGCGCACAAAGCGAAACACATCCGGGAAGTAACGGTCGTAGACAGCACTGATGACCTGCGAATCAAGACGTCGCAGGCCATCCAGTTCATTCGATTCCGGGGAGGCTGGCATGAGTTGGGAAGTTGGTTGAGCCGTTGAAAAGATGTTTAACATTGGAAAGTATATCATTTCAAGCCAGCATAAATTCAGCCGAATCCATTACAGCGGTTTAATCATTGCCGTTGTCGTCGCCGCCGTTGTCATCGCCGCCGTTGTCGTCGCCGCCGTTGTCGTCGCCACCGTTGTCGTCGCCACCGTTGTCGTCGCCACCGTTGTCATCGCCGCCGTTGTCATCGCCGCCGTTGTCATCGCCGCCGTTGTCATCGCCGCCGTTGTCGTCGCCACCGTTGTCGTCGCCACCGTTGTCGTCGCCACCGTTGTCGTCGCCGCCCGAATTCAATCCACCGTGATCATCGGTTGGGGCTGGCGTATTGAGCCCGGCCATGGTGCCAGCTTCGACCAGTTCAATTTCGGTGGCAGTAATGCTGCCATCAGGGTTCTGCACAGCATGGATTTTGACGGTATCGCCAACGCGAATGGTGTTTTTGAATTCAGTGCTGCTGGTGATGATAAAGGTCATCCCGCTCAACTTCAGCGTATCGCCACCCAGGAAATCGACAATACCGGTAAATTCCTGGGTCATGGAGGTCAGCCCGGCTTCAGGGGTGGAGCTTGCGCCAGGTTCGAGCGTGGATGAAATCACCACTTCGGCAGTTGAGGTGAATGCCGGAGTGGAAGTTGGCAGCGCCTGGACAACTTCTGCCGTTGCCTGGGCCGGGTCGAAAACTTCAACACGGTTCGCCACCACGCTGCCATCTGCATGGACAGTGGCATTGACTTTTACCTGGTCGCCGGGAGCAAATGTGCCGTCAAACAGAGTGCTGGCATCCACTTTCACAACTTTCCCGCCAATACTCCAGGAATCAGCTGAGATCGCGTCTACCTGCCCGGCAAATTCTACACTGACGCTTTGCCCATCACCGCTGGCTTTGACTTCCACAGTGGGATTGGTTCCCGCTGCGCCACAAGCTGCCAGCAAATAACTGAATAACAGGATAATTGAGAAAAACTTGATTCGAACGGGGTTCATTTGGCCTCCAAATATGGGTTGTATGGATTGTGGTCACGAATTGCGTTTTTCATTAGGTAGGGAAACGTAATTCGCGACCCTGGGCATTAGAAAAGTGACTTCATGCTAATTGTCGTTGAAAGCCTGAAAAAGTTATGGGAGCAAACAAAAAGATTGCGAATCTTCTGCAAAAGGAACAGGCAAAACAGCGCTTTTCATACCAATACCCCCGTTTTTCTGTAGTGGTCATGCAAAGGGTGAACACTACACCTTGAGCAATTTACCCCTGAGACACGGAAATACGGCCCGTCCTGGCGTACTGGGCCAGGGAGAAAACCCCTAATAACTTCGTAACCCGTGTTTTTCCCACTGAGCGATGACGGCAGGTTGTAATCACAGCGTTTGTTGGCCGCAAAATGCTCTTCGGCTGCGTTATCGCTCCGCTCATGCGTGTGTGCAAACTGTGCTGTGCAGGTTGTTGTCCATTATTCACTGTTAAAGGCTCTATCATTTTTGGTGTGAAAACTCGTAAGGGCGACCCTTCAGGGTATAAACTGGTGCAATTTTGCCGAGAAATCCGCCGTAAAACCAGGATTTTTTGCGCCGGGCGGGTCGCCCCTACCCATTACCACATTAAAAACGAGAGAGCCTTGTTAAATAACTCAAGTTGCTACCTTTGGCGCAATCGCCCTCATCCCTGGCCCTTCCCCCGGCGGGGGAAGGGAATTACCCCCCTCTCCCTTTGGGAGAGGGCCAGGGTGAGGGAACTCCTTGCAAAAAGGCAGTTTGACATATCAAGGTAGCAACTTGGGTTAAATAAAAAATGAAATTCCCCATTCCATGCGCGCGATTTTTACAGCGAACCTAATTCATGGCAATGTTTCGCAGTTATAGGATGTATTCGTTCCAGCGCCCAGGGTGCAAACATCCGTGCCCGCGCCACCATCGACGATATCATCGTCATCGCCGCCATCAATGATGTCATCGCCGCTGCCAGCCAGGATGCAGTCATTGCCGCCCAATCCGTTGATGGTATCTGCGATTGCACTGCCCAAAATCAGGTCGTTGCCAGGCGTGCCATTGATCAAGCCCGAGCCGCGCACAATATTGGTCAGGGTCAGGCTTGCGCAGGCTGGCGGTTTCAGGTTTTGTGCGCCAGGGACAACCGAGAGCGCACCAATGTTGTTCGATCCTGAAATACTGACGCTTGCGGCAAAGGCGCTCATTAAACTAATGAGAAACAAAGCCAGGTAACCAAACATGATCAACCGGAACATTTTTCGATGGGGCATGATTACTCTCCCTGAACCAATGGGATCTGGGCTGCCTTAAGAGCCGCGCGTTTCCCATCGCTAATCACATAGCGATAGGTATTGCGGCTGGTCTGGATCAGGTAATAATGGTAATTATCTCGCACCATGTGCAGGATGGCAGTATTTTGGAGTTCTGCGAGCCTTGCCAGGTCGTCAATGGTGGTGACATCTACTACCGGGTTGATATTTTCAAAACCCCGATCATAAACATTCATCAGCCTGGATCCATATTTGATGTTGATCAAGGCCTCCTGGCTGCGACTGGCAATCTGGTAAATGTACCAGGCCAGGATGGCAAAACCCGCGATCGACAACCCGACACCCGCCAACCCGACGATGCGCAAATCGCTCACTGGCATGTTCACGCCAGCAAAGGAGATTGTGTTTGCCGTTTCAACCGGATTGATAATACTGCCCTTTTTTAGCGTGAGCATTGGGTCATTGTTCTTTTGGGCGTTGGCCTGGTCGGCATCAAGGTAAAAGTGAACTTTGTCAAATTTAAAGATCAGCGTTGGCTCAAAAGAATCTGCAAAAGAGTACCCGGCCACCTGCCCGGCGATGGATACGTGTGGCGACAGGGTCAGGGTATATACCAGGGGGTGGAAATTGGTCTCATTTTCAACCGAAGCGACCAGGGTCTCAATCTGGCACAGATCCAGGGTGGCGGAGGTGGAATAGGCATTCCCGCTGAAAGCGGTGGTTGGGATGAGCGGGATCGTTCGCTGCCAACCGCTCTGATCATCGGTGATGCGGGCTGTCATCTGGTGGCTACCGTGGGATTCTCCCAGGTCGGGGCTATCGAGGTTGTAGACAAAGCCCACGTTCAAGGAGCAAGTCAGGCTGGGGAAGATTGGTTCACCCGAGCGGATTTTGTCAGTATCGTAAATCCCGGGCGTGCCAGCGGCTGAGTAAAAGAACACACCGGATTGCTGGTAATCGATATTGGCGGTCGGTTTTATGAGTGGGTTGCTAAACGCAAAAATACTAAGGATGATAAATAATAATGCGGCAAACCCCAGGATATAAAGAGCTGTTTGGAATTCAGCCGCAACGTTTTCGATCATCACCTTGCTTTTTTTTTCGCGCGATGGAACCTGCTCGGTATCCCCTTTGGGTGAAGGTTTTAACATCATATAAGCCATAAAAGTACCTCCCAGCAACCCTGCAGAGATTGCGCTGTTTTGGGCGGAGCGCAGCCAGTTGAAGAACTGCCCAATATTGAATGGCAAGTGGAACAGGAGCTTGCCGATGATTTCATCTTTTGTCGGACGGTAAGTATCGGGTTCTTTGTTGTTATCGCCAAGCAGAATGTATTGGCCCGCCTCTACGCCAATAATGCGGTGGATGATAAATTGCTGTAATTTTGCATCACGATAGGTGACAACATCACCAACCTGGTAATTTGTATCGCGCCGCATCACCGCCAGGTCTCCGGCGTGCATGGTTGGTTCCATGCTGATACCGCTGACGATAACATAACTGGCAGGCCCACCAACCTGGATTGGGGCAAAATTGATCCAGGCATAGATCAGTACAGCCAGCATGATGATGTCGAAGATCAGGTCAAATATCGATTTGAAGAGTTTCATAGGCCTGGGGTATTTCAAAAAAAGAATGGGATGATTGCGTTGGTTGAAGCGCCGCCCGGGGCTATTTCGCCCCGGGCGGATAATGGGTGGGTTAGTTGCGAGCGACAATGTCCAGGGTGACAATATCCGCTGCCGCAACCCCAGCGGCGTTGGTACAGGTAACAGCCGTGGCAACCACCGTACAGGTCCAGGTAGCAAAGGTTGTGTCTGTAGCTACGGTGCGAATTTTCACAACCGTAGCATTGTCTTGGGCAAGACCCGAGACAGGAGTCAACGTAAAGGCCACCTGCGATACAAGCAGCGGGTTGGTGGTGCTCAAGCTGTAGACAACGCTTGAAACAGTGTAACCTGACACTGCATCGCTGCCGCTGCCGATGTTGTTAGCAGTGGTGCCAAAGACATTCGTGTTCGCCAGGGCGTAGATGACCGCTGAAAGGGCGACGATGGACATGACAATCAGCAATCCTTTGTTGAAGCGTGACAACATACGAACCTCCTTATGGGGTTTTGCGTTCCGGGCCTACCGGTTCCGCGTGAAAAGGGTGAACAACAAAAAAAGACCTGGCTTAAACGTTAAGCCAGGCCTTTCAACGCAAAATTGTGTTGAGGATTTTCGGCAGCCTGGCGGTCATACTCGCTCGTGCGAACTTAGACCCATAGCTTTGCGCGACCAGCTTTCACTGGTTTTGCCTTTTCGGTTTTCCTTACAAAATTATTATGCATCCTTTCAATATTCTTAACAATTGCAGGATAATTGCAAGGTGTTGGGGATTTAATATAGTGAATCTCATCGCGCTAAAACGCAAAGAGCCAGCAACTCAAGACAGTCATCCCAGCACAATATCTGGTAGACTCCACACGTTTTAAACTGTTCTCATCAATGGAATCTTATTCATTCTTCTCATCGTGGATAATTTCCAGCCTGCAAAAGGCACATTTTCACCCCAGCCAGGAAAAATCGATCTTATGAAACCCTCCGCGCGCAACAGAATTTATATCGGCGAAACGCCCCAAAAACTTTCCGACACCGCCATCCAGGGCGACTATGTATCCATCCTGGGCGAAACCTACTACAAAATCCAGGATTACGATGCCCTCGAACCGTTCTTCATCAGCCTGGTCAGCAGTTCTGACCATTGGCTGTTCATCTCCACCAGCGGCGGGCTGTCAGCCGGACGCGTCAGCGCGGAACAGGCCCTGTTCCCCTATTACACCGAAGACAAGCTGGCCGAAAACAGCGAAAGCGCCGGCCACAAAGCCCTGCTGCTGGTCACCCGCGCCGGGCGCACCAGCCTGTGGGAGCCATTTTCGGCGCGCCAGCACGGCAGTTACTCCCTGGCCCGCAACCTGTATAAAAACATCCCTGGCACCGCCCTGGTTTTTGAAGAAACCAACCTCGACCTGGGCCTGACTTACCGCTACGCCTGGCGCACCAGCGAGCAATTCGGTTTTGTCAAAACCGCCTGGCTTGGCAACAACGCCCAGGCCTGCCAGGTGGAACTGCTCGATGGCCTGCAAAACATCCTGCCGGCCAACGTTTCATCCGACACTCAGAACGTCTTCAGCTGCCTGCTGGATGCCTACAAACGCAGCGAACTCGACCCGCACAGCGGGCTGGGGATTTTTGCGCTCAACTCCACCCTGACCGACCTGGCCGAACCGAGCGAGTCACTCCTGGCGACCAGCGTTTTCCAGGTCGGGCTGGATGCCACCGGCTACCTGCTTTGCTCCGCGCAATTGGAGCGATTCCGCACCGGGGCTGGCATCACCTCCGAAACAGAAATTCGAGGCCGCCGAGGCGCGTACTTCGTCCATTCTGCCTTCGACCTGCCCCAGGCTGCCGAAAAATCCTGGCAGATCGTGGCAGATGTCAGCCAGGATAGCGCGGCCCTGATCGGCACGCTGAACCGGCTGCGGGGGGACAAACCAACCCTCAGCCAGGAAATTGAAAAGGATGTGCAGGCCAACACCGCCCGCCTGCGCCAGATCATCTCCAGCGCCGATGGCTGGCAGGTTTCTGCCGATACGCTTTCCACCGCGCATCACTTTGCCAACGTCATGTTCAACGTCATGCGTGGCGGTATTTTTGCAGACCAGTACTGGCTGAGCAAGGCCGATTTCAGCGACTACGTCCGCACCCATCACCAAGATGCCTTCCACGCCAGCGCTGAATTTTTGAATACCCTGCCCGAAAAACTTCATCTCACCGAGCTACATGCCCGCGCCAGCGCCCAACCCTCCGCGGATCTGCTCCGCCTGGCACACACTTACCTGCCATTGACCTTCAGCCGCCGCCACGGCGACCCCAGCCGCCCATGGAACCGCTTCAACATCAAAATCAAACAACCCGATGGCTCGCAGCGCCTCGATTACGAGGGCAACTGGCGCGACATCTTCCAGAACTGGGAAGCGCTGGCCTATTCCTATCCCGAATATATCGAAAGCATGATCTCCACCTTCCTGAGCGCCACCACTGCCGATGGCTACAACCCCTACCGCATTACCCGCGCCGGGCTAGATTGGGAAACCCCAGAACCGGGCAACCCCTGGGCCAACATCGGCTACTGGAGCGATCACCAGATCATCTACCTGCAAAAGTTGATGGAGATCAGCGCCCGCCTGCACCCCGGCCAGCTGCGTGCCAGCCTCGAGCGCCCGATCCTCAGCTACGCCAACGTCCCCTACCGGCTCAAACCGTTCGACGAACTATGCCATGACCCCTACAACACCATCAGTTTTGATCACGCCCTCGAAAGCGAGGTCAAAGCACGTGTAAAAGTGCGCGGCACCGATGGCAAACTGGTCTGCGGGCCAGATGGTCAGGTGCTGCACCGCTCGCTGGGCGAAAAACTGCTCAGCCTGCTGCTAGCCAAACTGGTCAACTTTGTCCCCGAGGGCGGCATCTGGATGAACACCCAGCGCCCGGAATGGAACGATGCCAACAACGCCCTGGTTGGCAAAGGCCTTTCGGTGGTAACGCTCGGCTACCTGCGCCGCACCCTGGCCTTTTGCCGCGAACTGTTCGGGCCGCAGCAAGTCACCGTCAGTGCCGAAGTGGCGCAGCTCTTCGGGCAGGTTTCTGCTGTTTTAACGGCATTCCAGCCCCGGCTGGCCGGTTCCTTCGATGACGGTCAGCGCTACGAGATGATGAAAGCCCTCGGCCAGGCCGGCAGTGACTTCCGCTGGAATTTCTACAACCACGGCTTTTCTGGCGACCTGGCAGCGCTCGCTGGCGCGGACGTGCTGGCTTTCCTCGAACTGGCCCAACGCTACATCGAACACGCCCTGCGCGCCAACCGCCGCCCCGACAACCTGTACCACGCCTACAACATCCTGCACCTCGACGGGCAGCGCGCCTCCGTCGGCCACCTGTACGAGATGCTCGAAGGGCAGGTCGCCATCCTGTCATCCGGCCTGCTCAGCGGCGACGAATCGCTGGCGCTGCTCGAAAGCCTGCGCCACAGCGCGCTCTACCGCGCCGACCAGCACAGCTACATCCTCTATCCCGATAAATCCCTGCCGGGCTTCCTGGCCAAGAACAGCCTCCGCCCCGATCAACTGCGCGGGTTAAAGCTGCCCGCCGCCCTGGCCGACGCCCAAGACAAAAGCCTTTTCCTGCGCGACCTGGATGGCGTATACCACTTCAGCGGGCCGCTGCGCAATAGCAAAGGCGTCCACCGGGCGCTGGAGGCGCTGGCGCGCCAGCCGCGTTTTGCAGAACTGGTGGCCGCCGAAGGCCATACCATTGAAGCCCTGTTTGAAACCGTCTTCCGCCACACCGAATTTACCGGGCGATCTGGCACCTTCTTCGCCTATGAGGGTCTGGGCAGCATCTACTGGCACATGATCTCCAAGCTGCTGCTGGCCGCCCAAGAGACCGCCCTGCGCTGCCAGACCGAGCCGTGCGGCCAGAGCCTGCTGGAAAAATACCGCGACATCCGCGCCGGGCTGGGCTTCCACAAATCTCCCCAGGTCTACGGCGCCTTCCCCACCGACCCGTATTCGCACACACCCAAGGGCCAGGGCGCGCGCCAGCCCGGCATGACCGGCATGGTCAAGGAAGAAATCCTGACCCGTATGCTGGAAGTCGGCCTGTCGATTGAGAACGGCTGCCTGGCATTCAACCCGCTGCTGGTGGATTCTGCTGAATTGCTGACCGCCCCGGCCAGATTCGATTACATCGACGTAAACGGGAACCCGCAGCAACTAGCCCTGGAAGCTGGCTCGCTCGCCGCCAGCATTTGCCAGGTGCCAGTCATTGTGCGCAAAAACACCCCCACAGGGATCACCATCCACCTGGCAGATGGCAGCCAGCAGGCCATCACCAGCCATCAACTGGATGCCGCCCACAGCCGCCACATTTTCCTGCGCGATGGGATGATCAAACACCTGATCATTCAATTCTAAAAGAAACCATGTCAAACCATACCCTCCCCCGCGATCTCGGCGACGGCCTGCGTTTACGCCGCTCCACCGCCGCTGACGCCGAAAAACTCTGCGATTTCAACGCCCGCATCCACGCCAACAATCCGGAACAGCCCGATTTGCGAATTGGACAATGGGCTGCCGACCTGCTGACCCTGCCGCATCCCACCTTCGGGACAGGCGACTTTACTATTATCGAAGAACAGGCCACAGGGCGGATCGTTTCCTCGCTGAATCACATCTCCCAGACCTGGAGCTACGAAGGCATCCCCTTCAAAGTAGGCCGCCCCGAGCTGGTTGGCACCCTGCCCGAATATCGCCACAAACGCCTGATCCAGCTCCAATTTGACGAAATCCACCGCTGGAGCCTTGAACGCGGCGAAATGGTACAGGCCATCACCGGCATCCCGCACTATTACTGCCAGTTCGGCTACGAAATGGGGCTGGAATTGAGCGGCGGACGGACCGGATTCGCCCCGCTGATCCCCTCGTTAAAAGAGGGCGAAAGCGAACCTTACCAGCTTCGCCCCGCCACCCTGGCCGACATCCCGTTTTTGGATATGCTCTACACCCACGCAGGCAGCCGCCAACTCATCCGCACCATGCGCGACGAGGCCATCTGGCGGCACGAATTGACCGGGCGCAGTGAACGCAACGTCAACCGCATCGAAACACGCATCATCCAAAAACCAGATGGCGAGCCGGTTGGCTACATCACCCACCCCTGGTTTAACTGGGATTGGGGCCTGGCGCTGTTTGAATATGAACTCAAACCGGGCCTCTCGTGGCTGGCCGTAACCCCATCGGTCGCGCGCTACATGCTCGCAACCAGCAAAGCCTACGCCCTGCGCGACAACGAGCCTCTCGAGCAAAAAACCGCCATCGCCTTCACCTTTGGCTCCGAACACCCGGTCTACGATGCCTGGCGCGAAAAACTGCCGCGCATTCGCCAGCCCTATGCCTGGTACGTGCGCGTCCCCGACCTGCCAGGGTTTATCCGCCACATTGCGCCCGCGCTCGAAAACCGCCTGGCCGGGTCACTGGCCTGTGGCCACAGTGGCATACTTCGGTTGAACCTCTACAAAACTGGCCTCAAACTGACCCTCGAAAACGGCAAACTCACCTCGGTAGAAGCATACAAGCCCCAGCCCAACGACATGGGCGATGTCGGCCTGCCTGGCCTGACCATCATCCAACTCATCTTTGGACACCGCAACCTCGACGAACTGCGCCATATGTACGCCGATTGCTATTGGGAAAGTGACGATTTCCGCGTCATCACAACCGCGCTGTTCCCCAAAAAACCATCCTCCGTAGTTGGAGTAGTATAAAATCGTTAGGCAAAAGTCTCCCGACTTTTTGCCTAACGATCCATTCATCCTTTTCGCAACTGCCTAAACGCAACAGTCCAAAGTCTCCCGGCTTTGGACTCTGTTTTGCAGCCTTTTATGAAAAAACTCCCCGCGCGCACGCTCTACCTGGCGCTGACCTTCACCAACGCCCTGTGCTTCAGCATGATCTTCGTGGTGCTCTCCTACTACGAAGCCACCGTTGCCAAACTAACTGGTCTGCAGCTTGTTCTGGTTGGCACCACACTCGAAGTTGTCATCCTACTCTTCGAAGTGCCCACTGGCATCGTCGCCGACGTTTACTCGCGGCGGCTCTCAGTGATCATCGGCTACGCCATCATGGGGCTGGCCTTCATTATCGAGGGGCTTTTCCCGTATTTCGGCGCCATCCTGGTCGCTTCGGGCCTGTGGGGGTTGGGCTACACCTTCACCAGCGGCGCGCAGCAAGCCTGGCTATCCGATGAAATCGGCGAAGCCGAAGCCAACCGAGCCTTCCTGCGCGCCAACCAATTCGACCTGGCTGGGGCCTTCACCGGCATGTTACTCGCCATCCCACTCGGCAACCTGGCCGTCAACCTGCCCATCCTGGCGGGCGGCAGTTGCGTGACACTCATCGCCCTGGCGCTGGCACTGGTTATGCCCGAACAGGGTTTTGCGCCCGCCAAACCCGAAAATCGCAACACCTGGCAGCACATGCGAGACATCTTCCGCAAAGGCCTGGCCACCGTCAGCCAGCGCCCGGCACTGATGGCCGTTTTAGGAGTCGGCTTCATTTACGGGCTATACTCCGAAGGCTGGGATCGGCTGTGGGTCAAATACCTGGTCGATCACTTCACCATCCCCCAGATTTTTGGGATGAATGACGTGGCCTTCTTTGGGCTTCTACGGGCAGGCGGGATGCTGCTCTCACTCTTTGTCACCCGCCGGGTAGAAAAAAGCATCGATGCCGCCCACGCCCCCTCCATTGCGAAAGGCATGTTCTGGCTAACAAGTCTGCTCGCCCTGGCAATTGCCAGCTTCGCCCTATCACCCTTCCTGGCTGTCAGTATCGCCGCCCTGTGGCTGGTATCGGTTACCCGCAACGTGCTCGGCCCCTTATACGACGCCTGGGTTAACCAGCGCCTCGATTCAGATACACGCGCCACCGTCATCTCCATGTCTGGCCAGGTGGATGCCCTTGGGCAAATCGCATCTGGCCCGCTGGCCGGTATCGTCAGTTTGTGGAGCATCCAGGCAGCCATTTTGTTTGCCAGCCTGCTCATCACCCCCGCCCTGCCGCTCATCCAGCGCGCCAACCGCATCCAAAAAAAGAGCATACCCTGACAAATAACGCCCCAAGACAAAGATAGTGCTGACATCCTCAAAATATTGGGAGAAATCATGAGCACACTCGATATTGCCCTCATCCAAATGTTCTCGCCAGCCTACCAAACGACCATCCACAACCTGCTGGAAGATTTTCAATACCAGGAAAACACCCACCCCAACCTGCAAACCCTGAAGTGGAGCACCGCCTGGGCCGAAATGATGAAAATCCACCAGCTCCAGGAGGGAGCAGTCGTCACAGAAGCCGGTGATACCTGGATGGGAACACTGGCCGCACTCAACGGGCTGCGCCGCTTCATGCGCAGGGAAGTGGCCGCAATTGGTGATGGCAGCGCCTTCCCACGCGCCATGTGGCGAAGCTGCATCCAACATGAAACAAACAACGTAATCGCCATTCCCTGGACACTTGAATCATACGTGGTTTATTACCGCACCGACCTGCTCGAAAAAGTGAGCATCGATCCCGCCGCTGCATTTGACACCCCCGAACACTTCATCCTAACACTGGAAAAACTGCGCGCAGGCACAGATGTAGCCCCCTTCGTGGTGCCAACCATGGCCACCACCTTCGACACCCTGCACAACTCCGCCTGCTGGATCTGGGGCGCTGGCGGCGATTTCCTGAACCCCAACGCCACCCAAACCCGCCTGAGCGACCCATTCACCCGCGCCGGGCTGCACAAATATTTCGATATCCACCGTTTTATCGCCCCCGCAATGCAGCTGCTTGATGAACACATCTCATGGAATCTCTTTCTCGATGGACAGGTGGCCGTGACCATCCGCGAAACCACCCTGCTGCGCGACCTGCTGCGAAACTCCCCGCCACGCACCATTGCCGGGAAGTTTGGAGTAGCCACCATGCCAGGGATCCCACTTATCGGTGGATCCAACCTGCTCATCTGGAAGCACGCAACAGCGCGGCAAAGATCCGCGGCTGTAAAATTAGGGTTGTTCCCGAATAGGGTCAAAGTAAGAGTAAATTCCAGAGGCCAGCGCAAAGAGCAATGACATCATCTTCCATGTTGGCCTTGCGGTTGCGGAAAGCATGCACCAAAACGTTGAAACGCTTAATGCCTGCAAT